>NZ_VOTZ01000020.1 GCF_024372745.1 Methanocalculus taiwanensis
CACTATTATACCGCCTCTCGATCTCGACCTCCGGCATGAAGACCAGGTTTGCCAGGATCGGTTTCCGCTCCCCATAGAAGGGAAGAGCATACTCATAGTCGCCCTTGCCGAGCATCGAGTCGGCAGACACTCCGGTCAGTCCCTCCATCGCACGGTTCCATGCAATGACGATACCATCCCTGTCGATCACGAGTGTTGCATCAGGCAGAAAATTGATGATCTCTATAAGGTTCTGGTGGGATCTGGCGATCTCCTCTTCGGCACGCTTCCGATCAGTTATATCCCTGATCGTTTCAATTGCACCGATGATCTCGCCATCCGGAGCATAGAGCGGGCTGGCTTTCGCCCACAGATAGATCCCATCCGCCCCAAATGAAGGGATGAAGATATCAACAACCAGAGTATCACCGATCTTTTCGACACTATTATACCGCCTCTCGATCTCGACCTCCGGCATGAAGACCAGGTTTGCCAGGATCGGTTTCCGCTCCCCATAGAAGGGAAGAGCATACTCATAGTCGCCCTTGCCGAGCATCGAGTCGGCAGATACTCCGGTCAGTTCCTCCATTGCCCGGTTCCATGCAATGACGATACCGTCCCTGTCGATCACGAGTGTTGCGTCAGGCAGAAAACCGATGATGTCTCCATGAATAACCCCATTCTCCACTTTTAAATCCACTCCCAATCCAGAAATGGATTCATCACAATATGAAGGTTATCAATCCCAACTATGTGAAATCGTAGAACACGCCTCCCACATCGGGATCAGTACATTACAAGCCTGACCGTATCTGCTGATGAGAACCAGAATGTCAACTATCCTAATATAAAAGGGGGATGGTTGATACTATGATACACATTGAGAAACTGCGGGAATCCTGAATTCACCTTTTGGAATTCGTATTTCAAACCGGGCACCCTCTCCAAGGAGACCGGTTTCACGGATGGTAATTCCGGTTATTCCCAGAATCTCCTTCGATAGGAAAAGACCAAAGCCGGTATTTTTACCATACCCACGATCAAAGATCTTAATCTTCTCATCCTCAGGAACTCCTATTCCATCATCCTCCCAGGTGATGATGAGGGCTTCATCCGACTGTTTGCAGGAGAGACGAATCAGGGAGACGCGCTCGCCATGGCGGAGCGAATTATCAAGGAGATTGTCAAAAACCCGTGGAATCATCGGATCAGCAAAGAGTGTAATCTTCCCGGTATCTGATGTAAACGATACCCCATCCGGCACATCGGTGCGTGGCAATATGCGATCCAGATCATGCCATTGCGGCTCATGGACACCAATATCCTGATATACCCGGGTAAACTCTATCTGGCGCTGGATCTTCTCTGATGAACGCCCAATACTCTCCAGTTGACGGATCAGTGATTCATTTCCGGTTGCCTCCGCTTTTGCAAAGTAAAGGTATCCATCAATAATCATAAGCTGGTTCAGAATATCATGGCGTGTGATGCTTGTCATCAGGTTGAGCTGCCGGTTCGCATTCCGGAGTGCATCTTCAGCAAGCTTCTTTTCGGTAATATTACGCGATACAACCAGGATCGATTGGAGGCCTCCGTTATTATCACGGAGGAAACGGGCATTGTTGTTGACCCAGATTGTTGATCCATCTTTTTTCCGGACTTCAAGATCAAGGGTAATAACCCGGTTCGGATCAGCCGGTTTATCTTTCTCAGATGCAAGCTCTTCCTCAAAACGGCTAAGAGCAAGCTGCAGAGATTCCGGTGCCAGTATCTCTTCCAATGACTGCTGCATTGCCTCATCAACAGAAAAACCTCGCAGCACCGTAATCGATGGCGAAACATAGATCGCTTTTAGGGAGAGATCCAGAACAGTCACTGTTTCGGTCATATTATCCGCGATCATCCGGTATTTCTCCTCGCTCAGGCGTAACGCCTCTTCAGCCCTCTTGCGATCGGAGATATCACGAACCACACAGAATATAAGCTTCTTTCCTGAGAAGAGAGCAGCATTGGTGCTGATCTCAACTGAAAGGACAGTGCCGTCCTTTTTCCGGTGAAGGGTCTCGAAATGATCGCCTTTCTCATCAACCGACCTGAGCATCTTACGCAATGTCTCTGGTTCAAACTGGAAATCCCAGTCCCATACACAGAGATCCCGGATCTCATCCTGCGTATAGCCGAGCATGTCGGCAAACCGCTGGTTTGATTCGAAGACTTTGCCATCCTGCTCCAGGGTAACGATACCATCCCGTGACTGATCGATCAGTATGCGGTGACGGATGGCTTCATCAGCCAGCTTTCTATCGGTTAGGTCACGGACATTTGACAGATAGAGCTCCCTGCCCTCGAAAACGATCCTTGAGCGGAACACTTCCACGTCAAAGAGTGTGCCATCCTCAGAACGCCTGGCAGTCAGTGCAGTTAACTCACCGGTTTTAGATAATACCGCTTTCAAGCCGGGATCATATCCATTCCCACCCGTATCGGTGGAAAAAAAATCAGAAATTTGAGATCGCAGAGCATCTTCATATGGAATCCCAAACATCTCGAGCATCGTTTGGTTTACATCAATGATTGTGCCATCTGAATCACTGATGATGATTCCGTCATATGAATGATCAAGAATAATCCTTAGCTGTTGCCTGCTTTCATAGAGTGATGACTGTACTTCAGTCAGTTCATCAAGCTGCTGGCGCAATTCCTCCTCTGCCGCAGTCAATTGTTCATAAGCCGCATTAATCTCGTCATTTCTTCTTTGAAGTTCAATATCCCGCTCAATGAGATCGGTGATATCTTTTCCGACAGCCTGGTATTCGGAGAGAGCGCCCCTCTCATCAAAGAGTGCATAGGTACTCCAACGGTGCCAGCGGATCTCGCCATTGCCCATGATGGTGCGTTGATCAATGGTGGCGGACGGATGCTTAGGGATGAGAGAATCATACAGCAGGGAAACCTTTCGAAGATCATCGGGATGAATCTTCGGCTTGAACCGACTCCCGATAACGCTCTCCCGGCTCACATTAAAAGTGCGGCAGTATGCATCATTCACAAAGAGGATCGTACCATCCGGGAGAAAACGGCAGATCAGCTCTGTCTGCACTTCAACAACAGTACGGTACCTCTCTTCGCTATCAAGAAGTGCCTTTTCGCTCCTCCTCTTTGATACGGCATAACGTACCTTATTTGAGAGCTCGGCAAACTGCGGCTTTGGATCACCGCCTTTCTGCAGGTAAAAATCTGCTCCATTGTTCAATGCATCTATGACGATATCCTCGCGGCCTTTTCCGGTGAATATGATAAAAGGTGTTTTGTCCCCATTCTCACGGAGATATTTGAGGAAGCGGATACCATCACACCCTGGCATCTGGTAATCGGAGATGATCGCATCAAAAGATGTTTCCGAAAGGAGCCGGACTGCATCAAGTGCACTCTCAAGGGTGGTAACGGCAAATTCACCACTCCGTTCCAGATATATTTTTCCAATCTGGAGAAGACCTGCTTCATCATCTACGTAGAGAATTGAGATTTTGGCCTTAACCGCTCCAGTATCGGGCATACAGGAGAATAGGGATTCACATGAATAATACTATTGTTTAAAAGGCTGTGTTAATCGGGTAGAAATGTTATCCACGTTTATTTTATTCTCCACCCATCCTCATGATCCGGACAGCCGGGCTTGATCGCTCAAAGAATGATGCCAGAAATACCGATAGATCCTCATTCCAACAGTCAGCATCGCGCGCAACCTCCCAGCCATGCTCTGCCATCGCCTTTCGGACATGCTTACCAAGAGATCCATCCAGAAGGATTGTGGATGAGAGAAGGGCAACAGCTTCGGTATAGGAACGGCGTATCTCGACTATATAACGCCCATTCTCAATAAAGGGACCTGATAGGGGATTTTTTTCGACATATTTCCTGATGAACCGTCCCGCATTGTCACCATTTGTTACCGGGGGGCCGATATGCCGGACAACAGGGGGAACGGTATCGTTGAAGAGCTCAAATAGAATGACCGATCGATCCTCTCCCATCCAGCAGTCGTTCCGGTTCACGGAGAAGCCCATGCGTTCCAGAAGTTCTCTAATCGCTTCCATACTCTTCCTGAGCTGGGGTACGATGGTATCCGGGACATAAGGGGGTGTTGGAAATGAGATAGTGTACAGGGAGGTCCCACGTTCGGCGAGTGCCAGCCTGACCTGGCTTCTTGTGAAGGAGACGGGGCTGTGAATTGTGAAGAATGCATCAGATGGTTCACTTTCATAAGCTCGTGCGAGTTCAATAAAAGCGCACATCTGATCAAGTGAGAGGGCAGCGGCGACATTCCGGTTCGGATCGGTCGGATCCACCACCACAAGCGGCTCACTGAAGGAGCGTTGCATGTGGTTTTCCAGATCAATCACCATTCCCGGCCGCCAACAAGCTGCTTTACTGATGAGCTGGTTAAAACCCCCATAGTAGAGTACCAGGAGTTCGCAAAGATATCCTGAAAAACCCTCTGTCATGTGATCTGATCCATATACGCCCCCGGCTTTTGTGAACTGTTTCATCAGGAGGGCATCATCGACAAAACCGGCGATCCGTGGAATGATGTACCGCGTGTGAAACGGCGTCCTGTCCACTGCACTCTGGATCTCACGGGCAGATACCACATGATAGCAGGGAACAAGATCGATATCAAGATCAAAAATCCTTGCATTCAGGTATGGATGCTCTGCATATTTCTCAACAGCAGTCCCCCCGAAGTAGTCGACGACGGCACGCCCAAGACCAATCCCCTCCCTCGCCAGATCATCCCGGGGGAGATCCGGGGGGAAGAGCATGAAGATATCGAGATCGCGATCCCCACGGACGAATGTGCCTCTGGCAACCGATCCGACAACCATGGAAGGACGCCGATGACACTCCATCAGGTACGCAATAATCCGATCCGAAATGGTACGGAGATGTTCCACCTCCTCGGGAGTCGGCCTTACCCGGGAAAGGATATCCTCTTCAAAGGGGCTCCTGCTCATAAAGGCACCTCTGTTATTGTCTCATATATTGGGCCACGGGGGGTGAGCGTGCTCTTCTTCAGGACAAAACCTGCAACCTCCATCTCTCCACAAACCCAATCTGAGAGGGAATCGATAGCAACCGGTATATCCGGGTGATACTCCTTCACACGCGCCAGAGTAATATGCGGCCGGAATGGACGTTTTTCACGGGAAAAACCAAGGGGTTCAAGGGCAGCATCGATTTCATTTGCAAGCGCACCAGTTCTCCCCCCATCCTCCACCACTGCCCAGATGACCCGGGGGCGCTTTGGATTGTTTGAAGAGATACCGCAAATTCTGAGGGTGAATGGGGACGATTCTACAGAATGAAGTACTTCACCGACTCCGCGAACCTGATCGGCAGGCACTTCTCCAAGGAATTTCAGGGTGATGTGAAGGAGCGAGGGGTCAACGATTGCAAGCCTCCCGGAACACGTTTTCAGCGGCTCCTGTACAAGAGAAAAAGCCTCACGAAGGGAGGCTACAAGATCGATTGCTACAAACGCCCTCACCATAACGGTTAACCTGTTTACCGTTTCGTCACAGAAAGGGAAATATCTTCACCCCGGTTATGTCAGGAGAATAACAGATATCAGATGATAAATAAGAATAGTGGTAAGGTATAGATCTATACCAATAACAGGGGTATGCCTCATGTCTGAAGTTCACGATATCATTGTCTATTCACTTGAAGTCTGTCCGAACTGTGAAATACTCAAACAATACCTTCAGGACAATTCGATCCCCTATATGGAACGAAGCCTTGAGGACCCCGAATCACTAACCGATCTCCGGATGAATGGCATATTTGTGATGGAAGCACCTGTGCTCCAGATAGACGAGACATACCTGACTTCACAGGAGATCTTTGAAAAAGGCGCTGTATCGGCGTCGATTGCAGGTATGTGCCGACGGTGAAGGCTGCATGAAAGAGACGCGGCAGTCAACACTTGACGGGGCATTTCAGCCCCCGATGCCCAGGGTGCGGACATCCTTTGGCCATATGATGGAATGGGATCGCCAGAAGATTGTCCAGCAGATCCTCAGTGAAACCCGTCTTGTAGAAACATTCTATGGAAGAGAAGGCGCAGAGCTGGAACTCGCAGAGCAGATAGCGCAGAGTGTCGAGAACCGGATCAAGAAACTCGGCCTCACATTCCTTTCAGGCCCTCTTATCCGCGAGATTATGAACATCACACTCCTTGAAGAAGGGCTTGTCGACTACAGAAACGTCTGTACCCGGGTCGGCACACCAGTCTATGATGCGCATCAGATCGATGTCGGGCGAGGTTTTGAGGCAAAGGACAACTCGAACCTCCAGGAGAATGCCGAAACCTCGCACAAGAAGAAAGCAGACAAGATCAGCAAAGAGCAGTACCTGCTTCAGCTCCCACCTGAACTCGCCGATCTCCACCTGACCGGTGATATGCATGTCCATGACCTTGAATATTTCGGGACAAGGCCGTTCTGTATAGACGGAAAAACCGTCATCCCCGTGAAAAGCGAAGGGCGAATCAGGAGCACCAGAGTCGATGAAATTCCAATAGACGGGGATGAACACTTCCCCCTTGATATCTCTCTTCTTACGCCCAAAGGCTGGAAACGTGTGAATAAGGTGACACGAAGAGTCCCGGATGATGGAGAACTGCTCAGGATAAAGACATCAGGCGGCCGCTCGCTCTCTATCACCCATGAGCACAGGATCCCGATACACACAGAAGATGGGATGGTAATCCGGAAGGCAGATGAGATTAGAGAAGGAGATATCCTCTACACAATTACTGCATCCGATTCGGTCAGGGGAGAGCCGGTGAATAAGATAAACCTGATCCGTGAACTCACTGATTTCGTGCCGGAAGAGCTTCTTGCCGGAATATATGTGCGGGGGGCAGCAGATCTCTTCTCTGAAATTGTCAGGACAGGGCAGGCAGGATCCTTCACTGCGATCTCAGGAACCCTTGGGATAAAACACAGGAAGCAGTGGTATTCAAGAGGTATTATGCCCGTTCGTCACTTCCGGGCATTGTGTGAACACTATGGAATCGTTGAGATGACAGGTTTGACAGTCGGGGCAACCGGCAGTGAACATGCCCTCCCAGCTCTTCTCCCAATCACCCCTGACCTGATGCGGCTGCTTGGATTCTTCGTCTCTGAAGGTAATTACAGTACCTCGCCAAAAGTCGGACAGTACAATCTTGCGATCACGGAAAACCATCATTCAGCCTCGATACAGGCATCAGTAAAGGCTACACTCAATACCTATGCAACGATCACCCTCCCAACCCCGGATACAACACAGATCTACGGGATTGATGTTCAAAGGAATCGAGCACAGCAGGTCTATTTTGGGGGGAAGATTGTCTATCTCCTCTTCCGGCATATCTTCAGAATACCAGAGGGAAGCACCAGGAAGCGGCTGCCCTGGATAGTCTATCATGCCAATGACGCATTGCTTCGCGACTTCCTTTCAGCACTCTTCACTGGCGATGGAACGGTGTACTATCGTCCTGAAAAGTCAGATTGTATCATCAACTATACAACAGCATCAGAGTCACTTCGCCAGGAACTTGCACTCCTTCTGACAACACTCGGCATAGGTGTGCACATCACCGAGCTGTATAATGATGATACAGAACGGCGGATACTCTATCGCATCCAGTTTCATGGAAGAAAGAATATCGATATCTTTTCCAGATACTGTTCGTTCCTCGATGAGAGGCAGGATCATATCGATCGCTTCCTCCAGCAGACGCAGAAGATCGACCGGACAGATAAGCCTGAACGCGTTCTTGCCATCGAACCCAGGACACCCTCCGGCAGATATGTCTACGATCTCTTCATTGAAGGCGACGGCAGCGAGGAGAGCCATACCTTCTTTGCATCGGACGGCCTCCTTATTCACAATTGCCAGGACTGGGATCTCCGCTATTTCTTCTACTATGGCTTAATGCCGGATGGAAACGGAACAAAAGCCAGTGTAGCTGGTCCAGCAAAACGCGCCGAGGTGGCGGTCCTTCATGCAGTCAAGGCACTTGGATCCGCACAGACAAACTTTGCCGGAGGGCAGGGCTATTACAACTTCCTCACCTTCTTAGCACCCTATGTCGAGGGGATGGACAGAACCGAGATAAAACAGCTGATGCAGATGTTTGTCTATGAGATGACCCAGATGATGGTCGCACGAGGTGGCCAGGTCGTCTTCTCATCAGTGCAGCTCTCGCCGGGGGTGCCAAAGCTCTGGCGTGACAAACCGATTGTCTTCAAGGGCAAGGTCTGGAATGGCAGGCAGGCTCCGTTCAGAGCATATGGAGAGTTTGAACGTGAAGTCCGGCTTCTCTTTGCAACCCTGATGGAAGTCATGCTTGAGGGAGATAACTGGGGCAAGCCCTTCAACTTCCCAAAGCCAGAGATCAGCATCGAACCGGACTTCATGGAGGAATATGAGGAGTTCAATACACACCACCCGGATATACCCACCTACCGTGAGCTCTATCTGATGACATTTGAACTCGCCTCGAAGTTCGGTACTCCATATTATGACAACCAGCTCCCGGCGTACCGTGGTGCCGGGGAGGGGATCTCATGTTACCAGTGCTGTGCCTACCAGTTCTCGACAACCGCGGCAAATGACACCACATTCGAGGACAAACTCAATTTCACAGACGGTAAACATTTCTCGATGGGATCCTGGCAGGTGATCTCGGTGAACTGTCCGCGGGCAGCATACCGTGCCGATCATGATGACCAGAAGCTCTTCTCCGAACTAAAGAAACAGATGGATTCAGCGGTCTCTATCTTTAAGATAAAACGCCGCTGGATGGAGCTTGTCAGGGCAAACGGGAGGATGCCGTTTGCGATGCAGAGGCCAAAAGATCCAAAGACACAGGAACGGGGATCTGTCGCTGTCGATCTCGACGGACTCGTCTATACAATTGGTATTGTGGGCGTTAACGAGATGATACAGCACCATCTCGGATCCCAGCTTCATGAGACAAAGGAAGCATTCAGGTTAGCAGTCCGGACAATGACCGAGATGGAACAGTATGCTAAGAAACTCTCGATCAAACACGGGATGACGATTGCACTTGCACGCACCCCGGCTGAGACGACCGGGCAGCGGTTTGCCGTTGCAGATCTGCTTGACGAGAACTTCCGCCCCCATGCCCTCCGAATCGTCAA
Organism: Methanocalculus taiwanensis; assembly: GCF_024372745.1. Taxonomy (GTDB): domain Archaea; phylum Halobacteriota; class Methanomicrobia; order Methanomicrobiales; family Methanocorpusculaceae; genus Methanocalculus; species Methanocalculus taiwanensis. Next base: position 9,195 of record NZ_VOTZ01000020.1, read on the forward strand.
AGGTGATACAAAGAACCTGCTTGAACGGTCAAAGAAGACGCTCGATCTCCCGGTGTATTATACAAACGGTATCCATGTCACACCATCAGCAGATGTTCCCCTGACAAAGCGTATGGAGATAGAGCATGTCTTCTTCCCGATCGTCGACGGCGGCAATATCTTCCATATCTGGCTTGGAGAGGGCCGCCCCGACCCACGCGGGCTGATGGATATGGCAATGAACCTCTGCAGGACCACCCAGATTGGATACTTCGCCTTCACCCGCGACCTGACGGTATCACTCAAACAGTTCACCGAGTACCGTTCCGATAAAACACCCGAGGCGAGCGGGAGCATCGTTCAGGCAGACCGGCGTGTGCTGATCTGATTATACCCCACCATATCTTTCATCGCCTCAAAGCACCAATAGAGTGAACAATGCGAGAGCCATCTGTCAAAAAGGAACTCTTCTGGTGTGATTCCTGCAATATTCCGCTTATCGGGAGGAGATGCGGATGTGGGAGAGAGGCACGGGCGATCCCCTTGCTCGAACCATATGACCTGAGGCCCGCCCTTCGTGCAGATTGTGATCTCATTCAGAGACTCATCAATGAGCGATTTGGAGCTGTGCCCCTCCCTGACATAATCCTCCTGAACAAGACAGGCGGAAGGGACAGATCTGATCTCATCATCATGAATGGCAGCCGCTTCGGGTGGCTTCTCTTCGACCCGGTATCCCGGCAGTTCTCACTGGATATTGCAGTTGAATCTCTTTCGTACCTGCTGAACTATGCAGCAGACGGCATCGTGAATCTCGATGATCATTTCGACGGGGATAAGAAGGTCAGGATCGGCGGGAAGCGCTTCCCCCTGAAGGAATCTGTCCGGGAAGGCACCGTCATTGTCCGGTACAGGAGAAAATATGGAACCGGCGTTGTTCGGGACGGGCATATCAGGGTCAAAGAGCTTGTACAGGTGAGCAGGGTAAACCCTCCAAATCCGGACTGGAAGAAGGCAATCCAACAGAACGAGTACCATCTCAAACTTATGGAGAGGGATGCCCTGCGGATCATCAAAAAACATAAAAATGACCGGCCGACCGCAAATGCCTCCTTTTCAGGTGGAAAAGACAGTGCCGCAGTCCTTCATCTAGCCAGGAAAGCCGGGGTGGACTCCGCCTTCTTCATCGATACCGGAATCGAACTCCCTGAGACCATTCAGTATATCGAATCCCAGGGTGTGCATATCATCAGAAAAGCCGGAGACTTCTTCGCTGCAGCCGAAAAGGCGGGACCACCGGGAAAAGATCACCGCTGGTGCTGCAAACTCTTAAAACTCCACCCACTCAGGGCATACCTCTCTGAGATTGGGCCTTCAGTCACATTCCAGGGGAATCGGTGGTATGAATCATGGAACCGCGCTGATCTTGATGAGACCAGCCAGAACCCGGCAAACCCTCTCCAGCTGAATGTATCGCCGATCCGTAACTGGCGGGCCTTTGAGGTCTTCCTCTATCTCTGGTGGCAGAATGTACCAATCAACCCACTCTATGATATGGGACTTGAGCGGATCGGCTGTTATCTCTGCCCTGCAATGCTTGAGAGTGAATACGAACAGCTCAGATCACTCCACCCCGAACTCACCGACCGGTGGGATCGCTTCCTGATAAGATGGGCAGAGGATCATGGCCTCCCAGATGCATACCACACTATGGGGCTGTGGCGATGGAAGGCGCTCCCCCCGAAGATGCGTGAGCTCTGCCGCGAATATGAAATCCCGGTCAACAAGGACTTCACCCTCAGGGAGAATCAGGTTCAGAAGAAGGAGGAAGGGATGCTGACGAGAGAAAAGAGGAATGATGAATCACAGGAGAGGAACACAAGCGCCCATTTTTCCGAAACAATACGGCGGGACTTTCCGATCATTCACGACTGCATCTACCTCGACTCAGCGGCAATCAGCCTCTCCCCGGAACCGGTCGTAAATGCTGTTGTTGAATTTGAACACCGGTACCGCTCAAATGTCGGCAGGGGCATCCACAGGTTCACACAGATCGCATCCCAGCGGTACTGGCATGCCCATGAGAAGGTCGCCCGGTTCATTGGCGGGGAGGAGGGAACCACCGTCTTCACGAAGAATACCACTGAGTCGATTAATATGGTTGCCCATGGCCTCTCATGGAAACCGGGGGATCGAGTCATAACCACCATCCTCGAACACCATTCGAACCTCCTCCCATGGAGAGCGCTTGCAGAGGAGGGAGTCGAACTCTCTGTTATCGGCATCAGACCCGATTATTCACTCGATCTCAAATCCCTTGAAGAGGAGATCAAAAAAGGCGCACGTCTTGCTGCAATCACCCATGCCTCAAACGCAATCGGGGTGGTAACCCCTGTGAAGGAGATCGCAAAGATATGCAGGAGATACAATACCCTGCTCCTCATCGATGCCGCACAATCTATCCCCCACATGCCGGTGAATGTAGGGGATATCGGCTGTGACTTCTGCTGTTTCTCGGGCCATAAGATGCTTGCTCCCACCGGAACCGGCGTCCTCTGGATGAGGGAACCTATCATTGAACCGATGATGCTGGGCGGGGGGATGATCGAAGAGGTGCATCGGGATGGGTTTGTCCCGATTGAGGGATACCAGAAATATGAAGCCGGCACCCCGAATATCTCAGGTGGGATCGGCCTTGGGGTTGCGGTCGATTATCTCAATACAATCGGAATGGAGCAGGTACGTTGCTATGAGGAAGGGCTCACAACACAGCTGATCAAAAGCCTCTCACAAATCGAGGGAGTCACTGTTTTCGCACCCACTGATTCCAGCTACCGGATCGGCGTTGTCTCCTTTTCAATCAAAGGACTCCACCCACACGAGGTTGCTGAGCGACTCGATCACGAGTATGACATCCTGGTGAGATCGGGGCATCACTGCTGCCAGCCGCTGATGGAATCCCTCGGGCTCCCCAATGGAACCGTCAGGGCAAGCCTTGCCCTTTATACCACTGAAACAGAGATCGATCTCCTGGCAGCAGCCGTCCAGGAGATCACGAGGAGCCTCTGATCCTCCCGGGATGGGATAAGCAGGCAATTCTTCCATCTGAGATGCGGGATACGAGGCAGAGGTTTCTGTCGACAGCTATCCTGACTGCAAGATCTGTTGCCTTGCCTGTTGAGACCAGGATCGGTATCCCGGCAAGGAGGCATCTCCTGATCATCTCTGAGGTGACCCTGCCGGATATGCAAAGAAATGTTTCGGAAAAGTTCACCTTCTTCATCAGCCCGTGCCCGATCGCCCGATCCACTGCACACCGGCAGTCGATATCCCGATACGATACGATTAACCCATTTTGATCTGCAAGTGCCGCCGATTCCATCTCACCAGAGAGTGAAGCAATATGATCCCTGATGGCAGAAAGAGAAACAAACCTATTCCCAGGTATTTTTGGGAGGGACGATGTGTCGATATACGAGGTACTCCCACCGCATCCGGCAAGGATAGTCTTTCTCCGTCCGGTGATCCGAAAAGGGTTTGTTGTCAGAACACTGATCCGGTTCTTCTCGATTCTGATCGATTCGATATCATCTGTTGACCTGATGATCTCTTCAGAGAAGAGATACCCGACCACATACGCCTGAAGACTGCCGGGAGAGAGGATAGTGGTATCTGCATGGCGCCCATTCACAAAGAGCGCAACAACCGTCTCTTCGAGTAGAGACCCTTCTGTCCCCATGCATTCACTATCATCCAGAAGAACGAAAACAGGAGATGCGGGGTCTAAATGAGTCATAATCTGGATCTCTTCTCCAGGTAGGAGAAACAAGACGGGCTAAAAAAAATTATTCCTGAATCAGTTCAACATCAGCGATGTCAAACTGTCTCCGGAGAAGCTGCTTGGCTTTTAAGATGTTCTTACCTTCTTTGCCTATAGCAAGACCGCGATCTTCCTCACGGACTTCAACATGTGCCACCTGGCCATCCTCCTCGCCTTCAAATTCTATCGAGAGAACCTGGGCAGGAAGGAAACAGTTCCTGATGAACTGGACGAGGTCGTCTGAGTACTCGACTACCTCAACCCGCCTGTCAAGGGCTTCAGATGCCTTCTTGATAGAGGCACCCTTCTTCCCGATTGCAAGACCCATCTCGCCGGGATTGATGATGAATATGACCCGGTCATGCCGGTCATCGATGACACAGTCGCGTGCACCTGCACCAGTCAGGCTCTCAAACTGAGAGATCAGCCGCATGCAGTCTTCTGTTAAGGTAATTTCCGACATATCAAGCTCTCTGAATGGTTAAAATGTCGGATTCACCGGCATTAATGACTGCAAGTGTGCTGACGATGAAATCCTTTCCACACTCTTTGCCGAGCTGACGGCCTGAGCCATTGTAGTGATATACAGCCACTTTCTCCTGTGCTTCGACGATCTTCTTAAAGTCTTCGGGGCAGTTCTTTGCCAGGATAACAAGCTTCGCGGTCTCATCCTGTATGCTTGCTTCTGTGCTGTTCCGGCCAAGGATGACCGTTCCGGTCTTCATTGCCCTGCGTAAAGATGTATTGAAATCCATTAGTTTTCACCTGTTTTGGTGATCGGTTGCATTGGTTTTACGACCAACCTGACATCGCCTGTACCAAGCCGGATAGGCTGGCCGACGATGACATTCTCTGTCACACCGCAGAGTTCGTCATGCTCATGCGCAATCGATGCGTCAAGGAGGTGATTTACCGTCACCTCGAATGCTGCACGTGACAGGACACTCTCTTTTTCTCCAGCAATCCCGTGGCGGCCGATCTGTTTGACCTCGCCATCCATGCACATCATATCTGCGACGAGCATGATATGGCGGACATCGACACCGATACCCTGTTCACGAAGCGTGCTGTTTGCCTCATGTATGATGGCATCACGTGCAGCCTCGATCCCAAGTACCTGGGAGATTTCGCTGATATTGTTCGTTCGGGTACGGGTGGTGTCGACACCCTCGACCTCGAATACGTCTTTAAGATTTGATCCTTCAGTATATAGGATATACTCTCCTGACTCCTTTCTGACCACGACACGCTGGATATCATCGATGCCCTGAACAATAACATTTCTGACGTGTTCTACAAGCTGGAAGAGATTTTGGTAGCTTCCCTGGTCTTTTGGGAGGAATCTGAGTATACCTGCCTGTTCATCCACCTCAGATTCAAAGTCGCGGTAATGGCGCCGATCGCGGATCTTTGTCGGAGCGCGCTCAAGGATCTCACTCACTTTAATCCTCCGCTTATCACATACCGCCTTATTTAAGGTGACAATAACCCGCATATTCTCCATATCGGTGGTGATATCACCAAACTCATGGAGAGGGGACGCCTCGATATCCCAGGAGACCTCACGTGCCCTGTCCCGGTTATCGCGGAAACCATCTTCCAGGTAGATTGTCATCGCCGGTGTTGATGGCTCACGACGTGCATCCATAATCTCGATAAGACGCGGCAGACCAAGGGTGACGTTAATCTCAGCAACACCCGCATAGTGGAAGGTACGCATCGTCATCTGAGTACCTGGCTCGCCGATCGACTGTGCAGCGATGATACCGACCGCCTCACAGGGCTCAATCCGGGTTGACTGATATTCGTTCACCACACGCTTGAGAATCTCATCAAACTGATCGTCGGTAACTGGCGATCCCTTCTCTTCCTTCTTCAGAATAAGGGTGATCAGCTGATCGTGAGTCTTCACCGGGAGATCCGCCTCATGGATACGGACAAGTCTCCGAAGAATTCGGTCAAATATCTCTTCATCAACCTCATGCTGGGCGAGCCAGTCTGAGATCAGCTTATGAATCGTCTCCGGGAGGGTGTATGAGTCGATTGTTTCAATATACTGTTCGTTCATCTCAGACCTCCTCCTTCAGGACACTCTCGACGATTCCCTTGACATCAACGGGATCTCCAAATGCGCTCTTTGTGGGGTCGGTCCCATCTTCTCCATACTTGAACTGGATGATCCTGCCCCCTGTTGTCCGTACCGTGCCGTCATATGCGACCTTCAGATCCTGAAGCGCGTTGATCAGCCTTCTCTGGAGATAACCGCTCTGTGATGTCCTCACCGCCGTATCGACAAGACCTTCACGGCCACCGATTGCATGGAAGAAGAACTCTGTCGGGGAGATACCGCTCTTATAGGAGTTTCGGATAAATCCGTGAGCCCCGGCACCCTGATCGTATTTCTTGAAATGAGGGAGAGTTCTGCCTTCGTATCCACGAACAATACGTTCACCGCGAACCGACTGCTGGCCGATACAACCAGCCATCTGGGTAAGGTTCAGCATCGAGCCTCGCGCACCTGAAACAGCCATTACGACAGCAGAGTTTCCAAGACCAAGGTGACTTCCTGCAATGTCTCCTGTCCTGTCCCTGGCCTTTCCGAGCACCTGCATGATCTGCATCTCGAGCGTCTCTTCAGCTGTTCTTCCGGGCATAGGTTCGAGCTGGCCGTTCTTGTAGATCCGGATCCTCTTCTCCACATCCAGTTCGGCTTCATCCAGCAGATCCCGAATCTGGCCATACTCTGTCCGGCTTAGATCTTCATCATCTATTCCGAAGGTGAAGCCGATGAACATGATACTCCGGATCGAAAGCTTGGTCATATCATCGATATATTCGCGAGCCCTCTTCAGGCCATGCGTCCGTATGATCCGGTTCATGATTGCGCCTTCGAATGCACCAACAGATTTCTTGTCGATGGTACCTGAGATGTGGTCGCCGTCGATGATCCTGACATATGCATCACGTTCGCAGAGCTCTTTTTTACATTCAGGGCAGTTTGTACAGGATGTTGCCCGGTAGACCATATTCAGCCCGCGTGGGAGGATCATCGAGAAGACCTGTTTGTTGCTCCAGTAGGGTATGCCATCCTCGATCTTCCCTGGTTTTGGAAGGAACTCGATATTTGCATGTTTTAAGAGATATAGGACTTCCGGCTTGGTGAACCAGCGCAGCTCATGGGTCAAAAGGAAGATACCGGAGATATGGTCATGAATACCGCCGATGATAGGGCCGCCAAAACGCGGGGACAGGATATTCTCCTGGACTGAAGCCAGAAGAGATGCTTCGGCACGTGCCTCCTCGGTCTGGGGGACGTGCATGTTCATTTCATCCCCATCAAAGTCGGCGTTATAGGGAGGACAGACTGCCGGATTCAAGCGGAATGTCCGATCGTCCATCAGCTTGATCCGGTGGGACATAATACTCATCCGGTGCAGTGATGGCTGCCTGTTGAAGAGGACGATATCACCATCCCGAAGCTGGCGATCAACAGTCCAGCCGGGTTCGATCATCGCAGCAACCATCTCACGGTTATCTAAAAGACCGGAGCCTCCATGGAGGCGAAGTCTCCTGTTATCAGGGCGGATGGCATAGTTAGCACCACAGGGATCGCGGAGTGTCGGCCTCTCCGGCCCGACAAGGATCATTGAGCGAAGTTCCTCGATATTTTCCCTTGTTACGCGGATCGGAACCGACATTTCGTTTGCGATTGCAAGCGGGATGCCAAGCTCAGATACAGAGAGGTTCGGATCCGGTGAGATAACGGTACGGGCTGAGAAATTGACACGCTTTCCTGAAAGCGAACCTCTGAAACGCCCGTCTTTACCTTTCAGCCTCTGTGAGAGGGTCTTCAGCGGCCTGCCCGAACGGTGGCGTGCAGGCGGGCATCCGGCAACCTCGTTATCCATATAGGTAGTTACATGGTACTGGAGCAGTTCCCAGAGATCTTCAATGATCAGCTGCGGGGCACCCGCATCCTGGTTCTCTTTGAACCGCTGGTTAATCCTGATGATATCAACGAGCTTATGGGTCAGATCATCCTCTGAACGCTGGCCGTTTTCGAGGATGATCGATGGGCGCATGGTAACCGGTGGAACAGAGAGGACGGTGAGGATTGTCCATTCGGGTCGCGCAACGGACGCATCGATGCCAAGGATCTTGAGATCTTCATCTGGAATCCGCTCAAGGCGAGCACGGATATCGGCAGGGGTCAGCTTATGCTCGGTCTTTCTGCCATCTTCGGTCCATGCCTCCATGAAGGTAGTCGGTTTTTCAAAGTTCACCTTCAGCTGCTGTTCGGTACAGTGGGGACATACCCGTTCCTTCTTGATATCCTTCTCAGAGACGACATCGGCCGAGAAGGGATCGTCACCGAGTGCAGAGAACTTATCTATCTCCTGGGGCTCAAGGAGAAGTCGGCCGCATGCCCTGCAGGTTACTCTGAGAAGCTTTCTGATCAGCCTCGTATACCCGACATGGATGACCGGTTTTGCAAGATCGATATGGCCGAAGTGGCCAGGGCAGTCACCAGACTTCTGGCCGCAGGTCTTGCACCGGAGACCCGGGTCGATGACGCCGAGGCTTGGATCCATTAATCCCTTGGTATAGGGGAAACCGTCGTCATCATAGGTATCGGGCCAGATTACCTTACATACACTCATTTTTCTGACATCTTTCGGTGAAAGAAGGCCAAAATCTAATTTTCCTATTCGTTTTGGGCTTGGCATATCAGATCACCTCAGACAATATCCTCAAGCAACAGTCGCGGCGCGATACCCATGCTGATCATCTCATCCAGGAGTAGCTTGAATGCATAACTCATCTCGACCTCGTAGATGTCAGTCTCGGCTCCACAGGCAAGGCATGAGGTTACCTTGCGTTTTGCGTCATACATGGCAACCATACCGCACTGTGCACATACCCACTCCTTCACGGCATCGGATTCATCAAGCAGACGTTCCTTCAGTGCCATCGCAGCGCCATGCCCGATCATCACATCACGCTCCATCTCACCAAACCGAAGACCTCCTTCACGGGCACGACCTTCGGTTGGCTGGCGTGTCAGCACCTGAACAGGGCCTCTTGAACGGGCATGCATCTTTGTCGAGACCATGTGGTAGAGCTTCTGGTAGTAGATGACGCCAACGTAGATATCAGCGCCAAACGGCCTGCCGGTGATGCCATCATACATAACTTCTCTTCCCGTGTGAGAGAAGCCAAGATCCTGAAGCTCTTTTCTCAGGGCAAATTCTTTCTCGCCACGAAATGGTGTGGCGTCGATCCGCCGCCCCTGGAGACTGCCAACCTTGCCGCCGATCATCTCAATCATATGGCCAATCGTCATACGTGATGGGATGGCATGGGGATTGATGACGAGATCGGGTGAGATCCCCTCGGCGGTAAACGGCAGATTCTCCTGGGGAGCGATAAGCCCGATTATACCTTTCTGTCCGTGTCTTGATGCGAATTTGTCCCCGATTTCCGGTACCCTGAGATCACGGGTCCGGACCTTAACCAGCCGGGAAGAATTCTCACCCTCGGTCAGGATGACGGTATCGACGATGCCATGCTCGTTGCTCCGCATCGTAACAGATGTATCCCTCCGCTTCTCAACAGCAATCAGTTCAGCAGTCGGCTCCTCAAGGAACCTCGGAGGCGAGGTCTTTCCAATCAGAACAGATTTCTCATTGACGATCGTCTCAGGGCTGATGATACCATCGGAATCAAGGTTCCTGTATGCGTCCTCGCCATGAGAGCCGGAGACTTCCTCATCGGGGATCTCGATCCTGTCAATCTGTCCGCCGGGATACCTCCGTTCCTCACCCTCATATGTCCTGAAAAAGTGGGAGCGTCCGACACCACGGTCGATCGAGGCCTTATTGAAGATGAGCGCATCTTCGATATTATAGCCCTCGTAACTGAGGATGGCAACAACAAGGTTATACCCCTGTGGCCGCTCTTCTGATCCGATCAGTTCCGCTGCCTGCGTCTTCACAAGCGGTCGCTGTCCATAGTGGAGCATATGGCCCCGGGTATCAGGCCTGAGCTTCATATTTGCCTGGGCAAACCCAAGTGCCTGTTTGACCATTCCGGCACCCATAGTTACACGCGGTGATGCATTATGTTCGGGGAATGGAACGTGGGCTGATCCAATCCCGAGGATCAGCTGGGGATCAATCTCCATGTGGGTATGGTCAACGGTAATGCCAGTCTGGTTAACGGCTATGAAGAGATCATCTTCCTCTTCGGCATCCACGTACTCGATCTTACCCTGTGAAACCATATCATCAAAAGTATATTCACCGAGCCGGATCTTTTCGATATCATCGTCGGTGATGATCGTGGCACCCTGATCGAGGACAATGAGAGGGCGTCTGGCACGGCCGCGATCGGTATTGATCACGATCTCATTGCTGTATTCCTTAAATGAGACATTTATCTCTGATGAGAGCTCTCCACGCCTTCGGAGCTGGCGGATTCTATTCGCAAGCGCCTGTCCGTCGTCAATAACGCCGATGAGTGCCCCATCAACAAAGATTCGTGCTTTTGACATCATCGTAGTTCACCACCGATTGGTTCAACACCGATGCTGAAGAGCACATTTTTTATCTCCTCTTCATCATGTACACCCTTGCTCACCTCAACAAGCTGGGCAAAGTTCTTGACAAGACCACAATTTGGACCTTCCGGAGTTTCTGAAGGACATATTCGGCCCCACTGTGTCGGGTGCAGATCACGTGCCTCGAAATGCGGCTGAGATCTTGAGAGCGGAGAGATAACACGGCGTAGATGGGAGATAACCGACATGTGATCGACCCTGTCCAGAAGCTGTGAGACACCTGTTCGTCCACCGACCCAGTTTCCTGTTGCAAGAGGATGGAGAAGCCGCTCTGTCAGGACATCTGCCCTGACCGCCGTCTGAATGGAGAGATCACGGTGTCGCATACTGGCACGTTCGAGCTGGTATTTCACATCACGGGTCAGCCGGTTCAGTGAGATACGGAAGAGATCCTCCATCAGATCTCCTGCAAGTTTGAGCCGCTTGTTGGAATAGTGATCCTTATCATCGGTCTTTCTCTTTTTCAGGGCAAGATGGAAGCAGGCTTCTGCCATACGGCCAAGGAAGTGGGCTTTGGCAAGCCTGACATTAATCAGCATCTCTTCATATCCATCGTCACCCTCTTTCACTGATGGCGAGATGAGATAGTTTAAGTGAGGAAGCAGGTAGTTGTCCAGAACAAATTCAGCACGTTTCTTCTGGTACTCCTTCGTCTGGTTCGGGGCAAGTTTCTTGCCGACATACATGACGCCTTCCTCAACGGAACTACATTCTGCTGCCTCCAGATTCTGCATCATATAAGTGAGGATATCCTCATCATGGGAGACTGCCATGACGACATCGGAATCTGTCTCAAGGCCAAGTGATCGCATTAGATCGGCAAAACGCAGATGTCCTGCAACTGAAGGGAAGGAAACATCCAGGAGATTCTTCTTATTCTTCTCAACGACAACAAGAGCCCGATAACCCCGGTACTGCGAAAATACCTTCGATACATGGATTTGCTCATTGTATCGCTCGGTGTACTCCGTCATGATCTTATTGGAAGCAAGATCTTCAAGAGACATCAGCACACGTTCTGTGCCGTTTACAATGAAGTATCCTCCGGAATCAAGGCGATCCTCACCGCGCTCGACCCGCTCGTCATCAGAGAGGCCATGCAGGTTACAGGCTTTGGATCCGATCATCACCGGCAGCTGCCCGATTGTCGTCTCAATTGGATCATACCGTTCTTCACCCTGGCAGAGTGTCATCTCCAGGATCATGGGTGCTGCATAATTGAGGTTCCGAAGCCGCGCCTCGGTCGGGTAGAGTTCGCTCTGGGATCCGTCCGCCTCACGGACGATAGGTTTTTCAACCCGGATCTTACCGAGTTCAACCCAGACCGCCTCGTTATTTTTGCCCCGGTGTTCGATATCAGTCTCAATCACACGCTGTTCATCGACGACTGTCTGAAGGTTATACTCTAAGAAGTTGTTATATGATTCGAACTGGTGGCGTGCAACATGATCTTTGGAAAAATATGCCTGCGATAATACGCTTCTTTCAATCAGATGTACCATCTCCGATTATTTCTTGGGTCTTCTCACGACGAGGCGATACGCTTCAGCCTCACCCGCTGTATGGCTCTTCCGGGTGATGCGCACAACGTTCCCGGGTACTGCATCAATAGATTTAACAATTGGGTCGTCGTGATATATTTTTAATAATTGCTCCATCGTCAGATGATAATCTGTCAGGAGAGTTTGTACTTCTTCAATATCCATGATCTGATGCTTTGGCACCATATCATGCATCAGAACATTTAACCTGGTGCCCATCAATAATTGCCCCTTTAATAGTGTTGGATAGGATGATGTTCAGAGATCTCATCGCTTAAAAGCCACAGCTTTGACCGTGGTAACGGGCCCGAGGGGATTTGAACCCCCGGCCACCTGGTTAAAAGCCAGGCGCTCTACCTAACTGAGCTACGGACCCACCGGTCAACGAAACCTAGCATTATTAAAAAGTCAGAATAGCTTAAATAAGTTTTCATTTAGACATCTCAATTGTCGGTTATTTTTAGGTCCGCGATACAATAGAGAGATTATCCTCATGAACTACCCAAATCCCTGCGAAATACATCCGCACACCTTATTGCTTCTCAAGTGATACATAACTTTGGTTTTGAAAACGGAGGAAAGGCAATTGGGACAGAACGATCATCTCAGCCCCATGATGAAGAATGTCATGGAGATTATTACGCGGTGCACACTTGTGATCTACGCACTCATAGCCATTCTCCTGATAGTCATCGCCTTTCTGACCTTCTTTGACGCCGTTTATCTCATCATTGGACTCTTTTCACATCCACACCTTGTTTCAGGCATCCTTGAGGTTCTCCATGTCCTCCTCCTGACAATCATCGTTGTCGAGGTTCTGGAGACAGTCACCGGATATTTCAGGACAAACCGGATCCTTGTCCGGCCGATCCTGATAGCAGGCTTAACAGCAATGGTAAGGAAAGTGCTGATTCTCAGTGTCGACGATATACAGATTGCCGAAGTAATCTGGATCATCGGGATCATTGCAGTTCTTACAGCGGCGATATATGTTGTTGGAAAAAGTGAAAATTATCCAAATCAGGGAGAAATAAGGTGATTGAAAAAGGAATAACCATACATTTTCAGGAGACTCAGATACCAATCTGAGCCCGTAATTGTTCGAGTCGGGACTCCTGGATTGATAGTCCTTTCTTCATGCTGTTGATCGCATTTTCTATCTTCTCAACGCTCCCGGTGCGGCGATCCTTAAGGGAATATGTATTCTCCAGTATCCTGATAAGCCGCTTATTCACATCCACACTCTTGATGAGACGCGCATACTCTGAGACCAGAACCGAGTTGACCCCCCGCTCCCCGGCAAGCCGCACTGCATCTTCAATTGCCTGCCTCCTCTTCAGTACATGCTCGATGGATTCATAGAGTTCCGTATGTGTGATCGGCTTGATGATATAATCCTCTATATACATCCCATATTCCTGTGCCTCATCAGGGGTGAGCTGTTTTGCAGTCAGCATCATGACAGGTATCTCACGGGTTGCCGGGTTCAGCTTGATATTTTCAAGAGTCTCCCAGCCATCCATCGGCTCCATCATGATATCGAGGAGGATCAGATCAGGTGAGACTTCCTGGAGGAGGTTTAAACCTTCATCTCCACTTGATGCAGAATATGTCGTGTAGCCGCCACGTTTGAGCATGGTGACAAATACCTCTACAATGCCCGGATTGTCGTCTATCACAAGCACTTTCGCAGTCATCAGAGGGCTCCTCCAATCCGCGCCCCAATCTCCTGGAGGCGGATACAGATCTCCTCCGGGTTGGCCCCCTCATCCGCAATTACAGCGATAAGAAGCCTCTCACCTGCATTCACGAGTATTATTGCTTTCTTTGGGCTTTTCACCACAACCCATGATGGAGATTCGATATTGACAACAGAGGCAGCAGCCTCGGATGATGCAATCATTGTGGCGCACATCGCCCCGAAAGACTGGGCTGAAAGAGAGTCTTCAAAACTTTTACCGACGAGAATTCCATCGGTTGAGACGAGGGCACATTCGCTCACACCTGAGACTGATCGGATTTCGTCGATAAACTGACGAATCATCTGCTTGAGTGGACCTGCTGATGACATCTGTTGTATTCTCCGGTTAATAATTGTACTAACCCTGGCAATTCATCCGGCAGACTGGAAGAAGGGGTACACCAATCATGTGCTTGCCAGAGATAGAGAGCAATAGAAGACAATTCAACCCTATACATAAATACCTTTTTGCTTTTCTTCATCAGATACACATTTACCCCCCTCATTCCTGAAAGCCAGCACTCATATCGTTTAAGGAACTGTGCCAAATTTTCAGTCTTAAAAAGGAAACTACATATGTAATACTTGCAAATAGTGTTAGCACGGGGCCATAGGGTAGCCTGGCCATCCTAGGAGACTGGGGGTCTTCTGACCTGCGTTCAAATCGCAGTGGCCCCATTCAACTCTTTCTGAAAAACTGCGAACCATATTTCATAGGTCGATCACGATGAGAATCACCGATACATGCCGCGATTGTCTCCTCTCACGTGTCCGCTTTGAAGCGGAACTCTGTACAGAGGATGGGGCAAAAATCGAAGAAGCAGTCAGTACTTCCAGTGAGCTGCTCAACTCCCTCTTCATGGACAGTGTTCCGGCTCCGGTCATCGCCAGTGCTGTCCACCGCTGCTGTTACAGGACAGTGGGAGCAGTTGATCCATACCGCACACTCAAATATCAGGATACCAGGATAGCAAGGGATGTTGCCTCAAAGATCAGGCTGCTCATCAGTGACCTTCCCTCCGCTGTTCGTGCGGCAGTGATCGGAAACGCAATGGATTATGGCGTGATGGGACATTCGATAGCACAGGACTTCACCGGCTATTTCAAAGGGGAGTTTGAGAAAGGGCTCTATATTGATGATTCAGAAGAAATAGCAAAGAATTCGCGTAGGGTTGTCTATCTCATGGACAATACAGGAGAGATCCTTTTTGACCGGATACTGATCGAGGAGCTGAAGCATCTCGGCGCCCACGTTACCGTTGCCGTGAAAGAAGCCCCCATCCTAAATGATGCCACCCTTGATGAGGCACGGGATGCCGGAATTGAAGAGGTCGCCGATCACCTGACCACAACCGGCGGCGGGGCAGAGTTAGGTATCAACCTCGATCTGATCCCAGCCGATCTCAAAGACGCAATCCGCCAGGCAACCCTGATCATATCAAAAGGGCTCGCCAACTACGAGTCCCTCTCCGATTACACCGGACTTCCCCCGGTTGCATACCTGCTGGTTGCAAAATGTGACCCGATTGCAGAGAGGCTCGGCGTTCCAAAAGGCGCACTGATCGCCCGTTTCATCAGATAATTATTCTTTCAGGAAGCATTTATCCCCACAAACCACCATCTATTGGTATGGTGCTTGAGACTAACCTGTATTTTGCGCTGATCGTAATCGGTGCATTATTGCTTCTCTTCGAAGCGATGAATCCAGGGTTCTTTGCAGCGGTTCCCGGGACTACGATGATCGTCCTTGGAGTCATGTTCCTCATGGGCATCGATGTCTTCAGCAGTACATGGGGAATTCTGATTGGTGTTGCATCGGCACTCATTGCAGCAAGCCTCTCTGTTCTGTTGTACCGTCGCCTCTCCCCGGAGCAGCTCCCAACGACGATGAGCAGGGATTCTCTTGTTGGTAAGCCAGGCAAGGTGATGAAAGAGGTGAGATCTGATGATCTGGGAGGGAAGGTTGTAGTCAACGGTGTCGAGTTGAGCGCACGCTCAACGGGAAAAAACCTATCCCCGGGAACAAATATCCTCGTTGTCAGCTCCGAGGGAGTACATGTTATTGTAGAGGAGGTATAAGGAAATGGCAATTATTGATAATCTGGTCACAATCATTCTGATTTTAATTATTGTATTCATATTTGCACGTGGTGTCGTCATCGTACAGCCGTACCAGCAGGGGCTCACAATCCGGCTCGGTACCTATACCGGACGGATGAATCCAGGGTTCCGCTGGGTTGTCCCGTTCATCACTGAGGTCATCAAGCTGGATCTTAGAACACAGGTGATCGATGTCCCATCACAGGAAGTGATCACAAAAGACAACTCACCGACAAATGTGGATGCAATCATCTATGTCAGGGTGATGGATCCCGAAAAAGCATTTTTCGAGGTTGCCGCCTATAAATCCGCAACGGTGGCTCTGGCACAGACGAGTCTGCGAGGCATTATCGGAGATATGGAACTTGATGAGGTGCTCTACAACCGTGACCTGATCAACACAAAGCTCCGGGATATGCTGGATCGTGAGACCGATCAGTGGGGTGTCAAGGTTGAGCGGGTCGAAATAAAAGAGGTCGATCCGATCGGTGCCGTCAAGCAGGCGATGACTGAACAAACCTCAGCCGAGCGTGAACGGCGTGCTGCGATCCTCCGTGCCGATGGAGAGAAGAGGGCAGCAATTCTGAAGGCAGAAGGGCTTCGGCAGAGTATGATCCTTGAATCTGAAGGTGAACGGCAGAGCAAGATTCTGAGAGCCGAGGGTGAGCGGCAGGGTAAGATCCTCGTAGCCCAGGGTGATGCACAGGGACTCCGGATTCTTGCACTTGGATCACGCCCCCTTGACAAGCGTGCTATCACAGTCCTCTCACTTGAAGCCCTGAAGAAGATGGCCGAGGGAGATTCAACCAAGATTGTGCTGCCATTTGAGCTGACAAGCCTTATCAAACAGAGCGCCAGGTTCCTCGGTGCAACAGAGGATATGCCTGATGAAGACTCAAAAGAGCTCATGGAACTCTCTGAAGATATTCTCGGCGAGATGCCAGGAAAAGATGTAGTCAGCTCTGCAAAAGAGATCTTAAAGTCGATCGAAGCTGATATTGATACGTCCGATATCAAGATGATCGGAAAAGACAAGATCGATTAAGAAGGAGGTGGCAGCATTACTGCTGCCTTCTCTTACATAAATAAAATGCATGGGAACACCCATCATTTTCATCCTATTTGCCCAGATATAGGATCATAAATGCTGTTTTATCCTCTTTTTAGCTAATCGACAATTCTATCAGCTGATTAATCCAACATTACGACTCATGGAGTACTCAATATGGCAGAGATGATCAGGGAACTCACCAAAGACGAATTTTATCTTGCAGAAAAAATCTGGCAGGAATATCGCGGCCAAAGAGCCGATTCATCAAAAGAACGTATATTTGGAGTATTTTTAGATAATGACCTGGTTGCTACGTCCCGCTGTACCCGCCATTTGGATGGGCTTGAGATGGATTGTGTCTTCACGCCCGAGAGGTATCGCGGAGGAGGTTATGGACGGAAGAGTGTGCAGGCACTCCTTGATGCCTGTGGAAATGAGACGATATACATCCATTCCACCCTTCCCCTGATCGCGTTCTATACCTCCCTTGGATTTGAGAGGATTCCGGAGAGAGGAATGCCACAGACAATTCGTGATCGATTCATCTTCTGTTTTGGGGAGATGGAAGGGTGTAATGCGATTCCTATGGTGAGGAAAGAAAGATAGATCAGTTCCTATCAGCTAAAAACTCACAATACCTTATCTCCCTGTAGTGAGGAAACGATACTCATCACAGGTGGAAGAGGTATGGGAGGAGGATCGGTGCCATTAACATGAAAAGCACCGCCCATGAAACCGAGACGACAATCCGATCTACATATCCTCCGAATCCATACTTTTCAAGAACCCTGTTTAACCCTTCCCTGAGAATATGGCCGCCATCGAGCGGGAGCATCGGCAGGGCATTGAAGATCCCGACCATGATATTGATCCATCCGACCCAGAAGAGGAGGTGGATTAAGGGCCAGAAACCATCAAAGGGCACATGAAGGTAGGTGTTCTCTACAGAGTCATAGGGTATCACCCTGAGGAAATCTGCTCCGGGAACAATATTTAAGGGGGCAATCAGGAGATAGAGCATCCCTTCAGGAGATGCGAGGTTGTGAAAGACTGAGACAACCCGTTCGCTGTCATAGTACATGACCCCCATGAATCCCGATGTCATTTCAGTGCCAAGCTCATCAGGCCATTCCGAAAGGATAAGAGTGCGATCCACCAGGGTTCCGTCTTTATCGACGGTAAGTACCAGGGAATCGCCCGGTCTGGTCCCGGAGAGGAGGGCAGTCACCTCCTCACGGCTAGCCACCGGCTCACCATTTATCATCGTGATTACGGATGGAAATACGAGATCCGCATCATATGCAGGATAGTCCTGATAGACGCCGGTGATGACCGGTGCAGGAGAGGGGGCAACCATCCCAAGGAGGAGAACCAGAGCTATAAAACAGGCAATTCCGATGGTGAGGTTATTGGTAATGCCCGCCCCAAACATCCGCATCTTCGGCATTCCATGTGTCTTATCAAGATCCTCCTCATCAGGTTCAACAAAAGCACCGATTGGGATAACCGCAAGCAGAACACCGGTGCTCTTTACTGCAATTCCCTCAATCCGGCAGAGGATCCCATGGCCGAACTCGTGGATTGCAATCGTGAGCACAAGGGCTGTCCAGACCGCAAATGATGAAGGAATAAACTCATTGACGCCAGGGATAAGGAGGAGGTTCTGAGGCTTCTGAAAATCGGTCGGCTCGGGGCGTGTTAACAACGTGATCTCGGTCGTCTTCACAAGAAGGTACATCATCAGAGCTGAGATGAAGACTACCATCAGCACCCCGATAGTGCCATATACCCTGAAGAATGCCCTGAATGGAGTGAAACGATCAAAAAAACGGACTTTTTCCGTCCTGATCATCATAATAGGCCCATAAAACGAGATATTTTCAGGAAATAACCCGTTTCGCCAGATAACAAATGCAAATATGGCATATACTGCTATGGCAACAACGACAGGAAAAAGCCAGTCCATGAGTGTACTACTGTTCGCGCCGCACCTTCATAAAACCGTTCACTGTTTTTAAAAGTCAGAGAGTGACGTCTGCTTTAGTTCCGATAGGAGGGTAGATACCGTCTTCCAGCTCTTCCGTGCACATGGCGGCGATATGCCCTGCTCCAATATATACTGCCTGAGAAACCGGATTGTCTTTGTATCAGAGGGATAGCCGCTTCCGATATCGCCATACTCTGAAGCAAGATCGGCAATCGCACGATCCCTTTCAACCTTTGCAATGATGCTGGCAGCAGCGACAATCGGGTAGGTGCTGTCTGCCCGGTGTTCAGCGATTATCTCACAGGGATGTAAAAGGAGGGCCCCAATCGTCCTGGCATACCGGGCGGCATTAACATCACATGCATCAAGGTAGGCAGTTATTGGATGAAGTGCCTCCACACATGCGGCATGAGCTTGTGCCACGACCATATTCATAGATATGAGGGAAAGAACCGAATCAATCTCTTCTGGGGAGATATATACCACATGATGGGCGCAGTCTTCGATTAACACGGAGTAGATCTCCTCCCGCTTCCGTGGAGTGAGCTTTTTAGAGTCCCTGACACCGAGAGAATCGAGCAGACCCGGATCAGTAATACCTGCGGTAGCGACGACCATGGGTCCAAGAACTGCACCTTTCCCTGCTTCATCCACCCCGCAGATCATATATAGAGATCACTCCGCAAGGTATTTCAACACGTGCACATGTAAAACCGTATATGTACATCATCGTGATCGGCCTTGGTGGTATCGGGAGAAGTCTCGCTGCTACCGCCGCTGAGAATGGCGATAGCGTCGTGATCATCGACAAGGAGGAAGAACGGTGTGCTTCCATGCTTGAATCCTATGATCTCCTTGCAATTACCGGAAACGCCACCGACAAATCCATCCTTGAAGATGCAGGGATCGATCATGCAGACGCACTTGTTGCAACCACCAGTGATGATGCAGCAAATCTTATGACCTGCTGGCTAGCCAAAAGGTATTCTGTCCCGAATGTCGTCTCGATTGTAAACCATAAGGAGCATTCCGAGCTTTTTTCAGAGGTAGGAGTCCGTATAAGTGAGAATCCCGATGAGATTGTGGCACGTTCGCTCTATACATGGGCAGAAAATCCAAATACCCAGGCGCTTGCCTCGATTCCGGGAGGTGGGATCTTTGAGATCACAGTAGAGGCCGATTCCCGTGGTGTCAATAAAAAGATCAGTGAGCTTGAGGTGAAGGATTTTGTGATTGTCGCCATTCACAGGGCAGGAGATCTGATCATCCCCCGTGGGGATGTTGTGATCAGGCCTGAAGATGTGATTACCGTCTTCTCAAAGAAGAAATCTGAGATAACGAATCTTCGCTACCTAAACCAGCAGTTTACAAAAATATAATCCCGGTTTATACCGGGAAGAAAAAATCCTCAGAGGAATGATCTGAGGTGTTTTAGCTCGAGCAGAAGGGACGGGTTTGCCTTGATCAGCTCAGTAATCAGTGTCAATGTGCTGAACTCATCAAGATCAATTTTTGCTATCGAATGAACAATTGCATTCAGCTTCTCATCTGATAATTTGACAAAGACCTCTTTTACGGCATAGTTCCGTTCAAGTGCCTTCCCCATCTTCGAGACACGCCATTCTGCGTCATAGGGCATCAGTGCGGCTTTCGATGTGTCACCCATTTCAAGTGCAGTGACAGCGGTCTCTGCGGCAAGCCGTCCGGTATACATCGCATTATAAATCCCGCCGCCTGTGATGGGATCAGATAAGCGTGCTGCATCGCCAACGATCAGCATGTTGTCTGCAACCGTGCAGGAGAGAGGCTTGCAGACCGAAACACCGCCAACGATCAGCTCGATAATCCTGCCTTGAGGGAACTTCCTTTTGACGAAGCGATCCAGGAAATCCTTTGCCCTGTGTCCTGCACCGCTCTTACCTCCACCAATCCCGATACCAACATTTGCAAGGCCTTCACCTTTTGGGAAGATCCAGACATATCCGGCAGGTGCAACCTCGTTGCCAAGGAAGAACGAGGTCATCTGTGGATCAATATCAATGCCGGTCATCAGGTACTGGGCACAGGTCTCGATCTCACGAAGCGGGACGGTAGTGTCGATCCCAGCCCACTTTGAAAACTTCGACTCAATGCCATCAGCGGCGATTGTGACTTTTGCATCCACTTCGTAGGTCTGTCCATGCTGTTCGATGACTGCACCGGCAACCGCACCATTTTTCATGATTGGTGCAGTTGCACGGGCCTTCACATAGGTCTCAGCACCTGCTTCGGCAGCCTTCCAGACAAGCTCGCGATCAAAGACCTTCCTGTCAAGGACATAACCCACCTCGCTTCCTGCCATCTTCGGCTCAAGGAGCATCGAGAAGTCATCGGGAGCAACAAGCTCCGCCCGTTCAATTTCAGTGGCGATCCACTTCGGATCAGGAGGGAGGAAATCGGTTAAGAGCTCCTTGCCGATACCTTCGGCGCAACGAACGGGAGTGCCTATTGCTGGCCGCTTCTCGACAAGACAGACAGACAATCCTTTCTCTGCCACAGTCTTTGCCGCTAGCGCTCCTCCCGGACCGCCTCCGATGACCAGCATATCATACTGCCGCTTCATTCCTTGACAACCTCCAGAGCACCGAGCGGACAGACTTTCTCACAGATACCACAATTAATACAGGTGTGATCTACCGTAAGATATGCGTCGACCAGCTCAAGGGCACCTTCCGGACAAACCGAGACACACGCCCCGCAATAGCCACAGATATCCCGTCGTATATTGAGCATTGACAATGTAATGGGACGGGGATACGTTTAATTATATTGATTCATCAGGTGTGAATTGAGTAAAGACGAAGCAGACGTTCTGCATTCAATAGAGATACCAATAACTATTAAGATTTCGAGCCAATACTTCAGAACCAACAGGCAGATACCGCTGCCTGATTTCGCGAGATCCATGACGACAAGTGAACTAAAGGGGGGACCAACCCAGCCCGAAATATGTGCCGTTGCGGTTGACAAGCTCGGAATCCGCCCGGGTGACACAGTTGCCGATATCGGGTGCGGAACCGGAACAGTCAGTATTGCCATTGCACGGACCGCACAGAGAGTATATGCAATAGACATCCGTCCTGAGGCGATAACGGTTGCTGAAGATACAATTGCCAAATCCGGATTGACAAACATCACTCTAATCGAGGACGACGCATGCAGTTTCCTTCAGGAGTCTGAGAGGATTGATCTGGCGTTTGTCGGGGGCTCAAAAGGGCTTCCCCGGATCCTCCTGCTGTTAGCAGAGAAGAGGGTACGGACGATTGTGGTAAACGCGGTTCTCATCGAGACCGCAACATCTGCGATCAACACCATGCGGGCACTTGGGATCTTCGCTGAAGCCATCCATCTTCAGGTCTCGCGATCCCATGATCTCGCCGGAAAAACGATGTTCAAGCCGGAAAATCCGATCTATATCATCGTCGGGAGGTGTGTATCATACTGATTGCAGTCGGGCTCGGACCTGGAGATCCCGAACTCATCACCCTCAGGGCAGCCCGGCTCCTCAGGGAGGCTGACTCGGTCTTTGTCCCGGGTGAGATGGCATACAACCTTGTCTCTGCATACCGAAATGATGCTATCACGCTTGATTTCCCAATGACTGCTGATGAGTCCTATATCGAGTCATGTATGGAAGAGAATGCACAGAAGATCGCGCCACATGCCCTTATGGGGACCGCAGTCTTTGGGATCATCGGGGATCCGAACTTCTTCTCCACCTTTTCCCGGCTGACGGCTATCCTAAAACGCGATCATCCGGAGATTGAATGCAGCACGGTGCCGGGGATCAGCTCGATCACGGCACTTCCTTCGGTGGCGGGTGTTCCAATCCAGAAGAGTTTTTCTGTCTCCGACGGATCTGAACAGGATGTACGGATCACGCTAAAAGTACGGCGGCCCAGACAGACGGCAGACGACCTGAAGAGAGAGGGCTATTCTGAGTTTATCCTTGTGGAGCGGATGTACATGGATGATATGACGATCTATTCCGGTGATGAATTGCCTGAAAAATCCAATTATTTCAGTATACTCTATGCGAGGAGACCATGAGAGAGTTTTATATTGTCGGTGCTGGATGCGGAGATCCCGGCCTGATCACGGTGAAGGGGATGGATCTCCTGAAGAAAGCAGATATCCTGATCTATGCAGGATCTCTTGTGAACCCTGAGCTTGTTTCTGCATCGAAAGCAGCCATAAAACTTGATTCGTCAAAGATGAACCTGGAAGAGATCTGCGGAGCTGTCAGGGATGGAATCCGGGATAAAAAACTCGTTGTAAGGCTCCATTCAGGAGATCCTGCACTCTATGGAGCCATTGTTGAACAGATTGCAATCCTGGAGAAGGAGGGGATCAGTGCAGAGATCATACCTGGCGTCTCATCCCTCTTTGGGGCAGCTGCTGCACTTAACACCCAGCTCACTCTGAGGGGCGTTTCGGAGAGCGTCATCATCACCCGTCCGGCGGGTGAAACGCTCGAAGACGACCGGATCGCGGAATTCTCACGCACCGGCGAGACGCTTGTTATCTTCCTTGGGACTGAGAAGCTGAGGGATATTATGGCACGGGTGGAATGTCCGCAGGATACCCCTGTTGCCGTTGTATACCATGCCACCTGGGATGATCAGAAGATCGTCAAAGGAACAGTCGCCGATATCGCAGACAAGGTAGAAGAAGCCGGTATAACAAAGACTGCTTTGATAGTAATCGGCAGAGCAGTCCTTGGAACCGAAAGTGGATTTATCCATTCCCATCTCTATTCATGAAATATTGCATCATCGCCCTGCCACGTTTTTCCCAGCTCGGAGAAAAGATAGCAGAGGCGATTGATGCCGATATTCTCCCCTATGAGGAGGGAATCTTCAAAACAGCATTTGCGGATTATAAGGGGATCATTGCGGTGATGTCAGCCGGAATTGTTATCCGATCCATAGCCCCGCTGCTCACTGACAAATGGCATGATCCGGGGATCGTCGTCGTGACCCCGGATGGGAAGTATGGAATCCCGATCCTCGGCGGCCACCATGGCGCAAATGATCTCGCCTCCCGCCTTGGAGAGATCGGGATCATTCCGGTTATCTCCACCGCAACTGAGGTGCATGGACGTCCGTCTGTCGAGGGATATGCCCAGGCTGTTGAGTGCAGGGTGATCAATCGCCCCTCGACCCGGAGAGTGAATGCCGCATTCCTTGATGGCGATGTGCCGGTCTACGAGATACCAAAGCCCGGCATCGTGGTGGCGGGGCCGGGGGTCTCGGTCCTGATCCGGTCAAAACCCTATACGATTGGAATAGGAGCACGACTTGGGATTACGCCTGAAGAAGTGGTTGATGCGGTCACATCCGCACTCAGGGAAGCCGGAATCCGGGCAGATGAGGTGGGAGCATTTGCAACAACCGAGAAGAAACGCCCAGATCAAGGCCTTGCCGAAGGGATCAGTCGGCTTGGGGGTGTACTCATTTACCTTGGCGATGATATGATCAACAGTATTGGTACAGCATCTCCATCACGGGCAGGCCTGATCGGTCTTTGCGGGGTTGCCGAACCTGCCGCCATCGCCTGCTCGGAGAAGGGAGAGCTGATTATGAAGAAGAAGATCTACGGAAGGGTGACCATTGCAATCGGAAGGTAAACAAACAGGCCTCCTTTCGATCGTCAGCACAGGCCCCGGGAATATCCAGCAACTTACCCCGGCAGCCTTAAAAGCGATCGCAAAGGCAGAGTATGTCATAGGGAACAATGTCTATATCGACCTGATCCGGCCACTTATTGAGGGGAAGGAGGTCGTGAAAAGTCCGATGGGCGAAGAGGTGAACCGTGCGCAGCTGGCACTCGATCTCGCTGAGAAGCATCGTGTCGCGATGGTATCGGGCGGGGATGCAGGGGTCTACGGGATGGCCGGGATAGTTATCGAAGTTGCAGAGAGGACAGGCTCCACGGTTGCAATCGAGGTGATCCCGGGAGTTACTGCAGCAACTGCCGCAGCATCATGTATCGGCTCCCCGTTGTCAGGCGATTATGTGACCCTCTCGCTCTCTGACCTCCTCACACCCTGGGAAGTGATTGGGATGCGGCTTGACCATGCATCCGCAATGGGCGTTCCGCTTGCGATCTACAATCCCCGGAGCAGGGGGCGGCCGCATAACCTGGATACCGCACTTGCGATCATCTCAAAGCACAGGGAGGATGAGACGCCTGTTGCTGTTGTGAAGAATGCATACCGTCCCGGTGAAGAGCGGCATATCATGACACTTGATGAGCTGAAGGCTGACACATCAATTGTGGATATGCATTCGATTGTGATCATCGGCGGACTGGAAAGCAGGATATGGAAGGTGGGAGACGATGTCAGAGGAATTATCACCCCGCGTGGATACCACAGAAAATACGTATATTGATCTCGGCGCAGATACCCTTGAGGGGTATGCGATCGCAAAGACAAGCAGGCAGCTTGCCAGGGAGGCGATCGGTGATAAAACGCCTGAGGATCGGATCCGCCAGCGGTGTTCGGTTGCTGTCGGGGACTTTACAATGGCGGATCTAATGCGTTTTGAGCATGATCCGATCACTGCCGGTGTTGCTGCGATCCGGGATGGAGCCCCGATCTATACGGATATCAGGATGGTTCAGGTCGGCATCCTGAAGAGGGGGCACACGTGCACTGTCGAATGCGCCCTCGATTATGGCGCTGACATTGCAGCAGCTAAAGAGATCACCCGGACATCAGCCGGGTTTTGTGCACTCGGGGAGACACTATCCGGCTCTATTGTTGTGATCGGAAATGCCCCCTCTGCCCTCCTCTCCATCTGCAAAATGATCGAAGAGGGAATTGTCCCCGCACTTGTGATTGGAACTCCTGTCGGGTTTGTGAATGCGGCCGAGTCAAAGGAGCTCCTCAGGACAATGCCGGTTCCCTCGGTATCAAATTTCGGGACACGCGGCGGCACGCCCATTGCGGTTGCGAGCATGAATGAGATCATCACCATCTCGTTAAAGTAGATTATGATCGATCCGGTAACCGGGTTCTCCTATCCAGACGAGTGGATAAGGCGTGCCAGTGAGAAAGGGGATATCACCTCTGTTGAAGAGGGTAGAGCTGTCCTGACAGCCTCCGGTGCGATACTCCGGCGGGGGATCACCACCGGGGCAACGGCGGCAGCGGCAGCAAAGGCAGCTGTTCTTTCGCTAAGGCATCCGGTATCCGGGGTGGAACTCCTTCTCCCCTGTGGAATACGGGTGATGGTTGATGCTACCGGTGAGAGTGGAGGGGGATCTGCGGTGAAGGATCCTGGCGACTACCCGGATGACCGGACAGCAGGGCTCCTCTTCCTTGCCGTTGCCGTTCCTGATGAGGGGATTTATGTCTGCGCAGGCGAGGGGATCGGGAGGTTTGCCCGTGACACCCCCCGCTATCTCGAGGGCGAGCCTGCGATCTCCCCCCCGGCACGCGAATGTATCCACAATGCAATCACTGAAGCAATCCGGGAGATCGGACTCTCCGGTGCGCACATCACCCTCAGCGTCGTTGGCGGCAGGGAGGCAGGGGCAGATACCTTAAATCCGAAGGTCGGGGTTGTTGGCGGGATCTCCCTCCTCGGCACAACCGGCTTTGTCGAGCCATGGGACGATCATCTCGAATCAACGATGGAAGAGCGGGTGCGTGCCGCCGATCGTCTGGTGATCACAACCGGCAGGATCGGCCTGCGGATATCCCGCCTGCTATTCCCCGAACATGAGGTGGTACTCGCCGGATCAAAAATTGGGCAGGCGCTTGCAGCTTCACATGATGATGTGATCCTTTGCGGCCTTCCAGGTCTTGTCCTGAAGTTTCTCAGGCCCGATATCCTTGACGGAACCGGGTACCAGACGGTGGAGGAGTATATCGCCACACCAGAAGGTATCACGTCGATGAAAGAGATACTGGAAGAGAGTGTTCCCAAGGGTGTAAGGGTTGTGATTGTAAGCCGGGATGGGGAGATCATGGGTGATTCCGCATGAAGGTAGTGGGTGTTGGATGCGGAGACGGGATGCTGACCGAAGAGGCAATCTCTGCAATCAGTGAAGCACGATTGATCTACGGCTCCAACCGTGCAATCGAGCGGGTACGGCGATACATCAATACCGGTTGCACCGTCAATGTGATCACCGATTACAAAGCCCTCAGGGGATTACCCGATCATGCCGTGATCCTCTCGACAGGCGATCCCCTCCTGGCCGGACTCGGGACCCTTGGCGGTGAGATCATCTGCGGGATATCAAGCCTTCAGGCGGCATTCGCTGCTCTGGGCATCCCATGGAGCAATGTGTCGGTGATCGATGCCCATGGAAAAGATCATGAAGGGGCGATCACTGATGCTGCCATCGATTGTAGAAGGAGCCGCCCCGTATTCATCATCGCCGATCCAAAATTCCCGGTTCGCAAACTAGCAGATGCGCTGCATGGAATGGATCTGTTGATCCATATATGCCAGAACCTTGGGGAGCCGGGTGAGCGGATCATCACCGGTACACCGGATAATCCGCCGGTTCCGGATTCAACACTCTTCTGCTGTATCGTTTTGCCCAACCGGACGGAGTGAGAGAGGGATTCTGCTCTCTTCACAAAATTCCGCTATCCTTTTCCTGACACGATCGATCATCCCTCCGCTGGTCACGATTACAACCGTCTCCTGCCTGAGTGCATGGAGGATCGAGGCATCGATGACGCCATAGGTGAAATCTGCTACAATCCCCGCTTCCGCGAGCTGCCGTTTAGCAGTTGTCCCCATCACTCCGATCCGAAGCGAAGAGACCGTCTCCATGAGCAGGCGGAGGGTACCATCCAACCCGGATGCGCAATCAATCAGGTAAATCGGTGCCGGTGGATGGTGTGTGGCTGTGGTGGCTGCCATCTCCTCGATCCGCTGTGCCATCTCAAGGAGCCCGGCCGGGGGATCGCGATCCTTCATGATGCCACGGCAGGCAAGGTGGTGGTGGAGCGAGAGAACAGCGGGCTGTGTCAGGTGTGCCCGCCGCATCAGGTCCGCATCGCAGAAGACCGAGCAGGGTTTTGCATGAGTGAGGATCTCACCCCCTTCAATCAGCACCACATCATCTGCCCAGGAATAGGCGAGCTCCACATCATGGGTCGAGAGGAGGATCGTCACCCCCTGCTGGTTGATCTCTTCGAGGAGATCCATTATTTCCGCAGCACCCGCCGGATCAAGCGAGCTTGTAGGCTCGTCAAAGATCAGGATCTCGGGTTTCATCGCAAGCACTCCGGCGATTGCGGCCCGCTTCTTCTCGCCGCCGGAGAGATGATGCGGGGGCCGTCGTTCATATCCGGTGAGCCCGACTGCAAAGAGGGCATCCGAGACCGCCTGCCGGATCTCATCCTCACCCCAACCCAGGTTCAGGGGCCCAAAAGCCACATCCTGGTACAGGGTCGGGGCAAAGAGCTGAGAGTCTGAATTCTGGAAGACCATGCCCACCTTTCGGCGTACCTCGCGAAGCTGCCGTGATGCATATTTAATCGGCTCTCCGCCGACAAGCACTTCGCCAGATGTCGGCCTGAGGGTGCCGTTGCACATCAGGAGGAGGGTGGTTTTCCCGGCACCATTCGGGCCGACAAGTGCAGTCCGGCTCCCTTTCTTCAGGGAAAAGCTGACTGCTTTCAGTGAGTCCGGGTGGCCTGTATAGGCGAAGTTGAGATCCTTGAATTCGATTGCGGGTACTGGCATGGTATCATCTCATAACGGGGGGAACGGCAGGGGGAGGAAAGCGAGGATTCCTGCTATTGAAAGGAAGAGAAGAACCGGGAAAAACTGGTAGATAGTCGGGGCGGTTGTGGGTTCGAGTATCTCAAACTTTCCATCATAACAGCGGAGATCCATTGCAGTCATCAGCTCCTCACCCCGATCCCATGCCCTGATGAAGAGAGAGGAGGCAAGCATTGAGATCGCGATGATCCCTTTCCTGAAAGAGGAATACCCGTTTCTCATCACCTGTGCGTTATAGATGGCAACAGCCTCCCCGATGATGACAAAGATCGAACGATAGAGGAGCATTGCGAGATCAATGAACTCATCAGGAAGCCTGAGGGATCGGAGTATGCTGAAGAGCTCGATCACCGGCGTTGTCAATGCAATGAAAAGAAGCCCGCAAGTGCCGCCGATTGCACGTGAAAGAATGAGAAGGGCATGGAGTGCTGCTGCATCGGTTGCGGTCAGGGTAAGCCAGGGGAGCGGTATGGTGACTATGGGAACGCCGCCGCCTGTTACAAAGAGGATCACAACCACACTCATCAGGGCAAATGATGCCGGGATGAACAGAAGTGCGAGATAGAGGCGTGCCGGTATCTGTGCGATAAAGACGGTGACTATTGAGAGAATAATTGCAATAAAAAGAGGGGCATAGGGCGTATCTGCTGATATCGCAATCAGGATGCCCCCGAGCCCGAGAATGAGCTTGATCCGGGTATCAATACCCCGGAGTGCATTCCTGCAGGCATAATCATCCAGGAAATGGTGATCGATTGACTGCACTGTTCTCTCTTATTCCTTGATTTATGGTTGTATTAACTACGAGGATGTGTTCTTTGCTCCACGCCAGAGTCCGAAGACATACCCGATGACAAATGCTCCTATGGCTGCCTGAAGGGCAAAGAGGAGCGATTCGATCTCACCGCTTGGCGGCTCCCAGACCGGATTTGACCAGGGTTCGTATCCCTGCTCTTCGATTAAGTCGGCAGCTGACCCATCTGCACCACCCCATGCCTCTTCATCGTCCCCGAGCTCTGCCTGGATGGCAGCGTTCTGGACAAGGAAGATTGCAGCAAAGGCGATTATAACAACAGCCACAATTATCTCGAGTGTATACTTCATGCCCATCCCTCCCTGAGGCGCTCGGCACGTTCCTGCGTAATGACCCCAATCTTGATCAGGATCTCAGGCTTCAGCTGCACAATGTACTTGAAGACGAGGGCAATGACAAGACCCTCAATGATCGCAAGAGGAATCTGCGTGATCGCAAATATTGCACCAAAGGCAACAAAAGATGCCATGATACCACCCACTTCAGCGGGGAATGCCAGTGCAAGCTGGAGCGAGGTGACGACATAGGTGATGATATTGGCAAATGCCGCCGCAAAGAAGATGGTTACGATCTCATTGATGCCCGCCTTCTTTCCTGCAACAAAGATCGCATATGCCACAACAGGCCCTGCGATGCCCATTGAGAAGAGGTTTGCACCGAGTGTCGAGAACCCGCCATGGGCGAGAAAGAGCGCCTGGTATACAAGGACGATCAATGCCAGTACCGATGTGATAAAAGGTCCAAAGAGCACCGATCCAAGGCCGGTACCGGTCGGATGCGAACAGCTCCCGGTGACTGAGGGGAGCTTCAAAGAAGAGAGGACAAAGACGAATGCCCCGGCAACCGCAAGGAGCGGCAGGGCTTCCCTGTTCTCATGCACCATTCTCCTGAGTGCATAGAACCCCATAATGACAAAGGGGGCAGAGAGGATAAACCAGATCTGCCACCATGGGCTTGGTAAGAAACCTTCCATGATATGCATAATTACACCAATTTTGTTTTATCTAAATAAGTTTTACTTGTTATAAAAATATACTCTTTTCAATCGCTGACCAGAGTATATTTCTGTTCCCGCACCAAACGCCCTGAACAAGGAGTGAATCGTTCATTGCCAGAAAAAATGAGACAGATCCCACGAATTATCATCGCTGGCACCCATAGCGGATGCGGGAAGACGACGATAGCCACCGGGCTGATGGGGGCTCTTGCCGCACGGGGTCTTGTTGTCCAGCCCTTCAAGGTCGGGCCCGACTTCATCGATCCGACCCACCATACCGGGATCTGCGGGAGAAGTTCACGGAACCTCGACCCCTTCATGATGGGAAAGGATGAGGTGCTGCGGACCTTCATCTCTGCTTCAGAGGGTGCAGATATCGCCATCATCGAAGGGGTTATGGGGCTCCATGACGGTGTCGAGGGAACCGCCGAGTCAAGCACTGCCGATGTCGCCAGGATCCTCTCCTGCCCGGTGATCCTCACCTGTGATGTGAAGGGGATGAGCCGGAGTGTCCATGCGATGATCCTCGGGTACACAACCTATGATCCCAAAGTCTCCTTTGCGGGCGTTATCTACAACCGCGGGGGATCAGATCACCACCGGGAGATGATCGGAACTGACAGAAATCTGCAATCACTTGGATGGATTCCACGCCGGGACGAACTCCAGGTAAAAAGCCGACACCTCGGCCTGATGATGGCCGGTGAAGGAGAGGGGATGCAGGAGAGCAGGAAAATCGTTGAAGAGTGCTGTGATATTGGTAGGATCATAGAAGCGGCATCCGCTGCCCCCCCGCTCCGTACCATATTCGATGATGAGTGTGAATGCAAACCGCATCTTCGGATCGGCGTTGCGATGGATGCGGCATTCTGCTTCTATTATACCGAAAACTTCACAAAGCTGAGGAGAGCAGGAGCAGACCTCACATTCTTCTCACCTATCACAGATCCGCTCCCGGATGTGGATGCACTCTACCTTGGCGGAGGGTATCCCGAACTCCATGCGGCAGCCCTTGAAAAAAGCCCTTGCAGAAACGATATTCGAAAAGCCGCCGATAATGGCCTTCCGATCTTCGGGGAGTGCGGGGGGCTTATCTATCTCTCCCGCTCGCTGAAGACAGCAGAGGGGAAGTATGCCGGTGTGGGGGCCATCCCGGGAGATACTGAGATGATGAACCGTTTCCAGGCACTCGGATACGTGGATGGAATCGTCACAGGAGACTCTTCCCTTCTTCCCGCTAATCTCGGGTTCCGTGGCCATGAGTTCCATTACTCAGCCCTCTACCCCGATAGCGGGTGCCGGTATGCATTCACCCTCACAAGAGGAAAAGGGATCATGGACGGAAAGGATGGGATCGTCGAGGGAAATATAACCGCCGGATACACCCATATCTACTTCACGCGGAGATTTGCCGAGGCTTTTATTGCGATGGCAACGAGAAGACAATCAGAATGAGAACGTCCCGTACTGCCCGCCGCCGCCCGGATGCAGGGTCACCCTCCCCTCACGGAAGGCGGCGATGGCATCGGCAACGCCCGGATGAACCGATCGGATCTCATCTGTGGGAAGATGGAGCAGAATAGAGAGCTCATCACCGAACGTTTCGATCAGCTCATCATAGAGGAGAGTGCATTTCTTCGTCCGTGGAGAGCAGGTGCCGAGCCGGTTTGCGATGATCTCGGCAAGAGGGAGGATATGGATATAGGGAGGGCGTTTTGTAACATTTTTCCCGGAGAGTTCGCGGGCGCGATCCGAGACGCCTTTCTTGATTCTCCCCTTATCATCCGGACAGCGCCATTTGAGATCAACTGCCTCCTCAAGCGTATACTGGTGGAAGCAGCGGGTGCAGGCGGTCCGGTTGTACTTGCCTTCTTCGGGGAAGAACCCGATATTCATCAGGATCCGGCCCTCCCGTATCGCCGATAGGAGGGAAGATACATCCATTCTCTGCAGATCAAGGATGGTGCATTCACGGCCGAGCTTCTCCGGGACGGGGCTGTGGGCATCCGAGTTGGTGAGGAACGGGATTTTCGCAAGCTCTTCAATCCCGGCACCATCACGGCTGTCTGCCGAGAGGCCGAGCTCAAGAAAAGAGACCTCTTCGTCACCATAGCAGTCAGCAAGCGAAGAAAATGCGGCATAGATCGATCGCCACGGCGTGAAGGCATGGGCAGGTCCGATAAACCCACCTGCCTCATGGACAATTTTCGCAATCGCCTCTCCCTTCAGCCGGATATGCGGCCGACCCGCTGTTTCAAGGTGGGAACAAAACGGAGTGAATGACTCCTGCATTACTGCAAATGAGTCAGGAGTCTCTGCTGCAATCAGGTGGTGGACCCGGTTCTCATCCTCTACCTCGGTTGTGGGGAGGATGATGATACCAGAGTCATTTGAAACATCCTCCCACATCTGCCGCCATGTTGGGTGAAGTGCATCCCCGGTCCCGATTGCAGCAATCCCTTTCGTTTGACATCCCTTGAGGATACGTTCAGGAACCATATCCTTCGACGTTGCCATCGAAAAACAGGAGTGGATATGGATATCGGCTGCAATCCCTGCCATATCTATCCGATATAGGAGAGATCTTCCTGCTCGCGATCCTGCTCGGACTCTTTCAGCTTTTCCAGCGCTCCTTCAAGTTCCGCTGCGGTCTCCTGAAGGCGTGAGGGATCGATATCGATGCCGATCATCTGTGAGAGGACCGAGAGGACAGAACCGGCACTAATCGGATCGACCAGATATCCTGACGTCTCACCAAGGAGCGCAACACCCTCCATACCACGAATTGCTCCAAGGCCGATAAGAAGGCCGGCAGCCCCGATGATCCCACCGGGGGGCTCTTCCTGTGCAAATACCGCACCGGCATTTACCGCATCCTCGATCAACTCCGGCCGATCAGCTGCACAGAGGACCCGGGGTTCATCGACAAGCCGCCCGACACCATATCCGCCAAGAGTATAGATCCGTGTGACCCCAAACAGTTCAGCGAGATTGAGATATTCTTCAGTGAGGATATAGTGCCCCTCTGGGGAGGTGCTCTGGCAGTCGCCTGTCAGAAGAAGTAGCGGGGGTTCTGTCTTCACCAGGTAGAGCTCGTTTTTTGGGAGATTGACCACACCCTCCTTATTAATAAATACCTGCGGGGGAAAGTGGTGCGAGATGATCCTGGCAAGGAGGACGCCATCCAGCTCATCAACAATATGGTCGGCTACAAGCTTGCCGACGTGGCCGACACCGGGTAGGCCCTCGATCAAAATCGAAGCCCTGTAATCATCTGTCTTTTCAACAGCATAGGAGATTGTTACCGGATCCATCTTCGCATCTGCCTCCTGTACTTTCCATATCGATCCTGCGGAGAGAAACGTGGCGGGTGAACCGGCTTTGTCGGTCTTCCGCAGACCTTGCATTGTTGAGAAAGAGTATAGGTGCCATCTTCAGTGCACCGTCTCATCCGGCCTCTCATAGTAACCGGATTATTTCTGTTTTCGGATCAGTTTTCCGGATCCGCCAGCCCGCTCGACGACACCAATCGTATTCGCCGCGACCTTTTCGATGGCTTTCTCTGCCGATTTGTAGTCCGGGGCGGTTACTTTGATCTGGTACTGGGGAGCTCCAAGATAGGTGATCTCAACTTCAACTCCCGGGATCTTTGCCTCGGCACTTCTGAGTGCCCTCCTGATTACATTGACTCCATCAGGCTTATCAGACATCATATCAATGATTCCGGAGATTGTCACCTTCTGAACCTTGACATTATCTGTTGCAACGACCATCAGCGCCTTGTTAACCTCATCGGAAAAGTCAAATCGGGTAAGTACTTCCTCACCTACAACGACAAGATCTTCAAAGAACGGATATATCATCGTATATTCGGAACGGAGCGCTTCGATGATCCTTGCGGGATCGATTGCAGCAACTTCAGCCGCAAATCCTATCCATTTATACGCCTTCTGTTCGTTCTTCCATTCCTGGATCTTCTCACGCCGCTGATGATCGTTGACATCCTTTAAGGAGAGGTCAATATGCCCGCGTGAGGTGTCGACATGAAGGACTTTGCAAACAACCTTCTGCCCTTCACGAATATAGTCTCGAATATATTTGATCCACCCACGCGCGATCTCGGAGATCGGAATGAGACCCTGGCGTCCTTCATATTCATCCAGTGTAACAAACGCTGCAAAGTCCTTTACATCAACGACGGTGCAGACGACCAGTTCTCCATCTTCGGGCCAGTACCTCTCGCTCATCAGATAATCACTCAAACTGTGATACGATCTCAGCCTTTATCAGTGCTTTGCCGCCGGTTGTCTCTGCCAGTACCGTCCCACAGACGATGCAGTCGACGACGGTGCTTGCCTTCTCAAAGATGATCTGTTCATTTTCGCAGTCAGGGCACTTTACTTTGACAAAACTGCTTCTGTTCTCACGATTTAACACTACCATTAATACTCACTCCGTCAGCTCGAATTTTGCAATTCTGTACCCTTTCCTGAGATGGGCTTTTTTGCAGGTTTTGCAGCGGTATCGGACATTAATCTTCTTTGTTGGTTTATCGCCACCCGGAACCTTGCTGAACTTGCCCATATTTCCAACACGGGATCTCCGTGCCTTTTCGCGGTCGATCCAGTGAAGACCTGTGGTTTTTCCTTTCTTCACTTTCTCGATCTCATGTTCCGTGTGTGTCCGGCAGAACGGACAATATGTGTTGAATTTTGCTGGTCTTTTCATGAAAAATACCTCTGTTTCAGGAACCCGAATACCATATTTATTTGCGAATTCTTATATTTAAGGCTATGTTGCGGTCACAGAGGACAGTCGCATTCGGCGAGGGGAGATATATGACATCCTCGTTCTGAAGCGCATAGGTCCTGCCGTCAATCCCCATGAATGGCTCAATCGGGGCTATAAGCCGGATCAGGCTCAGGCCCCGTGGGGCAACATCATCCTCAGCCTCTTCCTCATGCTCCGGGATCTCGGTCTCAACGATAAGCGTGGGTTTTCTGGAGCGGGGATCGATCAGCTCTGCCCGTGCATGCTGGACAGCTTTTGCAACGCTGTCAAAGAGCGCCTGCTCCTCGGCAATCATCATCCGGCGCACCTCACGATCGATGGTATCGCCGTTCCCTTTTGCAAGTGCCAGTTCGATGATCCTGCCGGTCCGGATCGAAAAGATCTCCTGGATATATGATTTAAAACTCTCAACCTGGCGGATCATATCCTGCGAACGATCAGAGAGCGGATCGCCTGAGTCATAGAGTTCCTTATACATCAGTTCGATCTCCTCATGCACCTTTACATAGAGATCCGGGGGTATCTCGGTCAGGACACCGCTAGCACGTTCGTCAAAGAGGATGGACCTGACACGGTCAAACGAGATGGTCATCCAAAACCTCCTTCAAAATCAGCTATTCCACGTGCACAGAGGAAAACCCCCAGCGCCTCGGGGACGGTATTGACCCCTTTTGAGATGGTGTACGTATTCCCGAGGATCGGCATCGTCGTCTCAAATGACGAGTTGATCCGGACCGGCCGCTCTGAAAAGACGACAGCATCGATCAATGGGTCGAAGCTGTCGAGATCGCGGAGATCAAGGGGAGTGACAAGGAAACCGCTTCCCCCATGGAGAGACGAAGGGTGGCGGATCAGCCGCTTGATATCCGTTGTCACCGGTTCGTCGGCCAGAACTGCCCGGTTACGGATATGTTTTGTCAGGAGACTGTCTGTATCCTCAAACATCGCCTGGATCACACGATCATGGAGAGAGGGCCGGTAATCGCCAGCCTCAACAGATCGTATCATCCGATCAAGCCTTTTCTGGAATTCGACAGCACCAGATGCTGAAACCCCTTTGACAGAAGAGAGAGCTTTAACCTGATCATCGGCTGGGAGAACCCGGATTTCCGCAAGCGTTGCCTTGATCGCATCCTTCAGCCTAAGCCTCCAGCCACGGTCGGAGCGATCCGGATCAGCGAGATGTACAGATGGCGATAGCCCGGTTCCGCAGACATAATTGACAAGCTCGCGCCGCTCGCCGCTCTTCCATGATCGCATTGCGAGCGAATGCAGGTGGATATGATATCCCCGTCCTCCTGAGAAGACGATGGAGAGATCTTTTGCAGGATCGACCCCACATTCACTGGTGAGCATATCGATCAGTTTGAAGAGCTCTTCTTTCACACGGGAGAGCATCCGATCATAGGGGCCGCGCATAATATGATCGGCATCGAGATCGAAGATAACATCAGCTCCGCTCCACCCCTTATCATCCATCGTCGGGGCTGCAGGGTGCTCGTAATAGGCAGTTGAGTAGTAGACATGGGCAGGAGTCATCGACCCGAGGTACGAAAAGAGTTCGTCTTTTGATGGAAAGGAGAGATGCCGCCGCATACCAGGAGTATTTCGTGTACCAAAGAACATGAACCCCCACTCCCGTGAATCGAGCGCCTCCGGTACCCGCAGGGGAGCGGTCATCTTCAGTGAACCGGAATAATAGTCAGAGAACCGGTTTCTGAGGAACTCAACAGTTGCAGGTTTCATGACAGCCTCTTCAGCATATATGGTCCTTTTCGTACATAGCCCTGTTTACCATAATAGGGGCGAACGCCGATGCCGCTCATCACCGCAACAGTTGAATAACCTCCATATCGGGCCGTCTCCTCTGCCTCCTCAAGGAGAAGTTTACCATATGAGCTGTGCTGCCGCTCACTGCCTGTTGGATCACGTGATATCGGGACGATACTCCCGTACACATGTAGTTCGCGGATGAGGGCAGCACCCTCAAGTTCAGGTGAGAAGACAGAACCTGGGAATCTGAGCCTTACAAATCCGATAAGGGAGTCTCCCGCCTCTGCCTGGATGAAGAACTCGCGACCCCCGCAGCAGTCATACCCAATCGTTCTAACGCTGCCTGTATCCAGGCTTGGGCTCCGCCCGATCTCCCGGCACCGGATACATCGGCATCGCTTACCAGCGGCTTCAAGATACTTCTGTGCGAGCTGACGGAAGTTACCATGGCGTGAACCGGCGACGATCAGCTTTGCCGGGATATCACGCTGGATCCGCTGGAGCCTCGTATACTCAGGAAGCTGCTCCTTGCCATATGCCACAAGTGCAATCAGCTCCTCCTCATCATAAGGGAGATATTCTCCGCGATTGTAGAGCTCCTCGATCTCTGATCCCGGAGTAACAAGCGTCGGATAGATCTTCAGAAAATCCGGCCGGAAGCTGGGATCGGAGTAGAGCCTGCAAAACATTTCCCGGTCCTTTGCGATATCGCTTCCAGGGAGGTTCGGCATCACATGGAACCCGACCTTCAGCCCTGCATCCCGGAGGAGGCGGTTGGCTTCGATTGAATCTTCGACAGTGTGGCCACGCCGGTTATATAACAGGATCTCATCAAGGAGGTGCTGGACACCGATCTCCACTTTCGTCACCCCGAGGGAGAGCATCTTTTCAATATGCTCGCGCCTGCACCAGTCCGGCCGGGTCTCAAATGTAATTGCGATGCACCGTACCGCCGCGGACTCGTTAGCGAGTGCAGCCTCTTCATACCCGTAGTCTACCGAAGATCGATCCGGAAAGTCATTCATCGCCCTGAGACATTGGGTGATAACATATTCCTGGTATGCCGGATCCCGGGCTGTGATCGTCCCGCCCATCACGATCAGCTCCGCCTTGTCGACATGATGGCCAAGGAGGCGAAACTGGGAGAGACGGGCATGTACCTGTTCATACGGGTCATACCCGTGTTCACGGCCCCGGAGGGCCGCTGGCTCCTCTCCCGTATAGCTCTGGGGGGACTGGAAGAGATGCTCAGGCCCTCCTGGGCAGGGGAGGCAGATACCATGGGGGCAGGGATGCGGCGATGTCATCACCGCTATCGGAGCGACCCCGGAGAGGGTCCGGGTTGGCTTTACCTGAAGAATACGCCGAAGGTGCTCCCGTTCATGCGGCTCTGCTGCAAGGAGGATGGCAGAGTTTTTTGGAAATGCAGATAGCTGGAATTCCCGGCAGACAGAGAGCTTGATCCTCTGGATATCATCAGGAGTATCTGAAGAAGAAAGCCGGGAGATGATCTCCCGGAAAGCGGTATAATCATCCATGATAGGATCAGTTTTTAATCAGGACAGAAGTAGCAGATTTTGTATGGTATTCCGGCCGGATGGAGCCGGGATGCTCATGAATCCGCTCGACTATCTCTTCAGCAAGCGTCAGGAGCGCTTCTTTATGTGAATTTTTATTCTTGTGAATATGAACAGGGGAGATAAGAAGAGAGTCGTACTTTTGAGTCGATACAGCGTCGCCGGTCATGGTTTCATAGTACTTCTTTACGGTAACCATGAGCATGTGTAAATGAATGAGTTCTTCTTTCTGGTAACGTAACAAATCTTCTGTAAAAATTAAATTGGCCCTGCAGCCTACCATTGTTTGCAGAAAGGAGACACAGGGCCATGGATACCTATGCATTTATCGAAGATTATCTTTCCGATAATCAGAATG
>NZ_VOTZ01000021.1 GCF_024372745.1 Methanocalculus taiwanensis
CCAAATATCTATTAATCTCTCATTATATAAGGATCTATCGGTCATACGGGCGTATTTTCCGAAAAGTGGGGGTGTGTGATGTGAGTTAAGGAGAGGTCAGGAGAGGGGGTGCTGACCTGTTACCTCACGCAATTGTCCTGACAATCCGCTCTTTTGAGAGCTTTCCTGCCCATCTCCTTCCAGACAGAAGCAGCACGATCCCGAGAACCAAAAAGAAGAGTTCGGTCTGGATTGTGATCCCGCCTTCGGGGGAGATGAATGCCTGGAGCGAAAAGATCAGGAAGATGAAGAGAAAGACAAAGCCCATCCCGAGGAACTGGTTCTCCCGCATCCCGAGGTAGAGCTGTGCAGATCCGATTATGCCAGCGGATGCTCCGGCATATAGAGGGAGGATGATTACGAGATGCACCAGAAGAAGCCAGGGAAGGGTGATCCCGATAGGTGAGAAGGCGAAGGCGACTGCGAAGGTGATCAGGACAGAGAGGAGGGTCATCCCATATGCAGCTGTTGCGACGCCGAGGACTTTCCCCTCCCAGATCTGCCGGAGGGAGACGGGGGCACAGAGGAGGGTCAGGATTGTTCCGTCCTTCTTCTCGCGGAAGAAGGCGTCTGAAGAGAAGAGGTATCCCATAAAGATCGCAAGCACAACAGAGAGATTTGCGAGATGGCCGGCAAGCGCCGTGCCGGGATCGCCGGAGATGCCCGCCAGAATACCAAGGGTGGTGAAGACCGGGAACCAGATCGCAAAGATGAACGCAGCAATCAGTACCCCTTTGTTGGTGATCGCCTGGAAGAACTCCTTCCGTGCGATCGTGCGCAGTTCGTTCATGATGCCTCCTCCCCCGAATGGACATACCTGAGATAGATCTCCTCAAGGTTCGCAGATCGCTTCTTTGCCTCCTCGATCCGGTACCCCGCCGCAACCAGGGCGGAGATGAGATCGGCGGCACTCCCCTCTCCGGTTAGGGTGCAGGTGACTCCTCCGTCTTCGGGATCTGCCCTCCGAACCACCGGGTTTGACCGGATGGACGCAAGGGCATCACCAGGTACCACTCCCCCTTCAAAGGCGATCCAGACAGTACGCTCCTTTCCGGAGGCAGTGAGCCGTGCAATAGAATCCTCTGCCCGGATCCGCCCTCTGGCAAGGATCGCGACACGGGTGCAGATCCGCTGCACCTCGTCGAGATGATGCGAGTTGATAAAGACGGTCATCTGATCCGATTCAGAGAGGGAGAGGATCAGGTCACGCACCATCCGCTGGGCATCCGGGTCGAGGCCGGATGATGGCTCGTCAAGGAAGAGTACCTCGGGCTTGTGGAGGATCGCACGCGCGATCCCGAGCTTCCGCTTCATCCCGGTTGAGAATGTGCCAACCGGATCATATGCACGGTCGCTCATGCCGATCATCCCGAGCAGCTTATCGATCCTCCCCTCAGGATCTTCGATCCCATAGAGATTCGCAAAGTACCTGAGGTTCTCGTAGGCACTCTGCCGTTCTGAAAAGCCGTTATTCTCAAAGAGCACCCCGATCCGCCGCCGCGCCTCGTCATCAGAACCGAGGTCGGCGCCGTTTACCGTAGCGGTCCCGCCATCGGGGGTGAGGAGTCCGAGGAAGAGATTGATCGTGGTTGTCTTTCCTGCACCGTTTGGCCCGAGATACCCAAAGATCTCTCCCTTCTCAACAGAGAATGATACATTGTCCAGAACCGCCCGTCCATCAAAGGATTTGGAGAGGTTCTCTGCCCTGATCGCCTGCATGGTGCACCTTGATGTAAAAAAGTATTTACATTATTTCATTATGAATTCATCGGATCTGGTGCTTTCAATAGTGTCCCGCAGGGTTTGGAGCAGCACAGCCGCACCACTTTTATCGAGCGGCTGATTGTCGTTCCCGCACTTTGGCGAGAAGATGCAGGCGGGGCAGCCGTCTATGCACCGGCACTCGCTTAGAATCGCTTCTGCAAGTGAGACGACCCGGAAAACGAGATCATATGCCTTCTGAGAGAGCCCTGCTCCCCCGATGTAGCCGTCATAGATGATGATCGCAGGCCCTCCGGTTGCAGGGTGGCAGGCAGTAGAGATACCGCCGATATCATACCGATCGCAGATAACAACACCCGGCATTGCCGCAATCAGTGTGTGTTCGGCTGCATGGAGGGTGCCATCAGGATCACCGATGCTTCCATCTGCTAAGATATTCTCATCAATTTCGATCAGAAGCCCCTGTGTCGGGAAGGAGAGAGGGGGTGCATCGACCTCGGCAGATCCGATCACCCGGTCATACCTGACGATCCGGTAGCCATAGAGCTCTTCGGTGACGGTCACTTCGGCAGATGAGATCGTGAAGCCTCGGTATGAAGTGCTCCTTTCGATTGTACCGACGTCGACACTTTTCTTCATCAGGGGGCGGGTATGATAATCGACATCGGCTGCCTCAACCCGGATCAGGCGATCCTCATGGTTCACCGACCGCACGATGTAGCTCTCTCCCTGGTGGAGGATGATCGCACCCGGATATCCCTCGCGATATGCCTGTGAATCATCCATCGTCTCGATCAGATGCCCGTTATGGGTGATCCGGTATCCCCCTGATGCCGATCCCGAGAGGGAGACGAGCTCAGATGCCCGTGATGATCCGGCATAGACGATCCCACTCTTCGTTTTTGCCAGGATCTCCTGAGCAGTAAGGGCTGCAAGATAGTCGTTCATTTCTGCTCCGAAATACCGGCTGTCAGAGTCCCGTATCGGCACCTCCGCTGCCGCACAAAGGAGATGTCCCGAGAGGGCGATCGGGTTTCTACAGTCGATTGCCGCATGCTCATATGCGCTCTCAAAGAACCGTTCCGGGTGGTGCATGTAGTACTGGTCAATTGGATCATACCGGGCTACCATCGCAACGATGCTCTCCTTCCCGCTCCTTCCTGCACGGCCCGCCTGCTGCCAGAAGGAGAGGGTGGTTCCGGGGTACCCTGCCATCACCACCGAGTCGAGTGTGCCGATATCCACGCCGAGCTCAAGTGCATTTGTTGATACAATGCCCCTGATCTCACCATTTTTTATTGCAGCTTCCATCTCCCTCCGCTCTTCAGCAAGATACCCTGCACGGTAAGCACAAACCGCCGTCCCCTGAGATTGATCTGCCGTGAACTCCTCACGTGCCCTCAGTGCGATCACCTCGGCAAGCCGCCGGGACGGTGAAAAACAGATCGTCTGGTATCCGTGCCGGATTGAGGCTGAGAAGAGATCCTTTGTCTCGGAAACAAGAGATGCTGTCGGATCGCGGGCATAGGGGTTATAGAAGAGGATTGTACGCTCATTCTGCGGGGAACCGTCCTCGGCGATGAGGCGGCAGGCTCTTCCGGTCAGCTGCTCACCGAACTCCTCCGGGTTTCCGAGTGTGGCTGTTGCCAGGATGAATGCGGGATCTGCATCATAGAATGCAAGGACACGCAGAAGACGCCGGATCAGGAGGGCGATATGCGAGCCAAAGACGCCTCTGTACCGGTGCGCTTCATCGATCACAATGAAGGAGAGCCCTGCGAAGAAATCGGCCCACTGCCGCCGCCAGGGTAGGATATGGTGTATCTCATGCATATTCGAGATGATGATACGCGAATGTGCCCTGATACCGGGACGGGCATCGCGCGGAGTATCGCCATCATAGACTGCGGGCCGCATCCCCGCTCCTGTTGCCGAATCGATCTCCTGAAATGCCCTGAGCTGATCGCGGGCAAGCGCCTTTGTAGGATAGAGCAGAAGGGCACGGGCGTCGGAATCGGTGAGGAGGCGGTCGATGATCGGGAGGGCAAACGCGAGGGTCTTGCCTGATGCGGTTGGTGTGGCAAGGATGATATCCTCGCCATCAGCGAGGGCATCATATGCAAGAGCCTGGTGGATATAGGGTTTGATCCCCGATCCGGCAAGATACTCTTTCAGGCGGGGGTGAAGCCGATGTGGCACCTCCGCATACTGCGCCTCCCGTCCCGCCAGCGTTTTGATGAAGAGTGCATCATCCGGGTACCCGTACCGTTCCTGAAAGGATCTGAGGAGCGGGGATGTACTCACCCTGCCATCTCCCGGTAGAATCGGAGGAGTTCGATGAGCGAGAGGACATCCTGCCGGTTATGTTTCAGCACCGGGAGAAGGGGGCCCGGATTCTTTGTCCTCCGGTAGATGTCGTAGAATTCGGGAACAAGCGCCCCCGGAAGATCAGATTCCCTGCATATCCCGAGCACCTCCTCTTCAACAGTGGCGAGGCGGCAGTCGGTAAGCCAACTCCTGTGTAGCCTTCGGGTGATATGGAGGAGATCGATCTGATCGGAAAAGATCCCAGAATCGATCCCGTAATAGGCGAACCGGTCTGCCAGGTACGGAAGGTCAAAGGATCTCCCGTTATAGCTGATGATAGTCGCATCCGGGGGTACCGAATCTCTCCAGGCAAGGAGAGCAGGGAGTTCCTCATCGATATCGCGGGCAAGGAACTGGTGGAAGCGGATCTGCCCACATGTCAGCTCAGCCGATCCGATCAGAAAAACCGGACGGGAGAAGACCCCGAGCGTCTCGATATCCAGAAAACAGAACCGCTCATCCGGCGAGAAGGCGGATGCCGTGATGATATCGGGGTGTGCCCGCCCCATCCGCCCTGCAATCAGTGCTGCAACAGATCCAAAGTCGCATCCTTCGATTACCTGAAGCACCTCTCCCGCACTTTTCTGAAACCGCCTGATATGGAGGAGATCATGGATTGTCCTGCACCCCTTCCTGAAAAGCAGCCGCTCTGTGGCAGGCCCTATTCCTGGCACGAGCCTGAGCCTTCTGATCAACACCCCTTCTGCCTCTTCCGGCTTCAGAGGGAGCTGCCGATGTTCCCGCTCTTCAGTGATCCTGAGGCATATCCCCTCTTCTGTCTCCACCTCGGTTCCATGGCAGATATCCGTAAGCGCTGATCCGGCATAGGTATGCATGAGCGTGTTGCGAGCGTCGATACAGTTCTGGTATGCGGATGCAAAGACCGAAGATCGCGCGACATTCGCCCGGAACCGGTTATCATGTCTGATGACAGAATAGCCGGGTGCGTCATTGATCCTCTGCCGCCAGAAGGTACCTGCATCCAGAAAGGCCCCCGCAGATCGTCCCATATGTACTCATCCGGGTGATCTCAGATAAATCCCGTGAGCGGAGCGTGAAAGTGAACGGGAAACGGCTTATTGGAGAAGAGGGAAAGAGTATCTTCATGGCATTTCTCATCTCTTTCCGTGAACAGAGAGGTACAGGGGGTATTTCATGCCTATACAGGCACTTCTCATAGATATTGACGGGGTGCTGGCAGTTGGCGGAGTGCCGATCCCCGGTGCACCCGGAGCGATCCGGTGGATTGAAGATCAGGGAATCCCTCATCGTTTTGTCTCAAATTCAACCCAGCGGAGCAGGCGGCAGATTGCGGAACGGCTCAACCAGGCAGGCTTTGCAATCAGCGAGGATCAGATCACAACACCGATCGTTTCTGCGCTACGGCTTCTTGAAGAGAAAGGTATCAGCGTATGCCGCCTCCTGATGACTGATGCCGCCAGATCGGAATTTTCTGAAGCGGGTATCACCGAATCTTCGGGTGGCGCAGAAGCCATCATCATAGGGGATGCGGGATCGGGTTTCACCTTCAGCGTGCTGAATGAGGCGTTCCGCCAGATCAATGACGGCGCCCTCTTCATCGCCCTTGAGCGGGATCGGTACTGGATGTCTGGAGATGGCCTTACTCTTGCTGCCGGGCCGTTT
Source organism: Methanocalculus taiwanensis (assembly GCF_024372745.1). GTDB lineage: Archaea > Halobacteriota > Methanomicrobia > Methanomicrobiales > Methanocorpusculaceae > Methanocalculus > Methanocalculus taiwanensis. Next base: position 5,773 of record NZ_VOTZ01000021.1, read on the forward strand.
GTCGCGGCACTTGAGTACGCCACCGGAAGAGATGCGGTGGTTCTGGGGAAGCCCTCGCCTGACGCCTTCCTTTCAGCCTGTGCGATGATGGGTGTAGAGCCGGAACATACTGCAATGATCGGGGATGATATCAGGACAGATGTTGGGGGTGCACAGGCTGCGGCCCTCGTCGGGGTGCTGGTGAAGACAGGCAAGTATTCCTGGTCCGCCCTGAAAGAGTCAGGGGTCAAACCGGATATGATCCTGCCTTCAATAGCATCTGTGAGAGAGTTATTCGGGTGATTAGTCCTATAAAATAGTATATATACTCAACTCTCCTTATCCCTCATCATGCCCGGTGATGTCTCAGGCGTTCCACAGGTCTGCATGAGCTTAGTCCTTCGACATCAGCAGCTTGTGGATTCCCCTCATGCCAGAAGAGTGGTGAAGAGAGGTGAAAAAGATCCTTCTCCATTCCCTTCCCAGGATGAAGAGAGACGGATCCGGCACCTTTCGGCCTCCTGCTATACACCGGCAACAGAATGCCTGATCCGGATGATGGATGAAGGCTTCAGCTGTGGCCTGCTGTTATCCGGTGTCCTCCTTGAATGCCTGGAGGGATATGAGCCGGATCTCTATGATCTTATCCGTGAGGCAGCCACCCACAGGCATGCAGAACTCCTTACCGAATCGTACTTCTGCTCAGTTGTAGCTCTATTCGGGGAAGCTGAGGAGTATCAGCACCAGGTTGAGATGCACCAAAGAGCGATGGAGGATCTCTTCGGGCGAAGGCCTTCGGTCCTGGTTGCAACCGATTCGATATTCAACTGGACTGTGATCACAGCAGCACGGAAGATGGGCATCTCCGCTGTCTATACCGATGTGTTTGGGAAAAATACTCCCTTAATAAATCCCCTGAAGAGCTACCAGGCAGGCGGTCTGCCAGTTTTCATCAGGCACTGCGAACTCTCCGATGATATTGCCCTTCGGTACGGGGAAGTGGACTGGGTACATCACCCTCTCTCTCCTGGCACCTATGCCGGCTGGCTCTCTGCAATCAGGGATGGCATCGCCCATGTTATGATCAATATGGAGGTTTTTGGCGGCCGTTTCCATCAGGAAACCGGTATATTGTCATTCCTTGAAGGCCTGCCCGCTGCATTCCATGATACTGGCGTCTGCAGTATCCTGCCTTCTGAGGCGGCCGTACAGGCCAGTTCACCTGATCAGATCCCGGATGAACTGATCGAAAGCGCATCGGCTGCATGGCCGGTGAATATGATGCAATGCACGGCTCTTGAGGCTCTCAAGGCAGCGGGACGGTGGGTTCCGGACAGAACAACCCTCCGGCGTTTCCAGGCACGGGATCACTTCTCGCAGATGGCAGCCACATCAGGATCATGCGGGATGCTGACAGATTACAGGACACAGTCAGATGCATACCAGTACTTCTCTGATTATTTTGCGGCTCTTTGCAGGTTTGAGGGTGATCAGATCGGTTCTGTCAGGGCAAAGAGCGCAGCCCGAATTCTCCGCTGCATTCCCCCAAAACTTGCATTCCATTTCTGCACTCCTTATCACAGGGAGGGATTCTCTGCCCATTCACTGGAAGAGTTTGTCAAGCTTCTCAATGTGGCAACTGATGAATGCATTCTCCACCATTGCAAACGCCTGGATTTTGAACACTGGATACGGGATGTAATCAATGATCCAAAACTTGCTGACGAGATTCACCCCCTGACGGATCGTGAGGATATACAGAAAGCAGTTATAAAGAGGGTTCAGTTCTTATGGAATCGCTTAAAATAGCTTTTTTTGCCTGGGAATCCGTGTATACGGAGAAGGTTGGGGGGCTTGCTCCGGCTGCAACATACCTTGCCGAAGAGCTCGCTAAGACGCACGAGGTTCACTACTTTACAAGGGGTAAAGAGGATTTTACAAGGAATGGCGTACACTTCCACTGCCTCTCCCCTGAACAGACAGAAATCCTCTCTCTTTGCAATGAGATGAGCGAAGAGGCAATAGGCCGGTTTCACGAGTTTGACGACCCCCCCTTTGACCTGCTCCATTTCCATGACTGGCATTTTTACCTGGCACTTCGGCAGTTCCAGGATCGCGTAACTGTTCTCACGTTCCATTCAACAGAGTATGGAAGAAATGGGGGTTATTATGGCGAATGGAAGGAATTTATTGAGATATCCGGGATCGAACGTTCGATGGCAGCCCTTGCCCGCGAGATCATAACCGTCTCAAAAGTGATGAAAGTGGAGCTGATGTGGCTCTATGATGTTCCTGATTGGAAGATATCTATCATCCCGAATGGAACAGATCCTTCTCTGTACATGCTGGATGTCGCACCCGGGCTTATCAAGAAACGGTATGGAATTCATAAGCTTGCTCCTCTCGTCCTCTTTGTCGGCCGGATTGGATGGCAGAAAGGCCCTGACATCCTGCTTGATGCAATCCCGCATGTGCTTGCCAGGAGGGAGGATGTGCGGTTCATCTTCGCAGGCAAAGGCGATATGCTGGCTGCCCTGCAGGAACGATCACGTGGGCTTCCGGTACAATTCACCGGCTATGTCTCTGATATAGAGCATCTTGAACTCCTGAATGCAGCGGATCTGATCTGTATCCCGAGCAGAAACGAACCCTTTGGTCTCGTGCTCACCGAGGCATGGAGTGCTGGCAAAGGAGTGGTTGCGTCTGATGTGGGCGGGCTCTCGATGAATATCGAGAACCTTGTCGACGGGATCAAGGTCCCCCCGGCACCCGAGCCGATTGCATGGGCGATCTGCTACTCACTCAACAACCCGGACTTCCTAACTTCAATGGGGATTGCCGGCAGGCAGAAGGTGCTGGATCAGTTTAACTGGAAGAAGGTTGCAGAGAAGCTCAATCATGTCTATGTGAAGGTGCTCAAGCCTCCACTCTGCTGATCCTGGGAGGACTATGGTCATGGACGGGAGAAACCTGACCGATTATGATATCTACCTCTTTAAGGAGGGATCACATGCACGCATCTATGAGTGCCTCGGCTCTCACCCCTCACAGGATGGGATGCACTTTGCCGTCTGGGCTCCAGAAGCCCGTAGTGTCTCAGTTGTAACAGATAAGAACAGCTGGATACCCGGGATTGATCCCCTTTTCCCTCGCTGGGACAGCTCGGGAATCTGGGAAGGTTCTGTTGATGAAATTGAGATCGGCTCGACCTACAAGTATGCAATAGAAACGCCCTCCGGGAACATGCTCTTCAAAGGCGATCCTTTCGCGTTCCAGTGGGAAGAGCCCCCAAAGACTGCTTCCAGGATCAACACCCTCTCCTATGTCTGGGGGGATCGGGCATGGATAGAGGAGCGCATCTCCGCAAATGCTCTTGATGCACCCCTCTCAATCTATGAACTCCATATTGGATCATGGCGGCGTGTTCCCGAAGAAGGTGGGCGGATGCCAGGGTACCGGGAGATTGCCCCTCTTCTTACTGACTATATCCATGAGATGGGTTTTACCCATGTCGAGTTCCTGCCGGTAATGGAGCATCCGTTCTATGGATCGTGGGGATACCAGACAACCGGATACTTCGCGCCAACAGCCCGATATGGCCCACCCGAGGATCTGATGTACCTGATTGATATCCTTCACCAAAACAGAATCGGCGTCATTCTGGACTGGGTGCCATCTCATTTCCCTTCGGATTCACATGCCCTTTCCCTCTTTGACGGGTCACACTGTTATGAACATGCCGACCCGAAACAGGGTTTCCACCCGGAATGGAAGAGCTGCATCTTTAATTATGGCCGGAACGAGGTTCGCTCGTTCCTCCTCTCCAGTGCCGGATTCTGGCTTGACTGCTATCATGCGGATGGCCTGAGAGTGGATGGGGTTGCATCCATGCTCTACCTCGATTATGCCCGGCCTTCAGGCGAATGGGTGCCGAATACCTTTGGCGGAAAGGAGAATCTGGAGGCAATCCGGTTTCTGCGATCACTGAATGAGACGATCTATGCCGCGTTTCCTGATGTACAGGTGATCGCTGAGGAATCAACTGCATGGCCGATGGTCACCCGTCCAACCTTTGCAGGGGGGCTTGGGTTCGGCCTGAAATGGAATATGGGATGGATGCATGATACGCTTCAGTACATGAAGCGAGATCCGATCCACCGGCGGCACCATCATGATAACCTGACATTCTCTATCATCTATGCATTCACTGAAAATTATCTGCTCCCGCTCTCGCATGATGAGGTGGTCTATGGCAAGGGGTCGCTTATCAAAAAAATGCCCGGAGACTGGTGGCAGCAGTTTGCTAATCTCAGGCTTCTCTATGGGTATATGTATACGCACCCGGGTCGAAAGCTCCTTTTTATGGGAGGTGAATTTGCACAGTGGAGTGAATGGGATCATGAATCAAGCCTCGACTGGCACCTCCTCTCTGGTGAGATGCACAGGGGGGTCATGAAACTGGTGGCGGATCTGAACCATCTCTACAGGAGTGAACCCTCGCTTCATCGTGCTGATGACAGAAGCGAAGGATTCACATGGATCGATCACGGCGACTGGGAGCAGAGCGTGATTGCATATCTCAGGCGGGCCGATGGCGGATCTTTGGTTGCCTGTATCTGCAATTTTACACCTGTTCCCAGGTACGGATACCGGATCGGCGTGCCTCAGGAGGGATTGTGGGATGAGGTGATCAACACTGATTCCGGCTGCTATGGTGGGAGCAACTGCGGGAATAACGGTTCTGTGATAGCAGAAGACTGGCCGTGGCATGGTTTTGCATACTCACTCTCCCTTACTCTTCCGCCACTTGGAGCCATAATCCTCAGGCAACAGAGAGGCAGATCATGAGCCACTTTGTCTGTATCCATGGACACTTCTATCAGCCCCCACGCGAGAACCCGTGGTTTGAGAAGATCGAGGTCCAGGATTCAGCGTATCCGTATCATGACTGGAACGAGCGGATCACTGTTGAATGCTATGCCCCGAATTCCGCTGCAAGAATTCTCGATGAAGAAGGCCTGATCACGAGTATAGTGAACAATTATTCCATGATCAGCTATAATGCAGGTCCCACACTCCTCTCATGGCTTGAGGATAATCACCCAAATACCTATCTTGCATTCATTGAAGCTGATCGAATTGGTTCGAACCGTTTCAGGGGGCATGGCCCTGCAATCGCCCAGTGCTATAATCACATGATCATGCCGCTTGCAAACGAGCGCGATAAAAAAACCCAGGTCCGCTGGGGCACAGAGGACTTCCTTGACCGGTTTGGAAGGGAGCCTGAAGGGATGTGGCTCCCTGAAATGGCGGTTGATATGGAGACGCTCCGTATCATGGCAGGAGAAGGCATCCGGTACGTGATCCTGGAGCCCCACCAGGTGGCCAGGGTGAGGGGACTGGACGGCATGTGGACCTCTCTTCCAGATGGATGGATCGATCCGAAGGTGCCTTACCGTGTGGATCTGGGTGAAGGGCAGGATATTGCGGTTTTCCTCAATGATGTTGGCATTGCCCATGAGGTGGCATTTGGCAACCTTCTTGTGGACGGGCACTGGCTTTCGGCCCGTCTTGCCGGGTCATTTGACGGAAGGGAAGAGGATCAGCTCGTACACTTTGCAATTGACGGGGAGACCTATGGGCATCACTTCCGTTTCGGCGAGATGGCGCTTGCTTACTGCCTTTCACGGCTCAGGGAAGAGGGCGTACATCTGACAGTCTATGGCGAATACCTCTCACTGCATCCCCCTCTTCAGGAGATAGAGATAAAGGAGAATACCGCATGGAGCTGTCCGCATTCACTCTCCCGATGGAAAGGTGGATGCACCTGTTCAACGGGCGCCCATCCCGGCTGGTCATTTGAGTGGAGAATGTATCTCCGACGTGCATTCGATCTCCTCCGCGATCGTGCCTGCATCCATTATGAGCGTGTTGCATCCCCGCTCCTCCAGGATCCCTGGGTTGCGAGGAATGAATACATCAGTATCATCAATGACCGGAGCCCGAAGATGCGGGGGTATTTCCTTGAAAAACATGCTTCCCGCTCCCTGGATTGCGAAGAGCAGGTTCTTCTGCTCGAACTCCTTGAGATGCAACGAAACCTGATGCTGATGTATACCAGCTGCGGTTGGTTCTTTGATGATATCGCCGGAATAGAGGCGGTACAGGTGATGTGGTATGCGGCACGTGCACTTCAGCTCTATCGTTCAACAGGAGGTGACGATCCCAATGATGATCTCCAACAGATCCTTGCTGAAGCGAAATCGAATACCACCGGCTTTTCCGATGGTGTTTCGGTATGGCAAAGCCGTGTTCTTCCGCATGTAACGGATCTGAGAAAGGTGTGCGGCCAGTATGCACTCACGTCGCTCTTCTGCCCCTATCCCGATACAAGTATGCACGCAATCTACAGGGTAGATCGGTTTTTGGATTGCCAGGAGCAGGAAGAGCGGCGGCGTATTGCTGTCGGTGCAGCCAGAGTACAGTCACTCCTGACATGCGAATCAAAGGAATTCATCTATGCGGCAGCCTATCCCGGCGGCCCGAATCTTCTTGCAGGTGTTTTGCCATATAAGAGCGAGAAGGAGTTCTGCGAGATCCGCGATGCGGTATGTGCTGCCTGGCATGATCCGGCATCTTCATTCTATGATGAGCTCACGCGCTGGTTTGGCGAGGGGTGTATCCGGGGGACAGATCTTCTCCGCGATGAAGCCCGCACAATAGTCAGTCTGATCTTAAAAAATAGTATCGGGAGGATTGAAGGTTCATTTCAGGATATCTACAGCCGCTATCTCCCGCTGATGGAGGCGATGCATATGCTGGAGATGCCAATTCCTCCCGCAATAGCAGTTCCGGTAGGGCATATTTTGAACCGCGATCTTATCGTAGCCCTTGAGAGCGATTTCCCTGATCCAGTGGAGATGTCCCGCATCTCCGATGCCATGCAACGTTTTGCAATCCCTCCTGAAAAGGAGAAGATATCCATGGTTGCTGGATCCCGCCTCTGTATTCTCCTTCAGGATCTCCTGGGCAGTCCCGGAGATGCCTCCATTATGGCATCGATACTTGGCATTCTGAATGTCATTGTGTCCCTCTCCCTCTGCCCGTCTCTCTGGGAGGCTCAGAACGCTTTTATTCAATTGAGGGATGCATATATGCCGATACGGAATGGAAAACCAGGAGATCGCCGTTACCATTCGCTTCCCGAACAGATAGAGGATATCGGGCGGTTCCTCGGGGTGAAGATATGAACTCCCGCCGAAGAAGCGGAGTACTCCTTCCGGTATCTGCTCTCCCTTCCCCACATGGTATCGGTGACTTTGGCCCTGCTGCAACCGGCTTTATCGATCACCTCAGGTGTGCCCGCATGGGGATCTGGCAGGTTCTTCCCCTGCACCCGGCTGGCCCCGATGGATCGCCATACTATGCGAACTCCTCATTTGCAGGAAATCCGCTCCTGATCAGCCTTTCGGCTCTTGCGGATCAAGATCTGATATCCGGGGAAGAATGCAGATCTGCTGCACTTCCATCTGGCCAGGTCAGTTATGGAGAAGCAGGAAGAATCCGAAAGCTGCTCCTTGGCCGGGCAGTGGAACGGGTGCTCAGAGAAGGATACAGGGGAGACGTGGATGAATTCGCAGCCCGCAACAGTGAATGGTTATCTGATTATGCACTCTTTTCAATCCTGAAAGAACGCCACAATGACCTGCCCTGGAACCTGTGGGATCGCCCGTACCGGTTAAGGGACATCTCCTCACTTAAGGAGGCAGAATGGAGGTATAGAGATAAAATACAGGAGATAGAGGTTATCCAGTGGCTATTTAACAGGCAATGGGATGCGCTTCGTTCTCATGCAGGATCAAATGGGATCCAACTTCTGGGAGATATGCCCATATACCCGACCCACGACAGTGCGGATGTATGGGCACATCAACACCTCTTCTGCCTGGATGCGGATGGTACACCGATCGATGTTGCCGGTGTTCCTCCCGATTATTTCAGCAGAACCGGGCAGCGCTGGGGCAATCCCCTCTACCGCTGGGAAGAACACCAGCAAGAGGGATTTTCCTGGTGGCTATCAAGGATTGGGCGGGCGCTCTCCCTCTACGATCTGGTGCGGATTGATCACTTCCGTGGGCTTTCGGCATACTGGGCAATACCGAATGAGTACCGGACTGCTGCAGGTGGCCGCTGGATAGCTGCACCGGGAGAAGCGCTCATTGATGCCATCAGGAAGAGATTTGGGGGTGACAATCTGATCGCTGAGGATCTGGGGGTGATCGATCAACCGGTTCGCACGCTGATGGAGAGGGCGCAGATACCGGGCATGCGGGTTCTCCTCTTTGCTTTTGGCGGAGACACGGACAATCCCCATCTCCCTTTTAATCATCCTGAGAATGCGGTTGTCTATACCGGCACCCATGATAACCCTCCGGTGAAAGGCTGGTTTATTGATGAGGCGACTGTGGCTGAGCGTTCATACCTCAAACGCTATGCAGGCAGGGATATTGGAAAAGATGAGGTATCAGATCTCTTTATAAGGCTCGCATTCTCGTCAGTTGCCAGATACGCGATCATTCCCGTACAGGATCTCCTCAACCTCGGATCGGAGGCACGCATGAACCGTCCCGGAACACAAACCGGCAACTGGCTCTGGCGTCTTCATAGCGACTGGCCTGCTGAAGAGGTCCAAATACGCCTGCGCCAGTATGCTGAAACTTATGGCCGTGTGGAATGAGAGGATATGTACGATCACATAAGTACATGAATCGATCAATAGAAGGCTGATGACCCATGGTGAATTGACAGGTGAGCGGCTCTTCACTCTTCCGGATCGAATTTCCGGCCTGGGGGAACTTGCCTATAATCTCTGGTGGAGCTGGCATCCCGAGGCCAGAATGCTCTTTAAACAGCTGAATCGGGAGGCATGGCGTGAAAGCGTGCATAATCCCGTCCGGATGCTTCGGGAGATTCCATACAGGTATCTTGAAGCCGCAAGTAAAAATCCCAGGTATCTTCGTGAATATGATATTATCATGGCCAGGCTTGGCTCTTATATGCGCCAGAGTCAGGGCTGGTTTGGGGAACATTACCAGAAAGGCCCGTTCAATGTCGCATACTTCTCAGCCGAGTACGGGCTACACCATTCGCTTCCCTTTTATGCCGGTGGACTGGGTTTTCTCGCAGGCGATCACCTGAAGGAGTGTTCTGACCTTAATGTGCCGGTTGTCGGGATTGGGTTTATGTACTCACAGGGATACCTCCATCAGCATATCCGGGTTGATGGATGGCAGGAGGAGATTACCCTCCCAACAAACCGCGATCTCGCACCGATCAAGCGTGTGCGGGATGAAAACGGGAGGCACCTGATTGTTAAGGTGCCTGACATCGATCCGGCGATCTATGTTGCCGTATGGCGAGTCGATGTCGGGAGGGTTCCGCTCTATCTTCTTGACACCGATATATCAAAGAATGATCCAAAGAGACGCAGTATCTCCTCACACCTCTATACAGGTGACAGGGAGATGCGGCTCTTACAGCAGATTGTTCTTGGCATTGGCGGACGCCATGTTCTCAGGATGCTTGGAATTAACTTTTCAGGAATCCATCTGAATGAGGGGCACTCTGCGTTTGCTCTTCTCGAACTTGCACGTGAACATGTAGAAGAGGGCATACCTGTGCACGAAGCCTTTGAAAAAATCCGCGGGCTCACTATCTTCACCACCCATACGCCTGTTCCGGCAGGACATGATATCTACGATCCTGTGCTGGTTGAACGTCATCTGGGCCACTACATTGAGGCGCTTGGTATCACGCGGGAGGAGTTCCTGGCGCTGGGCAGGCACCCGGTTCGTTCGAATGAGGGTTTTAACATGACTGCCCTTGCACTCCGGCTCTCCAGGTTCCATAATGCAGTTTCACGGCGGCATGCCGGGGTGACACGGGAAATGTGGAGATCCTGCTGGCCGGATCGGAATGATGACGAGATACCCATTGACGCAATCACAAACGGGGTTCATCTTCCAACCTGGCTCAACCCCAGGATGGAGATGCTCCTAAACGGCTATTTCACCCGGATATGCCCTCACTGGCAGCATGAACATGATAACAGGGAGATATGGGAGGTTGTCGATGAGATCCCCGATCGTGAACTATGGGAGCTGCATATGCGGCTGAAAATAAAACTCTTCAACAGGATACGAGAATATAAACGGAGAAAATGGGCGCAGGGGGTAGAGGAACCTGAGAACCTTGTGGCTGAAGGGATGCTCCTTAACCCGAGTGTTCTCACAATCGGGTTTGCCCGCCGCTTTTCGACCTATAAAAGGGCTGATCTCCTCCTTCATGATCTATCCCGCCTTTCCAGCATCCTGAATAATCCCTGGTATCCTGTCCAGATCGTATTTGCCGGAAAAGCGCATCCGGATGATAAAGAGGGGAAGAAGATCCTGCAGAGGATCTATCAGCTTGCTGAAAAACCTGAAATAGCCGGGAGGATTGCCGTCATCGAAAATTATGGCGAGCAGATTGCACAATATATGGTACATGGCGTTGATCTCTGGCTGAACACCCCAGTCCCACCGATGGAAGCTTCAGGAACGAGCGGAATGAAGGCGGCAATGAATGGGGTGCTGCACTGCAGTATCCTGGATGGATGGTGGTGTGAAGGGTATAACGGCAGAAATGGCTGGGTGTTCGGAGCAGGCGAGATAAAGGGGGATCGCACCGTACAGGATGCAGAAGAACTCTACCGGCTTATTGAGAGCGATATAGCGCCGCTTTATTATACGCAGTCCATGGATGGCATACCTCATGGATGGGTTGCGATGATGAAGGAGTCAATGAAGACTATACCCCCGCTCTTTTCAGCACGCCGGATGGTGAAAGAATATGTCCATAATTATTACCCGCTGATGGTGGCATGTGCAGAGAAGAATCTCTGTAATATTCGCTGAATTGTACAGGAGTAGTGACAGAGATCGAATCCGGGGGATCAACAAGGCGCCTGCCTGCACTTTTTTGGACAGGCCCCCTCTTTTCCTTCAGGTCTCCTCAATGGAGGGTGCAGAGAGTGCCCAAATCAGGCGATGATAATTCTGCTGTTCTCATTCCGGTGCATTCCTGATCCTGCACCCGCTCTCAGCATAATGTTCTTTTCCTGCCGTTTTCGTCCCTCACGGAGTATCATGGCATTTTCCTCGGCTCGTGCAGTGAGGTAGCTGAATGTTCTCGATTGCATGATGAACAATTCAAAGCCTGGTATGAATACCCTTTCGGGCGCAGCGTGAAAGTGAAGGTATATCGGCAATCCTTCTCCATAGGGTGTATTATGCCATTCAAATCAAAAAATGGGTTGTTTATATCCTCATTGCTCCCTCGAAACAAGCCTTTTTCATCCTGCATACCGAATATATCCTGATTTCAAATGCTCATAATAGAAGACCTTCATGTCGAGGTTGAGGGGAGAGAGGTGCTCCATGATATCAACCTTACAATTAATGAGGGAGAGACGCATGTCCTGATGGGGCCAAATGGATCGGGGAAGACGACACTACTCCGCGCAATCATGGGGTTTGGCAGCTCACGAATCACGGAAGGCTCGCTCATTTATAAGGATCATGATATCACCCATGTCCCGATCCATGAAAGGGCACGCCTTGGGATCGGCCTCCTCTTCCAGCGCCCCCCGACTGTCTCGGGACTAAAACTCGGGAAGCTTCTTGCGGTCACTTCAGGTGGCGACAGTGAGCGTATCGATGAATATGCACGGCATATGAATATGGATACCTTTCTCGAACGGGATATTAATAAGGGGTTTTCCGGCGGCGAGATCAAGCGGAGCGAGGTATTGCAGCTGATGATCCAGAAGCCCGATCTTGTCATGCTCGATGAGCCTGAGAGCGGTGTTGATCTCGAGAATATGTCGCTTGTTGGCAACGCCATTGCAGCCCTTGTCGAAAAAGATCAGCATATCATTAACCGGAAAAAAAGCGGCCTGATCATCACCCATACCGGATATATACTCGATTATATTGATGCTGATTTTGGGCATGTGATGTGTGACGGGACCTTCAAATGCCATGGCAACCCGCGTGAGATCCTGAAGATGGTGCAGAGCAAAGGCTACAAGGAGTGTATCGCATGCCAGAGAGTATGAAAGGCTACTCTGATCTCGGGGAAGAAGATCGCAGGCGTATTGAGATGACCGGTCTTCAGACCGAATCCCTTGAAGGGCGATCCGGGAGCTTCCTCCAGGTGGATGAACATATCCACCATGCACAAACCGACTCAAAAGGTATTGAGATCCTTGCCCTGTCAGACGCGCTTGAGAAATATACGTGGCTTGAAGACTATTACTGGAAGGCGGTGCCGCGTGACAAGGATGAGATCACACAGTACATTGCTGCCCGTGAGCCGAAGGGCTACGTCCTGATCGCCCGGAAAGGCAGCCAGACAACCTTCCCACTCCAGACCTGCCTATTTTTGGCAAAAGATGACATCCAGTACGTCCATAATATCATTATCGCCGAGGAGGGTGCCGAGCTTCACCTCATCGCCGGCTGTGCCAGTTCGATGAAGACGAAGAAGGGGGCGCATTACGGCGTAACAGAGATCTATGTCGGAAAGGATGCAAAAGTCACTTCAACGATGATCCATACCTGGGGCGAATCGATCGAGGTCTATCCCCGTAGTGTGACGGTCATCGAGGAGCGGGGGATCTTCCTCTCCAACTATGTCTGCATGGTACCGGCTAAAAAGGTGCAGATGTATCCGACAGCAGAACTGAGGGGAGAAGGGGCGGTTGCACGGTTCTCAAGCATCATACTTGCCACACCCGGCTCATATCTTGACACCGGATCGCGTGCCATCCTCTCTGCCAAAGGTGCGACGGCTGAGCTGATCACCCGTGCCATAACAACCGGGGGCACCATCATCTCACGGGGGCATATCCTCGGATCAGTGAAAGATACAAAAGGCCATATCGAGTGCCGGGCGCTCATCCTGAAGGATGGAACCATTCATGCCATCCCCGAGATTGAAGGTCGGGTTGTTGACTGTGAACTCTCCCATGAGGCCGCAGTCGGAAAGATTGCACGGGATGAGATCGAATACCTGATGGCACGGGGCCTCTCTGAGGATGAAGCGACTGCAACAATCATACGGGGATTCCTTGATGTGAAGATCAGCGGCCTGCCCGAGAGTCTCCAGACACAGATCGATGCTGCAATCGATGCGGCAGAGAAAGGATTCTGACGATGAACGACCTGTTTGTCCACCTGCGGAGATCGATGGTCAATGACCAGATCAGATCCCGTGGTATCACCGACGAACGGGTTCTTCTAGCTATGGAAGAGGTAGAGCGGCACCTCTTTGTCCCGCATGATCTGGAGAGGGAAGCGTATCATGATTCCCCTCTTCCAATCGGGCACGGCCAGACCATCTCCCAGCCGTATATTGTTGCAGAGATGACCGCGCTTCTCCGGTTGAGACCAGGCGACTCTGTCCTCGAGGTCGGCACCGGCAGCGGGTACCAGGCGGCGCTGCTTGCCATAATTTCCGGAAGGGTCATCTCAATCGAGCGGATCCCGGAGGTTGCAAGAAGGGCAGAAGAGAATCTCAGGCGGGCTGGTGTTGAAGGTGTCCGGATCTTTGTCAGTGACGGGACTGCCGGATATCCGGAAGCAGCACCCTATGATGCAATTCTGGTGACAGCAGCTGCCCCCTCCGTTCCCACACCCCTCTTCTCACAACTTGCAGACGGAGGGAGGCTTGTTGCGCCTGTTGGAGATAGAAACATACAGCATCTTGTAAGGATCACGCGCCAGGGTGATGAATTCCTTCAGGAATGTTTTGAGCCGGTCAGGTTTGTTCCATTGATCGGAGAATATGGGTGGCAGGAATGAAGATCTATGATGCAACCCATCCTCTTTCTGAAGAAATCTATACCTATCAGGGCGACCCCCCGGTTGTATTCGAACCGGAAGAGGATGGTGGCATCCGTATAACCGGAATCAGAATGGGGAGCCATTCGGGCACCCATATCGACGCACCCCTCCATTATATCCCGGAAGGAACGTCTATTGACCAGATCCCTCCGGACGCCTTCATTGGATCCTGCATTCTGCTGAATGTTCCAAAGGGTCAGGTTCCGGAGAGTGCCATGGCTGCCTCGATCTCCGTCACGCCCCGCCTGATAATCCGATCCGGATGGAAACCTTCAGTGCCGGACGAATATGGGTACCTGACCGAAGAAGAGGCCCGGTTTCTGGTGAAGCAGGGCATATCCCTGATCGGAACCGATGCCCCGTCCATTGAATTGCCGGGGAGTGATGGCTCGGCTCACCGGTTCCTCCTTCACGCCGGGGTGGTTGTAATCGAGCTCCTCTCTCTGGAATCCATCCCGGAAGGGGTATATACGATAATTGCCCTGCCTCTACCATTGAAAGGTGTCGATGGATCACCTGCACGGGTGATTTTCATTGAATCTGAAGATGTGATGCTATGACAGTCATTCACGATGCAGTAAAAAAACTCAAAGAAAGGCTTGAAGGGAGCGGATGTGACGACGGTGTCGTCTCTCTCTGGATAACCACCGATGTTCCGATCTGCCAGTATCCAAAAGGCGTCTGCCTTGAGGCTGTGTATGGCGGGAGGACTGCAGAGATGGTGACAACCACACCATTTGAGGGTAAGACGAAGATATCATTCCTCTATGGGGCTCCCCTGAAGAAACAGATGACGAGAGCCGCAGCAGCTGCGATCATCAATGTTGTCACAGGTTTTGCGTGCATCTCGCGTAAGCTGCATTCCTGTTCTCCCTCGGATCGAATGGAATGCCAGGCACTTCTCACAAGATTTTATGATAACGGTAAGATCTATGTCGTTGGGGATCTCAGTGTGATACCGGATCTCTTCCGGAACAGGATTGTTGAGAAGCCGGAGGATGCAGATATCATCTTTATCGCCGGAGACGGTTTTGTAACCGATGAGGGTATAGCTATACAGAAGGATTTCCTTCTGACAAAAGAGATTGTCTATCTCGGTCCTTCAACTGCGGGCACTGCCTCCCTCCTTGGTCTTAAGCACTGGTGTCCGTTTGGCAGATGAGTAACCATAATACCATCCCAATCACATCTTCAGTATGCTATTTGGTTCATCCGGAATCAGGATGCAGTTTGGGCGGACACTCCTCGATCTCTCCCTCCGTGTGGGAGCTTCAATCGGAGCTGGCAGAAAGAGCGTGGTTCTTGGGAGTGATACCCGAACCACACGTCATATTCTAACAGAATCCCTTATTTCAGGCATTCTCTCCTCAGGGGCAGATGTCATAGCAGGAGGTATCGCACCAACCCCGACAGTTGCCTATGCAGCACGTATCGCGGATGCGGGATGTATGGTGACCGCATCGCATAATCCTGAGCTGTATAACGGGCTGAAGGTATTCAACCCGGACGGCTCGTCATTCACCCTTCATCAGCAGAAAAATGTGGAAGAGACCCTTGAAACCCCGTGCTGGAAGGATTGGAGAGGCCTGGGATTCAGGAGAGATGCGGATATCATCACGCCCCATCGGGATGCAATCCTTGCCTCTGTCCGCCCGCACGAAGGCATGACGGTGGTGCTTGATTGTGGAGGCGGGGCAGGCTCCCTGATCACCCCCTCTCTCCTTCAGGAAGCAGGTGTCCGGAGCATCGCCCTGAACTGTGACGCAACCGGCACCTTCCCCCGCCCATCTGAACCGCTACCTGAAAATCTCTCGCATATGCCCGCAATCATCAGGCGATCGGGTGCTGCATGTGGTATTGCCCATGATGGCGATGCGGATCGCTGCGTTGCGTTTGATAATCAGGGCAGGTTTATTTCAGGGGAACATCTCCTGATGCTCTTTGCGCGATATCTCGATCTCAATGAGGTGGTGACGACTGTTGATGCCTCGATGGCGATCGAAGAGGTTGCCAAAGTCAGGCGGACACCTGTTGGCGATAGCTATGTCTCTGAAGCCCTCCTTTCATGGGGAAGCCTCGGTGGTGAGCCCTCGGGAAGCTGGATCTTCCCATCACACTCCCTCTGCCCTGATGGCATCTATGCAGCCGCACTCTTCTGTGAGATTGCCGGTGAATGGGATATAGCAGCGGAGGTCGATACGATGCCGGCATATCCGATCCTGCGTTCATCTCTAAAGACCTCAAATGGCGACTCTGCGCTTCGATTGCTTGGTGCGGAGGTGCCGACCGATGGCATCAGGGTTGAGAAAGAAGACGGCTGGTACCTGATCCGGGCAAGCGGGACTGAACCAAAGGTGAGGGTGACAGCAGAAGGAAAAACCACGGGTATTGCAGAAAAACTCCTCTCTGAAGGAGAAGATCGACTGAAAAAAGTACTAAAAGAGGTCTCATGATGGAACCGGTAACAGAATGCATACTTCTTGCGGCAGGTGAGGGGAAGCGGATGCGCCCCCTGACAACCAGCCGGCCGAAGGTGATGATTCCCCTGGCAAACCGCCCGATGCTCGAGCATCTCATCCTTGCTGGAAAGGAGGCCGGCATACAGCGTTTTATCATTGTTGTAGGCTATGGGGAGCAGGCTATCAGGGAATATTTTGGTGACGGGAGCCGCATCGGTGTTGAGATCGACTATGTTGTTCAGAGAAAGCAGCTTGGAACAGCCGATGCGCTTCGTTCGGCAGAGGGACTGGTATCCGGGAACTTCCTGATGATGAACGGGGATATGCTCCTTTCGGCTGATGAGATTGCTGAGTTCTGCAGGATGCCGATCCCTGCGC
Organism: Methanocalculus taiwanensis; assembly: GCF_024372745.1. Taxonomy (GTDB): domain Archaea; phylum Halobacteriota; class Methanomicrobia; order Methanomicrobiales; family Methanocorpusculaceae; genus Methanocalculus; species Methanocalculus taiwanensis. The sequence continues at coordinate 22,535 of NZ_VOTZ01000021.1, forward strand.
TCGCTGTCTCGGAGACGGATCATCCCGAGGATTACGGGGTTGTTCTCCTTGAAGGTGACCGGGTTGTCAATTTGGAGGAGAAATCAAAGAACCCCAAAAGCCGGTTGATCAATGCGGGTGCGTACCTCTTTTCACTTGAGATCTTCGAGCGGATACAGATGATCGGCCTTTCACGGAGGGGGGAGTACGAGCTGACAGATGCGCTTATGGGGTATATCAATGAAGGCTCTCTCTTTGCGTTCTGCCTCCGATCATGGATGGATGTCGGGTATCCCTGGGATATTCTGGCGGCACACGAGCTTTTTCTCGATGCATTGCAGGCAGAAAACCTTGGGACTGTTGAAGAGGGAGTTGTCATCAAAGGAACAGTTGCCATAGGAGAGGGGACAATTATCAGATCCGGGAGCTATATCGAAGGCCCCTGTATCATAGGGAAGGATTGTATCGTTGGTCCCCATGCATATATCCGGCCGCGGACTTCGATCGGGGATATGTGCCATATAGGGAATGCGGTTGAGATAAAGAACTCTGTTATCCTGAATAAAACGAAGATCCCCCATTTCAATTATATAGGAGACAGTGTTATCGGGTCAGGGTGCAACTTCGGGGCTGGGACAAAGATAGCCAACCTCAGGCACGATTATACGGTTGTTCATGTCGGGGGTATCCGAACCGGGAGAAAGAAATTCGGCGCGGTCATAGGGGACAATGTCCTCTTTGGGATCAACTGTTCGGTAAATACCGGGTCTCTCATCGGATCCGGGTGCAGGATTGCACCACATTCGTTCGTTGACGGGGTATATGACGACGAAACGATCATATCGAGGTGAATTGAGATGCAGGCAGTAATTCTGGCCGGGGGCGAGGGATGGCGTCTTCGTCCATTAACAAAGAACCGCCCAAAGGCACTGATACCTGTCGGGAACCGTCCATTAATCGACTATTGTATTGAAGCCCTTCTGGAATCGGGGATTCGCGATATCATCGTTGTTGTCGGATACAGGAGAGAGCGGGTGATCCGGCACTTAAATACTCTCGATCACGAGGTGAAGGTGGTTGTACAGGAGAAACAGATTGGATCTGCGAATGCGCTTGCCTGTGCATCACACCTGATTCATGACACAACGCTCGTCCTCTCCGGAGATAACTATCTGGATGCAGGTTCAATCGAAGCGATTGGAACCTCCGGGAACGCAATAATGGTGACCGGCTCACTCTCGCCCTCCCATTACGGGGTTGTTCAGGTGCAGGATGGTCTTGTTACCTCTTTGATGGAGAAGCCTGATGAAAAGGGCCCATGCATGGTGAGCAGCGGGCTGTACCTCTTCACCCCGGAGGTGATTAAAAGCATCAGGGAGTATGATATGTCAGATCTCGTCATACGCCTGATCAACGATGGTATACCGATACGGGCTGTCTATGGCGGGGATTGGTACGATGCGATCCATTCCTGGGATCTCCTCGGCCAGAACCACCACCTGCTCCAGACGAATGTATCCAAACGGAGCGGGACGATCAGCAGGTTTGTAACGGTAAATGGCAGGGTCTCTATCGGGGCCCGGAGCATCATCGGTCCCGGGTGCACTATAACCGGTCCGGTCAGGATAGGGGAAGATACGACAATTGGTCCTAATGTCATCATCGGACCTGATGTGAGTGTGGGAGACCGGGCTTCAATCGAGCCGTTTACAGTTATTGCAAACAGTATTATCCTGGATGATGTCTGTATCGGATCTCATTCAAGGATCAAAGATTCGGTTATCGGGGAAGGATGCAGCATCTCAGATCATCTCTCAACGATCACAACTGAAGGGTTTTATTCACTTGGTGAAGGAGATGGGAAGATGCTTCACCGTGGAACCTTCGGTGCAATTCTCGGCGAGCGGGTGTCATTAGAGTCATCTGTTGTGCTTAAAGGGTGTATCCTCGGCAATGATTGTCAGGTGCAATCTGGCAGGCGGCTTGAAGGAGTGATTCCTGATGGCTCCCGGGTGATCTGAATGTGCGGGATTGTAGGGTATATCGGCCGCAGGCAGGCAGCACGCATCATTATTGATGGCCTGAAGAAGCTTGAATACCGGGGATATGATTCTTTTGGGCTGGCCACTCTGAATGGCGACATATCCCTCGCTAAAAAGGGTGGCAGGATCTCTGATGCAGGATCCAATACTGCCGGGCTCTCCGGGAGGATCGGTATCGGCCACACCCGCTGGGCAACCCATGGCATCCCAAACGATCAGAACGCACACCCCCACCTCGACTGTACCGGGAAAATTGCTGTTGTGCATAACGGGATCATAGAGAATTATGCAGAACTGAGGCGCGATCTCACTGCCCGGGGCCACACATTCCGTTCAGATACCGACACGGAGGTGATCTCACACCTGGTGGAGGAACACTTCCAGGGCGATCTCTCTTCTGCGGTTGCTGAAGTGCTGCCACTGCTTGAAGGCTCATATGCAATTCTTGTGATTGCCGAGGGGGATGACCGGATCATAGCTGCCCGGAAGGCAAGCCCGCTTGTGATCGGAATTGGAGATCGGGAGTTGTTCTGTGCATCGGATGTGACGCCGCTCATTGATCATACACGAAGAGTGATCTACCTCGATGATGGTGATTGTGCAGTTCTGAGCTGCTCAGGATGTTTGATCACAACTGGAGGAGAGCAGGTTTCCCGTCCTGTGGAAGAGGTGGACTGGGATATAATGGATGCCAGAAAAGGGGGTTTTGCCCATTACATGCAGAAGGAGATCTTCGAGCAGCCTCAGGTCTTCTATAATACTGTCCATGCAGTCAGGGAATCTCCTGAAGCCCTTGCCTATTTTGTTGGAAGCAGGATGAGCTTAATGATAGTTGCCTGCGGCTCGTCCTATCATGCCGCACTTCTGTATAAATATCTCATCGAGTCATACTGCGACATCCCCGTGAGGGTGGAGATCGGATCTGAATTCAAATACTACGCCCCTCCTTTAACAGTTCCGGTGATCGGTATCACCCAGTCGGGAGAGACTGCAGATACCCTGGCAGCCCTGAAGATGGCAAAAGCATGGGGGTGCCCGACGATCGCCATCACCAATGTGGTCGGATCGTCAGTGACGAGAATTGCCGATGCGACGATTTATACCCGTGCGGGTCCTGAAATGAGTGTTGCTGCGACAAAATCGTTCATCGCACAGCTGGCGGCAGGTCTGCAGATCACCGCATTCCTCTCTGATAATACTGCACTTGAGATGGAACTCAACCGTGTTAATATCATGATCGAGGATACCCTGACTATTGAGGTTGAAGATGCGGTTGCACTCTGTTGTACGGCACAATCAATCTTCTTCATCGGCCGTGGCCTCTATTATCCTGTGGCACTTGAGGGTGCGCTGAAGATGAAGGAGATCTCCTACATTCATGCAGAGGGATATGCGGCTGGGGAGTTAAAGCATGGTCCCTTCGCCTTACTTTCACCGGATACTCCGGTGATTGCTCTGGCAATGCCCGGAAAAACGTATCCTGTCATGATCTCGAATATCAAGGAGATCAAAGCCCGGGGAGCGCCGGTGATAGGAATCGGGATTGCCGGGGATAGTGAACTGCCGGAGATCGTGGATCTCTTCATCCCGCTTCCCCCCTGTAATGAGGTGGCGGGGATTGCTATGGCATCAGTCATGCTCCAGCGGCTTGCATACTATGTTGCAGATGGACTTGGATGCGATATCGACAAGCCGAGAAATCTTGCCAAGAGCGTTACGGTGGAGTGAGTAATCTTACTCACTTTGCAGTAGAGATGGAAAGTTATTATCATACAATGAGAGAGATTGTATCATAATGCCGAAAACCTCCGCGGTATCAGGGGAGATCTTCTTCCTTCACCACCTCGATAACCATCCGGAATGTGCTATCCGCCTTGATACGCTCAGGGACTGTATTCCGGAGGGGGTGGTGATTCATTCCCCGGTTCTGGCGGAAGTAAACGATCTCGAGCTGGTCCATACTCCTGAACATGTGATGATGATCCGCCAGCTCTCCGAATTCGGGGGGGTGAGGTTCATCAATCCGGATACCTATGTCACCTCGCATTCATATGAGGTGGCATCGTATGCGGCTGGTTCGGCGATCTTTGCCGCGGAACGCGCTATGGATGGTGAACGGTCGTTTGCCCTTGTCCGCCCCCCGGGACACCATGCCGAACCGGATCGTGCAATGGGGTTCTGCCTCTTCAACAGCGCCGCTATTGCAGCAGCCTCCCTTCTTAAGGAATGTGATCGGGTTGCCATTCTAGACTGGGATGTGCACCACGGGAACGGGACACAGAAGGCGTTCTATACCAGTGACCGGGTCCTGGTGATGTCAATCCATCAGAGCAACAGTTTTCCAAGGACCGGGTGGATTGATGAGATCGGCTCTGGTGCCGGGAAGGGATATAACCTGAATGCGCCAATCCTCCCGGGCTGTGGATTAACCGATTATCGCTACCTCATCAGTGAGGTATTCATCCCCGCAATGCTCCGTTTCAGGCCGGAAGCCCTGATCATCTCTGCTGGACAGGATGGGCTGAGCGATGATCCACTCGCAGGGATGCGCCTTCTCCCCGGAGATTTCGGCCTGCTGACACGAACAATTACCGATGCTCTCGATCTGCCGATCGCCCTTGTGCTTGAAGGCGGATATGGCCCGTCTATGGGAAAGTCCATATATTCGATCTTCTCAGCACTGAAGGGCGATACGCTCCATGAACCTGGGATCACTACCCCGCATGCGGGTACACTCAGGATAGCAAAACTCCTGCAGAGGGTACAGATCTGATTGGAACTGCCAATACCTTTATGGGGGATGGTATCAACAATCGGCTATGGCAAGTGAGATCATGCCGGGGCAGGCAGTGCGGTATGGGAGAACCGGTACCGTCGGCACTGTTACCCGGATAGAGGATATCGGGGGCATTCTTTTTGGCTGTATTGATACAACCAATCTCCTCTACCGGATTGATCTCCTCACTCCAGTGGAGCTGAGAGAAGGGAAGGTTGTGAAGGTGAAGAGAGATGCACGAGACGCCATTACAGAAGAACGTCTTCGTGAAACTGTCGCCGCAGAAAGTGCCTGGCTCAATGTTGATGGTGCCTGTGAAGGCGGAGGATGATTTCCCTCTTAAACTCTGTCTTTTACGGGAATCGTTGTCAGTTTCACTGACTCTACACCTTTCTGGGCCATCAGCCGTTCAGCGATGGCTTTGAGATTTCCGCCATCCCCTCTGACCAAAATGACCTCAAGGCACCGTTCATGGGTGACATGTGAGTGCAAAGATGCCTGAATCACATTCATATATTCATGCTGTATCTCGGTCAGCGTCTGGATCAGCCCCCGGTGTTCATGATCGTACACCATGGTGATGACGCCCTGCCGCTCCCCTTTTACATCCGACATCCACTGGTAATAGGTGATGTAGCTTCTGATCGCATCCCTGATCCCTTCAGATCTGGATGAGTATCCACGCATGTTAATGATGTCATCAAACGTGTCGAGAAGATTTTTTGGGAGCGATATTCCAATTCGGGATAATTCAGAGTCTCCTGTCATAATGTTCCTACTTCTATCTATTGCATTCAACGATATTACTATTTCGGAAAAAAACCCATAGTACTGGCATACATTGTATCTACATCCGCCCGGATACAGAGGAGTGTTTCTGTGATGAGGATTCCCCGGTGCACTGAGATATTATCTATGAGAAGAACGATTATATAGGCTAAGGAGGTTTGAGTTTCTTTGCATGATCCAACAATACCAAGTGTCAATATAGGCGTCGTCGGCCACGTCGACCACGGGAAGACGACGCTCGTCTCCGGGATTACCGGTACATGGACCGATCGCCACAGTGAAGAATTAAAGAGGGGGATATCGATCCGCCTTGGGTATGCCGACGCGACCTTTTATCGGTGCCTTTCCTGTGCTGAGGGGGATTCATACTCCGTATCAGCAACATGCCCTGAATGTGGCGGGAAAACGGAGCCTGTTCGTTCGGTCTCTTTTGTGGATGCACCGGGTCACGAGACTCTTATGGCGACGATGCTGTCTGGTTCTGCTATTATGGATGGTGCCATGCTCATCATCGCAGCCAATGAGCCATGTCCTCAACCCCAGACAAAAGAGCACCTGATGGCACTTGAACTGACCGGCATTACGCGCATCGTGATAGTGCAGAATAAGATTGATGTCGTCACACAGCAGGCGGCTCTTGAAAATTATAAACAGATAAAAAAGTTCATTAAAGGCACTGTTGCAGAGAATGCACCAATCATTCCGGTATCCGCCCAGAAAAAAATTAACTTTTCATCCCTGATCGCTGCCGTAAATGAGACGATCCCTGAGATTGAAGGGGATCCAAACAAACCTCCGGTTCTCCTTATCGCCCGTTCATTTGATATCAACAAGCCGGGCTCGAAATGGAAGGATATACGAGGCGGGGTTATCGGAGGCTCCCTTATCAGGGGTCTGCTTCATGACGGCGATGAGATTGAGATCCGGCCCGGACGTCAGCATACTATCGAGAATAAGACAAAATGGGAGCCTATCCGGACAAAGGTCAGTTCAATGCACATGGGCTCGAAGAAGATTGCTGTTGCAACGCCCGGCGGACTGACCGGCATCGGAACAAAGCTTGATCCTGCGATCACGAAGAGCGACACCCTTGTCGGGCAGGTCGCCGGCCATCCTGACCAGCTGCCTCCGGTCTGGGACAAACTGAAATTTGATGTCACCCTGATGGAGCGTGTCGTCGGCGCCACCTCTGAACAGCTGATCGAGCCGCTGAAGCATAAAGAGCCACTGATGCTCTCTGTCGGAACTGCGGTCACTGTGGGTGTTGTCACCGGGACGAAGAAGAACTCCGTCGAGGTAGTCCTCAAACGGCCTGTATGTGCGGAGGTCGGGTCCCGTATTGCTATCTCAAGACAGGTAGGTGGACGGTGGCGGCTTATCGGAATGGGGGTTCTGACAGAGTAATAGTCCTCCTTGATACGAATGCACTTCTTATCCCTTCACGATCAGGTGTTGATATCTTCAACGGCCTGCAGGAGATCTTCGGTGCATTCGAGCCGGTTGTGCCGGCCGAGGTGGTGGATGAATTGCGGGCACTTTCGCAAGGGAGGGGTAAATCTGCGGCAGCAGCCCGTTTTGGTCTTGCCCTCCTGCCACAGTGTCGTATTCTTCCGGCACAGGATACTCCGGCGCCGGTTGATGAGATTGTTGCCCGTTCGGCGGAAATTCTTTCTGCTCCGGTTGTAACAAATGACAGGAAACTAAAAGATGATCTCCTTCACAAGGGCATCCCGGTATTAATATTAAGAAACCAGAAACGATTGGAACTGATCAGAAAGTAGGTATGGGATATGTATTACAAGCTGAAACTAGCCGATAAGGTTCGGGTCCCCGCTAACCGCCTTGGTGAGGATCTCCGTGTTGTTCTCCTTGATGTACTTCAGGAGCAGCTCGAAGGGAGTATCGATAAGGAGATCGGGATATTCATCGTCGTCACTGATATCGATGAGATCGGGGAGGGAGAGATCATCCCCGGTGATGGGGCGGTATACTATGACGTCACCTTCGAGGCGCTTGCGCTCCGGATTGCCCTTCAGGAGATTATCGAGGGTATTGTCGTCGAAACGACAGGATTTGGTGCGTTTGTAAGCCTTGGCCCGATTGATGCGATGTTGCATGTGAGCCAGATCTCGGATGATTACATCAACCACGATGAGAAAAACTCACGTCTGGTCTGCCAGCAGACAAACCGGACGATTGGTGTTGGCGATGTTGTCAGGGCTCGTATCGTCTCACTCTCATTAAACGAGCGCGAGCCTCGTGAGAGCAAAATAGGGCTGACGATGCGCCAGGCAGGCCTTGGAACCGCACAGTGGCTCGAAGACGACCATAATAAGGAGATCGGCCAGAGGAGTGTCGATGCCCGTTCGTAAGAAGCAGGATCAGGTCTGCAGGCAGTGCCACCGGGTGCTTGATGGAGATAAGGAGGCATGCATCATCTGTGGTGATGCCAACCTCTCCACAGACTGGCAGGGATATGTCGTCATCATCGATCCGAAACATTCAGAGATCGCAGAAAAGATGAATATCGACCTTCCCGGACGATATGCACTGAAGGTTCGTTAATGCTCCGGCTCCAGGATGAGTTCCGCGACCTCTTCAGGAGGCCGTTTGGAACACTCTTCTCTGATATAAGCAAGGTAATCCCACTCCTCCCGGGGAAGGTCGTTTATTCTGTCGGGGACGTTGTCACCGACTCTCTCCTCTCGCGCGGCATCTATCCTGATATTGCTGTTATTGATGGTTATACGATGCGGTCGCCTTTTCTTAAAACGCCGCTCTATGCAGGAGCGCGGCAGATCAGGGTCGTAAATCCTGCTGGAATGATCACAGCAGATCTCATCTCCGGACTCAATGAAGCGATCACACATCCGCCCGCACTGGTTTTTGTCGAAGGTGAGGAGGATCTGGCGGTGATACCGCTTGTCATTGCAGCCCCAAATGGCGCTCTTGTTCTCTATGGGCAGCCGGGCGAAGGGGTTGTACTCAGGGAGATTGATGATTCTGCCAGGGAAGATGCGCGGATCCTCCTCTCGTATTTCACCAGTGAGAACGCCAGTATTAAATAACTACCCTGATAATAATTCTGGGATACCGATGGAGATTCAGATTACAGCCAATACAAGAAATGAACTCTTGCTCCGAAATGAAGTAGAGTTTACCCTGACGTTTGAAGGCGCAACCCCTTCAAGAAAAGAGATCATTGGAAAGCTCGGTGCTCTTCTGAATGCACATGAAGAGAAGATGGCGCTTGATTCCATCAAAACCCAATACGGTTCACGTATCGGAAAGGGTCTTGCCAGAATCTATGACACGCCTGAAGCGCGTGCACGAACCGAGCGCGAATACATCATCTCCCGTGGCCAGCCAAAGGCAGAAGCGGAGGAGTAATAATGGCAGACGGACGCTTTAAGCATTATACAATCGAAGGCGATAAGGCGGTTTCCCAGAAACGCCACTGCCCGCGTTGCGGACCAGGCGTTTTTCTCGCAACACATGCGGATCGCGTATCGTGTGGCAAGTGCGGATTTACTGAATTCAACAAGTAATTGATACATGCCTCGTGTCGGGCAGGTACTGGGGATTGAGGGGACAGCATGGAACCTCAGTGCCGCTGTTTTTGATGAGGATCTTGTTAGCCTGTCGTCATCTGCCTATTCGCCCCCAAAGGGGGGTATCCATCCCCGTGAGGCTGCCCAGCATCATGCAGCAGTCCTGAAGGATGTGATTACATCTGCGCTTGCAGATGCGGATGAGATCGCCGGTGTGGCCTTTTCACAGGGTCCGGGACTTGGCCCCTGCCTCCGGACCGTTGGAACCGCAGCACGCTCACTGGCACTCAGCCTTGGTGTTCCGTTGATCGGTGTCAACCACTGTGTTGCGCATATCGAAATCGGGCGATTTGCTACAGGTTTTGCCGATCCGATTGTGCTCTATGCGAGTGGTGCCAATACGCAGGTGCTCGGGTATCTCAATGGAAGATACCGGATCTTTGGGGAGACACTTGATATCGGGATAGGAAACGCGCTGGATAAGTTTGCGAGGCACCATGCCCTCCCCCATCCCGGAGGGCCTGTTGTCGAGGAACTGGCACGGAAAGGGTCGTATATTCCCCTCCCCTATACGGTAAAGGGAATGGATCTCGCTTTTTCAGGGCTTGTATCTGCTGCAAAAGATTCCGCTGCGCCGCTTCCCGATGTCTGTTACAGCCTGCAGGAGACGGCATTTGCGATGTGTGTCGAGGTTACCGAGCGGGCCCTAGCCCATACCGGCAAGGATGAGGCGATCCTGGTCGGTGGTGTAGGGGTAAATTCCCGTCTTCAGGAGATGCTCTCGGTGATGTGCGGAGAGCGCGGTGCATCGTTTTCAGTGCCCGAGCGAAAATATATGGGTGACAATGGTGCGATGATCGCCTATACCGGGAGGATCATGCTGGAAAGCGGGCAGACAATTTCGATCCCGCAATCCCGTGTGAACCCGGCATACCGATCAGATCAGGTTGAGGTTACCTGGAGGAGGGAAGCAGGATCGGTCTTTGATCGAAGACAGTCCGATGAGATGCTTCGGGGAGCAGAAGCAGAGGTGGAGCTCTCCGGGGATGGTGCCCGTAAACGCCGCCTGAAGAAGGGGTATCGCCATCCTATCCTTGATTCCGAACTGATTCGGGAAAGGACCCGTGCCGAAGCACGCATAATCGCTTCAGCACGCCGCGCGGGTGTTCCGACCCCGGTGATCATGGATGTTACCCGTGATACCATCCTGATGGAGGAGATCAGGGGAGATATCCTGAAGTATGTCCTTGATCCCGCTTCTGCTGAAGAGGTGGGTGCGACGATCGGAAAGCTGCATGGTGCAGGGATCGCACATGGCGACCTGACGACAAGCAATATGATCAAGAGAGGGGATCAGATCGTCCTGATTGACTTTGGGCTGTCACAGATCACCTCTGAGATTGAGGCGCGGGGTGTGGATATCCATGTGATCTTCCAGACACTTGAGAGCACCCGGCCGGATGCTGACTTATTGAAGGAGGCGTTTGTGAAGGGGTATTGTAATGCGTTCCCCGGAGCAGGTGATGTCCTTGTCCGGGAGCATGAGATTGAGCTGCGGGGGCGGTATCTCTGATCATCACGGTCGTAACCGGCAACCCTCACAAGGTAGATGAGATCGCCTCCTTCTTCACCGGAATTGCAGAGATTGAGCACCTCGATCTTGATATTCACGAGATCCGGCATGACGATGTCTCTTCTGTTGCCTATGAAAAAGCAAGCGCTGCATGGGATAAACTGAAAAAACCGTTGATCGTCGATGATACGGGTTTATTCATAGCTGGGCTGAACGGGTTCCCCGGTACCTGTGCTGCATACTGCATGAAGACGATCGGGAATGGCGGGATCCTCAGGCTGATGGAAGGTATCACCGATCGATCGGCATATTTTGAGACAGTGATTGCCTATGCATCGGATGAAGGGATCAGGGTTTTCTCAGGCAGAATCGAGGGGAAGATCCTGGAAGCTCCACGGGGGAGTGAGGGATTTGGGTATGATCCGATATTTTTTGTTGGTGACCGGTCGCTTGCTGAACTTCCACTTTCTGAGAAGAGCGCTGTCTCACACAGGGGAAAGGCACTTGCTGCATTCCGGGACTGGTTCGTCTCTTTGAGATCCTGAATACAACAATGGTTAAGAGATCAAAACGTCCACTAATAAGAAGCATATCTCTTGGTGTTTACTATGGCACGTTTTCCAGAAGCTGAAGCACGACTGCTTAACGTCAAAATCTGCATGAAATGCAATTCCCGAAACGCAATCCGCGCAACTACCTGCCGGAAGTGTGGTTCAAACCAGCTTAGAACGAAGAACAAGGAACGGAAGGCATAATCTCTTCCGCTCTCACTATTTTTTTATGCATTATAATACGTGACTCTTTTTCCGGCAGAGCTGTACTCTCCGGCAAATGTCTCGATATTACGCTTGTACCCTATCCTGTCGGTGATACCGAAGCTCTTCAGCCTCTCACGAACCCGCATCACCTCGTCGACGTCTTTCCAGTCTCTTGTATATACATAGATGACGAGCCGCTCATCCCGTGACTGTGGATTCTCTTTGATAGTGCTCACTTTTGCAGATATGCCGAGAGTTCCTTCCCAGGTGGCATCCCGGATCTGTGACCAGACTGCATCTGCCTGATCCTGTGGAAGGAAGATGAGCCATTTTCCGGCCTCCTCCTCATTGACAGAATCCGGATGGATGCCAGGTGCATCCTGGATGATCCAGTGCATTTTATGGGTTTCTGATGGAAGGATGCCCTCTCCCATCTGGTAATGGCAGCATATCTCATCGCACCCTCCAATACTGGAGTGGATCGCCCCGGCAAGCGGCGGGTATTCTTCACAAAACCGGGCAAATGTCTCCTGGCAGGCCTTTAACAACTCGCTTTCATTGGAAAGAAGCAAAAAAAGAGGTCTCTTGGTCTCTTCCATGGCTTTTCCAAAGTATATTGTAAAGATGCCAAAGGCAAGATCTGCAATCTCCTCGTCTATTTCCGGTTCTGTTAACTCCATAATTTCATACCTCCCTCACAACCGCCCAAGAGATTCACGGGCAAGCACTGCTGCATGCTCCCCTGAGAGTAGCATCCCTCCAAAAACGGGTCCCATACGCGCCTCGCCTGCAACCGCATTCGCCGCCATTCCGCAGGCGATGAGGCCAGGGAATATCTCACGGGTATGGCTGATGATGTTTGTCTCTGCCCGTTCAGCCCACATGAATCCCTCTCCGTGGATGAAAAGATCGCCTCCCTTGTTCCGGACACAATGGGCTACAATCGCATCATGGCCGGTTGCATCGACGGTGATCTTTGCTGCGAGCGTCAGTGGGTCCACATGGAGCCCTGTCATTTCCACAGGTGATGAGGTGATCACAAGGCCCGATACCCGTCCATCCCCCTTTACGACGACATCCTCGACAGAGGTGAGGTTAAAAAATTCTGCTCCTGCATCACAGGCTGCGGCGGTCAGTTTCGCAACCGCCTCAATTGAACTCGCGACGAAATAGCCGGATCCGTACTCAGTGTAGCGGATTCCAAACTGATCCAGAAGGCGCCGTGCCTCCTCCTGAACTACTATTCGTGGAAATGTCATTCCACCTCCCCACATGCCTCCGCCGACAGAGAGTTTCTTCTCGATGATGGCGACCTTCCTCCCGTCTCCCGCAGCGAGGGCGGCACAGACAAGGCCGGAGGGTCCGCCACCTACGATGGCAATGTCGAGATCGAGGTATCCCGAAAAGATCTCCGCATGTGTTTTGAGGATTGCCCTGCTGATCGTCACTTCATCGAGTTTCATCTGATTCCTCAATCGTATTAGGTGCGCTGATCTTACTAATATTCTCTTTATTTATAGTACGGATAATGGTGTTGTTCGCAGGTATTATGAATGCCAAAGGCAAAGATAAGGGTATGAAATGGAAGCGCGACTATGGCCTCACCATGAGGATGATCTTCACCTGGGCACTGCTGCTCCTTGTGTACCTCATCTTCCTCACCGTGCTACAGGCGGTTCTGGGGCTGTCCCTTCAGCTTCTGATCGGGATTGCCTTTGTAATGGCCTTCTCACAGTATTTCTTCTCAGACAAGCTGGTGCTGATGAGTACCGGTGCAAGGGTGGTTGCAGAAGATGAGTACCCCGAACTCCACCGGATGGTTGAGCGGCTCTGTGCGACAGCTGATCTCCCAAAGCCGAGGATTGCCATTATGCAGTCTCCCGTGCCAAATGCGTTTGCAACCGGGCGAAGCCCAAAGCACGGCGTCGTTGCGGTGACTGATTCGATCATGCGAATTCTCTCAAAGGAGGAGCTTGAAGCGGTTATTGCGCACGAACTCTCACATATCAAGAACCGTGACGTGATGACACTGACAATTGCCAGTTTCCTTGCAATGGTGGCTTCCCTGATCGTCCAGAACGCACTCTTTGCCTCCCTCTTTGACAGGCGGGACGGAAACCCCTGGATCATCGCATGGATCGTTGCTATCCTGGTATGGGTGGCGGCAACGCTCCTTATCAGGACGCTCTCGCGGTACCGTGAGTTTACCGCTGACCGGGGTGCGGCATATATCACGAATAATCCAAAAGCACTCCAGACTGCGCTGCTGAAGATCAGCAACAGGATGGATACAGTGCCACGGCAGAAGAAGCAGGAAGTGGAGGGTGCAAATGCCTTCTTCATCATCCCTGCCCTTTCAGGTCAGTCCTTAATGGAGCTCTTCTCGACCCATCCGCCTCTTGAGAAGCGGATTGCGGCATTAGAGAAGCTGAATGAGGAGATCAGGGGTGGCTGGTAGCCCCTCTGTTTCCTCCCCAATTGGGATGCAATTACGTAATCCTTAAATCTCTTCAAAGAGAACATAAAAGACGCATCGCATCGATGGTCTAGTGGTATGACTTTGGCCTTCCAAGCCAATAGCCCGGGTTCAATTCCCGGTCGATGCACTTCGTTCTCCTTTTAAAATCGTTATCTTTTTCGCTTCTTCTCCCCGATCATCATATAATGAAATACTGGATAGTGGGTCTTTGTTTGGTGTTACTGCTCGCCTGTGCGGGCTGTGTTGCTGAAGAGGGTGCGAAACCTTTGGTTGAATCTCCCGGCGATGAGCCCACTCCTCCATCTGAAGAGGAGCGGTATGCTTCAATGGTGATGGCGGCATTGGAGTCATATATGCAGGATGCAGCTTCCTATGCGGCAGTCGCTGGGAAAGAAGAGGCGCTGGCCGCATTTGGTGATCCTTCCGGTGATTTCACTTTTGATGGATACTACATCTATGCCTATGATAACGACTGTATTCTGCTTGCCCATCCGTATGAGCCTGAAAGTATCGGGCTCAATCGATCCGGGTGGACAGACAGCCGGGGTATGCCGGTGATCCGGATGGCCCGCGATATCGCTCTTGCGGGTGGGGGATTCATCACCTATCTCTATCCAAAGCCCTCTGATGGCGGAATTGATGAGGCGGCATATGCAACCTATGAGCCGAAGCTTGGATATGTTATACCGGCAGGCGAGGGCTGGTGGATCGGATCCGGTGTTGCCCTCGCCGATCTCAGTCCGGTTGAGGGGTATCCGGGGGTTGTTGGCGATATGATTGACCTTGTCGGGGACGGAGTTGCGTATGCACTGGCTGAGGGAGATGAGGCGGCCCTTGCAGAAATCTCAGACCTTGATGGACGGTTTGTGAATGCCAACGGCCATTATCTGTATGCATACAAGTATGACGGCACCCTGATTGGGCATCCCTATCTCCCTGAGAAGATCGGATCGAACCTCTATGATCGTGTGGATATGTACGGGATGCGGAATATCGAAGCCCTTGCCACAACTGCTGCTCGGGGTGGCGGCTTTGTCGTCTTCATCTGGCCAAACCCTGATGAAGGGAACCGCGAGGAACTGAAGATAGGGTATGTCCTCCCGGTGAATGATGAGTGGTGGCTGGGATCAGGCGTGTACCTGAGCGAGGTAACCGGAGAGTATACGCCGCTCTGAGGGGTGGCATCCCCTCTCTGTTCCGGGTTGAATCTACTCCATCTCACTTTTGAAAAGCCTTATCCCCGAGGATGAAGAATAGATTAAGGGTACAGGGACTCGTGGTCTAGCTGGTTATGACGCCGCCTTCACACGGCGGAGATCTCGTGTTCGAATCACGACGAGTCCACTCATTTTCAGCTTTTTTTTTGAATTCTATACTCATTGTGAGGTTTATATGCAGGCCAAAATCCATTTTCATAGAGTTTGATCGATCTCAATTGCGGTTACGTCTGCTTCACAAGATCTGACCATTCCGGGTGAGCCATGTATAACATGGAATGACATGAATTCTTCTTCCGTCAGTTTCGATCTCATCTGACTCATACTCGGTAATGATGGTTCCCTCCGGCAGGCCGTAGGTCTCCATCGCTTCTGAGAGACCCCTGATCTCCCTCTCCCTTGTTTTTGGTTCTTTCAGGGATTGTGTCACCTGAACGGCATGGGTGATCTGCCTGTCCACACTCACCAGGAAGTCACATTCGTACTGGCCTTTATGATAGTATATTGATTCATACGCTCGTTTGAGGGTCATGAAGATGACATTCTCAATCAGCCTGCCTCTGTTCTCTGAGAACGCAAACGAAACAGCGTTGATAAGACCCGGATCTATCGCATAGATCTTCTTTGGATTTGCAAGCTGCTTCTTTAGTGAGTAGTCATACTTCATCAGTGTGGAGAGGAGGAACGCGTTCTCCGCATACTCGATATATTCCCGGACGGTGTCTGTGGAGATCTGTAAGGTTTCTGCGATTTTATTGTACGAGAGGAGGGTTCCGGTATGTGAGATCAGATAGTAGAGGAGATCGATGATCTCGCTATTCTTCCGGATTCTGTTTGGAAAGATGATATCCTTGAGATAGATCGTCTCATAGTAGTTCTTCAGGATCTCCATCTTCATGCTCTCATCGGGTTCAAGGACGACACGAGGAAAACCGCCGTACTTCAGGTATTTACCAAATGCCTCCCTCATCTGCATAATGGTGGGGTACTCAGTCTTCTGAAAACCGAGGCATTCCGCAAATGTGAGGGGATACACAGTTATGGAGAAGTGACGCCCGGAGAGGCGCGTACTCATCTCCTGTTTGAGAAGTGTTGATACCGAACCGGTAAGGATACACTTGATAGTGCTCTTTGTATCATACAACGTCTTTATGGCAGGAGCCCAGTAGGAATAGTTCTGGATCTCATCAATACAAAGATAGAGGCGTTGTATCTTTCTTCCATGGCGGGCGAGATGTCCTTCAACAATAGAGCTGAGCAGGGTTGGGTCATCTGCCATTGAGAGGAAGAGGGGCTCATCAAGATTGATGTAGAGGATTGCTTCTCTCCCGACACCCTGATCAAGGAGAGATCGGATTATCTGATAGACGAGGGTCGACTTTCCGGTTCTTCGTGCACCGACGATAAGAAGAACCTCCTGTATATTCAGATATCGCTCGATCTGAGGGAATCTGAAGAGGCGGTCGACTCCTGTTTCAAACTCTCCAGAAGACCACCATGGATTCTGGCTCTCCAGTGCGATCTCCATTCTCTCATCCATCTGTCGATTATAGTAGATGATATATGATAAAACTGTCGACTATAATTGACATATATGGCGTTTAGACAATCCGGAATCTCTTCCAATGAAAGATTAAGAGAGGGGATATCTTCTTCCCTCTCCCAAAACGCACTTTGAAAACTCAGTTCCGGAGGACGATCTGGCCCGGTTCGATATACTGGCCGCAACCGATCAGCCAGGTGCCATCGACATCTGTTACATAACTGATCTTCAGATCGGTCTTGTTCGTGAACGGGTTCACTGAATAATAATCTACCATTCCACCGCCCCGACCAGCCGTATCGATGAATGCCTGTATATGGTGGCTGCCCATCGGATCGGTGGCATTGATCCGGTTTACGCCGATCATATCGGGGCGATATGGCCAGGCAAGGACTGTCCCGTCATAATCGTAGGCGAAGATGTACAGTTCACCGTCAATAAACTCCCCCTCTTCGCTGTTGAATGCCGCCAGGGCTTTGTCTTTCCCCCTTTCAAGTGCAAATTCTTTAGCCACGTCAACGAATCTCCGGAGTTCGGGAGTGATGAGGAGATTCTCATCAGTATAGACTCCTGCCCCGATCCAGTAGGTTTCATCGACCGGACGGACATAGCTGATCTTTTGCCTGCTCGGCTGATCCCCGGCAGGATAGGGATAATGGTACAGAATATATCCGCCCCCCTCTTTTGCAAGCATAATCTCAACCTTTGTATAGGGCTTCCCGGAGGCGTCCAGAATGGGCATGAAATCTTCACCGACCATCTCCGGCTGGAAGGGGAGGGCAAGAGCGATACCGTTATAATCGAGTGCATAGATGTAGATGTCCTCGTTCACAAACGGGCCGGAGGGATCACCAAATGCTGAGAGTGCCGTATCCTTGCCATTCTCCAATGCCCAGGCGGCCCCAGAATCGACATATTCTTTAATTTCAAGTGATGTCTGCGGTGTCTCAAGGGTCGGATAGGCTGTTTTATGTATTTCGTTCTCCGGTGCCGCTCCAGTACATCCGGCTCCAAGAATGAGGATGGCAAGAATTACGATCACTGATACTTTATGATGCATATAAGCTCAATTCTCAACTCAACATCTTTAATCTGCCGAATTGATGTCATATCTTCTGTGCTTCTGTTTACAATGGTTCAGCCGGCACCTGTTCTCATGCATCTGGATGAAACCAATCCGGCCGGTTATTGATCTGTTGAGATTTTAATGAATGCGGGTTCTTTTTGTTGTATGTCATCTGTGTCCCACAATCTGATTTGTAGGACATATTATTCTTTTTATGTCCCACTAACTTCTTTATGGATCGTAGATGACCCACAACGTATCCCGGCGGCTGGCTTTTCGAGATAATCTGGTGGCTGAAAAGGTGTCTGGGATAAGAACTGTTTCATTCTGTATACAAGCAGGTACGGTGATCGTGAATACTATCATTCTCTTTTTATAATCTGTCTCCTTCGGTGATGGCAATAAGCCGGGGGAAGAGATAGGTTGTAGCGCGACGCCCGCTTCCCTCAGCCAGGATGGTAATGATCTCCTGTTCCCGAAGTTGTTGTAATATCCGATTCCCTGTCTTCTTTGGGATCCCTGTTTGATCATAAAATTCAGATGGAGTGAAGATGGGTGTTCTGAAGAGGGCATCGATTGCGGCAACGGCATACTGCGATCGTGTTATCTCCGGAATTGTCTGTTTCATCTCATTATGGAGATCCAGAATTTCCCTTGCTTTTCGGCCGTTTGTTCCCGCCTGCTCCTCAATGGCATGGAGAAAGAATGAAATCCACCCGTTCCAGTCCCGATCCCGTGAAATGGCTAGGAGCCGTTCATAATAGAGTGGTCTGTGTATCTCAAGATAGTCACTGATGTAGAACATAGGATTTCCTATGAGCCCTTTCTTGTAAAGAATCAGCGGGACAAGCATTCGTCCAATACGTCCGTTCCCATCGGAGAATGGGTGTATGAGCTCGAATTGCGCTTTTAGTAGTGATAACTGGACCAGAACATCCTTCTCTTCATGTTGCAGATACTCTACCCAGTCGGCAAGGGCTCCCGGTACACTATCTGCTGAAGGTGGGACAAAGATCGCATGCTCAATATGTGCGTCCCGCCCGATGAAGTTCTGGATTGCGCGGATACATCCCGGTTCACGGTTCATGCCACGGCTGCCTGTTAAGAGTATCTTGTGCAGCTTGCAGATAAGCGGGAGATCAAGACGTTGGGATTTGAGGGCATCCACCGCTGTGCGAAGTGCTTCCCGATAATTGATGATCTCCTGGATATCAGCAAGGCTTGCATCGCTGATCGGATCTTTTGGGTTTGCCTCAAACTTCATGACATCCTTAAGCGATGCCTGTGTGCCCTCGATTCGCGATGAGATCACTGCCTCCTGTGTCAGGAGTGGGGAAAGGAGCAGTTCCGGATTTGGGATCGCGTTAAGAATGCCGTCGTACCTGGCAAGAGCACGGTTTGCTGATGCTATCTGCGGGATATGGCTCTCCCAGTTGATTGTATCGGGAGGCAATTCTTCGGGGATATATGGCTGGACTGTCATCATCTCAAGGGGTTATCTACAATAGTCCAGATGCCGGGGGTGATTGCAATTGCCGCTCGACGGACTTTGTATTCTCTAATGCTGAAGATACTTGCTAATTGTTATTGAAAACCTTTATGTTTTTGCTGTATTCAAAGGAGTGGTTTCACCCATTCCTGCCCTACCTCCTTCACCCCCGCCTACACGCAAACACCGCCATGACAAAAAGAGCCGCGAGGCTTGCATAGAGGAGCGGGCTCTTCTCAGGCTCAGGCTCAGGTGTAGGTGTCGGGATCTCCGGCTCGTCTATGGATGGCGTTGGTGCCGGGGGTACTACAGCCGGTTCTTCTGCCGGCGGCTTCCCCTCGATCACAGTGAGGGTGGTGGTGGCCACCTGATCTGTCTTCAGCGACGTAATCTTGATCGTATACTCATCAGGGAGGAACGCAGCCGGGTCAACCTCAAAGAAGAACCTCTGTGAGAAGGCGTCGCCCGGAACCACCTTTGTTATCCCGGAGGCTCCTGAGAATGGCTCCGGTTTTGTCTTGCTGGTGTGTCCAAATGCTGATGATACAACCTCGACGAGGAGATCATTTCCAACAGCCAGGTTCGTTCTTCCCGTGATCATAAACCTCTCTGCAGTGTATGTAGTACGTATCGTATCAATCTCAATCCGGGGTTCTTCGATGAGAAACGTCGTTCTCATGTACGTATCGTCGATATTCTGGCTGTCCAGAAGGCGAATGAGGGCCTCAGCTGCATTGGATCCCTGGAGCCGCCCGGGTCCTGCAGCTATGAAGACATCGGCACCTGATGTTGCCACACTGCCTCTCATCCGCACGTAGGTTGTCCCGGCTGTCGTCGTTGTATCCTCGATCACATCGAACCGGTTATTCGCCATCGGATGCTGGACAACTGCAAAATACTGCCCCGGTGCCATCAGGCTTGTTCGTGAGCCGGTGAGTTCATACGAAAAGCCTGCATCGGACTCAACAGACTGTGTATCCCGGAAGTAGTAGTTGTTCCCGAAGATCCAGACTGCAACGCCCGCACTCGGGCTCCCATACGCATATCCTTCGATGAAGACGCTATCGCCCTTTGCTGTCGAATGGAGTGATCCCGACATGGAGGCGGCGGCAGCTGCGGGTATGCCCAGGATCGCAATCAGCACGATCAATATGGTAAGTATTCTCTGCTTTCCTCTCTTCTTTCTCATTCTGGATTCTCCTTTCAAGCCGGATATCATCGATTCAAAGGTTTCGTGAGCGCAAAAAATTTCCTCTCCCGGATCTCTCATCATAAAGAATGTTGTTAAGTGTCTGGAACCGAACTGACTGAATGTCTTCAGCAGGATTATCTCCATCCACTCAAAAACGGGATCTGCGGAGGCGTTCATATCAATCCAAAGGTGCTTCAGAGAAAGATCGAACGGGCTGAGATCGCCCTGAATGCAGGGAAATATGTAGAGGCTCTTCTTATTTATGATGAAATCCTGAAGAAGAGGCCGGATCATGCCGGATTCTGGATGAAGCGTGCGGCCGCCCTTGTCTGCCTCGAGCGTGATCAGGAGGCGCTTGAGTCGTTTGACCGCTCAATTGCGATACATCCGCTTGATGCCGCGGCCTGGATCAGCCGTGGCGTCCTCCTTCATGAGATGGGCAGGGATGAGGAAGCGGAAGCCTCACTTGCGAAGGCAGAGGAGATCGATTCCGATCATCCTGCCCTTCGAAATGCAACGGAACGGCTGAAGAAACCAGTAATCTCTTCACTCTCTCCACCACAAACCGATCAGGATTCACGAAATTCCAGGAGAGAATACCTTCTCCGGTGTGATTCCCTGAAACAGGCCCGGCGTTTCGAGGAGGCGCTCAGGGCGGCAGAGGAAGGCCGGAAGAGATGGCCGGGCGATCTGAATTTCCAGAATCCCAAACTTTTCCACACATAGGGCATAATCTCTTCACATAGCACTCTTTTCATCAAACCAAGGCCGCACGACCAAAAGATCTATATATTATTATTCCCTAATATTATTACATGGAAGACTGGGCGGAAGAGTGGCTTGCTAAACAGCGCGAGATGGGAAAGAAGTGCCTTGAGATCAAGTACATCCAGGGGAA
>NZ_VOTZ01000022.1 GCF_024372745.1 Methanocalculus taiwanensis
ACCGATTGCGCAGGCATGATAGACCTCAAGGATCTTCTTGCCGTCGTCACTCAGCTCGACCTCAAGGTCGTCACAGAGTGTCCCGCAGAAGGGGCATATTACATCTGATACGATATTTGCCATAGACCAAACCTCGCTTTTATTCCACGCGCCCGAAAAAAGATGAGAGCAGGGGGCATATGCACCGGTACTCTCCGGGAACACGGCAGGTTGTGTTCGTGTTTAAACGAACTATACGTCTATAGACGAACCAATACTATAAATAACCTTCTTTCGGAGCAGAGAAAGAGAAAAAATCGAGGTGGTGGAAGAGATTAGCGCTCTTCCCTTTCCATTTTAATTGCTTTTTTGGGGCATTCCTGAGCACAGATCCCGCATCCCTTGCAATAGTCGAGATCTATCTCATGGTCTTCATTGATACAGCCATCAGGGCAGTACATTGCACAGAGTCCACAGGCATTGCATGCTTCACGATCGACCACCGGCCGGAAGGTTCTCCAGGAACCGGTCAAACCGGCAGCTCCCTTCTTCGGCCTGCTCATTGCAACAGGATCATTCATAGAACCAGCTCCTTGTAGGCGGCCTCTGCCGCTTTCACATTCCGCTCATCTGAAAACATATCACGGATGGCAGCTTCCGCCGATTCACGTGAGATAACACCCATCCTGGCAAGCGCCCCGAGAACCGGTGTATTTAAGATGGGACTTCCAGATACGACGAGATCGACTGCAAGCGCAATGCCCGTGAGATCGATGGTGAGGACTTTGACTCCGGGGAGATCAACAGGATGTGGGCTGTTGATCAACACAGTACCCGCCTTCTGAATCCCCTGAAGTACATCAACGGTATCCATGATGCTCGCATCAAGGACAACAATCAGGTTCGGGGATCGGATCTGGGAATAGATCTTGATAGGTTCGGAATCGATCCTGACAAACGAGGTGACAGGGGCACCCCGCCGCTCCGCACCATAGAAGGGGGCGGCTGTTGCGTGCTTCTTATCAAGGAAGGCAGCCATCGCAAGGAGCCGGGCAGCTGTCACACCACCCTGTCCGCCACGGGAATGAATACGGATCTCAAACATCAGGCATCAACCCCAAACCAGTACTCTTCACCCATCCGGCGGTTCCTGACAAACTCAGCGATATCATCATAGGTGACTTCCTGGCCCCCAAGCCCTGCCACCACCGAGAAGAGAGAAGAATCGCGATACCTGGATTTGATCGAATCGGTGAGGACCCCACCAAAACCAAACGAGTATCCCCTGTCAAGCACAACGAGATCGCGGTCACTTATATCAAGTTCAGGGAAAGGCCTGAACCAGCGAATCCGCAACGAACCGGCTTTGATACCCTCTTTTCTAAGATTATCCACTGCAACTTCAGCTTCCTTTCCGAGTGTGCCCATTGAGACGATAAGAACATCCGCATCATCGCAGAGATACTCATCAACAGGCCCGTACTTCCGTCCAAACCGCATGGCAAACTCTTCTTCCGCATCCGCAATCACCGCAGGCGAATTCCTCATCGCCTTCTCAATCTCCCATCGGAACTTGAAATGATCACCAGGGCCGGTGAGTGTACCGTATCCTGCGGGATTCCCGGTATCTATTCTGTGCGGAAGAACCATCGGGGGGATATAGTCGCCGATCTCCACCGTCTCAAGGGACTGCATAATGTGCGAGAGGACAAAGCCGTCAAGATTCACCATCACAGGCAGGAGTATCCCGGTATTTTCTGCAATCCTAAAAGCCATCAGAGTGGTATCATATGCCTCCTGGACGGTTGAAACAAAGAGCTGGATCCAGCCGGTATCGCGCTGTGAGAAGGCATCGGTATGTTCAGCCCAGACATTCCAGCCGGGACCGAGGGCACGGTTTACGTTTGCCATCACGATCGGGAGGCGGGCACCTGCTGCCCAGTGGAGCATCTCATGCATATAGAGAAGACCATGGGAACTTGTCGCCGTAAAAGAACGTACTCCTGTGATCGAAGCGCCGATACAGGCGGTCATTGCCGAGTGTTCGCTCTCAACAGGGATGTAACGTGCATCCATCTCACCGGCGGTGACGTACTCTGCGATCTGTTCAACAATCTCCGTCTGCGGGGTGATGGGGTATGCCGCAACCACTGCCGGTTTTGCTGCCTTTACAGCTGCCGCCACAGCTTTGTTTCCTGTTGCTACTGTCAGCATTCTCCTGCCTCCTCTTTCGCAAGCTGTGCAATATTCTTCTCAATTGCCTGCTCAAGCTCATTCACTGCCGAATCGGATATGCCTTTGAATCTTCCCTGGACCGACAGGTATTCCCTGAGTGGAGCTCTTTTCTTCATTGCACTTTTTGAGGGGGAGCTGATTCTGAGTTCACCGTATTTTCTCTCCCAGAGCACCCAGGAGCCGGTCTTCACCGCAAGCTTTCCAACGGTAACAGACATATCCGATGCTATCCGCCATCCCGGAGGACACGGAGCCAGAATATGAATGAACGAGGGACCTGGTGTGGCAAGCGCGGTCTTCACCTTTTCATAGAGATCCTTTGGATATGCAGGTGTTGCAGTTGCCTGGTATGGAATGTTATGTGCTGCGACGATCCTATCGAGATCCTTCTTCGCATCGGTCTTTCCTCCGGGTGTCGTCGTCGTCCTCGCACCCATCGGGGTTGCACCTGAACGCTGCATTCCGGTGTTTCCATATGCCTCGTTATCATAACAGATATAGAGGAAATCAGTTCCCCGTTCAAGGGCACCGGAGAGCGCCTGGATCCCAATGTCGATTGTGCCGCCATCACCGGCATAGACAATAACGTTTGTCTTCTTACCCATGCTCGCAAATGCCTCGCTCATCCCGGACGCACATGCCGCCGCCGCTGCAAAGGCAATATTGTATACAGGAACTGAAAAGGACGTATTTGGATAAATTCCCTGTAGAATACTGGTACAGCACGCAGGAACAACAAGCACCGTGTCGGGACCTGCTGCCTTCAGCACGTACCGGAGTGTAAGTGACGAAGTACATCCGGCACATGCTGTCGTGCATTTTTCAAGGTACTCTTCCTTTGGTATCTCAGCCATCAAAATCATATAATGTCTGTAATTAATGAATATTGAGCCTTCGGATTTGTCCATCTCATCCGACAGGTGTAATAGTGGTGAGTGAGCCAGGAAACATCAGGGGGACGCGCAAGGGATGAATACCAGGCGAGATGATCTCAATGACGGGCGAATCATATGATTTCAGGTTCACAATGCGATTTGGCCGGATGGCAAGTGTAACCATATCCCCGGGAACCAGAATCGGATCATTGTCTGGACGGATCGGGGAAGATACAGAGAAACAGCCAGGGCCTGGAGTGGGCAGAAAGAGCGGGGCATTTGGGATCATCTGGCCGATATGATCCCGTCCGATGAGGTTGATGGTGATCCTCCTCAGATCCACCGGATCCGATCCCGGCAGAACCCGGACAGGCAACAGGATCAGATCGGCATACCTGGGATCATCATTCAGATCAACTGCAAAGATTGTTCCGGATACCACAACACCCGAACCCGCCCGTGAGGTACCCTTGTGCACTTCTGTACCAGCACCCTCTGAGAGTTCGAGTCCGGCAGAGAGGAGGGTATGGGAGAATACAGCGGCAACCACAACAAATGCTATCAGAACAATTGCTGACTCAAGCCCGGTGAGGGCATCATCCACCGAAACCAACCTCATAATATTTATTTGCAACCAGCGTTTCGGGCACTCTGCACCGTATGTTGACAGGAACTCCCCGCGGAGGGGCGATAGTAAGCATAAACTCCGTTCCGGAAACAATGGCAGCAGGAATGAGCTCGAGCTCAACCCTGACGATCTCCCCCTCAGAGAGGAACGCGTTAGTTTCTCTCTCAGAAACCCATGACAGTGTCACATCGGATGCAGGAACCTCGTATATCTTCTCATTTGTCATAAGCGTATACCTAATCCCCGATGCTGAGATTCCCTCGCCATTCAACCCGCATGAAAAGACAACTCTCCTGAGACACACACCCAGATCATTCGCCTGCCCGACGACAGTGCCCATTACCATCACCGCTGTAGGGGATCTGCCCGCATCCATCGTGATCTCCTTCGCCTTGTCGGCTGAAGAAAAACCTGATCCGAGGATAACAAAAGAAAAGACCGCAGCGACCACAACAAACGCAATCAGGACTATTGCGGCCTCCAATCCGGAGAATCCATCCTCATCTGCCATACGGATCATCAAACCTTATAATATCGTCCTCAGCAGGATACACGCCGATCTAAACCTCAATCATATCCGGAGGGATTTTTCCCGGCTTTTAAAGCCGGTGAACCATCCTGCCCAGGGATAGTGACCACAGGCGGGTTTTGCTCCCGCCTGCACATAGTAATCGTCCTGATACCAGATCACCTTTCCAGTATATTCTCAAAGAAAAGGGATATTTCTTTTCAAATTGACCCCGGGATTAATTATTCATGCCGAAGCGCCTCAATCGGATTTGCTTCCGATGCCTTCCATGCCGGGTACAGCCCCGAGAGTACCGATGTCCCCACCCCAAAGACCATGCCGATGGGGATATAAATGAGGCTGGAAGGGGCTAGAAGATAGCTTGTATTCTCAAGCATTATAAGGAGCGCCACGTACCCGCCTGCGACAGAGAGTAATCCGCCGACCAGTGATCCTGCTATTCCAAGCAGGAGCGATTCATAAAAGAACATACGCCGTATCTCCCGCCTGAGGCATCCAATCGAACGGAGCACCCCAATCTCACGGTACCGCTCCATCACCGACATCATCATCACATTGAAGATCGAGACACCGGCAACAATAAGGGATATCCCCCCGATTGCTATGGTGAATGTTGAGATCCTGCCAAAGGTTTCAAGGATCGTAGAGAGTATGGCACGGGTATCATAGACATCCACCTCAGTCTCCCTCCTGTTTAATGATTTTTCTATAGACTCCTTCACTCCTTCGATCTCCTCCAGGCTCCGCACCTTCACAATGACACTATCATACCCTGTAGGGCTGTAGGTACTCTCAAACCATCGATCAGAGACGATAACTGCATTATCGCTGTTGATATCAAAACCCATCCCCCGTTCTTCCAGGATTCCCACAACACGGAGGCTCTGTCCAAAAGCCCCGATTGAGAAACGGCTCCCGGTCTTCATTGAATACGTCTCAGCAAGGCGGGGACCAACCATTGCGCCGGATGCACCCCGGAGGTACTGCCCGTCAGATAATTCCAGAAGGAGCGGGACATCTGATGTCCTCATTCCATAAAGGGCAGCATACCCGGTCTCGCCGCCGACCCTGATCCGCTCACCGCCCGAATAGACCGGAATCACAGTATGGGGAACCGATGCCCTGGTGATACGCTCCAGCTGGCGGGAAGTGATCAGATCATCCGATGCAATCCCCCCGCCCCGACCCATGGCACTGCCCCCGGTATGGGGGATAACGACGATCGTATCACCAACAGTTGTCAGATCCTCTGAAATCGAGAGGACGAGAGAAGAGCCGAGGATACCCATTGACGTAATTGCAACCACACCGATGATGATCCCGATCATTGCAAGAAGGGAACGGAGCCAGTGGAGCCTGAGGTTCCTGACTGCAAAGAGGAGGAATATCGGCCGGTTCATTGTATCCTCCCATCTACAATGTTGATCACACGATCAGCATACCGGGAGAGAGTCGGATCGTGAGTAACCATAATGATGGTCTTCCCTTCCTCTTTCCTGAGATGTGAGAGGAGATCCATGATCTGTGCGCCGGTCTTTGTATCGAGGTTCCCGGTCGGCTCATCGGCAAGCAGAATCTCGGGATTGTTGATCAATGCCCGTGCAATCGCGACCCTCTGCTGCTGGCCGCCGGATAGCTCTGAGGGTTTATGTTCGAGCCGCTCTTCACTGATACCGACAGCTGAGAGAATGTTTCTGCACCTATCAGTACACACATCCGAACCGCCATTGAGTATAAGCGGGAGCCTGACGTTCTCTATCGCCGAGAGGAGCGGTATTAAGTTGAATTGCTGAAAAATAAAGCCGAGATGGCGGCGGCGCAGGATTGTCAGTTGATCATCACTCATCTCACCGATATTCTGATCGCTTATGAATACCTCGCCATCTGTGGGGGTGTCAAGACACCCCATCATATTCAAAAGAGTGGATTTTCCTGAGCCTGAGGGCCCCATGATCGCGATAAATTCCCCTTCATCGATCGAGAGGCTCACGTGATCAAGAGCAATGACATCCCCGCTCTTTAGAGAGTATATTTTTGAAACATCCTTGAACCGGATCGCTGTCTTCATCGTTTCTTACGTGAGTAGACGAGAGCTCCGGCTACGATCGCAGCAGACAGCACGATGATCCCGATCACCAGAGGGGAAAGGCCTCCTTCCTGCTCTGCAACCGGCATCATGCCTGATTGAATCGTCACATGAGTAATCTCTTCATAGAGGTTTCCATCATCATCCCGGTACCTGGTGACAAGAGGCACTTTCTCAGCTTCTTGTGCAGCAAATGTCACCTCAAACGAGGAGAAATCATCTGCATCAAGCGCCCCGACAACATATACCCTGAACGGATCAATTGGTTCAGCCGGCTCCCTGGTTGTCATCACGACCGAACGGGCGGTTTCAAGGCCGGCATTCGAGACATCGCCAGTGATCCGGTAGCCCCCGGCGATTGATGAGACCTCCACATTCGAGACAATCGGCTCAGCCACCCGCTTGGCGGTGCCCGGCACAACCGGGAGGGTAAGAGATACAACATGACGATTCTGGCCATTCCGGTATTCGACATTGAAAGAGATGACGCCTTCAGCAGTTGGAGTTACAGAAAAGGTCGCATTACTCTTCTGCCCTGAATTAAGTGTTCCGATAAATGCAGATGTCGGGACAACATCAGCTATCCCTGTTGAAGGGGTTATTGTGACACCAGAGAGTGCATTTTCACGCGGGTTTCCAACAGATATGGTGACTGTATCTTTCCTCCCCTCCATGAAGGTGTCTGGTCGAACGGAAATTCCTGCATCAATCTGGGTTTTATCAACCTTCACTGGAACCGGAAACATCATGTTGCCCGTCGGCATAAAATTCAGCGAGAAACGGGGATAGAAGATACCTTCCTCACTCCCTGCCCGGACTGTGAAGCTTGTCGTCATGGTATCTCCGGATCCAAGCCTCCCGATGCCCGTGTAGTGGGGGCTCTCGATCACATAGATGCTGCGTGTCCCCTGGAGATTTACTCGTGATAATTCGACTGGATCAGTGCCTGTATTCTTTATAACGATAGTCACTGTTCCGGTATCATCGGGGAAAAAGATCTTTGGATCGAGCGATACATCGATCACCCCGATCTGTGAGGCGGCTCCTGTTGCACCAAGACCAGTTGACAGTGCAATAGCGAGAGCCAGAAGAACCAGATAATGTCTCATCAGAATACCCCATATGATGCGATAACTATGATCAGATAGATCACAACCGGAATAATAACTGTGATCCCTGCATCCCGTGTAGTAAGATTCCGTGCATGGCGGATACCATAGTACCAGATATTAGCAGCCCAGATCATGAAGACAACAGAGAGGAATGTCTGAAGGAGGGTAAAATCTGCCATCACCGGCTGGTTCAGAAACAATTCGGTTGCCTGCTCAACAGCTGTTGGATCCATAATATCATGGATGACTGGTGCAACCACCTGATCACCAATCATTACCAGATAGGCAATACCGATAGCGGCTGCGGCAATCAGCGGTGCCATCCCATACCCGACTGCCTCAAGCACCTTCTTCACCGATCCTTCTCCATGGAAGGCCATGCTTATCAGATAAAAGATTACAGAAGCAACAATCCAGACAATGATACCTCCAATGAAGCCACCGATAGCTCCAAAGATCGTAATGACGCCTCCATACCCCTCAAGGGCAACATCATACATCGGAGCCATAAGTGCGGCCATCTGGTATCCGGCAACTGCCGAGAGTAGACTATAGATACATACTATGCCAAGCGGCAGGCCAAGTGCCGCCTCCTCGTTTGAATGTTCTCCAAAGAACTCATCTGGTCTGAAAAGTGCTGTAATACTATTCGATGCCATTGCCTGTTCACCACCGGTACCTGATCACGGTACCTGAGAATGTAAAACATATGTTACATTTGTACTTATTACTTCTCATCACAAAACCCCAATTCAATCCTGTCCCGGCCGTTCGACAAATGCCAGTTCATCAGAGAGATCCCTCGTAAGGTCGGCATCGATAAAGCCCCCCTCTGATGGAAGCCGCATCATGAAGGTGAGGGTTTCATCAAGGGATACAGTGGCAGAATCGAGGGAAAAGTCCACGATATGCCCGCCGACACTCAGGTCGTCACTGATGAAATGGAGATGGTATCCCGGAACATTCAGCCCGCCAACATACTCAGGAAGAAGGAAGCCAACAGCTGTTCCGGTGATGTTGGTATGAGTGGCCATGTACTGGTCGGCAAGGGCATCGACAAGGCGTGGGTACGGCCGTTCCTGCCCATGTGGGGCACGAACAGTTACCTCCGGGAAGGTTCCGTCGATCCGGATTGCATATTTCAGGTTTTCTGATCTGATTGCACCACCAATAGAATCCTCAAATTCAGCAAATCCTCTCGTTGAAAGATCTGGAATAATTATATCCTCGTCAAAGAAGGTGACTGCTGCAAGCGGTACCTTGAGATTGTGAGCGGCAACCACAACCGATCCATCCGCTCGAGCCTGGTACACCACACCATCAACCATGATCAGCTCGCCATCAAGCGAGTCGAAGGTTCCTATCCCGAGATCACCATACCGTGTCAGCTCGGATACCGGCATAACACCATCATAGACACTCTCAAGGAGGGCATCTATTGTTGAGACCTGAAAAATAATCTCACGATCCGGCGACACATGATCAGGATATGTGGATCCGGAGATAAGCAGTGCACCACCAGCACCGATGAAAATACCGATCAGAAGAGCGATGAACAGATATGAGGAGGAGCGCATGCTAATCACTCTGCGATCATCCTATTTCAGGATGCCTGAGATACTCATTCCACTATTTCATCCAAATAAGGTCCATATGATTATTATCCAGGCTCTTCGCTGATCGGTTTTGGCTTTTACATTGGGCTCGACTCAACAATGTGCAAACTATTGTTTGAATGATGCATAAGAAACTGTCCACTCTGCTGCTGGATTTCCTGGAACCTGAAGGTCAAATGGATGGAATTTGTCCCAGGATCTCCTCATCTTCTTCACGCCACGCAGGATCGACGATTGCCAGAAAGACTAGATCCTTTACGCTCCTGTTCTCCACCCACTGGATCGCACCTGGCGGAATATATATCAGATTACCGGCTCTAATCTTTGAGATCTCATCATCAACATGCATCACACCCTCCCCTGAGAGGATGTAGTAGATCTCAGTGGAGCTTTTCAGTCTATGGGGAATGGTCGCTTCACCTGCCAAAACCCTTGCGTGAGCAAGGCTGTACCTGCATGCAACACCCATTGCAGTCATTTCCGGGTGAAAGAGCTCGGCAAGCAGGCAATGATCCCCTGCGCGTTCATGGATCATCCCTGATAAATCAAAGATCCGCATAGTACCAACACTCTCTCCCCACCCCGGATAACTGCATCGGTGAGGAAATGGCTATTTCTTCATGAACATAATAGATGTGATATCACGGCATGTCCCGAAGGAGTGGGGTCATACCCTCTTGGATAAACAACAGAACGGCTTTTATCCTTTATGCGCCTATCGAAGAGAGAATAATAGCCGGATCATTTATGAGGAGATTACAGGACGCTAAGGGGATGAACAGGTGTGTTTGTAAGCAGATCATTCCAGGCAGATATTGATCTTCTTCCGGATATGACGGCATTTCTGGAGGCTTCACTGGAAGAAGCAGGCGCAGGACCAAAAGAGAGTTTTGACCTCCAGCTCTCAGCAGACGAAATCTTCACGAATATCTCTTTATATGCATATCAGGAAAAAGTTGGAGAGGTTGAGATCACCATATCCTCAACAGAAGACGCAATAACAATCACCTTCACCGATTCAGGAACCCCGTTTAACCCTCTCTCTCTGCCGCAACCGGATATCACACTCGGAATAGATGAGCGGAAGATCGGCGGCCTGGGCATACATCTTGTCAGGGAGTTAATGGATACAGTCACCTATCAGCGGCGGGATGAAAAGAATATTCTTTTCATTGAGAAGCATAGAGAGTCAACGAGGAAATAGCAATCATGTCCTTCGTGTGGGGCAGAGAGCAACACCGCATTCATCACATGCCTCATGGCATGGCTCCATATGGACGGTGACATGGCACCGTGGGAACTCTGTCTTCAGATCTGCCTCCAGGTGGTCAGCCAGATCATGGGCTGTACTGAGGAGGACATCATGCTCAAACATCACATGGAACTCGATGAACCTTTCAGGCCCGGAACGACGGGTTCTAAGTCCATGAAAGTTCACATACTCAGTACAATGGGCGATCAGGATCTCCCTGATCCGCTCGATCTCCTCTTCCGGAAGCCGGGTGTCAAGGAGATCTGCAAGCGATCGCCTCACAAGATCGATTCCTGTCTTAAAGATGACAAATGCAATGCAAAGCGCAACTATTGCATCAAGCAGGAGTATCCCTGTGATATGTATCAGGATAAGTCCGGCAAAGACACCGACCGATGTATACACATCGGTTCTAAGATGCCAGGCATCGCTCTCAAGTGCAATTGACTCGGTCCTTTTTGCGATCTTCATCATCCTGTAGGAGATCAGGGTGTTTGCGATCGCTGATATGCCGACTGCCACCATCCCAAACCCGAGAAGATCGGGATCGAGCGTACTCTCACCCCTGATAAGAGCGGTTGAAGCTTCGTAAATGAGGAAAAACGCAACAAGGATGATAAGGGTCGCCTCAATGAGTCCCGAGAGTGATTCGAATTTCCCATGGCCGAACGTATGCTTATAATCCGGGGGATGCGCTGATTTCCTGACGGCAAAATAGGCGATAGATGAGGCGATGATGTCAGTTGCCGAATGCACTGCATCGGAGATGATTGCAACCGAACCTGTGAGAAAACCAATTGCCAGCTTCAGGATAACAAGGAAGGTGTTGCTTGCAATTGCTACTCCTGCAATCTGCTTCTTTTCGCGGGTGGCGGGATCGGGGTGTTGGGAAAAGGGCATTATTTCATTCTTTATTTTCCATAGAGGGGAATTATATTGATTATAAGTAAAATTATAGGCAGGATGCTGTGGAGAGGCTCACTCCCCACACACCCGCTCCATCGCCTCTTCCAGCCGCTCCATCGATGTTGCATAGCTCATCCGCACCCAGCCTGGCGCACCAAATGCCGACCCAGGTGTGACCGCAACATGCTTCTCCTCAAGCCATTCCGAGGCAATGACACTGTCATCGCCGCCGACATTCGCAAACGCATAGAAGGCGCCATCTGCGGGCGCACAGGCAAACCCTGCCTGCCTGAGCCGGGATATGACAAAACTACGGCGTCTGGCAAACTCATCCCGCATCTTTGCAACACAGGACTGATCACCCTTCAAAGCAGCAGCCCCGCCCCACATCACAAAGGTCGTCGGGTGGGAGACCGAGTGCT
This sequence comes from Methanocalculus taiwanensis, assembly GCF_024372745.1. Lineage (GTDB taxonomy): Archaea > Halobacteriota > Methanomicrobia > Methanomicrobiales > Methanocorpusculaceae > Methanocalculus > Methanocalculus taiwanensis. The sequence goes on from NZ_VOTZ01000022.1 coordinate 11,641, forward strand.
GCTGGATCCGGTTCATGTAATTGATCACCTCAGACGGGCCTGCCGCATACCCAAGCCGCCAGCCGGTCATCGCATAGGCCTTTGAGAACCCGTTTATCGTGACCGTCCTCTCTGCCATCTCGTGGATTGAGGCAAGCGAGATATGCTCTGCTCCATCGTAGACGAGCTTTTCGTATATCTCATCTGATAGCGCAAGGAGGTCATGATCAAAACAGAGATCCGCAATCATCCCAAGCGATGAACGCGTCAGGATAGAACCTGTCGGGTTCGATGGCGAGTTCACGATGATCATCCTGGTTGAAGGCGTGATCGCCTCTACAAGCGACTCACCCGGCTGGAACGTGACAGGGTCAAGAGGATAATGGACGGCTTTTCCCCCTGCCATCTGGATGCAGGGTTCATATGAGACCCAGGAGGGATCAAGAATAATCACCTCATCACCGGGGTTCAGCACTGCCTGGCAGAGTAGCCGGATCGCATCTTTTGCTCCGGCTGTGACAATACAATCTACCGGGGATATCGGGATATGGTTCTCAGTTGAGAGTTTTTCAGCAACTGCCTCCAGCAGTTCGGGGATGCCGCGTGAGGGGGCATAGTGGGTCTCCCCCCTCTGAAGGGCATCGATTGCCGCCTCCGTGATATGGGCGGGTGTCGGGAAATCCGGCTCTCCAATGGAGAGGCTGATCACATCGATCCCGTTCCGTTCCATCTCTTTTGCCCGATCGGCGATCGCCATCGTCGCAGATGGCATAATCGAGCCAATCGCCCTTGACAGATGCCTCATGCCAATCGCTGGACAAGCTTCACTGCGGATTCAACGGCTCTCCGGGCATAATCCACCCGCTCCTGCGCCTCAAGCCGGGTCATCCCCGGACCGGAAATCCCGAGCGTCACCGGTTTCTCATACTCAAGCGAGAGATCAATGATCTTTCTGGACGCATGCTGAACCACGATCTGGTCATGGCCGGTTGAACCCTCGATGACACAGCCGATTGTCACAACCGCATCAACATTTCCGTCTTTTAACATCTTCTTGATCGCAAGCGGCATGTCATAGGCTCCAGGAACATATGACCGCTCGATCACTTCGGCTCCAAGGAACTTTGCGTGTTCTTCTGCCTCAATCTCCATCATATATGTAATGTCACGGTTAAATTCCGCAACGACAAATCCGAGTTTAATTGTCATAGAATCATCATCTCCTATTGTCGTGCAGGACCGGCATCAGGGAATCCCTGCCGCTGCCCGGTGCCTGCATCCCGTTCAAGCTCACGTGGGTATAGCAACAGCTTGACGGCATTCACCGCATGCTCCCGTGTCCTCTGTTCGAGAAGCCACGCAAGCTCACGATCATCCTTTGCCTCATCCTCGTGGACGAAGACCTCGATGATATGCTTGTTCGTCATCAGCATGGCGAGCTGAAGGCCCTGCGACGCCTCATGTGCGCAGAGTTTATCCTTATCCTTTCCCCCCGGCATGCCAAGCGCCATTACGAGATCGCAGCCACGCTCTTCAATAAGCTTCTTGCAGGCAACCGGGAGATCCTTCATCCCCGGCACCGTATAGCGCTCAATGCGGAGTGTGGCATGGCGCTTGAGCTCATCAATTGCCACTGCGCCCATATTCACCCGTGCAAACGTCGTGTCTGCGATCCCGATTTTCATACCAGCACCTCAAGGGCGGCTGAAACACCATCTGCCGCCGGAGTATATCCAAGTTTCTGGAGTGTGCCCTGCACTGATGCGAGTGTTGCAAGCACTTCAGATGGCCCGACTGCCCCCATCGTCCCGATACGGAAGATCCTGCCTTTCAATCGATCCTGGCCGCCTGCGATCTGGATACCCGTCTTCTTCACACCAGACCGGAGATCTGAGTCGCTGATTCCATCGGGATACAGAATCGCCGTCGCCGTATTGGATGGCGAATGAAGTGAATCTGAGACCGGCAGCAGTTTTAGCCCCCAGGCAGCTGCTGCGGCACGCACCGCATCTGCAAGTCTTCGGTGCCGTGCGATCCGGTTGTCAAGCCCCTCTTCTTCTGCAATGAGGCATGCCTCACGAAATGCAAAGAAGAGCGGGACAGCCGGAGTATACGGCGTCTCCATCGGCTTCTTTGATCCCGCTTTCCGGTATGCCTTCAGGTCAAGGTAGTACGGCCGTTTCTCTGAAAGACGCTCCCATGCCCGATCCGAGACCGAAATCGCAGACAACCCTGCTGGTGCAGCAAAGCATTTCTGCGAACCGACGATTGCAATATCGGCTCCCCAATCATCTGCCGCCACATGATCGCCTCCGATGGAGGTGATCCCATCCATGATGAAGAGGGCATCATGCTTCCGGGCAAGCTTCCCGACTTCAGCTGCGGGATTCAGGATTCCGGCAGAGGTCTCGTTATGAACCATCGTCACAACTTCAGCTCCGTTCTCAAGCGCCTCTGCAAGCGCCTCAAGACGAAGGGGGTGCCCCCACTCCGATTCAATAGCTGTGATGTCACCGTATCGCCCTCCAATCTCTGCAAGGCGCTCACCAAACTTCCCGTTTACCAGCGATACGATCTTTCTGCCGACACCAACATTTCCAATCGCCGCCTCCATAGCGGCGGTTCCCGAGCCGCTTAAGAGAAAGATCTCATTCTCTGTACCAAAGAAGGGCTTTAACGCCCTGACGCAGTCTGCATAAACCCCGCCAAATTCTTCGCCGCGATGGTTGATCGCCTGCCGGCTCATCGCATTTATCACCCGTTCCGGCATTGGCACCGGCCCTGGCATCATAAGGAGTACTTCATTCTGCATCCTGATCGTCCGTACTATAAGAAGATAAAGCTCTTAATAGATAGTGAAGCCTATGGTCGACGTAGCTGTCATCGCAGGATCCCAATCAGACGAAGCGATCGTTCGCAAAGTCTGCGCAACACTCGATGAATATGGCCTGAGCTATGAGGAAAAGGTGATTTCCGCTCATCGTGACCCCGAACTGCTCGTAGAGTATGTAAAGGCCAGCGATGCAAAAGTCTTCATCGGAATCGCCGGGATGTCCGCTGCTCTTCCCGGCGTTATCGCCTCAAAAACCAAAAGACCCGTCATCGGCGTCCCGGTAGCAGGCAAACAGATGGGTGGCCTTGATTCACTCCTTTCAATTGTCCAGATGCCAAAAGGTGTTCCGGTCGCCTGTGTAGCAGTCGACGGGGGCGAGAATGCCGCCCACCTTGCCGCGCGGATTCTCGGCGTGGCATGAACAATCAGCCTACCATCCAGGCGGGGGTGATCACCCTCGCCCCATTAACCACTGATGATGCCGGACGGGTTCGTCTCCTCGCCGGAGATCCCGCTATTGCAGAAACTGCAATCCGGATACCGCATCCCTATCCTGAAGGTGCCGCAGAGGAGTGGATCAATGACAGTATCAGTGGATGGAGTGAGGGGAAATCAGCGGTTTGGAAGATTATACTCACTGATTCCAATCTCCTCATCGGAGCAATCGGCCTCACAATCGATCCGCCATATAATCATGCCGAACTCGGCTACTGGATCGGAAAACATTACTGGAATTGTGGATATGCGCAGGCCGCAGCCAGGGAAATAATACGGTTTGGTTTTGAAACAATCAGGATCAACCGGATCTATGCGACGTGCCTTCGGGAAAATCCCGCTTCAATCAGGGTGCTTGAACATTCAGGGCTCAAATATGAAGGCTGTATGCATGAGCATGTCTTTCATCGGGGACGATACCACGATCTGCTCTTCTATGGAATCGTTCACAGTTCTTCAAAAAAGGAGTGAGTTAGTCTCTCTTCTGATCCGTGCAGAGGAGATCCCGCACCATCTTCACAGCACAGAGATCCCCGCACATCGAGCAGGTTTCACGCTCAGAATCCCGGTCATGAATTGATCTCGCATAGTCTGGAAAGAGCATCTCGGCATACTGTGCTTCCCAGTCGAGATCCCGCCGTGCAACAGCCATCCGAATCTCCTCAGGAGACCCGGTCACGCCTCCCCGCCGGGTGATATCCCCGACATGAGCAGCAATCCTGGCAACCCGCGTCCCCTCGATTATATCTTCAACATTCGGAAGTGCAAGGTGCTCCGCGGGCGAGACCATGCAGAGGAAATCAGCTCCCGCAGATGCTGCAATCGCACCTCCGATGGCGCCCACCACATGATCGTATCCTGTTGCTATGTCTGTGACGAGCGGGCCGAGGAGATAGAGGGGCGCATTATCTGTCACCTCTTTGATCACCTTCACGTTCCATGCGACCTCATTAATCGGGATATGGCCGGGACCTTCGATCATCCGCTGGACACCTGCATCAAGTGCACCTCTGGCAAGTTTTCCGAGTGTTAAGTATTCAGTCGTCTTGGCAAGACGGCCACTGTCAACAAGCGCACCGGGCCGCATTCCATCTCCCAGGCTTATTGTTACATCATCTTCCTTCAGAATCTCAAGCAGATAATCGTATTCAGCATAGAGCGGGTTCTCCTCGCCGGTTGCAACCATCCATGCCACATGGAATGCCCCGCCGCGTGAGACGACACCAAGCATCCGGGGATCGATCCTGAGTGCTTCGAGCGCATCATGATTCACCCCGCAATGGAGGGTCAGGAAGTCCACACCCTCCCTGCATTGCTCACGGATCACCGAAAAGAGGATATCTGCGGTGAGATCGGCTGCTGATCCCGCACGCCTGATTGCTTCATAAATCGGCACAGTCCCCACCGGAACCGGGAGGGAGAGGATGCGCTTTCGGATCGCCTTCAGGTCGCCTGCAGTCGAGAGATCCATCAGGGCATCTGTCCCGGCAGATATGGCGGCCTCTGCCTTCCTCATCTCAAGATCCAGATCACAAAGGCCCTGGGAGGTGCCTATATTCACATTCACCTTGACGCGGCACCCTTCTCCAATGGCAACAGGGCGGATCGTGCGCCGCGGGTTGGCAGGAACTGCTATATGCCCGCAGGCGATGGCGCCTGCCATCCGCTGCGGCGGTATGCCTTCTGCTTCTGCGAGACCATTGAGCTCCGGAGGCAGGCCGATGCGGCACTGCCTGACGAGTGAGTGCATAAGAACCATCTGTCCGGAGAGCTTATTATCCTGCATGCCTATCCAGTGGATTCCCGGAAGCGGCTGGCAGGCGAACTCCTATATCACCGGCGGGATGCTGATCGATGCAGGCGTTCTCCCCATGGCTCTTGAACGGTTCAGGAACACGATTGAAACGATCATCCTGACTCACGGCCATTTTGACCATACCGCCCATCTGGCTGAGATTCAGGCGATGACCGGGGCAGAGGTGTGCATCCATAAAGAGGATGAAATTGCCCTTCGATCTGAAGTTGAAAGCCTTTCATTCAACTTCGGGGGCCACCCACCCATGATGATACCTGACCGGATCCTCTCTGATGGAGACCGGATCGGAGAACTCCTTGTAATCCATACACCCGGACATACCAGGGGAAGCATCTGCCTCTACCATGAAGAAGAGCGCGCACTCATCTCCGGTGATACCGTCTTTCCCCATGGCTCATTCGGAAGGACTGACTTCCCCGGTGGGAATACCGATGACCTCAGGGCATCGATTGAGAGGCTGATTCCCCTTGATATTGACGCTCTCTATCCGGGACATGACCAGCCGGTGACTGAAGGAGCAAAAAAGCATCTCCTCGCCACGCAGCATTGCCTCAGATCGTACTATGGATAAGGGAATCTACACCCTAATCCTCCGAACCGGAAAGACCACAATCCGTGCAGGAGCACTTGGCAATATCGACATCCCGGAAGGATACCTGATCTATGTGGGATCAGCGCTTGGTCCCGGGGGCCTCATCCGGGTACAGCGCCACCTCACTACCTCTCAGGACAGACGAAAACCACACTGGCATATCGATTATCTCCTTCAGGACGAGAAAGTATTAATTATTGCGAGTATATCCGCAGAAACAACATCACGGCTCGAGTGCCCCCTGGCAGAGGCGATAGGAGGAGCATACATTCCGAATTTCGGCTCTTCAGACTGCAAATGCAGATCACACCTTTTTCTACGACCTGATGATCCGACAGAGACAGTAGCTCTTGCCTTTGCATCCCTTGGCCTGATAGCCGCAATCACAAGGTATTAGTCATACCAGACAAAGGATACCCCTATGAAGGTTCTTGGGATATCCGGGAGTATGAGAGCGGGAGGAAACACCGCCATCCTTGTTCAGGAGGTTCTCAGCCATATCTCTGAAAAAGGCATTCCTACTGAGTATATCACCCTTGCAGGGAAAGAGATCCATCCCTGTATCGGATGTGAAAAATGCAAGGAAGATAAAAGGTGTACAATTCAAAACGATGACTGGCCGGAGATTGCAGAGAAGATGGTCCATGCCGACCTCCTTGTGATCGGATCTCCCACCTACTACTTTGATGTCTCGGGACAGGTGAAGAACCTGATCGACCGTACATACTCGCTCTACCATGACCGTCAGCTTGCCGGACGAAAAGCTGTGGCGATCACAATCTGTGCCGATAAAGGTGGTACACGTGCACTTGAAACCCTCGAGGCGTTCCTCTCAACGCATGAGTACGGATATCTCGGCCATATCATCGGAAGAGGATACCTGCCGGGAGATGTCCGATCCGATACACTCGCCATGAACTCTGCAAAGACGATAGCAGATAGGATCGTCTCCTATTTCGGAACCCTGGATGATTAAAAAGGGGTTTTTGAATTGATTCAGAAAACAATTCAGCTCAAAAACCGGATCGCAGAAGGATACGCAATACCTGTCGGGCCGGTGAACCTGGTCTTTATCACAACAGAAGAGGGGATGATCGGGTGCGGCGCTTTTGATATCGCAGCACTTGAGCGGTTTGGTATCCCTGCAGCGAAGATGAAACCGGTTGCGGGACCATCTATTGCCACCATCGATGAGATCCTGGATGCAAATGTGAAGGAAGTAAACAAACCCGCCGCAGAATGCGGCATAACACCAGGAATGATCGGAAAAGAAGCGCTCGAGCTCCTCTGAAATATCAGAGGCCGAGCCTTTCAAGGAAGAGCCGGTGGAACCTCAGGTCCCCGCCAAGTTCGGGATGGAATGAAAACGCCATGTGGAGGTCGTGCCGGATCGCAACATACCCCTGTGGAAGGGACGCAAGCACTTCGGTTCCATACCCGACACGGGTTACCACAGGTGCCCGGATGAAGAGTGCATGGAATGGAGTATCAAGCCCCCTACATTCAATATCAGCCTCAAATGACTCACGCTGACGGCCAAAGGCGTTCCGCTTCACTGTCATATCCATGACACCAAGCGGCTCAAAGAGGCTGTCATCCTGCACTTCAGATGAAAGGAGCACCATCCCCGCACAGGTAGCAAAGATTCCACCCTCATACTGCTGAAGAGGACGGAACATCCCCGCCTTCTGAATCAGCCGCATGATGGTTGTAGATTCACCACCCGGAAGCGCTATTCCGTCAAACCGGTTGATATCGGATGCATCCCGGAAGAGAGAGACCTCTCCGCTAGAGCCCAGAGCATTCTGGAATGCACTCACATGCTCCGATACGTCGCCCTGGAGAGCGAGCACCCCGATCTTACCAGCCACGTGTCTGCAACCTCTCATCCGGTGTTAAGGTATGGATATCAATACCCGGCATAGCTTCGCCGAGTCCACGGCTTGCATCAGCAATCACCTTTGGATCAGAGTAGTGGTGAACCGCCTCCACGATCGCTTTTGCCATCTTTTCAGGATTTTCAGACTTGAAGATCCCTGAACCGACAAAGACACCATCTGCACCAAGCTGCATCATCAACGCAGCATCCGCAGGTGTCGCGATCCCACCTGCCGAGAAGTTCACAACCGGGAGCCGCCCGCGATCTGCAACATCAAGTACCAGCTCGACAGGCGCTTCGATCTTCCGGGCATAACCAGCCCGCTCCTGGGCATCCATCCCTTTCAGCATCCTGATCTCAGACTGGATCGCACGCATATGCCGGACTGCCTCAACAACATTTCCAGTGCCCGCCTCTCCCTTTGTCCGGATCATTGCAGCCCCTTCGTTGATCCGCCTGAGCGCCTCGCCAAGGTTCCGTGCACCACAGACAAACGGCACCGAGAATGCTTTCTTATCAACATGAAATTCTTCATCTGCCGGTGTCAGGACCTCAGACTCATCGATCATATCAACGCCAAGCTCCTGGAGAACCTGTGCCTCAACAAAGTGGCCGATTCTTACCTTTGCCATCACAGGAATCGAGACGGCTTCGGTGATCTCGACGATCTTTGTCGGATCTGCCATACGGGAGACCCCACCGGCTTTCCTGATATCAGCAGGAACCCGCTCAAGCGCCATCACAGCAACAGCACCGGCATTCTCTGCGATCACCGCCTGCTCTGCCGAGACAACATCCATGATGACGCCTCCCTTCTGCATGGATGCAAAACCCCGCTTCAGAAGCTCTGTTCCAAACTTCAGCTCTTCAAGAATCATGTATTTATATGGATCAGCCGAGCCGATAAATTATGGCATGGCATGAGCAGCAGTTTCCGCCACAGATACGGGCAATCAGACATCACGCCATTCAAAACGCTCCCTTCTTCATTCCCGGCTCCAGCAACGGAATCAGAAGGAAATCCACCCCGATAGCGGGGATATGAGGAGGAAGATGAGGATCAGAAGGAAGGAACAGAGAATAGTCGCGCCCCTGACAGAAGCGATCACACATCCTCCCCTCTGTTCAAGGGAGTGAACTGGATTTCCGATCAGGTATCCACCTGGTTTATCAAACAAAATACCACACCCACCGGCAATTATGGCCATCGGAATGCCGCCATTGAAACCGGGTCTCTTCTTTGCATCCCGGCGTAGCATGAAGAATGCTTCTTTCCCCTTTCCCTGGAAGCAAAACCAGATCAGAAGGAGTAGACCGGCGATCCGCGCCGGGATAAAAGAGAGGAGATCATCGGCTCGGGCTGGGAACCAGCCGAGTGCCTCCCGCTCATCCCGGTACCCGAGCATCGCATCCATTGTGTTTGCTGCACGATACATCGCTGCTCCGGGGAGACCAAGAATCGCAAACCAGAAGAGGGGAGCAATGATCGAATCGACCAGGTTCTCGGCAACCGATTCATATGCGGCGGACCGAACCTGTTCATCAGTGAGAGTAGCAGTCTTCCGGGAGACCATCATCGAGACAGCTGATCTCCCGGCATCAGGATCTATTCGAAGCCCTGCTTCAACTGAGAGGGCATGCTCTTCGAGTGAACGCCATGCGAACGTACTCTTCAGGAGAAACGGTGCAACAAGAAGAGAGAGCCACCATACTCCATAATAATTCACCGCATGCTCAAAGAGAATAAAAGGAAGCACGAATAGGAATACCGTCACCAGCCAGAAGAGGCAGCCGGCGATACGCTGTAAACTTCGCCGATATCCTGACGGCCGCCCCCACCATCCGATAAATCTGCCAAGCAGGGCAACCGGGTGGTATGGGGAATGCGGATCCCCGATGCACCTGTCAATGAGAAGGGCCGCTACCAGGATGATTCCGGAGAACGGCATGCGGTGACGACCCCAATCAGGAGAAGAAGTATAATAAAGACGGTGATGAATGCATCAACAGGTGCCAGGATAGCCCCGCGGAACGAAAGCCAGACGAGATAGGTGATACAGGCGATGATACAGGGAATCAGGGTGAGCATATGAGGCATCTTCCTCATCACATACTCATCTTCAACAACAATCTCCTCTTCTTGTGGAATGATAACCGGGCATGCCTTGCTCACAACAACCTTCATCCGTGTTGTTCTGGAGCCATATCCGGTGATGAACTCAAGATCAAAGACACCATCCCCCGATGATTCCCGTACCGGTATCCGATACTCGACATCGCCGTCAACATAGATATTTTCATGGAAAAAATCAGTGAAAGCCTGCCCGTTCTGGGTTCTGACTGTTGCATGGGTGGGAGAACCGCTGTTCCTTAACCGAATAACCAGATCACTCCCTGCATCGACGGGAGCTTCCCGTGCGGAGATTTCTATGGTGTTGACACCCCGGCGGTTCAGGTATACATCAACGATAGTCATTCGGATCAGGCACTCCTATTCAGATGCAGACTCGGGAGGGAGCAGATTTGGAATCCCCTCATGAATCGGGTAATTCACCTGGCAGGCATCACACCTGAGGGTTCCTTCGATGATCTCCTCCTCATTCTCTTCAGTCACCGTCAGCACGATATCGCCTTTGCAGACAGGGCAGCAGAGAATATCCATCAGCCATCTCTTCATCGCTTCGTCCTCAGATCAATTATTTGTGAAAGTTCAGGGCCTGTTGAAATGATGGTTACAGGGCATCCCACATCCTCCTCTACCTGATGGATGAAAACCTTTGCGGTCTCTGTAAGCTGATCGTACTCAGTGATGCCATAACAGACGGGATCTACCCGATCGATACCTGTGATTGCAACCTGGGTGCATCCATTGATCATTGCCGAATACCGGGCCATCTTCCCATCCCAGTTTCCAATCCGGCGTTCCCTGTGGGTAACAGTCCCATACTCAATAATCCCCATCTCATGGGATTTATCCAGGCTCATCTCGGTTGAGAACGGCCCTTCGCCAACCCGTGTCGGGAATGCCTTAAAGACGACGATCACATCGTCAATCTGTGTCGGGCCAACTCCGCAGTCTGCTGCGATCTGGGATGCCGAGGTATCCTTGCTTGTGACATACGGGTACGTCCCAAAGTAGAGTGAGATCCCAAAACCCTGTGTGCCCTCAAGGAGGACATTTTCTCCTTTTTTAATCGCGCAATTCACCTTCTCTGCGACATCGACAATATATGGAGCGAGTTCCGGGAGATCTTTGGCCTGGCGTGACATCCTGAGCACACGATCGGCATTCGCAGGGCCGCACCCCGATCCGGTGCTTCCGATCTTCTTTGAAAGATGCTCGCTCTCCTTGTCGCGGGCAACATGCTCCTCTTCAATGACCCCACACCGTCCATCCACAAAGATCCTGCCGGATGCACCAATGAGATCAACCTCACGGAGAAAGACTCTGGGATCAACAAGGACTCCTGGACCGATACAGAGATCGGCGTGCTCATAGACAAAGCCGGATGGAACCATCCGGACACCATATTCTTTCTCTCCTACTAAAACAGTGTGGCCGGCGTTTGGACCAACCCCCCCACGGGAGATGATAGTCGGGTGATCCTTGTGAGCGATGTGAGCAACAATCTTGCCTTTCCCTTCATCGCCAAAAAAGCCACCAACAATAATTGTACAGGGCATAGACGTATCAGTACATGTCTGTTGAGGAAGCTGATAAAACAGTTCCCTCGCAAAAAAACTATTGAATATACTGATTTTTTACCGGTAAAAGGAAAGCATCAAGAACGAGCCGGATCATAACTACACAGAGATGAACAGATCAACAAAGGCCAGGGCACCTAATCCGGAGAATGCGTCTCTCATCACCCGGTTTCGAAGAAGTAAACATCCGGCAGTTTCCCTTTCCCGCGATCTCCTCTGGGTTGCGTGTGTAGTCGGCACAATTGCATTGCTTCTTTTCCTTGCATCCGGAACCTGGCCTGCCGTTGTGGCTGTTGAATCCGGAAGCATGCTCCCCGAGATGCAGGTGGGCGATCTCGTCTTCGTTGTTGCACCTGATCGTTTCAGTCCTCTGCTCACGGCTGAAGAGGGGATGGACTCGGGCCATATCTCATTTGGGCACCCGGGAGATGTGATCATATTCAGGCCAAATGGCGATGGGAGTATCCATCCGATCATCCATCGTGCCCTTGTCCGTGTCGATGCGGATCAGGCAGCAGAGCTGCTCGCTTTCGATAATCCCCATGGAGGGATTATCACCCGGGGGGACAACAACCCGGTGATCGATCAGGTGACAACACATCCGGGCATCGGCAGGATCGAGCCTGTCAGGGATGAATGGATCATTGGAAAAGCCCTCTTTGCCATTCCACTTGTCGGCTACCTTCCATTGCATATCGTTGAATTTGCCATCCTGATCATCGCTATCATTATCATTCAGGAATTGATCGCCTCCAGAAGAAGAGAGAAGGATTGAGGGCATACAATGATTCAGACGAAGCAACTGCTTGAGGACTGCCTGGGCGGACACCGGCTTTCCAATGAAGAAGGGCTCCATCTGCTGAAGGCAACAGGGAGGGAGATATTTTCCATCTGCTGTGCCGCAGACGAGCTCCGGGAAGAGAGAGTCGGCGATGTCGTGACCTATGTTAAAAACCAGAATATCCATATCACCAATATCTGCAAAAATCTCTGCGGGTTCTGTGCATTCGGGCGGAGAAAAGGCGATCCCGATGCGTTCTTCGATGGCCCGGACCGGATACGGCAGAAGGTGAAGCTCGCCCTCTCACGTGATATCACCGAGATATGCCTCCTCTCAGGCGTCCACCCGGATTACACTATGGAGAGTTATGCCGAGATTATACAGACCGTCCACGATAGCGCGCCGGGCATTGATATCCATACAGCAAGCCCGGATGAGGTTGCATACATCGCAAAAAGGAGCGGAATATCAACTCGTGAGGCGCTTGAGCGTCTGAGAGAGGCAGGGCTTGGAACGCTCCAGGGGACCGCCGCTGAGATCCTGGTAGATGATGTCCGGAAGGTAATCTGCCCGACGAAGGTGGATACGAACACCTGGGTATCAATCATCAAAGAGGCGCATCGAATCGGGATCAGGAGCACATCGACAATCATGTATGGTTCAGCAGAAACAGCCGCAGATCGTATCACCCACCTGGGGATACTCAGGGACATACAGGATGAGACAGGGGGGTTCACCGAACTTGTACCCCTCTCATATCTCCACCAGAACACCTCCCTCTATGAACGGGGGCTGGCGCCCGCAGGCGCAACAGGGAGGGAAGATCTCCTTATGATCGCCGTCTCACGGCTCTTCCTCGATAACTTCGATCATATTCAGGTTCCCTGGGGAAAATTCGGAATCAAGCTAACACAGATCGCCCTTGCATCGGGTGGAGACGATCTGGGCGGGACAATGTTTTCAGATGATGTCTCGGTGGAGGCAGGCGGATCTGAAGCAGGGTACCTGGATCCAAAGACAATGGAGAGGATCGCAACAGATATCGGACGGCGCCTTGTCCAGAGGACGACAAAGTATAGCATCCTCTGATTTTTATAAAACTACCCTCAGCTTTTTTCAGAGGCAGGTTCACTGGTCGCTGAACAGATCAAATTATCCTGCCTCAGGCTCTTCTTTTTTAAAATAAAAAGGAGGAGGGGGTTAGTACATGCCCGCACGGCATAGGATATATTGACTGGTGTGGAAGGTGGCGTGCCCCCGGTGCAGCCATCTGACTGTCCGGTGGTTTCGATTGACGTGTATTTCGATCGATTGAGAGGTGTGTAGCCGGACACTATGGAATGAATGTCTGAACCTATGAATACTTGAGGCCGGTTGCACAGGGGGCAGGACGCACGCCTTCATCTGGATGGATGGGCGATACCGGGATCCACTGGATCCACGGTTGTCCATTACTACAAATGTTGGACTTAGATATAAATCTTCTTCTCAATGCACGGCATTGACGCCTATTACGATGCACGGCAATGCCGAAATACATTTATCCGGATCAGGCGATACATACAGTGATGCAATCATACCCTGCGGAGCTTGGCCGGATCACCGAACTACTCAGGAGCAATCCGCGCGGAATGTCTGTTGGCGAGATCGCTTCCACACTCGAAATCAACCGCAATACCGCCGCCCGATATCTCGATATGCTTCTTGTAGGGGGGCAGGTTGATAAACGGACATATGGGAAAGCAAAAGTCTACTTCCTCTCCCAGCGGATGCCGATACACGCAATGCTCAACAGCTCCTCAGATCTTGTGATGATACTCAATGCCGGCGGAGAGATCATCCAGGCGAATGATCAGATCCTCTCATTCTGCAACACTTCCCGTGATGATACACTCGGATATCCCCCGGAAAAGACTGCCCTTTCCATCTTCTCCCACCCGTCACTGAAGACCTGGATCAATGATCCAGGTAGGGAGAGCGGATCAAAGGAGGTGATTCGTCTGATGAGGGGTACACGGGAGCATTACTTCCGCCAGAAGATTATCCAGACTGTCTTTGATGACGGAGATCCCGGAGTTACAATCATTCTTGAAGAGATTACAGAACAGATTCTGGCTGAAGAGAAACTCAGGCAGAGCGAGGAGATGTTCCGGACTCTCGTCTCTGATATCAGCGATGTTATCTGGGCAGCTGACGAGAAAGGGGCAATCACCTACATCAGCCCCTGTGCCAAAACGGTCTGCGGTCTCTCCCCTGATGAGATGATCGGGTGCCGCTTCACCGATTTTATGAAAGATGAGGAGAAGAAACGGTTTCTTCGAACAATACAGCCATCCATATCCGCCCAAACGGCATGGCCCCTGGTTGAATGCACCTTTTTAAAGCCAGATGGGGAATCGATCGCAATCGAGCTTTCAGGAAACCCAATCATCATCAATGATGCCGAGAACCATCCTGTACTCCTTGGATACCGTGGGGCATTCAGGAATGTAACCGAACGGAACCGTGCTGTCAAGCATGTCCGGCAGTGGAAAGAGTTTCTTACATCAATTGTCGAGAATATCCCTGATATGGTCGCAGTTGAGGAGATGGATGATCATACCCTTGTCTTCTTCAACCTTGCCGCTGAGGAGTTTATCGGTTTTCCACGTGAGTTTCTGGTGGGGCAGAAACCTGACCGCATCTTCCCCGAAGATTATGCCGCCTTCTGGGCAAGCACAACTGAAAAAGTCGAGGCATCACAGGAAAGCCTTTCTGCAATCCAGCAGTTCTCACGCGGGAATGGATCAGATCCAAGGACGCTCCGGATGAAGAAGATACCACTCTTCTCAAGCAAAGGCCGGATGCGCTATATCCTCTCTATCATAACTGACATCACCGAGGAGAAACTTGCAGACGGCAGGCTTCCGATATCCTGATCCTGTAAAGTGCATAGGGACCCTCCAGAACTTTTTTACTCCTGAAGAACGAATTTCATCCATTATTTTAGAACAGGGAAGTGATCGGGAAGATCTGGAGGCATCCCCGGAATGCAGTATTCCAGCGGATGCTTCCGGGAGAGATCCAGAATATTTCTTTTTCGAGGAGATCTTTGAATCTTCACCAGAATGCATCCTCATTCTTGAAGGTGAGACCATTACCAGAGCCAATGCCGCATCAGGCGAGTTCTTCGGTATAGCACCTGACAAGCTTGCCGGGAAAACGCCGGCAGATCTCTCCCCTGCAATGCAGCCCGACGGCGAGTCTTCTTGTGTGAGGATGGAAAGGCTGCTGCTGAAGCGGATCCGTGGCCCGGTTAAATTCGGATGGATACACATAGCTGCAGGCGGGATAGAGAGGAAGACAGAGGTGATTCTGACGCCAGTCAGGGTGGGCAGACACAGCCGGATCATGGCAAATATCAGGGACATAACACCTCTCATCGATGCCCGGCAAAAGGTTCAATCCCAGTACCGCCTCCTCCAGATGACGAACACCATGATCATGGCGATGCATACCGAAGAGAAGATCGAGGATGCGCTCGCTGTTGTAGCAGATGAACTGAATACCCTCTTTGAGAATTCACTCATTACCATCTATATCACCAGCCCGGATTCAGAGGAAGCGCATCTCGCAGTCAGCAGAGGAGAACTCCCCGGACATAGAGAAAGCCAGGGGCATAACCGCCTTCCCACTACACAAGAGCCATATGCTACGGTATACCAGAGGGGAGATCCAATCTTCTGCGAGATCCACAACAGCAGGGTATCAGGTATCATCGGCAAAAATGAGATCTACAATCCAGACATCCCGACTGCTGTTGGGATCATCCCGCTCATCTCAGATGGGACGATCCATGGTTCTATCAATATCTTCACGCAGGGAAGAGAGGGATTTGATGCCGATGAACAGTCCCTCCTGGTAAATATCGGGAGAGAGATCGGCGGAGCAATCCGGTCTGGCATGATGCGGGATGAGCTGAAGGCGACAAATGATCTGGCACATCTCTTCCTTGATATCCTCGTCCATGATGTTAATAATGCCCATATGATCATCGGAGGGAGTCTTGAACTCCTGAAGGATGCGGAGGGCGAGGAGAAAGAGTCGTGTGTGAATCTCATCCGATCAACACTTGACACAGCAGCGGAGATCCACCAAAATGTCATGATGATCCGATCGATCCGCGAGGGTGGAGAGAAGAGCCAGAGACCGGTTCCCCTCGATGCTGTTATTCAGAGGGCAATTCCTCCCGGAATTAATGTCCATTTCGAGCCATCAGGCGCGGTTGTCTATGCCGATGAGCTCCTCTCAGGGATCTTCTATAATCTCTTCAGTAATGCAGTGAAATACGGCTGTGCTGATGCAGGAATTTGGATTTCTATCCGTGATGATATGGATGAGGTAACCGTCACAATTGAAGACAACGGGCCGGGGATTTCAGATACAGATAAAGAACAGCTCTTCTCAAGGAACCTGAGGATAGGATCAAAGAAGAAGGGGCTTGGGATAGGGCTGTATATCTGCATGACACTTGCCAGACGGTATGGCGGATCGATCAGGGTAACTGACAGGGTCGCCGGATGCCAGGAGGAGGGATCGGCATTCATCCTTACACTCAGGTCTGCCCGGGATGCCACGCTAAAATGACCCGCAATAATCTTAAAGAGCCAGGGTTTCTTCCCATCACGGAGAGGGAGAAAGAGCGCCTCGGGATTGATATCCTTGATATCATCATCGTCTCTGGCGATGCCTATGTGGATCATCCCTCATTTGCCGCTGCGATCCTCGGGCGGAATCTCTGGTCTGCCGGATATACTGTCGGGATCATTCCTCAGCCCGACTGGCAGCGCGATGAGGATTTTCTGGCACTTGGCATCCCCAGGCTCTTCTTTGCCGTATCCGCCGGGAATGTAGATTCAATGGTGAATGCGTACACCCCGAACAGGAAGAGAAGGCATAAGGATGCCTATTCATCAGGCGGGAGATTTAGACGTCCCGATCGTGCAACGATAGTCTATACGAACAGGCTCCGTTCGGTTGCCCGGAACACCGGTATCGTGATTGGAGGGATCGAGGCAAGCCTCAGGCGATTTGCACATTATGATTTCTGGTCTGATTCAGTCAGGCAGTCCATTCTGGCAGATGCCCCTGCTGATCTGCTCGTATACGGGATGGGCGAACGAACCCTGCGGCTGATCGCCGATCGGATGAGTGCAGGGGATCCGATCCGATCCATCCGGGATATTCCCGGCACCTGCTGGACGATGCCTATAGCTGAATGGAAGAGTTGTGATCGTGAAGATATAGTGATCCTCCCACATTATACAGATGTCCGGAAGAACAAGATCCGGTATGCAGAAGCATTTGCCGCCCATGCACAGGAACAGGACCCAATCCGGGGGTTCAGGATAGCCCAGCCACATCCAAAGACCGTGGTGATCCAGAACCCTCCTGCACTCCCGCCCGGCACCGCAGAACTTGATGCCATCTACGATCACCCGTTTGCCCGGGCTGCCCATCCCTCGTACCGGGAAGAGATCCCGGCACTTGAGCCGGTCAGATTCTCGGTCATCAGCCATCGGGGCTGTTTTGGGGACTGCTCCTTCTGTGCACTCGCCCATCATCAGGGGAGGATCATCTCAAGCCGGAGCGAAGATTCGATCGCAATCGAAGTGGAAAAAATCAGCAGGATGAAAACATTTCGGGGAACAATTCAGGATGTCGGGGGTCCATCTGCAAATATGTACGGCCTCTCGTGCCGCCAGTGGCAAAAGAACGGGACCTGCCCTGACCGATCCTGCGGGCCCGACTGCCCAAACCTCTCCACTGATCATACACAACTAATCTCACTTCTCAGGAGGGTCCGGCAGATTCCAGGGGTAAAACACGTCTTCTGTGGATCCGGGGTCAGGTTCGATCTCGCGCTTGCCGATCAATCCGGGTATTTAAGGGAACTCGTCCACCACCATGTCTCCGGCCAGTTGAAGGTGGCACCCGAACATATCTGCCCGCATGTGCTGGAACTGATGAACAAGCCAGGAAACGCTGCCTTTGAGGATTTCAGGAGGATTTTTCAGGAAAATCAGCCCCTCGACAAGAAGAAACAGTACCTGATCCCTTACTGGATCAGTTCGCATCCAGGATGCACAATTCCGGATATGATCGATCTCGCATGCTATATCAGGAGAACCGGACTTGCAACCGAACAGGTGCAGGATTTCACCCCGACGCCGATGACGAGGTCGACAACGATGTACCATACAGGAATTGATCCAAAGACGATGCAGAAGGTACACGTCCCCCGTGATCGCGAACGGAGGATCCAGCGGGCGCTGCTCAGGTACATGGATCCCGACAACGCCCCGCTTGTCAGGGAAGGGCTGCTCCTCTGTAACCGTGGCGATCTGATCGGGTATGGTTCGGAGAGCCTTGTTCCTCCTGAAAGAAGAGAAACTGCATTATCAGGGAAGCGATATAGATCATCATATGAAACGGATTCTCATCGCAGCGATCCTGATCGCCATACTCCTCGTTCCAGGCGGAGCCGCCCTTGAAGCGGTGATTGGCGAGACTCTTACATTAGCAGGAACCGCACCCGGAGCAACCACCATCTACCTCTTTATGACCGGGCCAAACCTTGATCCGGCTGGCGTTCCCCTGCATAATCCATTCCTCTCTGCAGCAGCCGGCCAATTTTCGACTGCCAGGGTATCATCATCTGGAAAATGGGAATACAAATGGAATACTGCCGGAATAGGGCTTGATGCAGGAACCTACACCGTTTTTGCGGTCAACCAGCCTCTTGACAGGCAAAACCTCCGCGATCCATCAGATTATTCCGTTATTCCGGTGACGCTCAGGAGTGGTACAATTACCACATCCCAGGCAATAGAAATACCAGAACCAAAGAGCAAGCTGGGATCACTCCAGGTAACTGTTGAGCCTTATGGCGCACGGGTAGATATTGACGGCGAGTATGCCGGAGAGACACCGCTTGGTATATCGCTCCCTGTCGGAGGACATGCCGTTGATATCTCGCATGAAGGCTACTATTCGTTTGGGATGAATGTGGTGATCTACGAGGGGGATACGACGTCAATCGAACGATCACTCAGACCAATCGAAACCCCGGAATCCCTGCCGACAGAGACGATCCCGCCGACACCGGAGGCTTCGGGATGGATGGTGGCTCTGTTTGGAGCTGCAATCTGCATAGGATATAGAATAACGCGTTAGCTACGCTGGGCATCTGCAAAGAAGCTCTCAAGAAGGCGCTTCATATCAAGCCAGAGGAGGAGGCGCTCGGTCTCCCCTTCATACCCCTCTTTCCGTATTTTTATGATCCCGCGGAGGTAGTCCGCCACCCGGTCACCATATCCTTCACAGGAGAGATCGATATCGGATTGCGGCACATGCATCACCGAATGGACGTCATCGACGATCATCCCCACATTGGAGCCCTGGGATGCATCTGGAACGAGGACGATGATCTTCCGCTCACCATCGTTCTGATCCTCAATGGAGAGGAGATGGTTTAAAGAGAGGATGGTGGTGATCTCACCCCGAAGGTTCATGATCCCTTTAATATAAGGAGGAGTACGTGGGATCTCGGTGATCGGCTTCATCTCGACGATCTCACGGACGAGCTGGATATCAAGTGCATAATGCTCCCCTCCAAGTTCAAACTCCACAATCTCGATATATCCATCCATGATAATCCTTCACCTTACCTTCACAGGGATAAAACCGGCGGAGCGGTTCGTATTGATGTATGTACACCATCCATATCTTATAAATTGATCCCGGAGAAAGATCCGATACTTTTATATTCACATATTTCGTTTCGTATATCGGGATATCCCATGCTGAAGATACGTTCGATTATTCTGGCTGCATTTGTAGTATTACTGTGTGCAGCGATCCCCGCTTCCGCCCAGGTCGGCGGAGATGTCGGGATCATTTCCGTCACCTCGGACCCTTCGGGAGCCGATGTGAATCTGGATGGACATTATGAAGGAAGAACTCCGATTGAGATCAAAATCTATACCACCGGCACACCGCCCGGTTCAATCATTGTTTCAAAGTCCGGATATAAGGCAAAAACTGTCTCTGCACCACACCCATCGGCAGGACAGACCGAATATGTCCATGTGTCACTCGAACCAATTGAACCAACACCGACTGTGATGATCGACGGCTACTTATCGATTGATTCCAGCCCGCGGGGTGCAACAATTCGTGTTGATGGCCGCTATGTCGGGACGACCCCTGTTACCACACAGGTAACCTCAGGGACAACACACCGCGTACAGGTGGAATATCCTGGATATGATTCGTGGTCAGCAGTCTATACAGCATACTCAGGACAGACCACCCAGGTCTATGCAAGCCTGACACCAACCCCCCAGACAACCGGCTACCTCTCGATCACCTCAAGCCCGTCCGGGGCCGATGTCTATGTTGACGGATCGTACCGGGGATATGCACCGATGACTGTCGGTAATCTCATTGTAGGGGCTCACACCCTCGAACTCAGGCTCTCCGGATACCAGAAATCCACACAGACGGTACAGATCTATTCCGGCCAGACAACAACCAAGAATGTAGTACTCTCACCAAGTACTCCAACAAGCGGTTCGGTTGCTGTCCAGTCATACCCCTCAGGCGCATCGATCTACCTCGACGGCAACTATCAGGGAAACACCTATCCAAACGATTACTTTGATATCATTGGTGTTGCAACCGGGACACACTCACTCATGCTGAGAAAACCCGGATATTATGACTATACCACAACCATCTCGGTCACCGGCGGCGGGATCAAGTATGTCAGCGGAACACTGACACCACAGACTGCACCTGCAACAACCGGCAAGGCGAATGTCATGTCCGGGCCATCCGGCGCAGAGGTTATTATCGACAACCTCTTCCGCGGGTATTCACCGGTGCTTGTGCCGGATCTCTCTACAGGAACCCATTCTATCACCCTGAAGATGTCAGGATACAGTGACTGGATGAGTTCATTTGATGTGACGGCAGGACAGACAACACAGATATCTGCTACACTCAGCCCGCAGCCTGCACCACCGGCGCCGACACCCTCAGGCAGTCTTCCGATCGCTGTTGTCGGAGCTGTCGGACTTCTTGGAGTACTCTTCTTCGTTTCACGACGAAGATAATCCATACGAACCTTTTTTTCCAATCAGGTACAATCTGCCGGACTGAGGCAGAATGGCACAACCAGATGATGATCGATCCGGTCGAGTCCGATCGATCATGACACCAATCGCACGAACGGTTTTACCCGATACTCCAATACGTGATCTCATCGAAATCGGATCAGTCGAGGGATGTGGGGACATTCCGGTAACAACACCGGAGGGTACATTTCTTGGCGTCATCACCCCGCTTGATCTGATCGGATCGATTATGCCTTCGGTCGGAATCCGGGGATCCGGGGCTGCACGATGCATCACCTGCCACCTGAAGAAGGAAGGTGCAACTGCCCGTGATCTGATGAGCAGGGGGCATATCACAATCCAGGAAGATGATTTTATCATGGATGCGATGCAGATGATGCAGCGGAACCGGCATGGGGATCTGATTGTCATCGATTCCCAAAACAAGGTGGTCGGAAGGATTGAGATATGCAGGATTATACAGCATCTCCGGATCGTCGGAGAGCTTTGAATCCCATCCTGAAGAAGATTGGAGCGATCAATACTGTTGCAATTACCATGATCGTCACGGTCGTATACAGGCCAGCGGTGATAATTCCGGCAGAGAGTGCAATTGATGCAACGACAAGCGCCACCTCTCCACGCGGACAGAGTCCGATACCGACGATGAGTGCACTTTGGTTGTCAGGAAGAAACGGCCTGGATCCGATATAGCCGCCGATGATCTTTCCTGAGAATGCAACCAGCACAAGAGGAATGAGAAGCGGATCAAGGAGGGTTTCAACAGAAAGCGTCAGTGAAAGCCCGATTGATGCAAAGAAGATGGTGATCAGAAATCCCATTCCCAGATCCGAGAGACTCCCCTCGATCGATCTATCAGGCCGGATCCGGTCACTCAGAGCAAGGCCTGCAAAAAAAGCACCTATAGCAAGGTGGAGACCGATAATATGGCTTGCTGCGGCTGATGCAAACGCGATGATTAAACTTGCCGAGTAGGCAGTTTCATGAGAGGCATGCCGCCGCACTGTTGCATACCACCGCCCGAGGATACGGCGGCCGCCTGTCACCATAAAGATGAGGAAGAGAAGGGCCAGAATTGCTGTGCCGGCAACCGAGGCAAGCCCACCACCAAGGGCAAAAGCTGAGAGCGTCGCAAGCAGGAGTATACCTATCAGATCATCGATGACGGCGCTTGTAATGATGATACTTCCAATAGGGGAAGAAATAGCATGTTCATCTACGAGCGCACGGACCGAGATCCCGATCGAGGTGATGGCAAGCGCTATACCGAGGAAGACGGAGGTGATTGTATCCATACCGATGAGATATCCAAGACCAAAACCGGATGCAAAGGGGATAATAACACCACAAAGAGCGGTTAATGTACCGGCTTTTTCTGCTGAAGCGAGGTTTTTTAGATCGGTATCAATACCCGAGAGGAAGAGGAGGACGATCAGCCCGAGATCCGATAAAGCGGTGATCACTTCATTTGGTTCAATGATCCCAAGGAGCGAGGGGCCAAGGATCAGTCCGGCTGTAATCTCACCGACAAGCGCGGGATATCCGGCCCTTTCAACAATTTCCCCTGCACCTTTTGCGACAAGAAGAAGGATTACGATCTCGAGCACTACAAACATTGATACTCTGCCATCTCCGGGATAAGGTAAAAAACCTTGCCGACCCATTCCGGAGTAGCTATGACAGGGAGGCATACATCAGGCCGGGATGCCTATACGCTCCTCTCGGCATATGGCGTACCGGTGCCACAGGATGGTATTGCGACAAACCAAGACGAGGCTGTGGAGATTGCCAGAAGGATCGGGTTTCCGGTTGTATTGAAGATCGAGTCACCGGATATCCTGCATAAGAGCGATGTTGCCGGAGTACTGCCTGGGATTTCGGATGAAGAAGGGGCGCGGCGGGGATATGCCGAGCTGACCTACAGGGCGGGGACTCTCCGGCCCGATGCAGAGATCACGGGGGTCCGGATAGAGGAGCAGGCAGCACCGGGCCTGGAGATCCTGATTGGGGGAGCAACCGATCCGGCATTTGGAAAAACGATCACTGTCGGGCTCGGCGGAAAACTGGTAGAGCTTCTTGGGGATACAAGCATCCGGATCCTCCCAATCGACAGAGAGGAGATCCGCTCGATGATCCGGGAGATCCGGGGATACCACCTGATAAAAGGATTTCGTGACGAGCCTCCACGAGACGAAGAGGCGCTTCTTTCTGCAATTGAGAGAGCAGCAGCACTATTCCTCGATCACCCCGAATTCACCGAGTTTGATATCAACCCCTTAATCCTCTATGATGATGGATGTATCGCTGTTGATGCCCGGTTCATCGCCGGGGAGGCGCATGAGGAGGAGGGGATCTCTGTCCGGCCGCTTGATCCCGCCATACTGAAACCCCGGTCAATTGCAGTCGTCGGCGCAAGCCCTGACCAGGGGAAGATCGGATATACGATCACGAGAAACCTCCTCTCATTTCCGGGATCGCTCTATCCGGTGAATCCAAAACACGAGCAGATCCTTGGAAGGAAGGCATATCCAAGGGTAACAGACATTCCCGGATCCCTTGATATGGTGGTGATAGCGGTGCCTGCGGCGGTAGTGCCATCGATCATTGCTGACTGTGCCAAAAAAAATGTGAAGACGGCGGTTATCATATCATTCGGGTTCCGGGAGTCAGGAGAAGAAGGAAGGCGGCTTGAAGAGGAGATAGTCAGTATAGCACGAACCGGGGGGCTCCGGATCGTGGGACCAAACAGCCTTGGAATCATGGTGCCGCCGGAGCAGATCAACACCACATTCAGCAACAATTCCGCAAGCCCCGGACCATGTGGATTCATCTCCCAGAGCGGGGCATTGATTACGACGATTGTGGACTGGAGCGTTACCGAGGATATCGGGTTTTCTGCTGTGATCAGTGCAGGAAATCAGTCGGATATCAGCTTTGTCGATTACATCGACCTCCTTGCCCGTGATGAGAAGACCAGGGTAATCCTCCTGTATATCGAGGAGATTCGTGAGGGTAAGCGGTTTCTTGAGACTGTGGCACGGGTATCAGCTGAAAAACCCATTGTTGCGATCAAGGCAGGCAGCTCCAGGATCGGCCGGGCAGCTGCGGCATCCCATACCGGTTCGCTTTCCGGAGACTACCAGACCTATCGAGCGGCATTCCGGCAGGCAGGAGTTGTTCCTGCCGACTCGATCAGGTCCGCCTTCCAGATAGGGGGTATACTCGCAGGGCAGGGCGTTCCAGGAGGGAGGAGGGCTGTTGTCGTTACAAGTGCAGGAGGGTTTGCTGTTCTCTCATCAGATTATGCCGAGAGAAATGGCATAGATCTCGTCCCTCTCCCCGAAAAAGTACATGCAGAGATGGATGCAATCCTCCCGCCGGGATGGAGCGGCAGAAACCCGATTGATATGATCGGTGACTCAACTGCGGGGCGGTTTGCCCGTGTCTTTGATATTCTCCTTGAAAATCAGGAATTCTGGGATAGTGTGATTATCATATCCGCTCCGACTGCAATCGCAGATCCAAAACAGCTGGCACTTGAGATCGTGCGGTTTTCAGAACATACCAAGAATATGGTGCTAGCCGCTCTGCCGGGAGGCGATTCCGTGAAGCCCGGCTTCCCGGTCCTGAGGAGAGGCGGAGTGCCGGCTTTCTCTGAAGTAGAAGATCTCTTCAGATCAGTCGGGGAGATCCTTCTGACAACACGGCGCGGCTGATTCAGTGGTGAAGCGGAGACTTAAGGGCACGGGGGAGAGCCTCTTTACTGGTTACCACAACAGATGAGCGCTCAAGCATCAGGTTCACATGTTCGTTCTGTCCAACATGCCTGAAATCGGTTCTGAGGGAAACAACAGGAATCCCTTTCGCATACGCATATCCAATCTCCCATGCGCAACCAGAGTCGGCATCAGCTCCATCAATTATAGCAACTATCCAGTCTGTTTTTTGAAGGGCATCACAATGAGACCGGAAGATATGATCTATTGCATCCCGATTCCGGCTTGCTGAATCCAGACCCACCTCCTGGGGAAGATACACCTCAAAACAATGGGTCGCAAGCAGATCCCTGATCAATTCATTGTACTTTCGTTCTGCTTCGGTGAAGAGCGGTGACGCGAGATAGACCCTGTACCGTGCGAAATCAAACGCATCTATGGCCGGTATTTCCGGGAACCGGGAGAGAAACACACCCCTGTGAGTTAATTTTTCTTCCGGGCCGTACCATGTGGTGTTCACGCCGCAGGTGGGTGATGAATCTGCCCCGATGATACAGAGTGGCTCCCCACGCTGGAGAATGATCTGCCGCACCTCAATTTCGAGCCGATCGATGATGAGTTCAAATTCAGGGGTATTCAGCCGCTCTGTGAATGTTCCGGGAGTCCGGTTCTTTCCGAGATAGAGCGTCTCTGCGCAGGGGAGCGCTACAACCTCAAGCCCGAATGCCGAGCACCGTTTCAGGCAGGCAGCATATGCCCTGAGATCCTCGTCCCGCGTAATTCCTTCAGCCCGGAGCGAGGGATCGAGGATACAGGGTGCAACCATCACATACATAGAGTCAGTATTGGAACTGATCATTGATGGATTGATCGCGGTGCTTGATGTGATATGAAGATTAGACACTACTATCATGATCCCTCTCATCTCATACCGCGACAACACCTGCGATCCCAGGAAATGTACGATCAAGCGGCTCGAGCGGTATGGACTTGTCAGGATTGTCCCGACATTCCGGCAGGTACCAAAAGGGACGCTCCTCCTTGATCCGACAGCCGGGGTTGTCATATCGCCTGCCGACCGGATATGGATCCGTTCGATCACCGCCCTCGACTGTTCATGGGAGGTGCTTGAACGGGAAGAGCTCTCACAGTTCCGTGGGCGGAGGGCACTTCCGTTTCTGGTCGCAGCAAATCCGGTAAATTTCGGAAAGCCTTTTGTCCTCTCATCAGTCGAAGCGCTTGCCGCGGCATTGATCATCCTCGGTGAGCGCAATCAGGCAGAACTGATCCTTTCAAAAGTGCCGTTTGGTATCCGGTTCCTCGAAGTGAATGCCGAGCCGCTTGCAGAGTATGCAGCAGCTGTGGATAGTGCCGGAGTGCTCGCTGTGCAGGCTGAATACCTCTGATTACGGCTCGCCTTTCTCTGCTTCAAGCTCGGGATCGATCTCTTTTCTGATCCAGCAGACGAGATCTTTCATATCAATCTCCTTCTTGTACTGGTTCTCGATCACAAGGTACAGGATCAGCCCGGCTGCCGTGACCACCGACATCGGAAGGAGTGTTGCGCGAATGACGTCTAAAATCTCTGTAAAAGGAGTTCCAATCGTAAAAAGCGGCAGGATCACCAGGATATGAAGCGCTTCAGCTGCTACCCCGAGGATAGCGAGACGGAGCGGCGTGAGCGGCAGCCACCGCCTCCCGGCGAGACCACCCAGTATTCCGGCGACAATCGTTGCAACCGCACAGGGAAGAGCGGTCCAGCCCCCAAGCGAGTACCGGTAGAGACCGCCGATTGCACCGGCTGCCGCCCCGGCTATGGGGCCTCCGATGAGTCCGGCGAGGATCGGGCCGAGATCCCGGAAATTCAGGAGGACTCCTTCAAAGTTAAAACCCCGGAATGTTCCATAAATTGAGAGTGTTCCAAAGATAAGAATCAGCCAGAGGAGATCGGTTTTATTTGCAACCCCCTTCCTGAATGCCGATGCAAGATCTGATCTGACAAAGACAAAAAGAACGAGAAGAACCATGGCAAGCCGCTCCATCAACGGAACCCCAAATGCCAGGATCGTCGCCTCTTCGAGAAGAGCGACGAGGAGGAATACCCCTGATCCGATCGCCATCACAGCAAGCCAGATACGGGATCCCCGATGTTCCCTTGGAAGATTATTATCGATATAGATCAACGCAAAGCCGATGACCGCAAAGAGGATCGATGAGACGACAGAGACATTCTTGATAACTGCTTCCGGGCGTCCGATGAAGATTGCAGCCATGATGATCACAGAGAAAGCAAGAAGGATCAGCCTGTAGAGTTTCTTTGCCGGTATCTGAATACCACCCGCTTCACGGAGAATTCCACAGACTGCACGCGCACGCCCGTCCATACCGGAGATTGCAGCACCCGCAAGTAGTATGAACGAAGAAAGGACAAATACCGGAGCTGCAAGGGGTATTGTCATAAAGAGATGTGTTGAGACGGCAATAGCCGAGATGACCTCTTCATTCATGTGGTGGATTGAAGGCTGTACCCGGCCCCTATCGCCAGGAATACAAAACTCATGAGGCCGATAAGCCCAAATCCGATTAAGAGATCGGTTTTGACAATCCGCATCTTCTCGGGAAGATCGGTGATGCAGGGTTTTCCACCGGTCTTCTCATGAAGCCAGACCGAATAGAGGAGGAGGTTTAATCCTGCGCCAACCGCTCCAAGAAGGGCCATGATCTCGATATAATAGTGGGGATCCAGATGCGGAATGAGTCCTGCTGCAACCTCGGTTACCGGAACATGAAGGGCAAGAAGGCTGAAGAGTATACCGATAAAGAGGAGGATCATCATCCCGATGATCACCCGCTCCAGCCGCTCATAGCTTCCTTTCCAGAGGATAAAGAGGATCAGGGCAAGCGTTGCAATCGCGATTACCTGGATCGGGATCTCGAAGGGGAGCAGGTAATAGAGGAAATGCGCTGCGATGATGAGGAATCCCCCATATGCAAGCATCTCGAGGATATAGATGATCGTGATGAAGGTGACTTCCCAGTTCCGTGGCCCGGGAATTGACCGAAGACCTGAGAAGATCGTCTTTCCTGTAGAAAGTGTATATCGGGCGATCCCATATGCAAAGGCATACTTATAGATGAGCGCGACTGCAAAGACCCAGAGGAGGCCATAGCCGGTATGCAGCCCGGCATTGATGATCTCAACAAGCCCCGATTCGCCTGATACCTCAAGTGCAAGGATAAAGACCGGACCTAGAAAAAAGAAGCGTTCCGCAAGCTGCCTTCGGAAAGAAGTGATTAAGGCGGGAAGGGATGTTTGGATCTGCACCCAGTACTATTGTCATTTGTGTAATATAAGATCCGATCAGATACGCACCATATATCCGGCTGATCTGATCATCCTGATGACCGCATCATCCCACTGGGAATCGGAGAGCCGTTCAAGATTATGAGCTTTTTCTGCGAAAATACTGAGCAGAACGGGATCATCTGAAGCAAGATGTCGTGATTCCATGATCCTCCCTGCCCGCCTCCCGCCACCATCAAGGATGAGCATACGCCAGCACCCATAATCGCGGCAGATATCAGGGCGGGTTGCATGAACGCAGCAGTAGCCTTTCTCTTCCTTTTGTATGAAACGGAAGAAGGGGCATGCCTGGGGGCGGTTGGTGAAGGTGTTCTTCTCAAGTTTTTCATCAAGAAAGAGGGCTGTTTTATCGGGATCGATCGTGACCGTTGTCCTCTCGCCCGAATAGCGGTTCCTGACGACATACCGGAGATTGCCAAGATCAGATTCTATTACATGGACAATGCCAAGGTGGCTACAACAGTCGCCGCACTGGCTGCATTCAAATGACAGGTCTATCCCTCCATACCTACTCTCATGCATCTATCCCAAAGACCCAGATTGCCCATCCAAAGGCTTCCCTCCCATAAACAAGATATTCATCCTGGATTTTACAGAGGTACTCTTCCATCTCTTCCCTATCAGGATCTGAAGGGTGCTCGTCAAGCCATCGGATGCATTGCTGCCAGATGGCACTCTCATAGCGGTCATGGTCGTCAGGAGATGCCCTGATCACTCCACGTAACCTGAGCCCGAGGTCACGGGCAGCAGCGACAAGACCGTACTCGGTTGGGATCTCCTGCCACTGGACGGCAAATTCGGGTGGAACGCGATCACTCTGCCAGTACCGATCCCCGATAACAATGATGCCACCGGGTTTGGTGAGAGACTCAAGGTGAGCGATTGCCGGGACTGCTCCCCCGAATATAAAGGCAGAGCCAATTGCAACAGTACAGTCAGCGGCTTCTTCCGGCTCCCACACGGCGGCATCCCTTTCGATGATCTGAATCAGATCTGTTGCGCCTTTTTCAGCGATTGCTCTTTTTCCTGCCTCAACAGACTCTTTTCGCAGTTCGACACCGGTTCCTTTGATTGTATATGCGTCATGCCAGAATGAGAGGAGCGTTCCATTTCCGCAGCCGAGATCGTATACAACATCACCTTTCCTGATCCCGGCAAGCTCTCCTGCATGCAGAATCATCTCTCGCGTAACCGGATTCATCAGGGAGAGGTGTGACTGGGCAATTGTTTCGATCTCAAACGGGTGCATGGTACTTCCTCATCTCCTGATTATATTCTTCTTCCGGAAAAAAGTGAGTGGATAATGATCACCCGATTGTAACCTCTTCATCAAAAAGCAGCATATGTTCCGGTGAGAGCCTGCCGAGCACCGCAAGCGAGTAGGTGCGGAAGAATGTGATGAACGGCACCGAGATCAGGAGTACTACCGGAATTGCGATGATAAGGTAGGGAATTGCCAATAGAAGGAGGAGATGGATGTTTGCAATCTGTATCACGGCATACAGTACAAATCCGATCACTGCAAAGGGAATGGCAAGTATCGCAAGTGCCAGGAGGGTCAGGATAATGAGAACAAAACCCCCACCCAGTGCCGCGAGGAACCGGACGACGAGGTAGATGATCCCCTGCATCCATTGGGTGCTTATAATTCCATAGAACTCCCTCCATCCATCAATCACGCCACAATCGTTCTCGATCATGATCGGCACCACAAAATCTATGGTGATCAGCTGGATAATGCCGATGATGACCGCTGTTACCAGGATGATCGGAAGGAATACAAGGAGGGAAAATGCCAGTGAGATGCCGCCTGCCGGACCCGCGATACCTCCGGCTATGATGATAAGCGGTATGATAAGTGCGGCAAGAAGCAGCAGGAAGAGAAGCGCAACTCCAATTTCAAAAAGGAAGACCCTTCCCCCCTTCTCTGCACGCGGCCAGAAGTAGTGCCGTATCTTTACATCCCCTGTTCGTATGCAGTCAACAAAGACGAACTGGATGATCGATCCGATCAGCATGAAGAGAAGGGCGAGAGCTATGATCAGGAGGATGATGGCGATGATAAGCCCGGCCATATCCGGCAGTGCATCGGGAACAATAAAACCATCGAAAGCATCTGAGGGAAAGTCGCTTTCTGAGGACCATGCCGGCTGCGGGAACCCGGCGCCACCCCAGCCGATGAAGAGGGAGATAAGGGCGATGCGGAGCCAGACTCCTTTCCTGAAGGGCCAGAGGAGATCCCGCGTGCGCCTGATCGCTGAATCGATCTCAGAGAGGGCAAAATACTCTGTCATTGTTCAACCGTTCGTTTCGGTTTAAGATAAAGATGATGAGAAGAGGAGGGGGAGATAGGGAGATCTGCTTCACCGGGATTCATCGGGTGCATCATTGAGATCATCAAAGAAGTCGGATGTAACCAGATCATCCAGGTCACCCAGATCGTCCAGGCTGACATCTTCGCGCCTTTGCCCGGGAAAGAGCTTTGCCATCAGCATATCAGAGAGCTTCCGCAGCCTCTCCCCCATCACTTTTACCTGTGTTGTATCATGAATGTGAACGGCATACTTGGCAACGGTTCCATCGGTATCGAAGATTGGATGAATGCCGATATCATACCAGGATCCCGCAAACTCTTCTTCGTACTTCAGCGAATAGTTCAGAATTGGCGGCAGCGTTTTGCCTCCCATCGTCGGGGAGAGATACCCGGATTCAACCATCTCTGATACCGCAGATCCAATAAGCTCGTCAATCTCTCTTCCGGCACGTTTTGCGAGGGCTTCATTTACGGCAAGGAACAATCCACTCTTATCCATGACAAAATGGAGATCATGGGTCTCGTTGAGGAGTACGCGGATGATCTCTGCCTGTTCGCGGACAATCCTCTCCATCGCATGCTTGTAAAAAGCCATCTCGATGGTAGTCTTCAGCTCCTGCTCACGGACGGGTTTCAGGATATACCCAAACGGCTCCGTAAGTTTAGCTTCATTAATATACTGATCATCCGAGAACGCTGTCAGAAAAATGACTGGAATCTTATAGCTCATCCGTATCTCTTCAGCAGCCTCAATTCCGCTCATCTCCCCGGCAAGCATAATATCCATCAGGATAAGATCAGGGTGGAGCTCACCTGCTTTTTGTACTGCCAGTTCTCCTGTCGGGGCAACCCCGCAGATGGAGTATCCCATATCCTCAAGGCTGCTCTTCAATGCCATCGCGGTGATGGCTTCATCTTCAACGATCATTATAGTAGCTTTCGTCAAACTGATCCTCCTCCTTCAGAGTCAACAGGGAAGATGATCTCAAATGGTAACTGGTCAGCTATACCTGTAAGCCACAGTGGGCATGAAGGGTTCTCTCCTGAATGCTCCTTTGATGGCGGCAAGTACTGACCCCTCATTCTTCTTCACAGTTGAGATATACCCTCTTACCCGGC
>NZ_VOTZ01000023.1 GCF_024372745.1 Methanocalculus taiwanensis
CTATTTTTTCAATATTCTTGAGGAAATCAGGGGATGCATCATCTGTGCGGTAATACCGGTCTGCCAGACGGACAGACAGGTTTTCATCGGAGTAACCCTTTGCTTTTGCCATAATGAAACCTCACGCTTCCCGTACCTTTGAGGCCTTTGGAGCCAGGAGTTTCTCTTTAATCTTTGCAAAGAGATCGGTCTCTTTGCCTTTGACCCGGATGCCGGTCCTCTTCAGGACAATAATATCCTCGCCGGGGCAGGCGTTCACGCAGGCGCCACAGAGCATGCAGAAATCAGAATTAATGGCGATTTTGCCATTATCCTGCATATGAATCGCATTGCAGGGGCAGACTTCGACACAGATGTCGCATCCGGCCGGGCACTTCTCCACAGCCGCACTGATGTCACCTTCGAATATCTTCTCGACAGTGATCGCCTCTTCAGGACAGTTCTTTGAACACCATGTGCAGGTACAGCAGTCTTCTGAGATGATGGTAACCTTGCCGGGCAGTTTCTTGGATTCAACCGTCCTCACAACGGTGATAGCCTCTTCAGGGCAGGCCTCGACACAGACCTGGCACGCATCACAGAGATCTTCATCCCATACCACTTTCCCCTCAATTACTCCGGTTTCAGGGCTGAAGGGCTTGTGTTTCACAACGATTGCAGGACATACAGCCCCACAAATGCCACAGAGATTGCATTTCTCGTCATCAACCGTAAACTCGGTCTTGGCGGTGAGCGCACTCTGGCGTAATACTCCCTGGTCATCTGCTCCTTCAAATAATGGAACGTCGCGGTCGATTGCATCGCGTGGACAGACTTCCTCACAGATAGTACATCGGACACACTTCTCGTCATCGATCGTTGTGACCATATCGTACTGTGGGAACCCTTCCTTCTCAAGAATCGGGAGTTTCTCTTCTTCGTCAATCTTCAGGTTCAGCGCATTGAACGGGCACATGATGACGCAGACGCCACAGTACGAGCATTTCTCAGCGTCGATGCTCACTTTGGCATCGTCGATGACTGCTCCTTTACCATAGCCTCCAAGCCTACCAAGGGTAATTGCCTCTTCTGGGCATGCCTCGATGCATATGCCGCATCCCGTGCAGGTCTCGCTCTTCAGGGTAAGTCTGTTTGTTGCCTGAAGGAGCTTCTGCTCCATCACAACATTCAGTCCATCCTGTGTCCTCGAGAATTTTGGAAACAAATTGCTCATAGCCATTGATGTATCCCTCTCGTCCTCTCCGTTGTTCTGTGGGCAGTGGCGCAGGAGCCCGTCATGACGTTGAGTTACATTCTCTCATTGTCAGAATGGAGGGTTCTCTCAGCCATGATCCAACCATCTCCCCGTAGCTTCAATGCGCACAATGTCCCATGTAATCTGACCAGCAATATCCAGAGCAACACCGTGGTGTCGCTCTACATTGCAAATGCGATGGTTTATTTACCGGCCTGTTATCGATATAAATCGATTGTCGAAAACTATGTAAAATAATCTAGATAAACCTTCTTAATTAATTCTGATATGGTGAAAAACGCAGAATGAAGCAGAAAGCCACGGTATTCACAGCAGGATACGTTCAGGTCAAAGGGAATGCCGGTATGGGGAAGCTGGCAGCATGAAATGCAAAAAGAAATCTTCTTTTATCCATCTCCCTCACATACACATATAGAAGGTGTTTCTATGGAATACAACGGTGTCATCATCGACAATACCTACGCAGAGGGATTCCCCACCTGGGTATCCCGTGTTATCGTAACAGCAGTCACAAAGGAATGGGCCTACAAGGCAGCCGTTGAAGCAACCGGTTTTGCCACATCAACGATCGGTTGCCCGGCTGAGGCAGGCATCGAGCGGTTCGTTCCTGCCGATGAAACTCCCGATGGACGGCCAGGGTATGCTATCCTTATCTGTGTTGGCAAGAAGAAGCTCAAAGAGCAGCTCGTCGAGCGGATCGCAGAGTGTATCCTCACCGCACCAACAACTGCCGCCTTCAACGGGCTTGTTGCTGAAGAGAAGCTTCCGGTAAAGCTCCACTTCTTTGGGGATGGATTTGAGTCCAAAATCACCGTTGATGGCCGCGAATGCTGGTCCATTCCAATTATGGGCGGCGATTTCATCATCGAAGAAGAGTACGGGGCAGTCAAGGGTGTTGCAGGTGGAAACTTCCTGATCATGGGAGAGAACCAGATGAGCGCACTCGTTGCAGCAGAAGCAGCAGTCGATGCTATCGCAGATGTCCCGGGTGTCATCACTCCATTCCCGGGCGGTGTTGTTTCCAGCGGCTCAAAAGTCGGAAGCAACAAATACAAGTTTATGGGAGCATCCACAAACGAGGCATTCTGTCCGACAATCCGTGAGAAGGTTGAAGGCACCAGTGTGCCAGCCGGAATCGGCGCAATCTATGAGATAGTCATTGATGGAGTTGACGAAACCTCGGTGAAAGCGGCAATGGCAGCTGGTGTAAAAGCCGCCTGTAAAGTGCCTGGTGTTAAACAGATTACAGCTGGAAACTACGGTGGTTCTCTTGGGCCATTCAAGTTCCAGCTCCACGAACTCTTCTAATCTTTTTTTTCTTCAGCCTGCGATCGATCACCTTATATTCTGTTGCAGCCGATTATTTTGTTAACGAAAATTTCGGCTGCATGGTATGACCGGGCTTATAATATATCCAGCAGATATCGGGGCTCCTGACTCTGGAATTGATCGTAGCTCTATGATATCAGATGGCTGGATGATCCGTGTCAGCATTGCATATACTCATGTGGGCATTATGCCGCCTGAAATAATTTCAGATAATAATGGCAGGTTGATATGAAGCATACTCATGATCCCTATTCGATCATCTATCCTGAAATCCTCGCGATAGCTTCAGACGATGGTTCAGCTGTTGAGCTTATCGAGCGATTTGAATGTATCGGAGGTGCAATGTGGGTGAAGCGACATTATGGGCAGAGCCCCCTTGTGCAGCAGGTGAGGACAGTTGGCCAGACAACCCGATATCTCCTTTCTCCCGGAGCAATCGATCTCGAACTGGTCGGATCGCGGTTCCCGGCAGGTATTGCCCGTGTTGCTGTATCTAAGGATGAAATCGGTATTACCTATCTTGGTATGGGCGGCGGTGGCGTCGGGGCTTCCATCTGCCGGGCACACGCTGCAGGTGTGATCCGATCAGAATCTGATCCATGTGGCGGTGGAAAGGTGGCTGGCTCCCGGATCGTTGTTCCTCGGCTGCAACGTCTGATCATCGGCGTGGATGATACCGATACGCCGGAAGCCGGTGCCACGTGGACACTATGCCATAATATTGCCAGGTCTATTGAAGACGATAAGACACGCTATCTCTCCCATACAATCGTCCAGCTCTATCCTGTTGCCTTCAGGACAAAGAATTGTGTTGCGGTGGCATGCGAGTTTGCAACAGCCGATCCGGCAGGATGCATCGATCGCTTCGAGGAATTATTGCGTGAACATACCCTCTCGGATGAGACCGGCATGGCTGCATACACCGGATTTGATCCCTCCCCTCTTGAACAGTATGCATGGATGGTGAAGCGGGGTGAGATCACAAGATCGGAACTGGACTCCCTCCTCCCGATGCTTGATGTCCGGCTTTCCGGAAGAGGATTAATCGGTGCTGTTGCAGCAATCCCGTTTGTGACCAGATACGAGGAGGCTTTGGAATTATGCGATGGCACGAACTGAAGGCGGAACTTCTCGCCATCGGTTCATGCAGGCTCACCGGAGCGGATGCATCCGGTTATATCGAATCTTCAGCCGCAGGTCCCGGAGCCGGGGGCGAGGGTTCGGTCTTTTTTTCTATGGATGGTAAAAGGATCCGGTTGTCAATCTCCCCAGACTCTCCTGTTGAAATAAGGCACGATGGCGATGGGCATGTGCATCTTAGTTTCGGAAAAATAGACGCAACAGGCATCCTTGAGCAGCCTGCACTTCACTGTCCACGACAGGCATATATCACCGTTTCAGGCAACTGCATCTTCTCCTGTAAGTACTGTCCGGTACCGCTCAACAAAGGGCGGGTAAAAACTCCTGACGAGATTGTGGGGATGATCGAATCCGTCATCAACCGGATTGATTCGATATCGATTACGAGTGGGGTTATTGGTTCCATCGAAGATGATGAGAAGCGGGTTATAAATGTTCTGGAACGGATTAAAGGACTGGACATTCCGGTGGGCGTCTCCATCTATCCGGGTCCGGAAACCCCCGATCGCCTTTATTCCGAAGGTGTCAGCGAGGTGAAATTCAATCTTGAAACGGCAACTTCCGCACTCTTTGAAGAGATGTGCCCCGGATTATCATGGGATGCAATTATAATGTCACTTGATCGTTCAGTTGCACTCTTCGGACGGGGCAATGTATTCTCAAATGTGATCCTCGGGCTTGGCGAGACCGACGAGGAGATGGAAGCCTGTATTCGTCTCCTGACAGGGCGTGGCGTTATTCCGGTGATCCGTCCGCTCACCCCGGCAGCAGCAGTTGCATCATACAAAAGGCCTTCTCCGGAACGCCTGCTCAGAATCGCAGCTATCCACTGGGATGCCCTGAAGAATGCTGGCCTTGACACAGGAGAAGCCAGGACGATGTGTACGTATTGCACAGGCTGTGATATCGTTCCCGGGAGGGATTGTGAATGAAAGGATATGAAGCAGTAGCAGAGGCCCTGAAACAATGTGTTGAGACCATATACACTGTACCGGGCTATCCGGTGACGGAGATTGGTGCTCTTGTCTCCGCCAAGGTGGTAACGAACGAAAAGACCGCCCTTGAATATGCTCTTGGAGATTCTCTATCCGGACGGCGGTCGTGTGTTATCGTGAAAAATGTCGGGATGAATGCCCTCTGCGATCCCCTCATCAATGCGACGACGCAGGGTCTTATCTCCGGTGTGGTGATCATTGCCGGTGATGATCCTGAAGCCCACTTCTCGCAAAATGCACAGGACTCCCGGTATTTCGGCGAGCTTGCACAATGCCCGGTAATAGAGCCTGATAACGAAACCCTCTTCGCAGCTGTTGCCTCTGCTTTTGAAGCCTCAGAACGTTTTTCACGGGTTGCTATTCTTCGCGTTACCCCGGCACTCCTGAATGATGAGGTTACCTATGTAGAAGTGGTCCAGATGATACGGCATGGCAGGCTTGCCGATCCCGATCTCACAATAGCCGGACGGGTGGCGCGGGCTGATAAAGGAACCGCAGGACTTTTTGCATGGGCAGAACGATCCCCTCTCAACCGGATCAGGGGAGGAGAGATCGGTGTCGGAGCAGTTGGGGGTGAGTCTCAGATCGCCATCGCCTATCCCCCCCCATCGTTCCCATCAGGGTCAAGGATCATCGAGATCGGCAGGCCCTTTCTAAGGGAACACCAACAGCTGCTCCCTCCCAAAGCCGGTAAATCATCAGAGCGTTTCGCAGATCGGGGTTTCTTCCGGACGTTCTGTTCTGGCTGCCCCTTCAAGCCGCTTTTCTCGCTTTTAAAAGAGCGAAAGATGAAGGTTATCCCGGATATTGGCTGCTCTCTGCTCCTGATGAACCCTCCCTACTCAATCGGTATCGCAGGTTACTGCCTCGGTTCATCGATTGCCATTGCCGCACAGAGCACAGGGGTTGCTGTGATCGGTGATGGAGCCTTACTTCATTCAGGAATAAACAGCCTGATCGACTCCAAAGAGAAGGAGCTCCCTCTTCTGGTACTTGTCCTTGCCAACAGGCGGATGGCGATGACCGGGGGACAGGATGTCCCTGATATCAAACCCTATCTATCATGGGCGGATCCTGTTGAGATCGCAGCAGAGGATACGGAAGCCCTATCAGAAGTCCTGTCTCTTCCCGAATCTGATATAAAGGTGATTATTGTCCGTGGAGTATGCCCGGAGGAAGCTGAATATGAAAAAGTGGAATGTTGAGATATGTGATGTAACCCTCCGGGATGGTGAACAAACTCCGGGCGTATCGTTCTCTCATGAAGAAAAGTGCAGTATCGCTGATATCCTTGATGAAATTGGTGTCGATGTCATCGAAGCCGGATTTCCAATTGTATCCCATAACGAGGCGGGATGCGTCCGGGATCTCTCTCATATGGGACTTGACGCACGGATATGCTGTCTGTCACGGGCACTGAAAACCGATCTTGACTGCGCAATCGGGTGCGATGTCGATATGGTCAGTATCTTCATTGCAACCTCGGATCTGCATATGCGGATCAAATACAAAAAACCGCGTGAAGAGGTTCTTGAAAAGGCGCTTTCGATGGTTGAGTATGCACATGATCACGGCATCCAGGTGCGTTTTGCCGCAGAAGATGCCTCAAGGACAAATATCGCATTCCTCCGCGAAATGTACCTGAGGGGAGCTGAGTGCGGTGCGGATTATGTCTCCTATGCAGATACTGTCGGCTGCCTCACCCCTCTTGAAATGGCAGGCATAATAGATGCTCTTCGAATTGATCTCCCAATCCCCCTCTGTATTCACTGCCATGATGATATGGGGTGTGCTGTAGCAAATACAATCACTGCCGCTGAACGGGGAGCCTATCAGCTTCATACCACGGTAAACGGCATCGGTGAGCGGGCAGGGAACGCCTCGCTTGAGGAGGTGGCATGTGCACTCAGGTTCAAGGGAGGCGTTGATCGCTATGATCTCTCTCACCTCCTGAAACTCAGTAAAGTGGTTTCAGAAGCCTCCGGGATACCTGTCCCGAAGATCAAATCAATCGTAGGCGAGCATGCATTTGCCCATGAATCCGGAATTCACATTGCCGCTCTGATCGAAGATTCATCAACGTACGAGTATATCCATCCCAATCTGGTTGGCGGGGAGCGTCATTACCTTCTCGGTAAGCATACCGGTAAAAAAGCGATTGCACATATTTTACAGTCAATGGGGCATGATCTGGGGGAAGAACAGATAATCTGGATTCTTGATCAGGTGAAAGCGAGGGGCGAGCACAAATGTTGTATCACCCATGATATCCTCCTTCAGCTGATTCATCAGGCTGAACTGGAGGTTATCGCATGAGTCAGACGCTCACTGAAAGGATTCTTGGTGGAAGTGCCGGAGAGTACATTGATCGGCGGGTGGATCGTGCGTATGTACATGATGGTACCGGTGTCCTCACCGTTGAGGCATTCCATTCGATGGGTGTACAGAGGGGGATGAATCCAGAGAAGATCTCTGTTCTCTTTGATCACATCTGCCCTGCAAATAACGGGTTGACCGCTGATCTTCAGCGTGAACTCAGGCAGTATGCCCGTTCAGGAGGAATGATATTCTCAGACTGCGGAGGAGGCATATGCCACCAGATCATGAGCGAGGGGTGTATCCTCCCCGGAGAGGTGGTGGTGGGAGCAGACTCCCACTCCTGTACGGGAGGAGCATTTGGAGCATTTGCAACCGGTGTCGGTGCAACCGACATGGCAGCCATCTGGGCCTCGGGCGAGACCTGGTTCCGTGTGCCTGAAACGATCGGCATAAAGCTTGAGGGAAGGCTTTCCGGCGCCGCAGAGGCAAAAGATCTCGCCCTCTCTGTTGTCTCGCGTCTTGGAATGGAAGGGGCGACTTACTGTGCCCTCGAGTATAGCGGAGAGGGTGCAGGGACGCTTGATATGGAGGATCGCCTCTGTATCTGCAACATGGGAGTTGAGACCGGGGCGAAGAACGCGATCTTTTATGCTGACCAAATCTGCCGGGAATACCTTGGCAGCTATGGTCATGATATAGCTCTCCAGATTCAGGATGACTGTAGTTATCTCCGTGAAATTACAATCGATCTTGATGATATAGTCCCTGTTATTGCCTCGCCGCACAGGGTCGATTCCGGCCGGCCGGTCGCAGATCTCGCGGGAACCGGGGTGGACCAGGTGCTTCTTGGGACCTGCACAAACGGACGCTACAACGATCTGCAAAGGTTCGCCGGTATTGTCAGGGGAAAGCAGGTGAAGATCCGGACAATTGTTGTTCCTGCATCACGTGATGTACTTCTCCGTGCCACGCGGGATGGTATCCTTGCCGATCTCATCGCCGCTGGTTGCACAGTGGTTTCGCCGGGATGCGGCCCCTGCCTTGGCATGCACAACGGCGTCCTCGGCGAGGGGGAGGTCT
Organism: Methanocalculus taiwanensis; assembly: GCF_024372745.1. Classification (GTDB taxonomy): domain Archaea; phylum Halobacteriota; class Methanomicrobia; order Methanomicrobiales; family Methanocorpusculaceae; genus Methanocalculus; species Methanocalculus taiwanensis. Next base: position 8,119 of record NZ_VOTZ01000023.1, read on the forward strand.
GTCTCTCCACCGCGAACCGGAACTTTAAAAACCGGATGGGAGTTGGCGGATCGATTTACCTTGCATCTCCAGGAACTGCTGCTGCAACCGCACTTGCCGGGTATATCTCTGAGCCGGAGGTGTGGGAATGATTACGGGACATGCAGTCTGCCTTGGACCTGATATCGATACTGATCTCATCATCGCCGGGAGATATCTCAGGACAAAGGATCGGTCAGTTTGGGGAGCACATGTCTTTGAAGATCTCGATCCCTCACTTGCAGGCAGGTTATCCGGTGCAGTCATTGTTGCGGGCAGGAACTTCGGGTGCGGTTCATCACGTGAACAGGCGCCGGTTGCGCTCAGGGAGGCTGGAGTTGTTGCTGTCATCTCCCCCCTCTTTGCCCGTATATTCTTCAGGAATGCGATCAATGTCGGCCTGCCGGTACTTGAGGCAGATCTCACCTGCCGAAATGGCGATCAGATCGCAATCAATCTCGATTGTGGGACACTATCGTCTGCCGGAACCATCCATCCTTTCACCCCGCTCTCGCCCCGTATGCGTGAAATCCTGAGCGCTGGTGGACTTGTCCAGTACTGGAGGGAGAAAGCATGATATTCCCGCCGGAATGTAAAGTGGTGGGGCATGCGTTTGGAAAACCTGTTGGTGACAAAGTATACTTCCTTTCAGAATATCTTGTTAAAAGAGTTGAAGACGGGTTTGAACTCATAAAAGTGACTCCTGATCCGAACGGCACCGGAATGATGCGTACTATTCTCCATGAAGAGGTATTAGCAACCGCTGACGAAACGGTGATGTATTCAGAACGGGTGAACCAGCATAACCGTGCGGGAATGGTCAGGCGTGCCCTTTCAACGGGAAAACGCTGCACCATCTTCGGGGCAATCGACGAACACATGAACTTCGTTCTTGACCCTGATATAACAACATTCGAGACTGTGCATGTCTATGATATCAGGCCCCCGAGGGCAAACCTCTCGGTGACGATTGAGAGCCTTGAGGAAGAGGGGCTTCTTGGTGAACTGAACTGTGTCTTTGATCACCATGTCAGGGATATCTCCAGAATTGAAGCAGATGTCTTTCCCTGCCGGGCAGGTGGCTTTGAAAAGACCCTTGATATGGATCATATGGATGGCGGGGAGCGGGTGGCAGGCTGCCTGACCGGCCGTCAGCTCTACCTGGAGTGCTATGGCAACAACTTCACTCCAATCGAGATCTGTCCGCTCTCCTCTGTAGCTGCGGAACCATTTATTGCTCGCTGTTGCAGGAAGGAACGGAGCGGTATTGGCATATACAATGGCTATTTTGGCGCGGTTGTTCACTGGGGTGCATCCCCGAAGATGGTTCTTGATGCGGTATATGAGATGATGGACCAGTGGAGGAACAGATGACACGGGTAGCCGTTCTCTCCGGAGATGGAATAGGGCAGGAAGTGATCCCGGTTGCATGGGATATCATCGGTTCGCTCCACCCGGAATTTGATTCTTTTGAGGTGGAGGTTGGGTACGCCAGATGGAAGAAGAGCGGTGTCGCCTGCACCGATGACGATATCACTGCATTGAAAGAGGCTGATGCTATTCTCTTTGGTGCCATCACCACGCCGCCGGATCCCTGTTACCGGTCGGTAATCCTCGGAATTCGGCAAAGACTTGATCTTTATGCAAACCTCCGACCAGTGAAAGGGAATGGGTTTGATATCATGATTGTGAGGGAGAACTCTGAAGGCCTGTACTCAGGTATCGAATGGCAGGAGAAGGATCGCGCCTGCACTGTCCGTGTCGTCTCGGTTGAAGGGAGCAGGCGGATTGCACGGGCAGCTATCCGCCTCGCAGAGGAGCGCGGCTGCCACCTGACGATCGGGAACAAGGCGAATGTGATCAAATCCGATGTACTCTTCCGTGATATCTGCTGTCATGAAGCAGCAGAAGCTGGTGTTTCCTTTGAGGCATGTTATATCGATTCGCTTGCCCTTGATCTTCTTCTTCATCCGGCCAGCTACGGGGTTATCGTGACCACAAACATCTTCGGGGATATCCTCTCGGATGTCGCCGGGTATCTGGTAGGTGGACTGGGCATGCTCCCCTCTGCAAATATCGGGGATCGATATGCCCTCTTTGAGCCGGTGCATGGATCGGCACCGGATATTGCCGGGCAGGGAATAGCAAACCCTGTGGCTGCAATCAGGAGCGGGGCAATGCTCCTTGAATATCTTGGCCACAAAGATGATGCTATACGTATCGAAGCAGCTATCCAGACTGTTATCAAACGCGGAATAAAAACGCCGGATCTTGGTGGAATGGCGACCACACAATCGTTTGGGGAAGCAGTAAAGGCAGAGCTTGGGATCTGATCTCTTCGTGCGTCTCTCTTCCCAAAACCTTTCTTTCCAGGCAGGCTGTACTGTAATACTATGGTAACAATCGGCGTTCATGTCTCGATCGCAGGTTCGATTGATCGGGCTGTATCCCGCGCAGTTGAGCGGGGGTGCGACACCTTTCAGATCTTCTCACGCAATCCGCGTGGCTGGAGCTATAAGCCTCTGGCTGAAGAATCTGCCATAACCTTCATTCGGGAATTAAAGGTCTCTGGTATTGGTCCTGCTGTTGTGCATATGCCGTATCTCCCGAATTTCGCATCAGAAAAAGAAGGGGTCTACTCCCGTTCGGTTGAGAGCCTCATCGTGGAATTATCGCGGTGCTATGCTCTTTCGGTGCCGTTTCTGGTCACGCACCTCGGGCACCATGGATCCTCAGGCAAGCAGAGTGGCAGGAGGCGGGTGGCTGACGCGATCAACTCCGCACTCGAAGATGCACCTGCTGGTGTCTTCCTTGTCCTTGAAAATACTGCCGGGGAGAAGAATTCGGTCGGAAGCGATCTTGCGGATATCGGGGATATCATTGGGAAAATTCATGAACAGAAGAGGATTAAGGTCTGCTTTGATACCTGCCATGCTTTTGCAGCAGGCTATGATCTCAGGACTCCTGAGGTTGTGGGAGAGACATTCGATATGTTTGATGCTGATATCGGACTTGATCGCCTCTCGGTCATTCATCTCAATGATACCAAAGGAACGCTTGGATCCGGCCTTGACCGGCACGAGCATATCGGGCTTGGGCAGATCGGGGAGGAGGGGATCCGATCCGTTCTCCGCCATCCCCGCCTCCGTAATCTTCCCTTCATCATGGAGACGCCGGAGGATGATACCCGGGATGACATCGGCAATATTGCCAGAGCCCGGGAACTGGCTGCTTAATCTCTCTTTCTTTTGTGGATAAGGGTGGCTGCTGCGACAGTTCCAAAAGCAGCTGCTATGATGATGCCAAAGCCCGGTGACTGGATTGGTTGTTGCTCAACAGGCTCTGCATATGGATCGAAGGTAAGGAACCATCCTTCAACCTCTCCTGTATGTCGGGACCATCCCCCAACTGCTACCCTGTTGTCGGTAAGGACTTTCACAGCGGTAAATCTTCCCTCTGCATCAAGCAGGCGTTTTGAATCGATGGTTGTGCCATCTGTTCCAATTAATGCTATCAGCGGGTTGCCCGGTCCGGTTACTCCGGCAACTATGTAGTGCTCACCATATGGTGCAACCCCATATGCTGCATACCCCTGAAGTTTTTCTTCCCAGATGAGCTCACCATCCTGTGAAACACCAAGTGCCCATGCTTCACCTTCGGAATAGCCATAGGGATGAGTTCCACCTACGATTAGATATCCGTCATTCATTGCGGACATTGCAAAGAGTGAGCGCTCATCAAATGTTTTTCTCCATGTGACTTCTCCTGATGAATCGATCTTTGTCATGTGTCCGTATCTGACATAGGGCGTCTCAATTGGATTTCCGGTGTTGCCGATTATAAGGTACCCTCCATCATCTGTCTTTCGAATATCATGAATTGATACTCCCTCATAGAGTATTGAATTCATGAATTCACCATCAAAGGTGTAATGTTCCAGAAAACCGCTGATGCCTTCCGGATCATCCACCGGTGCCCATTTCCACCCTGCAAGGAGGATATCATCATTCTGAACAATGATTGCTGCGGGTGCATTTCCAGCACTCTCTTCACACCAGATGATATTTCCTAACTGATCGGTCAGAATAAGGTATCCGGTGCCGGTAATTGCAGCAGTCGGGCTCTCCGGGTGTACCCAATCGTTAACAGAAGCAACCAGGATTCTTCCGTCATCGAGCTCATTTATTGCAACGATTCTTTTGCCCTTATACATCTGTGACCATATTTCTTCTCCATATGGATCAGTCTTCATCAGAAACGCATGTCTATCTGTATCCGGACTGTATGCATGGCCCCCGATAAGGAATCCTCCATTATATGCCTCTTCAATCACAAAGATATCCGTATATTGTGCCAGAGAGTACGTCACATTCATCTGTTCATCTGAAAAGATCGTAACGGCTGTCACCGCTCCGGATAATCCAGTGATACAGACTATAAGAAGAAGTATCCATGCAGTTTTTTTTGAAATCACTGATATTGGATTCATGCTATCACTTTTATGCAGTGTAAGTATTTACAAAATACATAGAAAGCATTTCTTGATCTGAAGTGTGTTTATCTTGGATCAACGCAAATACCAGAGGCAGTGAAGGCGATATTAGACGGAAGCACTATCCGGATCGGACCCGAAGGACTGTCTCTCTATGAGCAGGGAGGATATGGGCGGCCAGGCGAACGCGGGCTCAACCTCTCCTGTGAAGAAGCATTATATCTTATCCAGAGAGGTAAGCTTGAGGTTGAAGGCTTTGATTTCGAATCGCTCCTGATGCATTCAGTCAATCAGCCGGAGAACGGGGGGACGTTCCTCAGATCGTATATTGTATACCGTGATATCCGTGAACGCGGCTATGCAGTTCAGCGGGGTCCCCACGACTTCCGGGTCTTCAGGCGAGGCCAGAAACCAGGGAAGGGAACGACCCAGTATCTGATCCGTGTCCTCTCTGAACGTGATCCTGTTGCCTTCCCGATCCTTATCCGTGAGGTGGCAACAGCCGAGCATATGAGGAAGAACTTCGTTTATGCAGTTGTTGATGATGAAGAGGAGCTGACATATTATGATATCAGATTTCACCGCCCAAAGGCGAGGGAGAGTATATCCCTGGAAACAGGCATATCCGCGGTTCCAATGGGTTTCTCGGCAATGGTTGCGGGTGAAGGAGCAATTCTTCTCGAATCGCTCTGGTTTGGAACGCGCCTCGATCAGAACCGCCTGATACTCTCTCCACCCGAAGTGCTCTATCTCCTCGATCAGGGTCTCCTCTCTTTCAGCGGAAGTTTAATCGATCGCAACGGGTATTATGCATCTGCACTCTCCGCAGATAATGAACTGAATGAAAAACTCTCTGTTTATTCTGCACTCAGAAGGCTCGGTTTCACTCCCCGGACCGGCTACAAGTTTGGCCATCATTTCAGGGTTTATACCGAGAGTAACAGCCATTCTGCAATGCTTGTCCACGCGATCACAGAAGGAGCGGAGATTCCGATTTCCACTATATCCAGGTCGGTCAGGATGGCGCATAGCGTGAAAAAGAAGATGTTGTTTGCCTGTGTACAGAATGAAGAGATCGTGTATATCGAATTTGCACGGATAAAATTGTGAGAGAACCCTTATGGAATCCGGAATTAATCCATGGTCAAGCAGCCAGAGCATCGATATTGATCGCCTCTTTACAGAATTCGGGATAGAGGCTGTTGATGAGGAGATAAAACCGCTGACAACACAACCGCCATTTTTCCGGAGGAAGATAGTTGTCGGCCATCGCGATTATGGTCCAATCGTCGGGGCGATCAATTCAGGTTCCCCGTTTAATGTGATGACCGGGTTCATGCCATCGGGCCACCCCCATCTCGGTCACCTGATGGTGATGCGCGAAGTCGTATGGCATGTCGAGCAGGGAGGGGCCGGATATGTCGCTGTCGCAGATCGTGAGGCGCATGCCGTCCGTGGACTCTCCTGGGATGCCTGCAAACGATTTGGCAGGGAATATCTAGAATGCCTCTATGCACTGGGCTTTTCCGGAATAACATACTACCAGAGCGAAAACGAAAAACTGAAGGATCTTGCATTTGAGGCTGCAATTAAGATCAACTTCTCCGATCTCCAGGCGATCTATGGGTTTTCGCAGGAGACTGCTCTTGCTCATGCAGACTCAGTTGCCACGCAGGTTGCCGATATCCTTTATCCACAACTGATGGGGGGCCCTGCGCCAACGGTTGTCCCGGTCGGAATCGATCAGGATCCTCATATCCGGCTGACCCGTGATATTGCTCATAAGATGCGGTGGTTTACGGTGCTTGATCAGGGAGATATCATCAGTGTGAGGTCAAAAAATGCCCCTGCCCATGTGATGGATGCAATTGTTGCGGCATTTCCTGGATCGAAACGGTATGAGGGGCATGTGGATATCCATGGTGCAGACTGTCTCTTTGTATCAGAAAAAGTACGTGCAATCGAGGTTGCGGAGGGAGGTTATGGTTTTATCTCCCCGTCATCAACCTATCATTCCTTCATGCAGGGGCTGCAGGGGGGGAAGATGTCAAGCAGTGTTCCGGATTCACTTTTCTGGTTCGATGAAGCCGAATCGGATGTGAAAAGAAAGGTGATGGGAGCCCTTACCGGAGGAAGAATGACAAAAGAGGAGCAGGTCAGGCTTGGAGGCGAACCTGACTGCTGCCCGGTCTATCTCTTAAATCTCTTCCATATGGTCACAGATGATGAAGAACTCCTTCAGATCCGCACACAGTGCCTTTCCGGCACGCTGCTCTGCGGAACCTGTAAAAAAGCGACATTTGAGCGGGTAAAAGAATTCCTCTCGGATTTCAAGGAGAGGAGGGATGCAGTATCCCATAAGGTGGTGTAATAGAATGGAACTGACCGCAAATGAAAAACGTCTCCTGGCTGAGCTTGGGAAGCATGGATCGGCAGATGCATCTATCCTTGCAGATGAGCTTTCTACCGATGCCGCTGCTGTTGTGCAGTGGGCACACCTTGCCGCAGGTAGAGGGCTTGTCCAGGTCAACCGCGAGGTGAAGGAAGAATATCAGCTCACTGAAGAGGGAGAGGCCTATGCCAGAGACGGTCTTCCAGAACGGCAGGTGGTCGAGAGTATTGATGGAGAAATCCCGATGGGGGAACTCTCCCGGCACCCTCTTGCAAAGGTCGCAATTGGCTGGATGCGGAAGAACAACTGGATTGTCATCGACCATGGTATTGCACGAAAAGCTGCTGCTATTCCCGAGAGTCCCGATGAGATAGCCCTCGAAAAGATCGCCGCTGGCAGTATGGATCTCGATGATTGTGGCGAACTGAAATCCCGTGGTCTTGTCACCGTTCATGAGCAGGTCCGTTGGATCATTGAGATCACACCTGCTGGCAGGAATCTTCTAAATGCAGGAATCGATCTCCGTTCAGAAGCAGGCACCCTCACGCGTGAGCAGATTCTATCAGGTTCCTGGCGAAATGAAGTGCTCCGCCGCTATAGCCTTGCTACCCCTCCGAGAAGAATATATCCCGGCAAACCGCATCCATATCGCCTGATTCTGGATGAGGTGCGAACCCTCCTCTTAGAAATGGGATTCTCGGAGTTTTCAGGGAATATCGTCCAGAGCGTCTTCTGGAATTTTGATGCCCTCTTCCAGCCGCAGGATCACCCGGCGCGGGAGATGCAGGATACCTTCTATCTCGAACATACCTCAGAACTCCCTGATGGGTGGGAGAAGGTACGGGATATGCACGAACATGGGGGCGAAACCTCCTCAACCGGCTGGGGGGGTGCCTGGGATAAGACGAAGGCTGAAGGTTCCGTCCTCAGGACACATTCGACCGCCCTGTCAATCCAGTATCTCGCTACACACCCGGAACCGCCACTCAAGGCTTTCTCTCTCTCAAGAGTGTATAGGCGTGAATCGATTGATCCAACCCATCTTGCTGAATTCGAGCAGCTTGAAGGAATCGTGATGGATGAGGGTGTCACCTTCAGCCATCTTCTTGGTTTCCTAAAGGAGTTCTATCACCGGATGGGATTCTCTGATGTCAGGTTCCGGCCTGCGTATTTCCCGTATACCGAACCCTCAGTCGAGCCTGAGGTCTGGGTGGATGGCCTTGGATGGGTGGAGCTTGGCGGTGCAGGTGTCTTCCGTGAGGAGGTGACTTCACCTTTTGGCATTTCGTACCCGGTTCTGGCATGGGGACTTGGAATCTCGCGTGTGGCTATGCTCAGGCTCGGCTTAAAGGATCTGCGGCAGCTCTATAAGAGCGATATCGATTGGATCCGCAACACTCCGTCATACCGGAGGATCTAGGAATGGCGATTATTACATTAAATTATGAATATCTCGAACGCCTCACGAAAACTGACAGGAATACGATTCTGAAATCCCTCCCGATGATCGGATCTGATATCGAACGGGTTGAGGAAGACCATGCAGATGTCGAGTTCTTCCCTGACAGAACCGATCTTTACTCGGTTGAGGGGGTAGCACGGGCGATGCGGGGCTTCCTTGGGATTGAGACCGGACTGCCTCATTATCATGTGGCTGAATCCGGCATTTCTTTCTCAGTAGATCCGGGCCTTGCCGGGATTCGCCCAGTGCTTGGGTCAGCAGTGATCAGGAACCTCCGTTTCGATGATGCCTCAATTGAATCGGTGATGGCACTCCAGGAGGCGCTCCACTGGGCTATTGGCCGCGGGAGATCCAAGGTCGCGATCGGGGTGCATGATCTCTCCACGGTGAAACCTCCATTCAGGTACATCGCATCTCCAAGGGATCGACAGTTTGTACCACTTGATTATACCGAATCGATGACAATGGATCAGATCCTCGATGAACACCCAAAAGGAAGGGCATATGCAGGTATTGTCGAGCAATTCGACCGATTCCCATTAATCGTCGATGCAGATGACCAGGTTCTCTCGTTCCCCCCGATCATCAATGGGGAGCTGACCCGGGTTACATCCGATACAACCGATATCCTCCTCGATGTCACAGGAACAGATGAACGGGCTGTCCAGAACACCGTTGCGATCATCTGTACAGCTTTTGCAGAGGCCGGTGGGACAATTGAATCGGTTGTAATTGACGGGCAGAAGACCCCCTCGCTTGAACCGGTTGAACGGATCATTGACTCAGATGAATGTGCACGCCTGCTTGGTCTTCCCCTTACACCCGAATTAATCGTTCCACTTCTTGAAAGGATGCGGTTTGGGGCTGAACCGCTTGAAGGATCGAAGGTCAGGGTAACCATACCCTGCTACCGGGCCGATATCATGCATGACTGGGATATCTTTGAGGATGTTGCCATTGCATATGGTTTTGATCGGTTCCCGGCAACCCTTCCCCCGACATTCACGATAGGATCTGAAGATCCCGCCTGCCGCTTCATCCGTATTGTTTCAGGTGTTGCAATCGGTCTTGGATATACAGAAGTAATGCCATTTACCCTGACCAATGAACGGGTCAGTTATGACCAGATGCAGAGGCCGGAATCAGAATCTGCACTGAAGGTGCTTCACCCGATCTCAATTGAGAATACCATTATCAGAACCGATCTTCTCCCGATGCTGCTTGAGATCCTGCAGCTGAATAAACACCGCGAGCTGCCACAGCGGATCTTTACGGCAGGGGATGTAAATGATGGAACACTCACATATCAGAAGATGGCAATAGCTGCAATCCACCCGTCAGCGGACTTCTCGGAGATCTATGCAACAGTGGATGTATTTCTGAGAGAATTGGGTGCGGAAACTCTCACCATCGCCCCCTCGGATGACCCTGCATTTCTCCCTGGCAGACAGGGTGCAGTCATGAATGGATCGGAAAAAATAGGCTGTTTCGGGGAGCTTCACCCCGATGCGATCGTCGCTTTTGATCTCGAACATCCTGTGATTGGGTTTGAGATCGATATGAGACCATTTCTTTAAAAGGGTCAGAGCCGCACCGGGACACCCCGTGTGGCAAGATACTCTTTTACATCCCTGATGGTCAATTCCCCAAAGTGAAAGACGGATGCAGCAAGGCAGGCATCAGCTTTTCCTGTAACGAATCCCTCATAGAAGTGCTCAAGCGTCCCCACCCCTCCGGATGCAACAACCGGGATGTTTGTGGCAGAGGCGACTGCTTCTGTGATCGGGATATCAAAACCTTCTTTTGTGCCGTCCGTCTCCATTGACGTGAGCAGGATCTCGCCCGCACCCCGCTCTTCTGCCTCCTTTGCCCACAGGATCGCATCAATACCTGTTGGTCTGCTCCCCCCATGCGTTACGACCTCATACCAGCATGAAGATCCATCGGGGAGGGAGATCTCTGTAGTTCCATCCTGAGGTATGTAATTTCGTCTTACATCCATTGCAAGGACGATACATTGGGTTCCAAATGCAGCCGCACCCTCGGAGATGATTTTGGGGTTTTGTACAGCAGCTGTATTCATCGATACTTTATCTGCACCGGCACGGAGAATGGCGGTGATATCGGCTGTTGTGTTGATCCCGCCGCCGACTGTCAGTGGCAGGAAGAGTTGATCGGCGGCACGGGATATGAGCTCGACGATCGTCTTTCTTTTCTCTTTTGATGCGGTAATATCAAGAAAGACAACCTCGTCTGCCCCCTGCTCGTTATACCGTGCTGCCAGCTCCACCGGGTCACCTGCATCCCGGAGATCCTCAAAATGTGTGCCTTTCACTACCCTGCCATCTTTCAGGTCAAGGCATGGAATGATCCTGCGTGTCAATGCCATTACAAGAATGATATGTCGCATCCTGTTATCAAGCTCTGTTTTCTTTCGGGGTTATTAAGAGATCATGCGTTCAACTGATACAGACAGGGTTTTAGAGTATGCATACTGGTGAAGCAAAGATCCGCTGGGCGGAACAATATATGCCGGTTCTCAGGGAGATCCGGGAGAGGTTCGTGAAAGAGCAGCCGCTTGCCGGGATCGTAATCGGTATGGCACTCCATGTCGAGGCAAAGACCGCTGTCCTCGTAAGGACGCTTGTTGCCGGTGGTGCTGAGGTGCATATCACCGGCTGCAATCCGTTGTCGACGCAGGATGATGTTGTCGATGCGCTCAAGGCATCAGGTGTCCACTGCTATGCAAAGCGTGCTTGCACTCTTGAGGAGTATTATTCCGCAATTGACCAGGTACTGGATGCAAAGCCATCTATTACGATAGATGACGGAATGGATCTCATCCACCGTCTCCACACAGGCAGGCGGGATATACTTCCACTTGTGCTTGGCGGGTGCGAGGAGACGACGACCGGTATCCACCGTCTGAAGGCGATGGCAAAAGAGAAGAAACTCCTCTTCCCGGTGGTTGCTGTCAACGACACTCCGATGAAGCATTTCTTCGACAATGTCCATGGCACCGGAGAGAGTGCGCTTACTGCGATCATGGCAACGACAAACTGCCTGATCGCAGGCAAACAAGTCGTTGTTGCGGGGTACGGGTACTGCGGCAGGGGTCTCGCCACCAAGGCACGGGCACTTGGTGCACGGGTGATCGTCACAGAGATCGATCCACGCCGTGCTCTCCAGGCACACTTTGATGGATTCGAGCTGATGACGATGCGTGAGGCTGCACCGATTGGAGAGCTCTTTGTCACGACAACCGGCAATCTCAGCGTCCTCACAGCAGATGACTTTGCATTGATGAAGGATGGAGCAATTCTCTGCAATGCAGGGCACTTCAATGTCGAGATCGATATTGGATGGCTTGAGACAAATGCTGATTCTATCGGAAGGCGTGACGGAATCGATTCCTATTCATTTGGCGACCGGACACTCCATGTCCTGGCAGAAGGACGTCTTGTCAACCTGGCCGTGCCAAAAGGGATGGGTCATCCGATTGAGGTGATGGATCTCTCCTTTGCAGTTCAGGCGTTATCAACCGAGTATATGGCAAAACAGGGGCGGAATCTAACCCCTGGCGTCCACGAGGTGCCAACCGCAATCGACGAGCAGATCGCCAGGATCAAACTCGCAGCACTCGGATGCTCAATCGATACGCTCACCGAAGAACAGGCGGAATATATGTCCTCCTGGAATGTCGGAACATAATTTCACTCACTTTTTTCTTATCTCCTGAATCATCTCTCGCGCGGCGAAGAGATATTCCTGGGCATAGCCAGCATTTGGTCCGAATATTTTGCGGGCAGAATCTGCAATACTGTCATATGAATATCGTTTCCCCTCGTCAAGGTAGTGCGTACGCATGATCCGGTCAATCCAGACATCGACGGGTACTGCTTCCAAATGGTGAAAGGCAAAGAGGAGTATGCAATCGGCAACTTTCTTGCCTACACCGGGAAGCCTGATCAGTTCGGCGCGCGCCTCTCTGTAGGGGAGGGTCGCGATCTTCTCTTCCCACGTAGAATCGGCAGATAGCACTGTTGCAGTACCACAGAGATATTTATCCCGGTACCCGACGCGGCAACTCCGGATATCGCAGAGGGGAGATGCTGCGAGTATCTCCGGGGAGGGAAAGGTGTATCTCCCTTCACGAATCTCCTCTCCAAATCTCTCGCAGAGAAGTTTAATCCGGGTTTGTATTCCGGGAATGTTTGCAAATGTTGCGACTATATAGGAGGCAGTACATTCCCATGCCGGCTGCCGCACGATCCGAAGCCCATATGCCTCTAAAACTGCCTGCTGAAGGATCGGATCATCCGGAAAGCCTGTTAGTATTCCTTTTAGATCCAGATCCAGATCGAAATATCTGATAATCTCCCCTTCTGTCACTCCGAAAAAGTGAAGTTGATTGCCGTCCTGCCTGATCCTAACCGCCTTATTGTTAAGAACCCCGCACCACCATGCTCCCAGCTTCTCCCACCGGAAGACCTGCCCGCAGGATAGGGTTTTATCAAGATTGAAAGGGACCGCGTTTCCTTCCAGAACGAGGCTCATATATTCCGCCACGCTCTTTATTCACCCGTGATTAGTCCGAGATTGTTCATCATCTTATACACATCTTCGTTCTCGTCTTCGAACCCGGATTCGGCTTCGTAGTGGTAGGATACCCACCGGACCTTCTTCCCGTCAATCCGGTTATAGAAGTACCAGGCAGGTTCACCAGTTGCCTGATGGAAAACCAGGAGAAATAAGGGCAGGAGTTTCAATGGTTCTGGACTGTCACGTGAATAGAGATACAGCGATCCGGTATCCAGAGGTATGAGTGAATTGATCGTCAACCCGAGAAAACGTGGTCTTGTGCCGGTGATGGACTTAACCTGGGAGAAAAAGATACCATCATGGTATTCCGCAGCGCTGGGTTGAATCACCATTACGTCATTGAAGGTGTCCCTGATCCTCTCTCTGAACCGGGTGAGCAATCTCTCAAGAACAACAAGCTGTTCTTCCCGCTCTCTCTCTCCGGCGATGCCTCCATGACCTTTCCAGTCGTTTCTGAGATCGGCGATCTCGTCAAAGAGGGCAAAGAGCCTCTTACTTGTTATATTATCAATAAATTCACGACCCGGATATCCAAATTGCCGCTTCATCTCATCGTGCCTGCTTCCTGATGAGAACCTCTTTCGAATATGGCGGCCTGCCCTTCTGCAGATGATTATCCAGCTCCGGAATGTGGCATTTTTATAAATATCACGGAATTCCGGATCCTCATCGAGGAGGTCAATCCCTTCTCTCATAATGGCCGGCTCTAATGCAGAAAGGAGAATGCCCGCAATAAATTCAGCAGCCGCCTCAAAGAAATGGAAGAGGTGGGATACTTTTCTTGCAGGGCTTCTTTCGGCAAGATATGCCCAGAGGATGGAAGCCAGCGGATAAGGCAGGGTCTCGATCCACTCTTCGATTCTCTCTCCCTCTCTCAATGTTTCGATCTGGCTCCAGGTGGATCGTGAAGACAATGGATGCATCCAGAGTTCTTTCTGAAGCAATTTGAGCCTTCCTTGTTCAGATTCAATCAATGTGTTAATTGCGATCACCTCTGCCTGAATCTGAGGGGCGGGAAGATAGATCTCTGTCCTGGCAAGCGTATCTGAGAAATGATCAATTGTACCTGATCGCTTCCCCACAAGTTCCCGGATTGCTCTGCCCAGCTCTGTCTGTAAAAAACCAATAAGGTACTCCGGTTCAACCGTTCCGGGTCTGAGGAGGATGCATGCAGCATCGGTTGATAGATCTGACAGATCCTCGCTTGAGATCACTGGTGGTGCATCCGGTGAGAATGGGAGATAGATTCTCCTGCCTGCATCATGTAATGTTCCGCAGGCGCCGGTGATGATCGATCTGGTAATTCCGGAGAAAGGAATGCGGGGAGCTCCATGCTCTTCTGCCAGCTGTCTTACTCTCTCTTCAAGATGTATCTCATCAAGTGTTCTAAACTCTGACGACCGGATAAAAACGCCCAGTTCCGCTTTTTTCCCATTCTTCTGCTGTTTTAGATTCTGAAGGAGGATCGCATGACGCGAAGTGTCATTTAAGAGTTCTCCCACCATCATCAAACCAGCTCTTCCTTTCTTAATGATGATAAACAGCTGTTCTTCTTCTGTTCCATAGCTAGTAAGATCTCGTGGCATGGTGAGTGCTGCTTCGCAAGAGAGTCCGGATTCCAGGAAAAATCCCTCTTTTATGGCTTTTTTGAAGAGATCCCGTGGAATGATCGAGATGAGGGCGCCATTTTCAGAAAGATGGAGCGCAGATAAAATCAGGAGGTGATAGGTACCTGATTCAGATACCTGTTGCGTATCCCTCTCTTCTGCCGCTTTCCTCCGGGATTCTCTGGGTGGCATTGAGGGGGGAAAGAGGAGGATCAGATCGAATGTCCTTTTGCATCGGGAGAGGATCGTTGCCGAATCGCCTTGTATTATCCGGATGCCTTCGTGAGTCACTCTTTTATAGTCACCCAGAATAGCTGCAGCGTATTTTGCACCAGTCTCATGACTGATTGCAGCAAGGGTATCTGTCCCATCTCCACCAAGGCTGAGGATTGATTGGTATCCTTTATCTGAAGCATACAGGACGATGAAGGATCTAATCCACTCGGGATATGCCATTGATATCATATTCAATCTCTCACCTCATCAAACTCTGGCAGACGAGAATACTTATCTGCTGATACCTCTCAAAAGGCAGTATGAGTCGCATGGTTATCATAGCAATCCTTTCTCTCCTTTTTCTCTGCGCATCTGCCGGATGCACGGGGATACTCCCGGGACAGAATAATGCAGGCACTTTACCTGATCAGACACAGTACCAACCAACATATGAGCCCGCGGGGGAAACACCAGCAGTAGTACAACCACAGGCATATGCCCAGACCTCCTCCCAGTCATCCGGTGGAGTCAACTCGATCTCCCGGATGGTAATATGGGCTGAACCAATGGATATGGGTGCTTTTCATGATCTTGATGGCCTGATAATCAAGTACTGCTTCTATGATACCAATAACCGCCCGGTCAGTTTTGACGGGACCTTCATCTCAATGCAGATAAGCATTCATACCCCTGACACAAACCGTCAGAAACTGAAGATCAATCCAAGACAGATATACCGGGGTTCGACTACCATCACCCGTTCGCTGCCCGATGAAGAGTATCCGCTCCGTGGAATATGGATTCCCTATACTGAGCTGACACTCGATGCCCAGGATCGTGGAATCGGCCGTGTCCACGTAAAAGCAACCCTGCCGACAGGGGTTGTGCTTGAGGCTGAGGAGCGGTATATCTGGCCGGTTACATGAAACCGGAATCTCTTCCTCTCATTCTTTCATTATAAAGAAGCCGATTACGGCGAGGAATAAACCGATCAGGACGGCGATGATCCCAAGCGATCCTTTCAGCACCACGATCACCTCGGGGATGTACAGGTACATCCCATATCCGCCGAGAAGAATGAGGACGATCCCGGCTATAAGGCTTCCAAGCCCTGCTTTATCAACCATATGTATCATATTTTCGTTCTTTTTGTGATATATAAAAGTTATACACATATCCTCCATGTGCCATGTCAACATCTGACAAAGACTAATGCGTCATACCGCAAACAAGAATCCATACAGGGATAGCAATGTTCTGGAATAAAGAGATGGAAACCCTTCGTGGAAGAGACCTCGAAGAACTCCAGTTAAAACGGTTGAAATGGACGATTTCCCAGGCTGAAAAAGTCCCTTTCTTTAAAGACAAGCTCCGCGCGGAAGGCCTGTCGGCAGATGATATTCGTAACCTTGATGATATCAGGAAGCTCCCTTTTACTTATAAGACAGATCTTCGTGAAGGCTATCCTTTTGGTTTTTTTGCTGTGCCAAAACGTGATATTGTCAGGATTCATACGACATCGGGAACAACCGGCAAACCGACTGTCGTCGGGTATACCCGCCATGATCTTGCAGCATGGGCAGATCTGATTGCACGGAACCTGACGATGGTGGGCTTAACTCCTGAAGATACCTTCCAGAATGCAGTGAACTATGGTCTCTTTACCGGCGGGCTTGGGTTCCATTATGGCGCCGAACTGATGGGAATGATGGTGATTCCAAGCGCAACCGGAAACACCAAGCGCCAGATTGAGATGATCAATGATTTCAAAGTCACCTCAATCCACTGCACACCCGGATATGCTCTTCATATTACAGAAGTGGTCGAGCAGATGGGAACTTCCCTTCCCTCGCTTCGGATCGGGGTCTTTGGCGCCGAGGCATGGTCTGAGACCATGCGGCAGGAGCTTGAGTCACGCCTCTCGATCAATGCCTATGACAGTTATGGGATGAGCGAAATGTTTGGACCCGGTGTGGCCTTCGAGTGCCCGGAACAGAATGGCCTTCATATCTGGGAGGACTGTTTCCTCTCTGAGATCATCGATCCAAAGACCGGGGAGACGCTTGGGCCGGGTGAGAAGGGCGAGCTTGTCATAACATCTCTCTCGAAAGAGGCGATGCCGCTTCTCCGGTACAGGACAGGTGATATCACCATGATCCTTGAGGATGACTGCCCCTGCGGACGAGGGCGGCGTATCGCACGTATTATGGGGAGGAGCGATGATATGCTGGTAATACGCGGAATCAACGTTTTCCCCTCCCAGATAGAGCATGTGCTCCTAGGAATCCCCGAGGTGGGTGATCAGTATATGGTATATGTTGACCGGAAAAACCATCTTGATGAGATGACAATCGATGTTGAGATGAACCGCCAGGCGTTCTCGGGTGAGCTGGATGGTCTCGTCGGTCTCCAGGTGATGATCTCCCGGAAGCTGCATGACGCACTCTCTCTCAGGACCACTGTCAGGCTTGTGGAACCGGGGTCGCTTCCACGGTTTGAAGGAAAAGCCAAACGCGTTATTGACCGGAGAGGTGATCTCTGATGGGGTACTGGGATCCGCGCATCGAGGAGATGCCGAAAGCAGAGCTTGAGAAGATCCAGTACCGGCTCTTAAAGACGCTTGTCTACCGGTTGTACAGCTTCTCGGATTTCTACCATGCCCGTATGAAGGAGGCAAAGGTTCATCCCGATGATATCAAAACACTCGCGGATATCCGGCTCCTCCCCTTCATGTACAAGAGTGATCTCCGGGACAACTATCCCGACAAGCTCTTCTGTGCTCCACAAAGTGATCTCGTCCGCTATCACGTCTCATCGGGCACAACCGGCAAGCCGACGGTTGTCGGATATACCCAGAAAGATCTCGACCTCTGGACGACCTCCCTTGCACGTGGACTCACCTCCTGCGGAATCGGGAAAGGGGATGTGATCCAGGTTTCTTATGGCTATGGCCTCTTCACTGGCGGGCTTGGCCTCCACTATGGTGCGGAGCGGATCGGGGCAACGGTTCTTCCGACCAGTGTCGGGAACACCGAACGGCAGATCGAGCTGATGCAGGATTTAAAGGCGACCGCCATCGCCTGCACGCCATCCTATCTGATCCATATCGGCGAGGCGGCCGAGCGGATGGGGGTTTCTATACAGAAGGATACACTGCTCAGGTCGGCTATAATCGGTGCAGAACCATGGTCCGAGACGATGCGGACCCGGATCTACGAGACGATGGGTGTACGCGCCTATGATATCTATGGCACAAGCGAGATATCGGGCCCGATGTTCTCTGAATGTTCTGAACAAAAGGGAATTCATATCTGGGGCGATATTGCAATCCCTGAGATCATCGATCCAAAGACAGGAGAGCCGCTGCCACCCGGCGAACATGGAGAGCTTGTCATGACCGTCCTCCAGAAAGAGGCGCTCCCGATGATCCGGTACCGGATTGGGGATCTGACACAGATACTGGATGAGCCCTGCCCCTGCGGCAGGACACATCCCCGCATCCAGCGGATCTCCGGGCGGGTTGATGATATGCTGATCATCCGTGGCATTAATGTCTTCCCCTCAGCCGTTGAGCATGCGATCTTAGGGATACCGGAGCTATCAGGCCATTTCATGATCGAGGTTGACCGGAAGGGATCGCTTGACGATATGCTCGTCCGTGTCGAGATGGCACCGGAGGCATTATCTGATAAGATCAACGATCTCATCAATATCAAACGGAAAGTGGAGCATACCTTGAAAAACGCCCTGAATGTGGCGGTGCAGGTTGATCTCTCGGAGCCGGGCTCGCTACCCCGGTTTGAGGGGAAAGCAAAGCGGGTTATTGACAGGAGGGTATTCTGATGCAGGGAGAGTTTATCATCAAACAGATCTCCGTCTTTTCGGAGAATAAGCCCGGGCGGCTTGCGGCAATTGCCGAGGCGCTTGAGAAGAGTAATGTGAACATCTTTGCCTTTTCAATTGCAGAGGCAAACAGCTTCGGCGTTGTGAGGGCACTCGTTGATAAGCCCGATGATGCCCGATCTGTCCTTGAAAAACTCGGTTTTGCCGTCCAGTTCACTGATGTGATTGCGGTCAGGATGAAGGATGAGCCGGGCGGCCTCCACGAGGTTGCACAGATCCTCGGTGATGCCGGAATCAATATCGAGTATGCATATGCGTATTCCGGAAGGGAGGCTGCTGTTCTGATCCTGCGGGTGAGCCAGGCCGGTGAAGCAATCCTGAAGATTCAGGCTGCGGGCGGCTCTCTCCTGAGAGAGAGCGATCTCGGATAGCCCATTTACTCTTCTTCTTTTGTGAACATATGGACGCGGCCTGCGACTTTATTGAGACTGATAACAAAAGCAATTCCATTGCCGGGTTTATCAAGCTCTGCTGCCACTACAATCGCATTAAGGATAGCATCTGTCTGCTCGGGGTTGACAATGGTCAGGATAATTTCCTTCTCGGGTTCGATCCTGATTCCAAGCAGTGTCTGCATCTCATGAATGCCGGTACCCCTGCCCGGTATAATTGTTCCTCCTGATGCCCCTGCAGTTCGGGATGCCTCGATCACCTGTTGTGACCAGCCTTTTTTAACAATTGTTACAATGAGTTCTCTACAACCTTCACAGATCATGATGATTTCACCTTTTTAATTCGAAAATATATCCCAAGTATAAGTATGGAGAGGATCGGGGCAAGCGCGATTAACGCGATTAGCCCAAATCCATCAATTACCGGATCTCGTCCTTCAATTCCGGCGGCGACGCCGACAGCAAGCGCCATTAAGAAGGTGACTGCCATCGGCCCTGTTGCTACACCGCCAGAGTCAAAGGCGATCGCAACAAAATCCCTGTCAGACAGCCAGAGGAGAATGATGGCGATAATGTACCCGACGATGATGAGGGGGAGAAATGAAAACCCTATGACAATCCGCGCCATGCCAAGTGCAACAGCTCCTCCTACACCAATCGAGAGGGTGTAGAGGATAAGGGTCCCCTTGATGAACCCGCTCGATGAATGTTCAACCTGATCGCTCAGGATACGGACTGCCGGTTCAGCATACGTTGCCAGCATTCCAAGAAAGAACCCAAACGGGATGAGGATCCATGCCTTCCCGTTCATGCTGAAGAATGATCCAATCGCATTTCCCGCCGGGATGAATGCGATATGAACGCCCTGGAGAAAGAGGATCATCCCAATGAGGGTGAAGAGGATCCCTTTGAAGAGGTTGATCACATGCCCCAAAGGAAGTTTCAGGTATGTTACCTGAAAGAGGATGAAGAAGAGGGAAAGGGGTATGAGTGCGACAATTGCATCCTGGATGACAGCCGCTATACCATTAAATATGACAAGTTCTGCCATCATACGAAGATCCCAAAGAGCATGATGCCGATAATCGGCCCGATTGACGCAAGACCGATCAAACCGAATCCATCTGTCAGTGCGGATCTGCCGGCAAGAACCGAGCTCAGTCCTATGCCGAGGGCGAGGATAAATGGTACCGTCAATGGACCTGTTGTCACTCCTCCGGCATCATAGGCGATCTGTAAATAGTCTGCCGGGGTCATAATCGCAAGAAGGATCACAATCAGGTACCCTCCTGTGAAAAGCCAGGTGATCGGCACCCCGACGACGATTCGGAGCATTGCAAGTGCGACGAAGATCCCAACACCGACTGCAATTGATATGATCATCGGATCGCGTGGGATACCGCCGTTTGAGACCATCTCAACCATATTTGTCAGCACCCGGACATCCGGCTCTGCGACAGTAGCAAGGAACCCGAATAAAAAGGCAACAAAGATCACAAGGTAGATCGATCCATGTTTTGGGAGATCTGAACCGATCGCCTCACCCATCGGCAACAGGCCGTTATTCACCCCAATCAGAAAAAGGGTGATCCCGGCGGTGAGCATCAGAACTCCCAGGCTGTAGTTTACAAGATCTGTCAGAAGTGAACCGGTAAGGAAGATGAGAATGATCAGCACGATCAGGGCAATTGGTGCTACTGCCTGTATCACCTCTTTCAGTGTATCCCGTACATCACCCAGCATTCATGCACCTCCTGGCTCTCTTATTCCCTATATCTGGAAACGAATCGTCTAATGGCTCTTAAAAAGACTGTATCCGGGTATGGATGTATATATGCTTTGAATTCGTAAAAAGCAGGTGGTTGTTGATGATGAAGAGGATAGATACCTATCGCTTCTCCCACCTGAGCAGATCCATCACAACCGAGAGGGTCGATCCCCTGCGTATCTCTTCACGTATCCTCTCCTCAGTTTTAAACACCTCAAGGGCACGGCGGCTGATCTCATAGGCATGCTCCTTTGGGATGACAACGACTCCGCTTGCATCCCCTATAACCCAGTCCCCCGGCCGCACCCTCTGGCCGCAGCACTGTATCTCAGGATTGATCTCCCCAAACCCTTTTGGTTCCCCGGCATTTGGGGCTGCTGCTGTTGCATAGAGGGGAATTGTCATTTCGAGGATGTCGTCAAGGTCGCGTACCGCCCCGTCAATGATAACGCCGGCAACACCCTTGTTCTGGCAGGAGAGCGTTGCCAGTTCGCCCCAGGGAGCAACGGTTCTGTCGCGGCTGTTGTTGATCACGATCACATCTCCCGGATGTGCGTGGTCAATCGCTTCGACGGGTTTTGCCCAGTCCCCGGCAAAGGTCTGTACAGTCACCGCCTTCCCGACCATCTTCCCCTCTCCCGCATACCGTGTGAGCCCGCTCATTGCACCTTTCCTGTGCATTGCATCAGACACATTTGATGAGGAGACGATGGTCAGCATCCGCCGGATCTCCTCATTTTGATTGACTTTGTGGAAGGTGGCCTTTACGGGCGAATCGATTGCGGATCGGATCTCCCGTGTTGATCCGGATACATCGGCGGACCTGATGATTGCACCACCTATGATGACAATTGCCGCTCCATGTGCAACCGCCTGTGCCGCCCGCGCCGCATCCAGCCCGCCTGCAGCGGCAATAGGTATTGAGACTGCGCCGGTGAGCCGTTCGAGGAGTTCGAGAGAGTCCTTCCCGATCATCTGCTGGTCGATTCCTACATGGGCATTGATGATATGGATTCCCATCTCCTCAAGCTCACGGGCGCGGGCTACGGGATCTACGACATTCATCATATCGCCCATCAGGCGCACACCATAGAGATCTGCTGCCCTCACCGCTTCCCTGATGACGGAGTCGTCAGATTCGGCCAGAATACAAACGACGCTTGCGCCAGCTTTTGCCGCCATCTCAACTTCAAGCGCCCCGGTATCGCTGATCTTCATATCCGCAACGATGGGGGTGTCTTGATGGCGTTTCCGTATCTCCCTGACAGCTTCCATCCCTTCGCTCTTGATGAGAGGGGTGCCGATCTCGATCCAGTCGGCTCCTCCGGCAATTGTTTCGTCCGCAATCGCATAGGCGCGGCTGAGGTCGAGGATATCAAGTGCAACCTGAAGAACCGGGGGTTTCATACACTACATTTGTGGTCTTCATCCTGCTTAAAAGCTGTTTAAAAAAGAGAGAGGGGTGGATCAGATCACTCGGATCCAAAGCGTTCTGTGAATGTAATATCGGAGAGATTCTTCTTCTTTGCAAGGACGAACCCTTCTGTCTTTGCTTCACCCGCAGCAATCAGCGAGATAAGCTTATATTTATCAGGAACGCCGAGGAGCTTTCTGATCGGCTCTGCGTACTCTTTTCCTTCCCCCGCAACCCAGCAGGATCCGATACCATACCCTGTTAATGCGATGAGGATATTTTCGGTGGCAGCACAGCAGTCCTCGACCACAAACTGCTGATCACGCTCGCCGAAGACGGCAAAGCAGACCGGTGCCTCGGCGATGAACTTCCCGCTGGTGGTGAGGTTAGCAATCTCTTCCCTGAGTGTCTTGTCCTTGATTGTTCCAAAGATCCATGGCTGGATATTCTTTGCTGAGGGGGCACTTTTTGCACAGTCAAGGACTTTGAGGATGATCTCGTCCGGAATAGGGGTGTCCTTGAAGTGCCTGATGCTGTGTCGTGCCTGAATGATAGTGACGCCAAAATTGGCGATGTTTTTGTTCTGAATCATAGTAGATCAGAGTGCTTTTCAAAGGGTTATTTGTTACGCAACCGGAGGTGGGTGATCACTGCCAATGCTCCAAGAGATGTAGCAAACGCCAGTGGTGCCGGAGTTGGTTCCGGAGTGGGCAGTTTAGTTGGCTCGGGGGTACTGATTGGTGTTGGCTCGGGGGTTTTCGTTGTTTCAACGGTTGGTGGTGTCACGGGCGAATCTGTTCTCGGGATTACCGTTACTGGTGGTGATGTGGGTGTGGGTGTAGTTGTCCGGGAAAGTGCAATTGTCCCGCTCTTTGGTGTGACGGTCCTGCCGCTAATCTCATAATTATCCTTCATGCGGTTTGCGTTACAAAAGGCGTAAAAATCATATTCTCCACGTGAATATCCTGCATCTGGATACCAGATCGATCCAGTCATGTAGGGGTTGGTATCAACTGCAAAAAAGAGAGGTGTTGCAACCCCGGCACGATTTGTCAGGGAAGAATATTCTATACCATCCTGTTGGTTTACACGAACCTCTATCGGTGCTCCGGATACCCCTGGGCGTAATGCCATCGCATGCAGGTTCGTCTCTATACGGAACTGGAGTTCAAAATCCATCGGCACCCAGAGCCCGGTTCTGTCTATCTGCCCATATCCAACATCATAAATCCTGATAGAAAGGTTTGGGTCAGCAACCATGATTGCCGGATTTCCGGTTCTCATGGAATACCAGGTTCCGGTTTTTCCCTGGAATGTCTGGGGTGCTACATAGAATGAACTGGCATCACTTACCTGAATGGTTGCTGTCGGGTTACCTGTGGCAGGTATTCCCCCGGCTGTAAACCATCCAAGGGTATCGCCATCATTCACACCACATGCAGTGATGTTGAGGGCTTCTTCACCAATAAATACCGTGCCACCTGCAGGGATGTCTGTTATGGCGGCCATTGCCGGGTTGATTTGGAGAAATGCAAGGAAGCAGATGCCCCATATTATTGCCCAATAACGTATTATCTCTCTATTTCCCATAATCATCAATAGAATGGTTCTTCCTCATGAGTGTTTCCCTGACAGCCGGCATCCTCTTAGAATAATGTCTGGATACTGTTCCATATATTTGAGAGCCCGTCGCTGATCAGCACCGTCGGATCAATCCCAAGGAGGGGGAATATGAAGATGAAATAGAGAAACGTCCCGAGTGTGCTGCCGAGATTGGCAAGTGCTGCAACCAGCACTACCCTGAAGAGGGGGATTCTGCTCATCTCTGAGATACTCTCAGCTTTGCTGATCTCCTTAATGTCAGATACTTTCGGTTTTCTGATCTTTGCCTCTGCAATCGCAGCAAACCATCCTGCCGCGAGAAGGGGATTGAGCGACGTTATCCATGCAAGCGAAAACGCAACCCCGGCGGAGATGGGGTGTCCACGGGCGAGGAGTGTGCCGAGTGCGGCGAGTGTCCCATTAATGACGATCCACCAGAGGAATGCAGTGATAAGTACCTCGTACCCGACACCTGAGAAGAGAATCGCAGCAATGAGCGAGAGAAAAAGAACCAGCACAACAATGCCAACAATCTTTCCCCATGGTGGACGTTTAATTTCTGAGATTAGTTCCTGTCGTGGAGGGAGGGTCTCTGGATCTCTCAGGTGTCTGGTTACGCCCCCGACATGTCCCGCTCCGATTACTGCGAGGACTTTTTCTTCCCCACGAAGGAGAGGGATGAGGCTATGTGCGAGATAGGCATCACGTTCATCAATGAGTGCCTTCGCTCCGTTTGGAGAGAATTTTCTGAACTCTTCAAGCGCCAGGGTGACAATATCCTGTTCGGTCAATGAATCAATATCCAGCTCTTCCCCGGAAACGCCTGTAACCGAAACAGCGAGCGCGTATATCATCCTGAACTTTTCCCGAAGAGTCATCCCGCTCCAGAATCGGGAAAGTGTTATCCTGATATCACGATCGATCAGCGCGATCCGGATACCTCGCTCCTCGGCGAGATTGATCGCTTCTTTCATCTCGGCACCCGGTTCTATACCGACATTCATCCCGATCTTCCGCTGGACATAGGCGAGCATCCACTGGACGAGCATCTGGGTCATATTCCCCGATGAGATGATTTCAGAGATTCCGGGTCCCTCTGTCTCACTCTCCTGTTGTTTCAGTGCGGAATAGCGGGGGGGATCAAGCTCCACCGCAATAATATCCGGCTCAAACTCAGCGATGGCTGTTCTTACCTCATCGATACTCTTCTGCGAAACATGCGCAGTTCCTACAATCCTGAGTTCACCCATGAATGCTCCACATTCCTCTGCTGTCGAAGACGACTTTTGCTCCTTCTGGAATTGTATGTGAAGAGAAGATCCTCCCGACCGCACTCTCCTCCTCCTCTTCTGCCTTCTGCCTCTTCAGGAGATCAGAAGCGATTTCGTCTGCCTCTTCCGGTGTCATCGCCTCTCCGGTTCCGGGACATTCAGATACGGTTAATGTATCGCCGTCAAGGGCAAATGGATACGTCCGGCAGATCCAGGGGCGGGATGAATAGATCGCGCAGCGCCCCCCCTCTTCCTGGAAGATACAGTTTCCGTTCCCATTTTTCAGACACCATTCAAAGGTAAACGTTGCCCCATTTTCGGCTTCTATAAATTCCGGATAGGGTATAACGATCTCATCACGTGTTCGTTTCGTTGCCGATAGCATCTGATCGATCTCCGGTGGTGAAACGATTACCCTGCTCGTTGCCTCATCACCCCGGCAGCAGATCCCACACTCCCTGCACTGGAACCCGATTTTCCGGATCTGGCTGCTGAGATCTCTTATTCTTTGCATATTTCGTTGAAATTCTGATAGATCAGAGATCCATTCTCTGAATGGCTCACTTCCGGATGCCATTGGAGACCAAAGATCCTCTTTTCATGGCATGCCATCGCCTCGATTTCACAAATTGTGGATGTGGCGAGGATCGTAAACCCGTCCGGCGCCCGCTTTACTTCATCGGCATGGGATGCCCAGACATGGATGGTGTCTGGATAACCGTCAAGTATCCCTCCATGGTTTCGAATGGTCACATCGACACCACCATATCCACCGCTTTTTCCAGATCCGATCTCGCCCCCGAGTGAGTGCGCGATCAGCTGGTGGCCAAGGCATATGCCGAGCACCGGAATGCCGAGGTCAAGGTATTCGGCACAGCGGCCAATTCGATCGATACTTGGCCCACCACCGAGGATGATCCCTCGGCACCTCCCTTCTATTTCAGACGGGATGGTGGTGTTTGGGATCATCATCACAGGAATGTCGAGATCGCGGAGCATCCGATGGATGAGATGGTTGAACTGCCCATAATTATTGACGACAAAGAGGGGTAGCATATCCTGCTTATTATTGGCGCTTGCCCCTCTTATCTCTTCAGGAGTATGCTGTTATAGTCCGGAGGATCTCAGCTCTGATCTCGGATGGACTGTGGTCCATAGCCGCCGCCAGGTACATCGCACCTCCGGCTCCCATTCCTTCCTTGACCTCCCCGATGCAATATCTCGCAAGGCCGGTATGACCGAGTTCCCCAAATTCCGGATCGACATATATCGGGGCAACACCAATTGCTTCAGCTATTTCGGCAAAATTTGCTGATGGATCGTTACGGACATAAATTGTGGTAACCACACGGGGAACCCGCAGGTTCAGCCCTCTGGCAACAGCAGCAACTGCCAGCATCTGTGTTCCTCCGGCAAGAACCACATCGCCGGAGAATCCTTTGAGCATACCGCAGGCGACAGGGATCATCGGATCTCCGGTCGCCGAGACGATATCAAGCGGTTCTGTTTTCCCTTCGTCTTTTAGCCTCCTGTTCATCGCATCAGCGATATCTTCTTTCTGTGAATGTGGGTTTGTTACCATGCTGCTTGAGACGCGGGCTGGATACCCAAGAGCGCGGAGAACACAGAGTGCTGTTGTTGTTCCGCCGGGAACACACTCTCCAATTACAAGCATGTCAGAGAGTGTTGAGAGGGATGTTCCGAGATAATACCCCTTATGAAAAAGAGCGTCTGCATGAGGTACGGCATCACCGTATCTTGGATCTCCCCCGGCTGAACCATAAAGATCATAGGTGGGTACCGTTGGTGAATGTTCAAGCCCTGCATTAATGAAGAAAGGTACGAGGTTGCAGAGCTGCATCATCGCGCGGGTGATGGTTGCTGGTGTCGGGCAGCCTGTCGGGGTGTCCGGGCGGATTGGCATGCTGGTGATCCTTCCATTTACGATCAGCTCGGCATCCAGGATTGGGGTGTATATGGTCTTGTCCGGCGAAGGACCTGCGCCAGAGATTCCTGGAACTTTTGATAGTGCAGTATTTGCAAGTATCGGGGCAAATACCGGTCTTTGTGGCGAATATCTGATTTCATCTGATAGAAATGCCATATACATTAAGTATGGCATACTTCAAAGATAATGATCGTTATGTTTGAGATCGAAGAACGCCTCGCCTGTGCAGGCGTTGAGATGGATGCAATACTGGATGCAGGCATGGAGCTGTATGTCTCCCATGGCCTTTCCGCAGAAGAAGGGCGCTTCCGGCTTGAGAAGAATGTCAGGCGCGCTTTGAACGATCCGAATGTCTCTGCGCTTCTCCTTTCAGCAATCCTGCTGGAAGATGAGCTATATATGAAACGAAAAGATTCTGAGATTGCAGATGATCCGGTCTTCCTTCTGGCTGATGAGATAATCGGGATGGCGATTGCCGAGGTTATCGCAGGAACATATGCACGATTTGAATTTACCAGGTATGATCAGAAGAAGCCAGGTATCCTCTCGACTCTTGGTCCCTTTCTCGATGATGCCATTGCGGGTTTAATCGCCGGATGCACCTCAAAACTCTATAGTGATAGTCAATGAGCCTGTTTGAGGGGATACGAGCACTGCTCCAATTCACTACAATATTTCCTATCGGGAGATCGGCAGATTTCGATGCATTTGCAGAGCGGTCTTACCTCTATCCGCTTGCCGGGTACCTGATAGGGGGGCTCGCTGCGCTCCCTCTTCTATTCATTCCTCATCCGATTGCAGCCGCCGCGATTGCCCTTGGGCTCCTGCTTCTGTTTTCGGGCTGTAATCATTTCGATGGACTTCTTGATCTCGGCGATGGCCTGATGGCGCATGGGAGCAGAGAGGTGAGGATTCGTGCGCTGACCGACAGACAGGTGGGAGCGGGTGG
Organism: Methanocalculus taiwanensis; assembly: GCF_024372745.1. GTDB lineage: Archaea > Halobacteriota > Methanomicrobia > Methanomicrobiales > Methanocorpusculaceae > Methanocalculus > Methanocalculus taiwanensis. The sequence goes on from NZ_VOTZ01000023.1 coordinate 36,155, forward strand.
TGTTGCTCTTGGTCTTATGATCACGCTCATTTCCTTTGGCGCGCTTTCTTCACTTCCTTTTATTCCTATGGCGGTACTAGTGGCGGAAGTGTCTGCCAAGGCATCAATGGCATCTCTGACCGCCCTTGGCCGCCCATTCCGCGAAGGGATCCACAGCTACCTCTTCTGGCGTGGGCGACCATGGTTTGTGCTTCCGGCGTGGGCGCTGACCCTCCCGCTCTTCCTGCTCCCGATTCAGCAATTGGCGATTTTCGCAGCCCTCTTTGGAGCATCAGTAACGACGCTGGTTCTGCTTTTTGGGGGTGAGCGGTTGTTTGGGGGTATTAATGGTGATATCGTCGGAGCTGCAAATGAGATAGTCAGGGCTGTGGTTTTTCTCTCACTGCTGATAGTCACTGGTTATTGAGATCTGTTTGTTAGCGTGCCCAGAGGGGATGAAAACCCTCTCCCTTTTCATCTGCACATTCAATTGCATCAGCTGAGGGTTTTGCAACAATCGTGTTGAACATCGTCTGGGCTGTCAGGAGTTCAAATTCATTTGATGATCCGCGCCGTTGCTTCTGAAACTCCTGTGCATAGGGATTTGGCACAAGTCTCTTTGCATCCCGGATACCGGCACAGTGGATGCAATGAACACAGCGTGTATGGATTGGAACTTCTCCTGTCGCGCACTCAACAGTGATGCGGTCGTTTTTGCCTCGAATGAACGGTAATGTCTTCATCAGGTGAGGATAGGTGTGGATAGTTCATCATTGTATCGCTTCTTTTGGGAATTAACCCAAATTAAGAGAAATATTTTATATAGTTCTCATTCCAATCTAGTATACTCGCATTGGACTGAATGTACGCATGATTGTCCTTATCTGAGTGGAGGATTGAGAATGGCAGCAGAAAAGCCACACATGAATTTAGCCGTTATCGGCCATATCGACCACGGGAAGTCAACCACTGTCGGTCGCCTTCTCTTTGAGACCGGCAGTGTGCCCCAGCATGTTATTGACGGATACAAGAAGGAAGCAGAGTCAAAGGGCAAGGGCTCCTTTGAGTTTGCATGGGTTATGGACAACCTCAAAGAGGAGCGAGAGCGTGGTATTACCATTGATATCGCCCATAAGAGATTCGACACAGCAAAGTTCTACTTTACCGTTGTCGACTGTCCAGGTCACCGTGACTTCGTCAAGAACATGATCACCGGTGCATCACAGGCAGACGCCGCAGTACTTGTGGTTGCAGCGCCTGATGGCCCGATGGAGCAGACAAAGGAGCACGTCTTCCTTGCACGGACACTCGGTATCAACCAGCTGATCATCGCTGTCAATAAGATGGATGCAGTAAAGTACGATCAGAGCCGGTTCGATGAAGTAAAAAAGCAGCTCTCCGACCTGATCAAGATGGTTGGATTCAAGCCTGATGAGACTATTTTCATCCCGATGAGCTCATTCACCGGTGTGAACGTATCCAAGAAGTCTCCGGAGACTCCATGGTACACCGGCCCGACGCTTCTTGAAGCACTTGACACCCTGAAAGAACCCGAAAAGCCAACCGACAAGCCTCTCCGGCTTCCAATCCAGGATGTCTATACTATCTCCGGTATCGGAACTGTCCCTGTCGGCCGTATTGAGACCGGTATCCTGAAGAAGGGAATGAAAGTCTCATTCATGCCCGCAAACAAGGAAGGAGAGGTAAAGTCCATCGAGATGCATCACGAAGAGCACCCCCAGGCTCTCCCAGGTGACAATGTCGGCTTTAACGTCCGTGGTATCGCGAAGAATGATATCCGCCGTGGTGATGTATGTGGCCCGGTTGATGTACCGCCGACGGTTGCAGAGGAATTCACTGCACAGGTTGTTGTTCTTCAGCACCCAAGCGTCCTCTCAGTTGGATACACTCCGGTATTCCACTGCCACACAGCACAGGTTGCATGCACGTTCCTTGAGCTTCAGAAGAAGCTTGACCCGAGAAGCGGTCAGGTTAAAGAGGAGAACCCGGCATTCCTTAAAGCGGGCGATGCTGCAATCGTAAAGATCGTCCCCACACGCCCACTCGTTATCGAGAAGGCAAAAGAGCTTCCGCAGCTCGGCCGTTTCGCGGTCCGTGATATGGGATCCACCATTGCTGCTGGTATTGTCCTCGACATCAAAGCAAAGCAGATGAGATAATTTTCTCATCTTTTACGGTGACTCCCTATGCAAAAAGCCAGAATACGCCTTACCGGGACTGACTATAACAAACTTGAATCAGTCTGTTCCCGGATCCGTGAGATCGCCGAACGAACCGGTGTGAATCTTGCAGGTCCGATATCGCTTCCAACAAAGCGGCTCGTCGTTCCTATCAGGAAAAGCCCTGATGGTGAAGGAACAGCAACCTGGGATCGCTGGCAGATGCGTGTTCACAAACGCCTCATCGATATCGATGCAGACGAGCGTGCACTCCGCCAGCTTATGCGAATTCAGGTACCCAAGGACATCGGCATCGAAATCGTCCTTGAGGGCTGATCATCGTGAGATAGCGGCATGAAAGCCGCATCGGATACCTTATTTTACAAATGGCTCCTGAAACCGGAGTCGTTATTCATTTACATTCTTCTGGCTACTGTTGTTCTGCGATTTGCCTTTTTAGACTTAAAGCTCTTTCATCATGATGAAGCGGTGCATGCATGGTTTGCGTACCAGCTGCTGACAAAAGGCACCTATATCTATAATCCCGTCTTTCATGGCCCGTTCCTCTTCTATGCAACAGCTGGTCTCTTCTCGATCTTTGGAGATTCTGATCTTGTCGGGAGGCTTCTCCCGGCATTCCTTGGCACCCTGCTTGTTGCCCTCGTTTATCCGCTCTATAGAATGGGATATCTTGATAAAAATCAGATGCTTGTTGCGGCATTATTTCTGGCCCTCTCTCCGAGCATGGTCTATTTCTCAAGGTTTCTTAGAAATGACATCTTCATTGTGTTCTTCTCTCTTCTGCTTCTGGTTGCCGCTCTCGCGTACTTCAACTCCGGCAGGCTAAGGTTTGCCCTTCTTGCAGGTCTTGCGGCGGCTCTGGGGATGTCTGCCAAGGAGAATATGCCGATTGTGCTTGTGATCTTTGGCACCTACCTCATCTATTGCCTCTGGACACGGCGTCTTTCTCTCCCTCCCACGTGGAAGCGCGATATTCTTCTTGCATCCGTTCTTGCAGGGGGTGTCATTGCACTCTTCTACTCCTCATTTGGAGTCCATCCTGAGATTGTACTCAAAGCTGGCCAGATGGCAATCTCACACTGGACTGAGATGCATGGGATACAGCGGCTCGGCGGACCGTGGTTCTTCTACCTGATACTTTTTGTCCTCTATGAGGTGCCGATTATCCTGCTTGCAGGAATGGGTCTTTGCGGTTTCATAGCAGCAAATACATCGTCCCTGAAACAGCGTTTGAATAATGTGGAAATTCAGGATGATATACCGGTATCTTCATCACCATCCTCTATGAGGGATTGGCTTTTTTCCCGGTATCGACGTCCTGAACCCGGCATTGTCTATGATCCGAAGACAGAATTCATCAGGTTCTCTATCTGGTGGATGTTTGCATCTCTTACAATCTATGCGTATATTGGTGAGAAAGTACCCTGGCTCATCCTTCACCAGCTGCTCCCGATGATCTTTGTTGCAACCTTCAGGCTTGATCGCCTCAAGATGGTTATCGTCGTAGTTGGTACACTCATCCTCCTTGGGATGACCATGCATGTGGCGTTTACTCCGGCTGATATTGCAGAGCCGATTGTGCAGGTGCAGAACTCTGAAGATCTCCGGTTGGTAATGAAGTGGATTGATGCATCAGATCGGATTGGTATTGCGACTGACACCATATGGCCGCTCAACTGGTATTATCGTGGAGATGATCGCTGGTCAAAGATCACCTACTATGGCGGAAAGTCGAATGAAGGGGCCCTCCTTGCCGGCAACTTTGATCTGATCATAACTCATGATATGGATAGTTATGAAGAACTCCGTGGTTTCAATAAAACAACTCTGAAACATAGCTACTGGGTTACCTATTACGAGGTACAGGGAAAGATCCTTTGGTATTACGTAACCCGTCAGACGGAGGTAGGGAGTAAAAAATATGATGTGTTCAGATCCAACACGCCTGTTATAAATTAAAATGACGACATATGTCAGAGGCTCTTGAAATCTGTTCAACTAACATGATTAACTTCCTCCTTTTTATGCTCTTGCTCTTCAATGAGATGGATGTACTCTTGAACCAATCGCTCGCTCATTTCCAGTGTTCGAGCAATTTCTACCTGTTTCATCTTCCCATACAACATCCTCACCTTCTTAAATGACTTGATATATCGGTCACAGGCCTCCTCAGTATGCTGAGTCATCCGTGCAATATCTGGTGTTGGAATGTTCTGGAGGAACTTCTCGATAATCACTTTCTTATGCGTGAGCGATGGACCGATATCATGGATTGTCCCACGATAGGGCAGGATAACCCCATGTTCAGCCTGATATTCCCGGATAT
>NZ_VOTZ01000024.1 GCF_024372745.1 Methanocalculus taiwanensis
TTTACTACTATCACCAGATGATAATAGAGAGCAAAGACCGAATGCGCTGACCTATCAAGTTTATACTTCATGTTAGGTATATCATAATACGTCACCCAACAAGGTATATCTATCGCAGGGAAAAAGGACGGCTCCGCTTTCATCCCCGGCCTGAAGACCCGGGACTTCCCGCTCCGCCCCCTTTACCCCCGCAAGTTAAATAATGGAATTCAAAGGTCATTAAAGGGCATATTTTTTTAATTTCGTCTTCAGTCAGGGATTCACCCCTTCGGTATTCAGAAATGGCCTCCTTTGCCCTTTTTGCCCTTCCTGAGCAGAGAGAAGTATCCAGATCATCATGATCATCGAGTAATTGTTCAATAACCTCCTCATATCACCATATATCTTTCACTCATATCAAAACGAATCGCCCGGAATCTTTACAACCAGATAGAAAGATCAGCGTTCAAAGAGAAGAAACCCATCTGAGAGTGCTTTTTGAGCAATAGGCATATGAAGCTCGTCTTCAGTCAGGGGAAAAATATCGACCCCGATACCGATCCCCTCAAATAAAGGCTGATAGTGTTCAATACGGTCAAGGATTGGGAGATCAGTTGGATTGACGATGATCAGAAGATCAAGATCACTCCCCGGTACCGCCCGCTTCTCCGGGAATGAGCCGAATATGATCACTTTCCTGATTTCCGGGTGTGATTTTAGGAGACCGATCCTATCCTGTAATCGTTCCCATATCAGATCATAGTCAAGCCAGAAGACCCGCACAGAATTGAATGATTCTTCCCGCACTGCCGATTGCATCATCTGCATCACCTCCATCAAAGAAATCCGCCGGTTTTCCCTCGCCAAAACCATCCGGATATCGTGACGGGATATAAAAGCGATCCAGTTTCCTTGCTGATATCAGGATATCCTTTGGAACAGGATGTCTCTGTTCAAGCCCGCGAAGAAGATCTGTATTGGAATGACCCCAGGCAACAGCCCCTTCCCTCTGATAGACTGCTATAATCGCCTTTTCTGCAGCCTGCTGGGAGATGAAACAAGCCCATTCAAAGAATCCTTCAGCACGTGCCAGATGTGCCATCCTGAGATCGCGATCTGCCTGTTCCATCCAGTCCGCACTTCTCTCAGCCATAGCTTCCTCAGGTTATCCTGTATTTGATCCGCTGGCATAATAAACTCCCCCCCCCGCCATTACCAGGATTAAGGAATCACATACCCAAATAGAGTATCATTTGATCATATGCATTGAAATCCACAGAGCTTTTTCTGTCGGGAAGATGGTTTCCTGAGGAGATGAAGAGGGGATAATATCTATATTTAGGGAATACAATATGGCCCATCTTCTAAAAAGTGTACTCAGATGACACTTTTTACATCCAAAAAGTGTACTCAGGCAACACTTTTATCATGTTAGAAGTGAAGAGAAGAGTTATGGAGCGAAAAATATCAGTCAGATTCCAACAATGGAAAGATGACCCAAATCGTAAACCCCTTCTCCTGTATGGTGCAAGGCAGGTGGGGAAGACATACTCGGTCCTTGATTTTGGGAAAACACACTACTCGAATGTAATCTATGTAAATTTCGAGGCAAATACAGAGGCAGCAAACATCTTTGCCCGTGATTTGAATCCTGACAGAATTGTTAAGGAACTCTCCGCATTATATGGACAGACGATACTTCCTTCTGATACGCTCCTCTTCTTTGATGAGATCCAGGTGTGCGAGCGGGCACTGACATCCCTGAAATACTTCTGCGAAGATCAGGTCGATTATCATATTATTGCCGCGGGAAGCCTCCTTGGTGTTGCCCTGAACCGGGAGCACCACTCATTTCCCGTTGGGAAGGTCGAGATGGTATCCCTCTACCCGCTCGATTTTGAAGAGTTCTTATGGGCAAATGGAAGATCGGAACTTGCGGATCTAATCAGAGAGTCATACAATTCCAATACCAGAATGTCACTGCATGAAACAGCTCTCGATCTCTTCCGGCTCTACCTTGTCGTGGGAGGGATGCCGGGTGCTGTGCTCGAATACAGGGAGCGGGAGGATCTGGACTACCTTCATTCCGTCCAGAAAAATATCAGTGATGCCTATATCGCAGATATGGCAAAATACGCAGCTCCTGAAGAGACAGCACGAATTATGGAGGTATTTCGGAGCATCCCCACCCAGCTGGCAAAACCCAATAAAAAATTCCAGTATCGTGTAATAAAATCCGGAGCACGGGCAAATACCTATGAATCAGCACTCACCTGGCTGAAGGAGTCAGGGATTATTATCATCTGCAATAAAGTCAATGAAGCTGTGCTGCCCTTAACGGTTCATCATAATCCATCGTTTTTTAAGATCTATATGACGGATACCGGCCTCCTGTGTGCTCACTTCAGCTTACCCGCACATCTCATTCTGCAGAAGAGTAAACAACTGGATACCATCAAAGGAATCCTGACAGAAAACTATGTCTGCTTCGCACTCCGTGTCGCCGGATATACCCCCTATTACTGGGAATCGAAGGGGAGTGCGGAGGTCGATTTTGTCATTCAGAGCAGATCTGGCAATATCATCCCAATAGAAGTGAAATCTTCAGGAAACGTCCGCTCAAAAAGTCTTACACAATTTACCGAATACTATCATCCTGAATATGCAATCAGGATATCCTCAAAAAATTTTGGACTGGATAATGAGATCAGGTCAGTTCCGCTCTATGCAGTTCACTGTATCAGCGATTGAGGAAGGTCTCCCCCTTCCCATCACTCCCCCTTCCTCCACGTGATCATCGCCGTCCTCCTGACAGATCGTTCATGGAACTTCCCTTCACTATCCTTCTCAAGCTGCTCCCTGAAATGCCGGGCGACCAGATCGAGATCCTCATAATCCGGTGCATGCATCGTGATCCACTGCTCAGCCGCCTCCTCAGGCGAATCATACACCGTCTCCCAGAGGGCACGGTAGATCCTGATATCCGCATAGATGCCAAGCCCGTGGAGAATATTTGCCAGGAAGAGGGCATCCGGGTATCCTGTCTTCCGGGTTCCTTCCTCCCCATGAACAGCAGTATACAACGCCATCTCAGCAGGCTCACGCCATTCACCCATATGCCAGAAGAGATGAACGGAGCGGCGGGCAGCTTCATCCAGCTTCAGAAGGGCCGCCCCGGCATCATAGAAGCCGAGCGAGAAGGCGGCGATCACCACATCATGTTCCGGGATATCGCTCCCGATCACAACATCCTCCCACCGCTTCACCACCACTGAGTAGTTCGTCCTCCCTTCGGCTGCCATCCGCTCCTTAAGGTGTGAAAGCATCCCGGCAGACGCATCCAGGGCGGTGACATGCGAGACCATGCCTGCAATCGGAACAGAAAGCCGCCCGTTTCCGGCTCCCATGTCGAGGACGGTGTCGGTCGGACGAAGGTCGAGCATCGAGAGCTCCTGCCTCGTCGACTCCTTCTCATCCTTTGTGATCCGGTTATATGCACCGGCTTTTTTATCCCAGACCTTGCCGGGATCATTCTCCTTATCGACACGATGACGTGAACTGGCATGAATTGCCTTCCAGAGTTCATTCCAGTTGATGATCTTATCCATAAGGATTCCTTCATCGTGATATGCTATCAAATAGATGGTCTGGGAACACGCCTCCCGGATTCACTCACGAGCCATGGCAAACCATTATTAACCACGAATACAGTTTGGGAGTATCAGGAAAACCCGATCCCAACCATTACCGGAGCCCCCAATCCGGTAAAGCTCTTAACAGAAGACCTCAAAGGATTAACTGGGGGAGTCCTCCCGGTTGAGCAGAACCCCGTGAAGGCGATTCGCGGAGTCGCCGCACATCGAGGCAAAGAGAAAGGAGTCTGGAATATGAGTGATGATATCAAAGGAACAGTGATCCGGCTGGATGAGCTTGTTGAGTACCAGGACGGAACGGTTGCAAGCAGAATGGTGATCAAGCAGAAACACGGCAACATCACCATCTTCTCTTTTGATGAAGACGAGGGACTTTCAGAGCATACCGCACCCTTTGATGCCCTTGTCACCATCCTGGATGGCGAATGCGAGATCTGGCTTGAAGGAAAGACGTTTGAGATGAAGGCAGGCGACTCGATCATCTTCCCGGCAAATGCCCCGCATGCCCTCTCGGCAATCACGAAGTTCAAGATGTCCCTCACCATGATCAAGGAGTAAGAGCATGGCAGATGAAGGCGATTACTGCACCGTCTGCGGGGGAACCCCCCCGGACAAGATCCTGATCAAGCGGATCCTCGTCGACGGCAAGGAAACCGGCATCGACAAGCTCGACTGGATCATCGAAGAGGTGAAGAAACAAAAACTCACCAGCAATCAGGCGATTGCTGAAGAGATCATGCTCAGGGTTGCCCGGTTCAATTATATCCCGACAAAAAAGAAAGAGGCATACCGGGAGGCACTCCTTGAGGAATACCACCGCTCAGCCTAGATGAGATTGATCCGATAGTCTCCCATCAGGGGAGCCGAATATGACTCCCCCCGGATAAACCGGATACCTTCGAGTTCCTGGATATCCAGTGACGATCCATTTGCATCCGTTGCACCAGCAAGAACCAGATAATCCCCGGATTTCTTCAGGTGGAGGGTTACCACATTCCCGGAGAGAGGAGCAGTATAGGTGATCGCAAGCACATCAGGAGACTCCTCCCATCTGCCGGTGACAACATGCGCATAGCCGGGGCGGTCTGGATCTTCTACCGACAGAAAGGCGATATTCGCATATCCGTTGGAATAGAACTGGAAGAGGAAGACCGGATAGCTATAGTCATGCACCCACACCCCGGCAAGGGAACTGCCAGATGGTGCCGGTTCCGCCTCACTGACACATCCTGCCGTCAGGAGGAGAAGGAGCGAGAGAGAGATCAGATACCATTTCATCAGATACCCTTTCTCCCAATCACTGATGAGCATTCGCATCCCCGATACAAATCCGCTCTCCGGGAGCAAGGACGGCAACCCGCATATCGGTCGTCTCTTCAATCGCATGCCTGAATGCAGATGGATCCTGTGCAATCTTCTCCCAGGTATTGTAATGGATCGGGATCACAAGAGGCGCCCCGATATAGGAGGCGGCGATCATCGCCTCATCCGGTCCCATCGTGAACCGATCCCCAATCGGGAGCAGGGCAACATCCGGGTGATACAGATCCCGGATCAGTTTCATATCCGAAAACAGTGCAGTATCTCCGGCATGATAGATCGTCACGCCATCCATTTTGATGATGTACCCGGCAGCCGGCCCCCCATAGTAGCCGCCACCGGCATCCTCAATCCAGGAGGAATGAATCGCCGGCGTCATTATAATCCTGACACCGTCAAATGTGATCCCGCCCCCGATATTCAGCGCTTCAGCAGGAACTCCCTGTGAAGCCAGGTACTTCGCCAGTTCGTTCGGCGCAACTGTCCGCCGTTTCAATGAAACCGTCTCACCGAGGTGATCGGCATGGCCATGTGTCACGCAGATGAGATCAGAATCCGGTGGAGCATCGCCGCTTGGGATAAAGGGATCAACAAGAATCCGCCTTGAGCCTTCCAGCAGGATGCAGGAATGCCCATAATAGGTCAGGTACATGCGAAGAGATCGGGCGAGAAGATAAAAAAAGGTTAGCTGATATCTATCAGCTCTGCCTCAGTGATATCGATTGCATCACCAAGACTGTCCCTTGTGACTGCAAGGGTCATCTGTTCTGTCAGATCACGATCCTCCATCACATCGCGGATGCGTTCAAGGTAGGGATCAAGTGTGGTATCTTTCTGCTCATCAAGGACATGCCGGTACTCCCTGAGGGTGGACGGGCTGATCCCAAGCTGCTCTGAGATATCCTTCATCGTGAGATCCTGTGCAAGCAGCTCATCAAGGACAGACGGATCAAATGGCATTTTGAAATCGAGATCCCGGAAGAGCTTCAGCCTCACACGTGCACGTGCAACGGTTTTTGAGAGTTTCTCATCGCCAAGGCTCCGTGCAATCTCGGTATCATTTTTTCCATTATCATAGAGGGTGATCAGGCGCGCAAGCTGAATCGGCTCGAGTTTGGTCTTAAAATGACCTGCATCGAGTATTTCACGCATGATCAGCGCTATTTCACGTTCAACTGCATCCTGGTCGCGTAATGTCCCGTGGATCTTCTTCATCGGCTCGACGATCTTTGTCTTACTGGTGATATCGGCGAAGAGCTTGAGAAGATCTTTTTGTTTATTGGTGGTAGCCATGTGTTTATCGACCTATTATTATGATCTTCACATCTCATCGGGCTTATACCATAAATAATTTGCTTATGGGGAAGAACGGTTCAATCACCTGACAATCATATCAAATACCGCCTCATCCAAAGAGTAAGGAAGAGTTGTGTTGCCAATGGCGGATATATATGAAAAAGTGATCGATCTCTTCCGGCGACGTGGCTATGTCTGGCCATCCGGGGAGATTTACGGATCTGTTGCCGGTTTTATTGACTACGGGCCCCTCGGCGCGATGATGAAACGCAGGATCGAAGATACCTGGCGTGAATTTTATGTAATCAGGGAAGGATACTACGAGATCGAATGCCCGACAATTGGTATCGAGCCGATCTACCTTGCCTCCGGGCACCTGAAAGGCTTCTCTGACAAGATGTTCGAATGCCCGCACTGCCATGAGTTCTTCCGGGCAGATCATGTCGCAGAAGAATACGAGATCCAGAATGCCCAGGCACTCTCAAAGGAGCGGCTTGCCGAAGAGCTGAAAGATAAGAAATGCACCGCCTGCAAACAGCCTCTGGGGGATGTAGCTGTCTTTGATTTTAACCTGATGTTCGGGACCTCAATCGGGCCCGGCGGACAGCGGAAAGGGTACCTCCGCCCGGAGACTGCGCAGGGTATCTTCACCGACTTCGGGCGTCTGCTCAGGTTCTATCGCGATTCACTCCCGTTTGGCACAGTCCAGATCGGGAGATCATACAGAAACGAGATATCACCCCGGCAGGGCATGATCCGGCTCCGTGAATTCACCCAGGCAGAAGCCGAGATCTTCGTGCACCCTGATGAAAAAAACCATCCGAACTTCTCCCGCTATGCAGACTACAGGATGCCGCTCTTTGGAATTGAGCAGCAGCAGGAAAACCTTGAAGCAGTCACCCTCACGATGCGGGAAGCAGTTGATAGCGGCCTTGTGGCAAGCGAGTATGTCGCCTACTATCTCGCTGTCACCCATGATTTCATGATCAGGATCGGAGTTGATCCCACAAAGATCCGGTTCCGCCAGCACCTGCCAGACGAGCGGGCACATTACGCAACAGACTGCTGGGATGCAGAGTACCATTCATCCCGGTTCGGATGGGTGGAGGCTGTCGGGATAGCTGACCGTACAGATTATGATCTCGCAGCACATGCAGAGGTCTCTGGAGAAAAGATGACCGTCTTCATCCAGTACCCGGAGCCCCGCCTCGAACGAAGATGCGCCATTGTTCCGAAGATGGGGAAACTAGGACCCAGGTTCAAAAACCGGGCAAAAGAAGTCGGAGAAAAGATCGCCGCATCTGTTCCGAAGGATGGTGGCACAACAATCGAATTTGATGGCGAAGAGATCTTCATCGAAGGGGAATTCTTCGAGATCAGGGACGAAGAGGTGCTGGTGCAGGGAGAAGAGGTCAGGCCGCATGTCATCGAACCAAGTTACGGAATAGACCGGCTCTGCTATGCTGTACTCGAACACGCCTTCCACCAGGACGAGGTCGATGGCGAGATGAGGACGGTGCTCCGCCTCCCGCCCGCAATTGCCCCCGTGCAGGTGGCAGTCTTCCCCCTGATGAACCGTGACGGCCTCGATGTGATTGCCCGACAGATCACAGAGGCCATCAGGGCAGAGCGGATCCTTGCCGAATATGATGACTCAGGTGCCATCGGGAGGCGGTACCGGCGGCAGGATGAGATCGGGACGCCGTATGCGATCACCGTTGATTATGAGTCAAAAGACGACGACTCCGTCACACTCAGGGAACGCGACAGCATGCAGCAGATCAGGATCAGAATTGATGAGATCCCATCCACCATCCGGAAGCTCATCAGGGGTGAGATACCGTTTTCACGGGACTAGACGATGGAGACGATCCAGCATCCGTATATCAGACCGGATACCGTTCAGAAACGCCAGTACCAGCTCGCAGTTGCGATGAGGGCGCTTGAGGAGAATACACTCGTCGTCCTCCCGACCGGGCTTGGCAAGACAGTGATTGCACTTCTCGTCGCCGCTTCCCGGCTCCTGAATGAGGGGGGCAGGGTTCTCATCCTCGCCCCCACCAAGCCGCTCGTTGACCAGCATCTCCGTTTTTTTCAGGCCACTCTCAATCTGCCTGATCCACAGGATTCAGACTGTATCAGCTTCACCGGGGACACCCCTCCTGAAAAAAGGGCAACGCTCTGGGAAAATTGCCGGGTCTGCTGCGCCACCCCGCAGGTAATCCAGAACGACGTTCTCAAGGGCCGCTACTCCCTCTCGGATGTCTCTCTTTTAATCGTGGATGAATGCCACCGGGCAGTCGGCAATTATGCCTATACCCACCTTACAGAACAGTATCTCGAACAGGCAGAAAAACCCTTAATCCTCGGGATGACCGCATCCCCTGGAAGCGACCAGATCCGGGTTGGCGAGGTCTGCACCCATCTTGGGATCACCCGTGTGGAGACAAGACAGGAAAGCGATCCCGATGTGAGCCCCTATATCCATGAACGGACACTGGAGGTGATCACCGTCGAGCTCCCGCCGCCACTGAAACGGATCGTCCAGATAACAAACGCTATGATCGACAGCCGGATCGGTGCCCTGGGAGCACTCCAGTACCCGCTCCCAAAACGTGAGGGACTCTCGATGAAGGTACTCTCCCAACTCTATGCAACAATCCAGGAGCGGATCACAGAAGGAGAGGCACGTGCCTACCAGGCTGCCTCACTCTATGGCGAGATCATGAAATTGCGGCATGCCGTGATCCTGGCAGAGTCACAGGGATCCCGTGCGCTCTCCCTCTATCTCGAAAAGCTCAACACCGAGGGCAATTCAAAGAAGGGGAGCAAGGCAAGCCAGAGGATGGTCGCAGATTACCGCTTTTCTGAGATTATACGGATCATCACCGGCATATCAGGAGAGATCCATCCAAAAGCAAAAATCACCGCAGATATCATCAAACACCAGCTCATTGATGATCCGGAGAGTAAAATCATCGTCTTTGCAAGCTACCGTGACTCGGTCTCCATGCTTGTTGAGTACCTCACCGAAGAAGGCATCTCAGCCTGCCGGTTTGTCGGGCAGGCATCAAAACAGAAGGAGAAAGGACTATCACAGAAGAAACAGATCGAGGCGATCCAGAGGTTTCGGGGAGGGGAGTACCATGTTCTTGTCGCCACTTCCGTTGGAGAAGAAGGCCTTGACATCCCCTCAACCGATCTCGTCATCTTTTACGAAGCGGTGCCTTCCGAGATCCGGAGCATTCAGCGGAAAGGTAGGACCGGCAGGAGCGCAGCAGGTATGATCATCGTGCTTGTGACAAAAGGCACAAGCGACGAGACATTCCGGTGGGTCTCGGCACGGCGTGAAAAGGCGATGGCAGGCGGAGTTAAGCGCCTCCAGAAAAAAAACGAAAGAGAAGAGGGAAAAGAGGAGATACAGGCGAGTATCAGGAATTTTATCTCTCTTTCCGATGATGATGCGGATTAGTATCCGCAAGAGTCGCAATCGAGAGAGCCCCTTCCCTGATCGCCTGCATATAGAGAAGGCAGCGGGCGGGATCGGGCTCATCTGCAATCCTCCTGCAGAGCAGCACCATCGTATCTGAGATAGGATCGACACAGGAGGGGATGTCAGTGCTCTTCTGGTACCGATGAATACCCACATCCCCGTTAGTAGCCGGGAGAACCTGCATCGGCAGATCAGCTGGCATTGTGTTTGCGGGGATCGGATCAACCGGCATTTCAGGATCCGCCAAAGCCGCCTCCTTTTCGGATTCGGCACAGACCACACAGAACTGCTGGCCTTTGAATTCAAAGATCGGCGCGTGGCAGGCAGGACAGGTCTTCGCCAGCATCTTCGCACCCTTCAGAAGGTATTCAGCCATTATCTCATCAATCTCTGCCATAAAAAACCAGATCTATATAGGCAGCACATGATGATGAAAGATACTCCTCCATCCATGAAACTATATAAACCTACAGGGGGAATAGTAAAGAGCAAGATGGAGGGTTCCAATTGGCAGAAACAAGCAATACAATACGAAATTGTGTACAGATTTTACAGATGATGAAGGATGATAACACAATTCCAAGGAATATCCGGCGTGTAGCTGACGAGACCATGAACATCCTCCTCGATGAGAAGATGGCACCGGGACTCCGTGCGGCAACTGCGATCTCGAAGATTGACGAGGTCAGCAATGATCCGAATATGCCGGTTCATGCACGTACACGGATCTGGGAACTCGTTTCACAGCTCGAATCGATTCCACTCGACTAGGATTTCAGGGAAGAATTGTTACAACCACGCTCCGCTCTCTGGCATGGCGGATATCCAGTTCCACAAGCACGATCTGCTGCCATGTTCCATTGAGGAGCCTCTTCTCAACAACAGGTATTGACAGGGAGGGGCCAATGATCGCCGCCCGTACATGGGATCGGCCATTGCCATCCCCCCACCGGTCATCGTGTGCGTAGATTGCATCCGAAGGAGCAATCCGCGATAAAGCTTTGCGAAGATCAGCCACTGCACCGGGCTCGTATTCGATCGTCGTCAGGGCAGCAGTTGATCCCACCACAAAGAGGTGCACAATCCCGGTTTCGGTTCCACTCTTTGATACGGCATCCAAAACAAAAGGGGTGATATCTATGACATCCCCTTCCCCTGAGGTCTTCAGGTGGATGGTTGTCTGGTACATAGAGAGGGAATAGTGCCTCCCCTATCTATTCATTGTGATCTTCATCTGATCCGCCCTCTTCCTGTGAAGTGAGCATCTCCTGCGTGACGATAGCAAATCCGGTGACCCGATCACCCTCGTCAAGCCGTATGACCCGGACCCCGCGTGTGCTCCGTTTCTGGATTGCAATCTCGTCTACACGGGTCCGGATAACAATCCCGGACGCCGTCATGACGATGATCTCATCAGTATCCGAGACTGAACGGGAGGCGACAACCATCCCGGACCGGTTATCGGTGACGATGTTCCGGACACCGAGTGTTCCCCTGCCATGGCCGCGGAACTCATCGAAATCCGTCCTCTTGCCATAGCCCTTCTCTGTGATCGTCAGGAGGTGATCGTTATGGATGACCGTTACTGCCTGGAGATGATCGCCATCTCTCAGTGAGATGCCGCGGACCCCCATTGCACCCCTGCCAACCGGCCTGACCGCCTCTTCATGGAACCTGAGGCTCTGCCCATGGCGGGTCGTCAGGATCAGTTCTCGATCACCATCGGTCCATTTTACATCAACCAGGCTATCGCCTTCACGGAGCTTGATCGCATTGATCCCTGTCTGCCTTGGATGGGAGAACTGATCGAGAGCGATCTTCACAACCGTTCCATTCCTCGTTGCAAAGAAGAGGAACCGATCGTCCCTGAATTCAGAAACCGGGATCACTGCCTGGATCGTCTCATTATTGATATTCAGGAGGTTCACAATCGCCTTCCCACGCGAGGTCCGCGTGCTCTCCGGTATATCATAGACTTTCAGCCAGTATGCCCGCCCCTGATCGGAGATGCAGAGGAGGTAATCATGGGTGGATGCGACAAAGACTGAACTGATGCAGTCCTCTTCTTTTGTGGACATGCCGATGATGCCACGCCCACCTCTCCGCTGCTGCCGGTAGGTATCAAGCGGCATGCGCTTTATGTAGTTGTGCTCGGTGAGGGCGACAAAGACTTTCTTCTCCTCGATCAGCGCCTCTCTATCAAGGAAATCAGCCGAATGTGCGATCTCTGTCCTTCGTGGGTCGCTGAACTTTTCACGTATCTCCCGCGTTTCATCCTTTACAACCGAGAGGATTGCAGCTTCACTTGAGAGAAGTTCCATGAGCCGTGCGATCTCCGCTTCCAGGGCGTTCTTCTCATCCACAATCTTCTGGTGCTCAAGCGCAGCAAGCCTCCGAAGCTGCATCTTCAGGATCGCATCCGCCTGGATCTCGTCGAGCCCGAACCGGGATACGAGGGCAGCGCTCGCTTCTTCAACAGAGGCCGATCCCCTGATGGTTGCTATAACCTCATCGATTCTGTCGAGTGCGATTAATAGACCAAGGAGGATATGGAACCGTTCACGGGCCTTTTTCAGCTCAAACTCGGATCTTCTCCTGACAACCTCCACCCGATGGGCGAGGAAGTGCCTGAGGATGTCTGTGAGCGGCAGCACCTTCGGCTGGCCATGAACAATTGAGAGGTTGATGACGCCAAATGTCGTCTGGAGCTGGGTATGCTTATACAGGAGATTCAGAACAACCTGTGCATTGATCCCCTTCTTCAGTTCTATGACGATCCTGATACCATCCTTATCAGATTCGTCACGGAGATCGCTAATCCCTTCGATCTTCTTCTCACGGACGAGCTCGGCGATATTCTCTATCATCCGTGCCTTATTCACCTGGTAGGGGATCTCGGTGATGATGATCCGCTCAGCATCCCGCTTGCCGGTCTCGATCTCGGAGACGCCCCGGACGATGATCCGCCCATACCCGGTTGTGTAGGCATTCAGGATACCGTCAGATCCCATAATCTGCCCACCCGTCGGGAAGTCTGGCCCCGGCATGATCGAGAGGATCTCCTGCGCAGGAATATCAGGATTCTCTATGAACCTCTCAACAAGGGTACAGACCTCGCCAAGATTGTGGGGAGGCATGTTGGTTGCCATCCCGACTGCAATCCCGCTTGTACCGTTGACAAGGAGGTTTGGGATGCGTGCAGGAAGAACCGTTGGTTCCTTTGTCGATCCATCAAAGTTCGGGATGAAATCAACCGTCTCCTTCTCAATATCGATCAGGAGCGCCTCAGCCGCCTTTGTGAGCCGGGCCTCGGTATATCGCATCGCCGCAGCAGAATCGCCATCTATTGATCCGAAGTTACCCTGCCCCTCGACCAGCATATACCGGTAGCTGAAGGGCTGGGCCATCTTCACAAGGGTATCGTAGATGGCAGAATCGCCGTGGGGATGGTAATTCTCCATCGTTGCGGCGACCGCTTTGACGGATTTCCTGAAGGGTTTATCAGACGTATTCCCTGACCCCCACATCGCATAGAGGGTACGGCGGTGTACTGGTTTCAGCCCGTCGCGGACATCAGGGATCGCACGGCCGATGATGACGCTCATCGCGTAATCGATGTAGCTCTTCTTCATCTCCTCCTCGATTGGGACCGGGATGACCCGTGCCACCGGCATTACCGGTTCTTCAGATGTCAAGGTTCTTCACCTCCCCTGCATGGCGTTTGATGAAATCTTTTCTGGCAGAGACATTCTCACCCATCAGTTTTTCGAAGATGTCATTTGCATGAATCGCATCCTCGATTCTGACCTGTTTCAGCACCCTGCGTTCGGGATCCATCGTCGTCTCCCAGAGCTGGGATGCATTCATCTCACCAAGACCCTTGTATCGCTGGACATGGACACCAGTCTCGCCCATCTCCCCGACGGCCTTGTGCATCTCCTCTTCACGGAAGACATAGACCTCCTTCTTCCCGCGTGCAATCCTGTACAGGGGTGGCTGGGCGAGGTAGATATACCCAAGATCGATCAGCTCTTTCATGTACCGGTAGAAGAAGGTGAGAAGGAGCGTGCTGATATGGGCTCCATCAACATCCGCATCAGTCATGATGATGATTGCATGGTACCGGGCCCGGTCAGGATTGAAATTCGTCCCGATACCGGTTCCAATCGCAGAGATAAGGGTGTTAATCTCGAGGTTCTTCAGGATCTTATGTTCGCTTGCCTTCTCGACATTGAGGATCTTTCCCCTCAGTGGAAGAATTGCCTGGAATCTGCGGTTCCTCCCCTGTTTTGCCGAGCCGCCTGCCGAATCTCCTTCGACGATATAGAGTTCGCTCTTCGAGGGATCACGTTCTGAACAGTCGGCAAGTTTGCCGGGAAGGGTGGATGATTCAAGGGTGCTCTTCCTCCGGGCAAGTTCCCGTGCATTGCGTGCTGCTTCACGGGCACGTGCAGCAGCGGTAGCCTTCTCTGTAATGATCCCGATGATCTTCGGGTTCTCCTCGAAATATTCCGAGAGGCAGCTATAGACGAGTGAGTCAACGATACCACGGACATTGGAGTTCCCAAGACGCATCTTGGTCTGTCCTTCGAACTGGGGATTGGCAATCTTGACGCTGATTATGGCGCAGAGCCCTTCACGGACATCATCTCCTTTTAAGGAGAAATCACCTTTCATCAGGTTATTCTTCTTTGCCGAGGTGTTGATCGCCCGTGTCAGGGCTGAACGGAATCCTTCCAGATGGGTACCGCCTTCACGGGTATTGACGCTGTTGACAAACGTGAAAAGATTCTCTCCGTACCCGTTGTTGTACTGGATAGCAACATCCACCTCCATCTTATTCTCTTCATCCTTTCTGGCAATCGAGATCACATCAGAAAAGAGCGTCTCTTTGCCCTCGTTTAAGTATCTGACAAACTCGCTGATCCCGCCATCATAGAAGAAGGTTTCACCGTCACCGCTCCGCTTGTCAAGAACACGTATTCTGACACTTTTATTTAAGAAAGCAAGTTCACGGAGGCGTGAGCTGATGATATCAAAGTCAAAATGGGTGGTTTCGAAGATTGATGAATCCGGCCTGAAGGTGATCCGTGTGCCGGTATAGGAAGAGAGGGCATCAGCATCCATTGATTCAAAGCCGGAACCAAAACGTTTCTTCAGCCGCTGCTTCAGCTCATCTGTTGATTCGGGAACAGAAGAGAGGGGCGAGACAACAACACCACGTTCAAACCGCATTGAGTAGATAAGCCCGCCGCGGAAGACTTCCGCAACCATCCATTCCGAGAGGGCGTTTACCACCGAGACGCCGACACCATGGAGACCGCCGGATACCTGATAGGAGTTTTTATCGAACTTCCCGCCGGCATGGAGGATGGTCATGACCACTTCAAGGGCGCTCTTCCCATACTTGGGCATGGTATCGATCGGGATACCACGCCCGTCATCCTCTATCGTACAGGAGCCGTCTGCATTGATTGAGACATCTATATGGCTGCAGAATCCTGCAAGCGCCTCATCAATTGAGTTATCCACCACCTCATAGATAAGATGGTGCAGCCCCCTCCCGTCTGTGCTCCCGATATACATCGCCGGCCGCTCACGTACCGGACTGAGACCTTCAAGAACGGTGATCTGTTCTGCGTTATATGTACTATTCATGCAAGACTCCGATTATGGCAAAATGACAGGGAATACGCCCAAAGATACGCATTTGCCATCATCATACAGGAGGGATCGATACCTCCTGCTATACCATCATATATAGGCTGTCGAAGATGATATAGCTCTCCCCGTATGACCGAATAAGGCTGTTGACCTGTGAAACTCAGTCGAATGAACCCATATCGGGATCTTCGATTCCGAGTTCCCGGTCAACTGCGAGGACGAGTTTCGTGATGATCTTCTTTGCCGCCTCGGCATCCTGTTTGTCATTGATCCCAATCTTATGCCAGAGGATGAGTTTCTTCAGGCGCTCGGTCAGTTCAGAGACATCTGTTCCTTTCAGTGACGGAGGGACAGACATCTCCGTAACATGATCGGATGCCCCATAGAATGCCTGTTCAGGAGGGAGGGCGAAGTGCTTGCTCAGGAGGACGAGGTTGACAACAAAACCTCTGCCAAATCTGCTTTCCATACAAAATCATCTTGCGGTGAGATGACATGAATGATGCGGTCAGAGGAGGTAGATGATGATGGGGAAGATGATGATGAAGGGCATGATCATCCCAAGTACCAGCCGATCAGTTGATGCCAGAGGCTTTTTCGTGATATAGATATAGGAGGAGCGGCCGTACCCCCGGCAGAGCATACTCATGTAGGTACGCTCACCCTGTTCGAAGGAGCGGAGGAAGAAAGTGCCGATAGTATAGGCGATGGTGGAGATCCGGTACCGGTAGGGAAGCGCCCGGTTATAGGCACTGAAGCATCGGGTGGCAAGGGCATTCTGGATATGCCTGTACATGATGGCAAAGACGAAGAGATACCGGATCGTCATCCCGAGGACCAGCGTAAACTCCGCAGGCAGACCAAGCCGTGCCGCCCCCTCCAGGAGATCCTGCATCGGGGTTGTGCCTGAAAGGAGGATGATGAATGAGACACAGACGATGAATTTCAGAGAGAGCATCAGCGCAAAGAGAAACGATTCCTGGTACACCGCAATACCAAAAGGGAGATCGATGAGCACGGTGAATTCCGTATAACGGGGATTTTTAAAGAATATCTGAGCGACGATGATGAAGAATCCAAACGGAAGAATCATGGCAAGGCGGATGAGGTACGTCTTTACAGCGGTCTTTGAGAGTCCAAAGAGGATGATAAGGAGGAGCAGGAATCCGCCGGATACGAGGTAGAGATCCGGTTCAAATGGGTAGGACACAACGGCAATAATCGCAGCAATAGTGAGAATAAGCTTCACCCGTGCATCGAGCCGGTGAACAATGCTATCCCGGTACGACTCCTCCTCGATTGCAAAGAGCTCCTCGATCATGGCTGCCTGCCAAATGCCCTGAAGAACGACGCTTCAGCATCACTGTACCGGTATGCCATATCGATCGAAACGCCGTCTTGTCTGAGCTTCCTGATAAGCCGTGGGAGCGGCGGGATATGGAGACGGGTTGAGTTCAGGAGTTCGTCATGGGAGAAGATCTCATCAACGGTGCCGGAACCTGTGATCCTGCCATGGTTCATCACATAGACAAGATCGGCGATCTCAGGCACAAGATCGACCTGATGAGTCGAGAAGATGATCGTCATCCCGTACTTATCAGGGAGGGTCTTTAAAAACGCCAGCAGATCTTCCACACCGCCGGGATCAAGACCGGCTGTCGGCTCATCAAGAACCAGCACCTGTGGCTCCATCGCAACCACCCCGGCAATAGCAACCCGTTTCTTCTCGCCACCCGAGAGGTGGTGGGGAACGCGGGTGCGGAGATCCTCTAACCCCAGCATGGAAACAGCGCTATCCACCCGGTGTGCAACCGTTTCGGGATCAAGGCCCAGGTTTGTCGGGCCAAATGCAATATCCTGTTCGACGGTGGGGGAGAAGATCTGGTCATCGGGATTCTGGAAGACGATCCCGACAAACTTCCTGATATCCACAATATTCTTCTTTGTAATCGCCTCCCCACGCACCAGCACGTCGCCTGACGTTGGCGTCAGGATGCCGTTGAAGTGCTTGAAAAGGGTACTCTTTCCCGCCCCATTTGGCCCGAGGAGAGCGATGCTTGTTTTGCGGGGTGCTACAAAATCAATCCCGTCCAGTGCGAGGACGTTGTTTCTATACAGATAGCAGAGATTTCTTGTTTCGATTAAATGCATGAGGAATATGGTAAAATAGTAAAAAATAGGAGATAAAGATTATGATTTCTTCGCCATTGCGACTTTTCCAATAGCAAAAGCGAGGATCAGGGCGATGATCGTGCCAAGGACAATAACGGCCAGTTCACCCATCTTCCCCCCATCTTCTCCCATTGTATAATCAGGAAAAGGGGATTCATATGCAAATCTTCCTTCTTCCTCTTCATGAATCTCGGCATCATCCGGGGTATCGCCTAAGAGCGCCTTCTGATCCTGAACAACAAGAGCAGTGCTCTCAAGGCCATCGGGATTGCCGGATGCAACAAAGACAGCGACGATTCCGATCAGGATCGCCACAACAAGACCGATCATGATAAACTGCTCGCTCTTCATGCTGCATTCACCCCGGTGACTGCATCAGAGAACTCCGGGCGTGCCTGGAGGAGGAGATAGATAGCTCCAGCGGTGATCGCCCCTTCAACAATACCGATGAGCGCATGATATGTTCCCATCGCCACCAGACCCGGGACAAGCGGGAAGGTACCTGCAAGCCACATCATCACAGCACAGGCAAGTGCTGAGATGAAGCAGGCAAGCCATGCAGCAATTGCAGCGGAGAGATATACCTTCTTCGTTGCCTGATGAAGCCCCCAATAGGAGTAGTATCCGATAAACCCACCAATCACTCCCATATTGAGGATATTCGCACCCATTGTTGTGAGCCCTCCATCACCAAAGATCACACCCTGGATGATCAGGACGAGTGTGAGGACGAAGACGGCTGCATAGGGAGAGCCAAGCAGGATCGCAACCAGTGCGCCTCCGACAAGATGTCCACTCGTCCCAAAGCCAACCGGCAGGTTAAAGGCCTGGATCGCGAAGATTCCGGCGGAGAGAACCGCCACCATCGGGATTTTATCTTCAGTCAGCTCATTCCTCGCCCACTTCAGGGCAAGGAAAATAAAGATAAGGGCAATGATCCAGTAGATCCCACCCTGCCAGATTGGCATGAATGCATCAGGTATGTGCATGAGAACACCAGAACATCATCGCACTCAATAGATAATAAGTATTACTAATTATTCGATATAATATTTCACGTAATACCCCTTAGCAGCTGCATCAATCCAAGCCGCCCAAAGAGCGGAAGGAGTTCAGGCCTGAAGAGGAGGCGGCGGACCAGCTTTCCCGGCCGATCCATATCCCCGTCCTCCACGATGATCTTCAGGATCTCAGGATCCGAGAGTGCCTGTATGGCTGAATCGATATCATCAGAATTCAGCTTCCCCCGCATCTCAAAGAGCTTCAGCCCGAGGGCAAGCTCCCTCCCTATATCCGCCTTCCAGAGCCGCTGGTACGTATAGAGGGCCTCGGCTCTCGTGTTATCCACTTCAAAGGCCCGCACAGCAGTTGCAACGGCATGCCGTGCCGACCGGATTCCCGTGTAGATACCCCCGCCCGAGGTGGGCTTTGGAAGGCCTGCTGCATCCCCGCAGACCATGAGGCGATCCGAATAGGTCTGTTCGGGAGGGCCTAGGGGGATTGCTCCTGTAACACAATGGACGGATGTAGGGGCATAATTTTTGATGAAAGCCGAGAAACGGGCAGGGATATCCGTCAGCCCGCAGAGGCCGACCCGCGCCCTCGTATCCGAAATCGGGATCACCCAGCCGAAGAAGTCAGGCGAGGCATCCGGATGAAGCTCGACAAACCGGGGGTCACGGTCAAGAACGATATCCGCCTGAATGCCTGCAAGGAGATACCGGGGGCGTGGCAGGCCGGCAGATCGTGCAATCCCGCTCCGGGGCCCGTCTGCTGCGATACAGATGCGATGGGGGATCTCCTTTTGCCCGGAGGCGCCCCGTGTCGTAATGAAACCGGGCTTTTTCCATTCTGCATAGGTTTTCATCAGGATATCGGCACCGGCTGCTGCTGCCGCCTGCAGCATCTCGCGGTCAAGTGCGGCACGGTCAACGACATACGCCTTTGTCTTTTCTGCATCAAAGAGGAGTTCACTCCCCTTCTCCGAGACGATCCGGGCACCCTGAATGGTATTTTGAACAGAACGATCTGTTACCTCACATTCCGCAAAGGCAGACGAACTGAGGAGGCCGGCACACTGGACCGGATGGCCGGCAGCTGCATGCTCTTCAATGAGGAGTGTCGAGAGACCGGCTTCAGCAGATAACCGTGCGGCTGTTGCCCCGACAGGCCCTCCCCCGACGACGACGATATCATACATGCGTGACCAGATCATGTGTCTCTGAAAGAGATAAGAGGGGCGTCTTCTGTATGCGGGAGGTGGATGTAGAGCACCTCCCGGAAAACCATCGAAGAGACTATTTCCATTTTACACCAAAGAGTGGCTCATCGCTTCGTGGCTCCCTCGGTTCCCTGAGCGGAACGACATCAATTTCCCAGGGAATCTCATTTCCGCTCCTGATGAGCCCGAGCAGTCGTTCGAGCGCAACAGTCTCAGCCTCTTTCATTGTCGATGCACCCCCCACTTTCAGGGTCACGGTGACCGTCACCTTCCACTCATCCGGCATACAGAATCCTCTGGATGAAAATTGTCCGGGGAAGGTAAATAGGCTCTGGTACCACGGGCAGACGCAATCCCTACCATATGGTCCGGAGAGGCAGGAGAGGATCGCCTCATTCGATATGCTGATATAGTATGATTACGTACTGTTCATTATCAAACGGTTCGAAATAGAACTATAATGAGGAGGAGTCATCCCACAATGAGAGGCATACTGCACTACACCACTGAAGAAGGCCATACCAGATCATTAATCTCCCTGTATGTCCTCCATTCCCTCCACTGTAAACCAAAAACCGGCTATGATCTCCTGAAAGAGATTGAAGAGGTGACAGCCGGAGCATGGGTGCCGAGCAAGGGAACGCTCTATCCATTGCTCCACAGCCTCGCCGATGAAGGGCTCGTTACCGAAGAAGAAACAGGAATACGCTCAAAGACAATCTATAGCCTTACCAGTGCGGGGGAAGAGGTGCTGTCAGCGATTAAGGCATGCCGTCACCAGTCCAGAGAACAGCTACTCCTCCTTAAAACCCTGCATACCAGAATCTTTGGAGAGGAGCGTGCGTCACTTCGGGAGATGATGTGGGAGATACGGGAGTATATCCATACCCTGCCGACAGAGAAGCATGAAGAAGCACTGGAGATTCTCAGGGGATGTAAAAAGAGGCTCCTAGAGCTCAGAGATGAGGAGAGATCCGGATGACGGCTATCCTCGTGGATACACTCACCAAACGATTCGGAGATTTTACAGCAGTTGACGGCATCTCATTTGAGATCCCGGAAGGAGAGATCTTCGGCCTCCTCGGCCCGAATGGTGCCGGAAAGACAACCGCCATCTCCATGCTCTCCACCCTGCTGGAGCCGACATCAGGCAGGGCTCTTCTCAATGGGATCGATATCATAAAAGATCAGGATGGCGTCCGGAAGGAGATCGGGATCGTCTTCCAGGATCAGAGTCTGGATGAAGAGCTGACCGCATGGGAGAATATGGATTTTCACGGAAGGCTGTACCGCATCCCAAAAGCGATCAGGGAAGAGCAGATTGATGAGATGCTCCGGCTTGTTGAGCTGGAAGACCGGAAAGATAGTCTGGTGAAGACCTATTCCGGGGGCATGCGGCGGCGGCTGG
This sequence comes from Methanocalculus taiwanensis, assembly GCF_024372745.1. Taxonomy (GTDB): domain Archaea; phylum Halobacteriota; class Methanomicrobia; order Methanomicrobiales; family Methanocorpusculaceae; genus Methanocalculus; species Methanocalculus taiwanensis. The sequence continues at coordinate 21,207 of NZ_VOTZ01000024.1, forward strand.
AGATTGCACGGGGCCTCCTGCATGAACCATCGATTCTCTTTCTGGATGAGCCGACACTCGGCCTTGATCCCCAGACGAGAAACCATCTCTGGGAATATATCCAGAGCTTAAACAGAAGAAAGGGGATCACAATCATCCTCACCACCCACTACATGGATGAGGCGGACCGTCTCTGCGACCGGGTTGCAATCATCGACCGGGGCAGGATCGTTGCGATGGATACGCCTGGAAACTTAAAGAGCCAGGTGGGTGAGGATGTGGTATCCATAACGTCCCCGGATGCTGCCAGAATCGCAGACAGGATCAGGGCACCCTGGATTCTGGGTGCAGAACAGTATGACGGGCAGGTGATCATCCGGCTCCGGTCTGCTGAAGATCACCTGCTCGAACTCCTCAGCCTGATCGGAGGAGACGGCCATACGATTGCATCCATCTCGATCAGAAAGCCCACACTCGAGGATGTCTTCCTCCACTATACAGGCAGGGAGATGCGGCACGAAGAGGCAGGGGCAACAGATCGGATGCGGATGATGATGCCGAGGAGGAGCTAGCGATGGATATCATCTATACCCTCTGGCTCAGGAGCATAAAGCGCTATGTCCGTTCAAAGAGCAGGATCGCAGGCAGCCTCGGGATGCCGGTCTTCTTCCTGCTGGCCCTTGGATTTGGACTGAATGCTGTTGTTGAGATTCCGGGCAGTACGGGAGAGAATTATCTCCAGTTCCTGGTGCCGGGAATCATTGCCATGGCAGTGCTCTTCACCTCGGTCTTCTCGGGGATCATGATCATCTGGGACAAGCAGTTTGGATTCTTAAAAGAGACACTGGTCGCACCGGTATCACGGCTAGAGATCATGCTCGGCCAGACCGTCGGAGGTGCTACGACTGCCGTCATCCAGGGGGCATTCATCCTTGTGTTATCGCTTCTTATTGGGATCAGTATTCCCTCCATATCCGGCTTTCTCATAGCCTTCCTCTTCATGACGCTGATCGGCATCTGCTTTGCAGCACTTGGGATCGCCATTGCGTCAAGGATGGAGGATATGCACGGGTTCCAGCTGATCATGAACTTTGTGATCTTCCCGATCTTCGGCCTCTCAGGCGCCCTGTTCCCGATTGAAAGCCTTCCCGGATGGATCATCCCCCTGACACTGCTAAACCCGCTCACCCATGGCGTAGAAGGAATCCGGTACGGGCTGCTCGGCACCTCAGCCATCCACCCGCTTGTATGCCTGGCGGTGCTTGGCGTGAGCACAATGGTGATGATTGTTATCGGGGCATTTCTCTTCAGGAAGGCATCGGTGTGATGGGGAGAAGAGATGTGTTGTCAGGAATAGAAAAGAGGATGGATCTCACCTGAGAGCTCTTCCTGAGAAGATCAGAATATTCCCCGATATTTCTTCCATTGAATGATAGTCTGTTGACATTCATCACGTGGCGGATTACGCCCGTGTGAACGCATCCTCTGCCATGCACCAATAGCCATTTCAGGAGTTATCACGTGAGAGTTCACCATGTAATCCAGTAGCCAGCAAGTGCCACACCATTCAACTCCGTGCGCAACCGCTACGTGGATGAGCGCCCGATCACCGGTCAGGAGCGGTCTGTGTAGCTGTTTGGCAAGAAGGAGAACAGAGAGATCGGCATAGGAGGGGTGTGGATACCTGTCGATCAGATCCATTAATTCCTGAACCGAATCTGAGCTGAGAGACTGAACAGAGAGACCCATATCAACGAGTGCTGCAAACGGAGGATGCAACAGCTCTTTCTGAACGAAATCAGTGACGACGAATCTACAGGGTAGCAAAAAGAGATTCGGTATCAGATCCGCTTTATATAGATCGATGATCGCGTTCGTATCAATGACATACGAGGGATGAGTTGTCACGGGATATTTCTCCATTCAGAATAAAAAATTCAGCAATAGGCTGATTCAGGAGTTCTGCTGCTTTTGAGGTCGATATGATACCTTCTGCATGGGATCGATAGACAAGTGATTCAAAGGAAACAGGATCATCGCCTGCTTTTTCATCACCAGGTTCTTTTCTGTTCCATCCAAGTGTAGAGAACTCTTTTCTCATCCGGGTATGGGTATCTGCGGAAATAATACCAAGATCCGATGCCCGATATATCCATGCACTCATTGATAGTCCATACTTCTCTTTCACTATCGTGAGTTCGTGAACCGATATATGACGGCGGCTCTCTCCAAGTTCAAAGAATACTCGTGTGGAAGGAACCAGAAATGCCCCTGCAAACCGATGCATTACTTTTTCATGATCCATACCGTCCACTGGTATCAGGAGGCAGTGGCCAAGCTCATGGGCAAGGGTAAACCTCTGCCGTGCGTAGGAAAGTCCGGCTCGCATCAGGATGACAAGATCATCCCCAAAACGGGTGTAGAGGGCATCAAACTTTGTAATGCCCCTGATGATCCCAATCTTCAAGCCCTTATCCTCAAGCAATGAGGTGAGATTATCGATAGGGTGTGTCCCAAGATCCCATACTTTTCGAAGATCATCTGCAGCAGTCTCGACCTCATCATAGGATGATACTTCTCTTGGGAATCCTGCGGGCATCTCAAATCTTCTGCGGATTCCGCTCAGCTCTTCAATGGAGAGATAGCGCTCCAGCCAGTCTTTCGTCTCTGCTTCAATCCGGGTCCTCTCTTTTCCTGTGATCTTTTTTGTCCGGAAACTGATCTGGCCATCTGGTATCTCATGGGTATGGCGGGACGGCCGGAGTAGGGCCGCAAGCGGCATCTCAAGCACATCGCTGATGCGGATCAATACCCCTGAATCGGGCACGAGAAGACCTTTTTCAAATTTATCCACAGTTGTATGCGATCTCTCGATCTTCTCTGCCAGATCGCGCAGAGACAGCCCGAGACACTTTCTTCTCACCCTGATACGTTCCCCAATGGTCATGAACAGTACCTCATTCTCCTGATTCGCTCTGAAGACTATGTTTACAAAATCAACGTTTGAACATATATTTGTAATCCTAACCATACCCTATACGTTCCATATTGAAAGAAATCTCTATTTGATGAAAGAATTGAAAATTTAATCAAACAATTCCTCATGATAAATGCCGAATATATAATAAAGTACTCATCCCAAATGAGAGAGATGAAAGGGTGTTGCCAATGAAGCCTGATTTTGTACTGGAAGAAGAAGAGGATGGCACATTCTCAGTCCATTGCCCCGCACAGAAAGGCTGCCACTCCCAGGGAACGACAAGGGATGAAGCAATTCGGAATAGTCATGGGGCAATAGATCTCTATCTGGACGTAGCTTTGGAAAAACAAGAAAAACGCGCAAAAGCAGCCAATTAAAACTGCCCCTTATTGATCAAAGGAAGAGACTCAAAAAGAGGGGATCTATTCCAAAAATAAGGTAAAGATTATTCCTCTTTTCGAACCCAAACCACAATCATCCCTGCGAACATGAGCAGAACCGGCGCATAGACAACCGGCGACTGCTCCGGAGTTGGCGTGTGAACCGGTGTCACTTCATTTTCGGGGGTTGCCGGAGGAGCCGGTGTCTCTGCCGGAGCAGGTTCGGTGACAGTTATGAAATCCCCTTTTGTGATGGTGGAAATCCCTGCTGCATTGAATGCCCGGAGTGTGACGCTATAGCTGCCGGGAGCCTCATAGATATGAGTGGGATTCTCTGCTGTTGAATCGGCCGTCTCAAGCCGCCAGACATCGTTGTAGTAGGTATATTCGTCATCCCCGGCATATGACCAGCCGCCTGCTACAAGTATGCTCCCATCTGGAAGGAGCACGCTTGAATGGCGATCCCGTGCATGCCACCCCGTCTCAGGAGTGAGCTCAGTCCAGGTGGCACCAAAATCTGCCGAATGCCAGAGATCGCCATACCTTGTTTCGTTGTTCATGCCTCCCATCAGAAGAATGCCGCCATCAGGGAGTGCAACACTCGTATGGCCATCGCGGGGGGACCATTTTGCATCCGATGTCATTTCAGTCCAGGTGGCACCGTTGTCGGTTGAACGCCAGACATCATTGTAATATGACCATCCATCATCATCTTCAACGTAGCCTCCCATCAGGACAATACTGCCATCTGAGAGGAGAACACTGGAATGGTATGCCCGAGGCGGCCAATCGGCCCGGTATGAGATCTGAGACCAGGAAATTCCGTTATTATTCGAACGCCAGACATCGTTCTTCTGGCCGATTCTATCCCATCCTCCCATTACGAGTATGCTGCCGTCGTGAAGGAGAAGACTGGTAAGGCCATCCCGGGCCGTCCACGCGGCTTCATCGGCAACCTTAGTCCAGAGAGCGCCTTTGGTGGTTGAACGCCAGACATCGTTATATTCGTAGAATTGCTCCCCATCCCAAAACAAGCCCCCCATAATAAGGATACTGCCATCTGCGAGGAGAAGGCTGGAATGGTATAACCGGGGTCCCCAGCGGGGCTCATCGGCAACCCTGCTCCAGGTGGCACCAGAGTCCTCTGATCGCCAGACATCATGGGTGTAGGCATCTTCTTCAAGGCCACCCATCAGGAGAATGCTCCCATCGGAAAGGACGACCATTGAATGGCCTCCCCGTGCCGACCACCCGGCATCCGGTGCTGTCTCTGTCCACTCAGGATCGGTGATCCCGTCACCAAAGTACCATGCCCGGCCGGAAGCATCCCCTGCGGATATGTCTGTGAATTCGACGGTCAATAGAGCGCTGCCGGTTTCAGGCGTCGCGTAAAAGTCAGCGGCAGGAGATCCGGCAGCACTGGCACCTGCAATCATGCAGGTGAAGAGAAGCAGGAATCCGAGGATTCGTTTGATATCGGTCATAGTATTCATGATTGCTCAATCCGGCTACCGCAGAGGATCAGGCGGAACATCTGTTCTGGTATGGATTTCCGGGGCACAATCCTGTTTCCCTGCGGTGTACATGATAACCGGAGATGTGCAATAATTGTTTCGTATTTTTTATCAGGGCCGTTACAAAACGATGCATACCGGGTACAGGATACCAGATAGAATCCGGATTTCCCCCTCCTTAATCCTTCACAAATGAGAAGGACAATTGCAACCATTTTTTAACTTCAGGTACATAACTATGAATCCGGAGGGAGGAAAAGATGGTTGTTAACCCGCTCGTATCCGATATTGGTAATTATGCGATCTGGTTTTTTGTCGTCACCAGCATCGCCACAATGGGGCTCAACCTGACAGTAAGAGAGATCCTCTCTCCCTGGAAGAAGAAAGGGCTCCTCAGCATCTCCCTTATTGCGAATTTCCTCGCAGTCCCGCTCTTTGCCCTTTTGATCCTGAAACTCATCCCGCTTGATTCGGGCCTTGCCACCGGCCTTCTGATCGTCGCCGCTGCTGCCGGTGCACCGTCGCTTCCAAAGGCGATCTCGATTGTAAAAGGGGATGTTGCCTATGCCGTTGGGCTGACGATGATTCTGATCCTGGCCACCATCCTCTATATGCCGATCGTCCTTCCTTTCATGATCGGGAACGTTACTATCGACAAGACCAATACGATACTCTACCTGATCGTCTTCATGCTCATCCCGCTTATTGCCACGATGGCACTGCGGGCACGGCTGCCTGAGCTGGCAAAACGGCTCCACCCAATCGTCAGCCGAAGTTCCGATCTCTCGATCATCCTCGTCCTCCTCATCTACACTGTGATCCTCTTCACAAGCGACTTCACGGTGAGAGCGGGCGCAATCCTCGGGCTTCAGGGGGTGCTGGTTGCAGTCCTCTTCATCCTCGGATCATTTGCAATCGGCCACCTGATGGGCGGATCAGATCCGAAGAGCCGGGAAGTCCTCTCCTTTGGTACCGGGTTCCGGAATGTCTCCGCCGCCCTCGTCGTCGTCACCGCCAATTTCCGCGATCCCCAGATCATGTTCATGGTGCTCGTGATCGCCATCTTTGGGATCATCTTCATGATGCTCTTTGGGGGAGCGATCTACCGGAAGAAGAGGAGGGAGGGGACGATTCCGAAGTTGAGGGTGAGAAGAAAGGAGGGGTGAGACAGGAGGATAGATAGTTGATAAAAGACGCACCGAATGCCCTAAAAACAGGTGAAACCTTCATCATCGAGGGGTGAACAGTTGGTCACAATAGAAAATATCAGAGTGCCGGGATCTTCCCGACATAGTAATACGCGATCCGGGCTGCGTCGGCGGAATCGACTTCGCCGTCACCTTTGAAATTAGCTGCCGGATCCGGCTCCATCAGCCCGATTGCCATCCAGGCAACCTTTGCGACATCCCCGATATCTACTCGTCCATTGCCGTTGAAGTCGCCGCGGATATGGACAATGATGAGAGCCTGCTCTGTCACTGTATCACTCCCGACCGCGTTGGATGCGGTCAGGCGGACCGAATAGGTACCAGGCGTTGTGTAGGTGTGCACCGGGTGCTGGTCAGTTGAGTTAGTACCATCTCCCAAATCCCAGAACCAGGAGGTCGGTTCACCAGTGGAAGTGTCATTGAAACGGACTGTGAACCCGGCTGCCCCGCTGGTGGGGGTGGCGGTGAAGGCAGCACTCGGAGGTGAAGGTACCACCAGGTCTGAGCGCTGTGTGATGCTTGAGATAATGTGCTCGTTCCGGGCCATCTCCCAGGTGCATGGTGTGGCTGAAGAGAATGAGACATTGCTGACATTATCGGGAAGGAGGATGTGTGGAACAGTGACCATCGTCCCTTCCGGTGCAGCGGTTCTGGTGAAATTGATGGTCTCCCAGACTCCGATAGACGGCGCAAACATGACGGGTTGGGTTGGTTCAACTGCCACTGCTGCACTGATGAAGTACTGGTTCCCCGCTTCGATCATAGTGGTATTAATCCTGTATTCAATTCGGTGCAACCCCTCGTTCAGGCCGAAGAGCGGAAGGTCAGTCTGTACTGTTCCAGGGATGAACGAAGCCGAGACATCGCTCGTATTCGCAGCTTCAATTCTGCCCCAGAGCCCGTCAGGATGGATGGTATCGAAGGTGATATTGAAGACGGCGTCCTGGACACCTGCATCAGAGAACTGTGTCCTGTTTGTTCTTCGCTCGATGGTCACACCGGACTCTCTGGGAATAAAAGTCGAGGTGGCTGCAGATGTTGAGAGTGTTGTTCCAGGTTTAATCTCAGTTATTTCAGGGAAATTCCACCTGACTTCAGTCCCGTTGATCTCAGCATAGGATGCAGGGAAGACACTTTGGTGCACGACCTCAGCAGCATCAAGGAGGAATGAGATGCTGCCATTGATGGTTCCCTCGCTCTGGGGAGAGTTGTGGACACCCGTGTAGTATCCGATTCTGCAGTCCCCGGTGCCACGCATCAGGACGTCACCGGATGTCCCCCGGTTATGGTTAACATTGAACTCGAGGACGGCGGTTGTGTTGGGGGACGGGGAGGGGGCTGTGACGGTGATGTACCCGTCTCGTTCGAGTGTGTCACTCCCGCCGGCGTTGGTTGCGGTCAGGGTGATGTTATAGGTACCGGGCGTTGTGTAGGTGTGGGTTGGATGCGGTTCTTCAGAGGTGGAGTTATCTCCGAAGTTCCAGAGCCACTCGGCCGGATCACCGGTAGACTGGTCTGTGAAGTTTACCATGAGTGGGACTTTCCCGCTGGTGGGTGAAGCAGTGAAGTTAGCGACAGGAAAGGGCGGTGGTGGTGGAGTTGTACCGAGTACAGCGGATATATTGACAGAATACGTTCCTGCAGGGAGATTAGTTCCCGGTACAACCCTCATCGATTCAGTCACCGAACCATTTGTCCAGGTGAGTTGAAGAATGGGAAGAGTGATGCCACTTGTATCCCAGTAGACAGAGATTGGTTCATTTGATTTCAGCACCAGATCCCAGAATTCGGCAGGGTTTGCCTCAGTCACCAGAGGTTTGAAATCTGAGGATAAGCGGTCGAAAAAGAGATTATCACAGGTGAAGTAGACCGCTTTCTGCGGGGCAGGTCCCGGAGGATCAGGAGGGGCCGGAATATCCAGACCCGAATCGTAGCCACGGGTCCCTGATTCATTTACTCCCATGATAACACTCTGATTGAACTCACCACTGGCGATGTCCAGGGTGACAAGCCAGCCGGCGCCGGGTGTCGTTAGAATTGTACTATCCTCATTATGGTCTGCAGAAACTCCACTTACTATGAGACCAAATGCTAGAAGAATAATAATTGCCATGCCAATTTTACATAAACTCATAAAAATCACCTTTTCATATTATTTTTATAATAAATCAATTATATAGATCGGATTCTCACACTCCTTTCACGGATAATGTTGAGGTTGTATTCCTACAACTCTCGATCACTACCCCATCGACCTTGGATATCGCCAGATCAGACATCCCACTATGATCACGCTCCCTACCACCGGCAGGAGGGAGAGCCCGGCCTCTGCCGGAGATGTCGGATCCCAAACCGCCGGGCTTTGCACCGGCTCATCCCAAACGACTGCAGAAGCATCGGGAGTTGGTGTTGCCACCGGAGGTGTTTCTGGGAACTCAGATGCTTCCAGCGGAGCCGTTCTCTCAGGATCAGGTACCTCAGCCTGAGTCGGCGGCGGCGCAGCTGTCGGTACAGCCGTTGGGGGGGGTGCAGTAGTCACTAGATACGGGATCTGCGTGGGCTGAGGGGTTGCCGTCACCATTGGCAGGGGATCAGCCCCGGGCTCAATCTGCAACTGATAGTTCCCGGCGGGGAGGGTGGCTTCGCCTGCGGTACTCATCGGATAGACCTGATCGCTGACGGTGATCGTTAACGGAACAGGTGATGGATCCCAGGATATCAGAATTGGCTCATTCGCCTCAGTACAAAGAGTCCATCCGGGGGCATTCCTGATATCAGTCTGGAGCATCGGGAAGAACCCGGTACCGGCCAGGTATGCAGAGAAGGTCGAACCGGGAGGTGCAGGAGGAAGAGGGATGTCAAGACCAGCATCAAATCCATCGGTTGCCGCTTCATCCACCCTGATAACAAGTGGTATCGTCGTACCCCCGGAGGTGACCGCGAGTTCGGTTGTCCAGGCACCGGCGGGCAGCATGCAGAGTGATGCCAGAAAGAGAGCAGGGAGAAGATATGATGCTCTCACTCTCATCTACACCCCCGGTATCATGATGGTGCAGTCTGCTGTCACCGCACCCCAGTGCCCGGCACCCGGCGTAAGCACCGTCACCTGCTCATATGCCCGTGTCCCGGTATTATAGCCATACACAAATGGCATTGCCCATGAACCGGCAGGGTCGATGGCGATGCTGCCGAAGGCGACCGTCTGATCAGTCCCGCCGATCAGGTTCCAGCCGGCGGTGAGGTCGGTGGTGATCGGGGAGGCATTGGTGCCCCTCACCGTAATCTCGGTGGCACTTGTGGACGCGATCCAGTATGCCTTGCCGGGCTGCATCTGGTCAAGCTGGCTAATCACATATGCCCGTGTCGCGGGGTTGTATCCGTAGACCACCTGGATCGGGTTTGGAGAGGGGAGGGTATATGCAGGGTCGGCATACGGCACTGATACCAGGTTCCAGCCAGCGGCGAGGGGGATGGTCATCTCCATTCCAGAAGAGATTGTGATCGCAACCCTCTGCACAGTCCCGTCCGCTGCTCTCGGAACAGTGATGGTTGCGACCGACTTCATGTCATACCTTGTTCCGGCATAGGTCAGCGTGCAGGTAAGATCCTTGGGGAGGAGGGTCGGGTCCCACGAGAGGATCGAATCAGCATCTCTTGTGATGATCTCCATCTGCCAGTGCCGCTCGGGATCTGCTTCATCGATCTCGCCCCGGATATCAGTGTAGAGTCTTGGGAAGAGTGAATCAGATATCATGAAGACCACATCAAATGTTACACCTGGTGGCAATGGTGGGGCGGTGAGATCCAGACCCGCATCAAAACCTTCCGTGCCGTCCGGATCTGTCCCGAATGTCAGGATCTGTTCATTGGTTCCGGCATTGACGGTGATGGGGAGGGATTGAGCTGCAGGCTGTGGGAGGTCAACAATGATATATTCCGCCTTTGTTTTTGTATTGCTCCCATCGTCATTGGTCACGGAGAGGCTAACGGTATAGGTTCCTGCTGAAGTGTAGGTGTGTGCTGGGTTCTGGTTATCGGATGTAATATTGTCTCCGAAGTTCCAGAGCCATTCTGTCGGAACTCCGTCTGATTGATCCGTGAAATTCACCGTAAGCGGGACTTTCCCGGAGGTCGGAGTGGCGGTGAAATTGGCTACCGGCGGTACCAGGGGATCGACGGCAATGTACTCCTGTTTCATCTCAGTGTTGCCTCCACCAGCATTGCTTGCCGTCAGACGGATCGAATACGTTCCTGCAGAACTGAACTGATACGAAGGACTCTTCGATGTGGAGAACTGCGTCCACGTACTGCCGGTGCTATACTCCCATTTCCATGAGGTCGGAGTGTTTGAGGATTGATCAGTGAACTGCACCGTGAGGGGAGCGGTACCGGTTGTGGGTGACGCGGTGAAAGCGGCTACTGGGGCAGGAGGTTTCACTGTAATATATCCGCTCTTTGCGATAGTGTTGCCTCCACCGGCATTGCTTGCCGTCAGACGGATCGAATACGTTCCTGCAGAACTGAACTGATACGAAGGACTCTTCGATGTGGAGAACTGCGTCCACGTACTGCCGGTGCTATACTCCCATTTCCATGAGGTCGGAG
>NZ_VOTZ01000025.1 GCF_024372745.1 Methanocalculus taiwanensis
TATCCCAAATATCTATTAATCTCTCATTATATAAGGATCTATCGGTCATACGGGCGTATTTTCCGAAAAGTGGGGGTGTGTGATGTGAGTTAAGGAGAGGTCAGGAGAGGGGGTGCTGACCTGTTACAAAAAATTATTAAAATTTATTTAAAATAAACCCCTACATCCCGCATCTTATTGCTCATTGCAATATTCAGGAGCAGCGGGGTGATACTCTCAACAATAGACGAGACTGCAAGCGGTCCTGCATCAAGGGGGGAAAGCTTAGGCAGGTCACGGATAAGGCTCATGACAATCTGCTTTGCTTCAGCATCATCACTACAGACCGCAACCGAATAATCGAGAACAGCATCGAGATCCTTCCATTTATGAGCGGCAATATTGTTAAAGGCAACAACGAGCCGTGCGCTTTCCGGGAGACGTTTTTGAATATACTGGGCAGCGGAACCCTCTTCCGGCGGATCATAATAGAAATGCCCGGATCGGGCGATCGGGTTTACCGGAGAGATGACGATCTTATTCTCAAATCCGGTCAACCCGGCTAGTGTGGATTCCACATGGGCAAACGGAAGTGCAAGGACAATGACATCGCCTCCATCTACCGCTTCCTGGTTCGAGACACCACGGCAACTGGATTGAATACCACGTCCCCTAAGGGTTTCGATGGTGCAGTCACTGGCAGTACATGCCTTTGACGCATCCCTTGATCCAAGTATCACTTCATGGAGATGAGAGAGGCGAAGAGCCATCCCCTCGCCAATATCCCCGGTTCCACCAACAATTCCAATCTTCATAGAAATACCTTCAATTCGGTCTCAAACCACAGAAGAGTGCGATTCGAACGCTATTGATAGAATCGGTAGAAATGGTATTAAATATTGTTGTTTATCTTTTAGAAAAGAAAGAGACCGGGATCATTCCTCGATGATCTCGATTAACTTCTCCATAACCGAATCGACAGCCTGCCAGGTGGGGTTGTCGGCGCGACGGATGATGAATGGCTTGCCATCATCACCGGCTTTGCGCATCTCAATATCGAGGGGGATGCTCCCAAGGAATGGAACGCCAAACTCTTCAGCAGCTTTCTTCCCGCCATCCTTTCCAAAGAGATCGATCGATTCATGGCAGTGCGGGCAGATCATGCCACTCATATTCTCGATGATGCCAAGGGGCTTAAGCTCAAGCTGTTCGATGAATTTCAGTGCCTTGCTTGAGTCGAGCACAGCTACATCCTGAGGTGTGGTGACGATGATTGCTCCGGCGATGTTTGGTGCAAGCTGAATGATCGAGAGTGCCTCATCACCTGTTCCAGGCGGCAGATCGACGACAAGGAAGTCAAGCGGGCCCCAGTTCACATCAGAAAGGAACTGCTGGATTGCGGACATCTTCATGGGTCCTCGCCAGATAACCGGTGTTGAGCGCTCGGGAAGGAGGAACGCCATCGAGATAACAGAAAGCGATCCGGTCACATTCACCGGCTGGATCTTCTCACCCATAATCTGGAGCTTGTGTTCCTCAAGCCCGAGCATCTTCGGGATACTTGGGCCATGAATATCGAGATCCATCAGGCCGGTTCTAAACCCGTGGTTTGAGAGTGCATAGGCAAGGTTCACGGAGACTGTGCTCTTACCCACGCCACCCTTCCCGGAGAGGACCAGAACAACGTGTTTTACATCGATATTTGCCTTCTTTGGGAGATTTGACTGGCAGGTATCTGTCTTTGAAGTGCAGCCTTCACACTGCCCATCACAATCCTGTGGTTGTTGTTGATCTGTCATGATATGCCTCAATTAATTCAAGTGCTTAGAACAGGTTGTAAAAGGGAGATTATAGGTGTATAGATCGGTGCATCACCAAAACAAAGATGCTCATCACGGCATACCCACTCAATTATGCGTATCAATATCCTGATGGTACGGTTTGATATCAAGGATCGGAGTATTATCAAGAGCATCCAGGCCCCTGACTCGCAGAATTCTACCCCTTATTTCAAGGAGATCTACAAGGGTGAGGCCGATCGGGTTTGGCCTGTTCGGAGAGCGGGTTGCAAAGACACCGCGCGCACTACCCCTCCCCGGACGAACAACCCAGAGTTGATCACGGCTGCTCCGATCAAACCATGAAAGGATAAAGAGCTGGCTATAATCCATAAGTCCAGCAAGGCCGGCTTCAAATTCAGGATATATCTCAATTGTGCTCTCGATCGGATCAAGTCTCCCCTGCCGCGGAGCATCTGCCTGCACTTTATAAGGAGATGAAACAAAACCTATCGGCTTTACAAACGCTCCTGGATGTTTTTCAACAGGAAAGGCAGGCAATTTGCTGTCCAGCGCCTCATTTGCAAGGGCATCTGCCTTCTGAATAATTGAATCCTCCCGTGGAAGAGAGGTGAAGGTGACACATTCAAGCATATTCTTCGCTTCATTTGCCTGCTCATAGAGTGGAAGAAGCCTCGGAGATCTGACAGCATACGAACCTTTCATCTGTTTCACCATCAGTTCGCTATCTGAGTAAACAGACACCACCTGGAGATCAAGGGCTGCGGCTGCTTTCAGGCCTGCAATCAATGCCCTGTACTCTGCCTCATTATTTGTTGCAATGCCGATTGCCTCTCCGTGTTCACGTATAATGCTGCCATTTCCGATGATGATATATGCAATCGCTGCCTGCCCCGGGTTTCCCCGCGATGCTCCATCAGTATAGAGTAATGCTTTTCGTGCCATAATGATCCCGATCAACAGAATTTTATTCTTCACGGAACTATCAACGCCACTATGGAAAAACTCACGGTAACTCTTGGATTCTTAGAATTCCCACCAACCCACACCGGCGATGGAGGAAACCTTTCCCCGCCGATACGTCTGGCCAACCTGAAATCCCCTTACCTGGCTGTTTTTGCACTGAATCCCTTTGAACCAGGATGCTCGTTCTGTGCATGGGTGGCATGGGACATTCCTGCCACCCACCAGATTCCAGCCGCATTCCCTCAGGAGCACACCATCACCGCGCCAGTGCAGGCAAAACAGGGAAGAAACGATTACAACGAGATCGGATACCGGGGCCCAGCTCCCCCCACAGGAGAAACACACCGTTACATCTTCAAGGTCTATGGCCTTGATGCGCTCCTCGACTGTCCACCAGGGGCAAACAAGCATGCAGTGATAGATGCGATGAAAGGCCATGTCCTGCAGTTCGGGCAGACTGAGGCACTCTGCCAGAGATGACATACCATTATTACCACCAAAAACCTCTCAACATCTGGTGATACCATAATGGAGAAACTGACAATAACCCTCCCCACCCGTGAATTTCCAGGCGACTATACCTGTGACGGCGCAGATCGTTCACCCCCCCTGACTATTAGCGGATTGAATGATCGGGTGTCAGCTCTTGCCGTCATCATGGAGGACTCAAGCGCAACTGGCGGCGGCACTTTCACCCACTGGATCATCTGGAACATTGAACCGGTGAGGATACTCCCCGAATCGCTTGCCAAAGAGCCGGAGATCACCTTTCCGGTATCAGCAGTGCAGGGAGTAAATGACTTTGGGAAGATAGGATACTCCGGTCCCTGCCCGCAGCCTGGACCCCCTCACCGGTACATCTTCAAGGTATATGCTCTGGACAGCACAATCGATCTTGCTCCTGGAGCAACACGAAAGGAGCTCGCTGACGCCCTCTCGGGCCATGTCATCCAGTTTGGGAATGCTGAGGCAATCTACTCACGGTGATGAGTACATCGGCCAGAAGAGCATCAAAAGCGGGATCGAGACCACAACAATAATAATCTCAAGCACAATCCCCATCCTCCAGTAATCTGTGAACTGGTATCCTCCCGGACCCATGACCAGAGTATTGGACTGGTGGCCAATCGGGGTGAGAAACGCACAGGAAGCTCCAATCGCTACTGCCATCAGGAACGGATCGATTGAGGCACCCATATCAAGAGCAATCCCGATGGCAATCGGGGCCATCAGAACCGCCGATGCGGCATTGTTCACGAGATCCGAAAGGAACATCGTGATCACAAGGAGGAGCAGGAGTGTCACAGCCGGCGGAAATGTCGAGCTGATCGAGACAATACTCGCAGCGATCAGTGCTGCCCCGCCACTTAATTCAAGTGCCTGGCCAACCGGTATCATCGCACCAAGCAGGATAATGATCGGCCATTCCACACTCTCATATGCTTCGCGAAGAGAGACGATGGAGGTGAGGATCATCAGGACAACAGCAGCGGAAAAGGCAATCTGGACAGGCAGAAGCCCAAGTGCAGAGACTCCGAGGGCTGAACCGAAGATCAGGAGAGCCAGCAGGATCAGTTTCGGCCCGCCGATCCGAAGCCCACGTTCTGCTAGCGGAAGGCACCCGATCTTTGGAAGCGCCGCCTGTAACGCATCCTTCTTCCCCTGGAGGAGAAGGATATCACCCGGCTGAAACCTGACCAGGTTCAGCCGATCTTTGATCCGACCGCCTTCCCGTGCGACAGCAAGAAGGTTCAGCCCGTGTATCCAGCGGAGATTTGCCGAGTACGCGGTCTTATCCAGAATAGGGGAGTCCGGCTTGACGATCGCCTCGATGATCCCAACAGTCTCTGATCCGATCATCTCCCCGGTGATCTCATCTTTTTCAGTAAGTTCGAGGCGCGTTTCATCAAGGAGCACCTGCAGGTCATCAGAATCAGCTTTGATAACGAGGATATCATCCTCCAGTATCGTCTCATAGACCGAAGGGGCAACAATCTTACGCCCGTTCCGTATGATCCCAACCACCATGACCTCCGCCTCGGTGGCGGTGCCGATATCAATGATCATCTTTCCTGAAAACTTTGATTTTTGAGGAATCCGAACCTCGGTTAAATAATCCTTGACAGAGAAGAGCTCTTCCTGTGATGCCGGGCTCTGCCTGATAGGGATTAGCCGCCACCCGATAAGTGAGATAAAAAGGATGCCACAGAATGCAACCCCCAGCCCGACATAGGCAAAATCAAAGATGAGAAACGGGTCACCACCGTTCTGGATACGGTAGGTGGCGATGATGATATTTGGAGGAGTTCCGATAAGGGTAACCATCCCCCCAAGGAGTGATCCAAATGCTATCGGCATCAGGAGGTACGACGGAGACCTCTTGCTCTTTCTCGCAGTCCGGATGGCAACCGGCATCATCAGGGCAAGTGCCCCAATATTGTTCATAAATCCCGAGAGAAGGGCAACAATACCGGTGAGAGAAAAGATCTGCCTCACCTCCCCATCACCGACCCGTGAGACCCAGCGGGCAATGATATCGATTAAGCCGGAGTTCTGGAGGGCTCTGCTCAGGATCAGCACAGCTGCCACAGTGATCACCGCAGGATGGCCAAATCCGAGGAATGCATCCAGCGGATCGATGATCCCGGCGATTGTCACAATAAGAAGGGCGATCAATGCAACGATATCATACCTGACTTTCCCTGTTGCAAAGAGGACCAGGGAAAGGGCGAGAGTCCCAAAGACTATTGCCATATCGAGCATCGTAGATCAGCCTCTTAATGATAGTGGATGATGATTGAGGAGATATACCTTGCCAAAACAGATGATGAGGATTTGTGGAGCAGGAAATTCATGCCCTCTGCAGATCTCCCGATATCTCCATAGCCCACGCCTGTATCGCTTCATAATCCCTGAAGTCGCCTACCGGAGACTTAACAATCTTCAATGCCATCCTCTGGAGAAATGAGAGCTTCCCGGGATCTGTTTTACCAGCAAAATACCCAATATGCCGGGGTAGAAGGGAAGAAAGTGATGATCGCAGGGCCTCTTGTGCCGGTGCCTGCTTCTCTTTATCATCCTCCAAAAATGACATTCCAACAGCAAATGCAGCAATAAGGCGGCTCTGAAGCGCAGCTTCGTGCCTTTGTACATACCCGGCCACTTCGCTCATATGCCCCATATAGACAGGGCCGCCGAGAATGACGTGATCATACTCCTCTGGAGACGGATCAGTGTGTATTTCGGAGATTACGGGATCATATCCCGCACGCCGTAATTGCCCTGCAACAGCCTCAGCAACCCCGGTTGTTGATCCCGCCCGTGTTGCATAAGCGATCAGAATCCTCCTGCTCATGCCGGATGACTCTCCCTTAAAGCTCATGAAGCTTCCTATTGAAAACTGCGCTCACATACACTCCACCCGGAAGAGGAGAGAGCGTAATGACGGGGAATCACAGCCAATAAATAAAGCTTATATAGAACTGCTACTCACCTTATGTTAAGGCATGAAGCCGAATCTATCAGGAGAGTTGATAAATATGGCAATAGTTCCAATTGGTGAACGCGTACTCATCAGACAGAAGAAACCTGAAGAGAAGACAAAGAGTGGAATCTACATTCCCGACAGCGCCCAGGAAAAACGGAAAGAGGGGGATGTTATCGCCTGCGGGACCTTTAAGGATGGAAAGGAACTTCCGGTTAAGGCTGGCGACAGGATCCTGTATGGCGGGTACAGTTCCGAAAAGATCACCATTGATGGCGAAGAACTTGTCATGATTGAGTTTAAGGACGTTATCGCAAAGATGGAGTGAAGAATATGGCATCAACAAAACAGATCATGTTCAATGAGGAGGCACGGAAATCCCTCCTCGCCGGCGTCAACAAGGTCGCAGATACAGTCAAGGTAACACTCGGCCCAAAAGGGCGGTATGTTGTCATCGATAAGACCACAAACCCGATTATCACCAATGATGGAGTCACAATAGCAAAGGAGATCTCGCTCCACGATAAGTTTGAAAATATGGGTGCGAAACTTATCAAGGAGGTCGCATCCCGGACACAGGACAAGACAGGCGACGGCACGACAACTGCATGCCTCCTTGCACAGGCGATCCTCACTGAAGGTATCAAGATCATATCCACCGGCGCAAACCCTATTGGCGTCAAGAAGGGAATCGACGCAGCCGTTAATGCCGCTGTCGAATACATTGAGTCGACAAGCATCCCTGTCCGTGACCAGGAAAAGATCCTCCAGGTTGCAACCATCTCCGCAAATAATGACGAGGAGATCGGATCCCTCATCGCAGAGGCGATGGAGAAGGTCGGGTATAACGGCCTCATCAGCGTCGAGGATGCAAAGAGCCTTGAGACCGGGCTTGAGGTTGTCAAAGGGATGCAGTTTGAGAACGGATTCATCTCCCCCTACATGGTCACCGACCAGGAAAAGATGGTCTGCGAGTACGAAAACCCCTACATCCTTATCACCGACAAGGCGATCAGCACCATTAAGCAGATCGTCCCGATCCTCGAACTGATCTCTTCAGAGGGGCGGCCGCTTCTGATCATTGCAGAGAATGTCGACGGTGAAGCACAGGCGGCACTTATCTTAAACATCATCCGCGGATCCCTGAAGGTATGTGCCGTCAAAGCACCGGGATTTGGTGATGACAGGCTTGCAAACCTCGAAGATATCGCAGCACTCACCGGTGGAACGGTCATATCCGAAGAGAGGGGACTCAAACTCGAGGATGTAACACGTGCCCAGCTCGGCACCTGCCACACCATCCGGGTAGACGATGAGAAAACCCTGATTGTCGGTGGCGCAGGCAAACGCGGTGGTGTCGAAGAGCGGATGAAGCTGATCGAGTCACAGATCAAAATCAGCGATGCAGAGTTCAAGACAAACGAGCTGAAGCGACGGCTTGCCAGCCTTGGCGGCGGGGTTGCTGTTATCAAAGTCGGCGCCGCAACCGAGACCGAACTCAAGGAGAAAAAGATGCGGATCGACGATGCGCTGAATGCAACAAAAGCGGCTGTCGAGGAAGGTGTCGTCGTCGGCGGTGGCATCACCCTGTTACGTGCAATTAAAAATGTTGACGAACTCTCCTTTGATGACGACCGTGATGCGGGTGTCGGGATCATCCGCCGTGCTCTTGAAGAGCCGGTCCGTCAGATAGGTAAGAACTCAGGGATGGAAGGAGCCGAGATCATCGCTCGGCTGAAAGCTGAGAAAGACCCGTCTCTTGGCTACAATGCCAAGAAAGGCGAATATGAAAATCTCATCGGGAGCGGTGTGATCGATCCAGCAAAGGTGGTCAGGATCGGCCTTCAGAACGCCGGATCTATCGCCGGGATGATCCTCTCAACAGAAGTAATTATAACCGATTTTGATGATGAAAAAGACTCAAAAGCCCAGACCATCATCATCTAAACCCTTTTTTAAAAATGAGAAGATCTCAGAACGGTTTCTGAGAGCAGATTAGGCTGCCGCAGGAGTCATAATCCCCTGTGCAATGCTGAGTATGCCGATTGCAATCGCAAAGATACCGATGTATACGGCAACGAGGATCACAGCGCCAAGCAGCGGGAAGATGATGAAAATTCCTCCGAGGATTACAGAGAGTGCCCCGGATAATCCAAGGAGGATTCGGGTCCCGCCTGAACCCATTGCAGTAAGGGCCACCCATATATCAGAGAAACCTGAGATAAGCGCCAGAATCGCAACGAGGATTGTGAGGGTGATTGCAGTCATAATTGGGTTGATGATCCCGATTACGCCACCAATGACAAGCAGGATACCAAGTATCAGAAAACCTGTTCCAAATGATTCGCCCGATGGGGACATAAGAGACAAACCTACAAGGAGAAGGCCATTTGCCAGGATAAAGACCGCAAAGAGGATGGCAACCACCTCAACGGTGAGACCGGGCCAGAAGAGCACAATAATACCGAGGAGAAGAGCAAGCACTCCACGCACGATATATGGCATACGTGATTGTTCGTTCATACAGGTGATTACAAGCGACAGTATTTAAACTATCGTATGCCAGTTCCAGTTCACTTATCATATTTCCATTCGAACATTGATCTGCATTAATTTTGCGGGTGGATTTTAGGTGGTATTTTTTCATATCTATATAACTGACGACTGTAACCTTGCCTGCAGGTACTGCCGTGGTAAACTATTTGATGAAGAGGACGACTTTGCATACCCCTGCGACATCTCATTCGATCTCCCGGCCGAGTTCGATAGCACCCTTAAAGAGCAATTGTTCCGATTTCTCGCAGCAGATCCCGATCCGATACTCACCTTCATCGGCGGCGAGCCACTCCTGATGAGGGATCTGATCTGCGAGATCATGGATAAAGCCCCCTGCAGGAGGTTCATGCTACAGACAAACGGCCTCCTCCTGGATCAGATACCTCCGGCATACAGGAACCGTTTTGAGACGATACTCATATCGATCGATGGTGATGAGGAGACGACCGATCACAACCGGGGCAGGGGAGTGTACCGGAATGTACTCAACAACGCCCGCCTTCTCCGTGAGGAGGGCTTTACAGGAGAGCTTATTGCACGAATGACCGTTGATGAAGAGACAGATATAGCCGCCTCAGTACTCCATCTGGCAACACTGGACAATTCCCCATTCACCTCAATCCACTGGCAGATGGATGCCAACTTTTCAGGCGATTATTCAAAACGCACCTTCGCCGGATGGGCAGAAAAAAGTTATAATACCGGGATCACAAGGCTCATCGAATACTGGGTGGAAACGATGCGATCTGCGGGTGTGGTCATGCGGTGGTACCCTTTTATCCAGACAACCGAAGACCTGTTACATAACAGGTCAACCACCCTCAGGTGTGGCTCCGGGGTGACAAATTATACGATCCAGACCGATGGATCAATCATCCCCTGCCCGATCATGATCGGGATGAGCAGATATCAGCTCGGCCATATCGGGCGATCAAATCCAACACAGCTGCCCAGGATCGATCCGGGATCGCCATGTACGGAATGCCAGATAACAGAGTTCTGCGGGGGACGATGCCTGTATTCGAATATTCTCAAGCCATGGCCACTGGAAGGAAGAGATGCCGTCTGTGCAACAATACACCATCTCAGATCGAGGCTCATGGCACATCTCCCCGAGATTCGCACCATGATAGATGAAGGAATAATCGATCTCTCCTCATTTGCCCATACCCGGTTCAATGGATGTGAGATTATCCCCTGAAGAGAAAGATTCAGGGAATTGACCCAAATACTCAAATAGTCCTATTGCATCAACACTACAAAAGGGATCGGCCATGGAGGAGAAGAGAGAAGACCAGGCACGGGGGGAGGAGCTGATTGCACGTGCCCGTCTCGAAAGAGATCCTGCCAGAAAACTCTTTTTTGCCACCCAGGCTATCGCACTTTTTCCGGATGATACCGCGGCATGGGTGGAACGGGCAAAAGCCCTTGTTAAATCCGGGATGATAAACGAAGCAGAAGAGCAGATAGATGAGGTGATCCGCCAGAATCCCGATAATGGAGAGGGATGGTACCTGCATGGCATTATCAAGAGCATCAGAGGGGAGAGAGAAAGTGCAAAATCAAGCCTTCAGAAAGCAGCAGGCACCCTCGCACAACCAGGCCCTGCACAATATGCCCTCGGCAGTATTCTCCTGAATGAAGGAGAGTATGAAGAAGCACTCCGGCTTTTTGATGCCGCCCTTACCGAGGACAGCCGCGATCCCGATACATGGTTTGCACGTGGAAAAGTACTCCTTGCGATGAAGCGGTACAATCAGGCTGTCATCTCCTTTGACCATGTCCTTGAAGTACAACCCGGTTCTATCCGGGCAGAGGAGGCAAGAAGGACAGCCATCAGGATGATGAAACAGGATCTGACGAGGACTGATGATCGGGATTTTGCCCTCCTTCGCCAGGAGGCGGATTATGCAGGACTTGTCCGCATTCTGACGCGTGAAAAAAGAGTCCGGGCATTAAAAGCCGCAGAAGAGCTGATCAGACTCGGCACAGGCTCAACACCATATATACGCCCGCTCCTCTCCCACGATGATCCCGAGATACGAATGCGGGCACTCCACCTGCTCCTTGCGATCTCGGATCCCAGATGTGCACGGCTCTTTGTGAAACTAGCATTATCCATCGAAACACCAGAGGAAGGGGGCGGGGAGATGTCCGCCACCCTCCTAGATGCGATAAGCCGGGCGCTTTGGAGAACAGGGAAGACAACAGCGGTGGAGGCACTCAGGGAATCACTCGTGAAGCGGGATGAAAAAGAAACGATCAGGGCTATCCGTCTCGTTGAACGCACCGGTGGCGAAGAGGCAGTCGAACAACTCAATGCAGCTTCTGCCCATCCTTCAGCCAGGGTGGTATTTGCCGCATTAAGCGCTCTTGGAGCAATCGGGAACGAAGAGGCGATCGACGCGATCTTTATCCATCATATGAGCCATGATCCATCGATCAGGGCACATGCAGATGTTGCACTCAGGCAGGTTACACGGCGTTCGATCAATCCATTGATGCAACGGTATGCATCAGGAGATTCAGGATATCGTGCGTTCATCAGAGAGATCCTCCATTTAATAGGTGGCGAACTTGTTCCAGCCATTCTGAAAGGAATCTCCCATGAAGAGAAGACAGAAGTCAGGGAAGCCTTTTCCGATGCATTGGCACAGGCTGCGGATGTGCAGTCAATCCCTCTCTTAATCGATGCCCTGGAATCGCCGGAGGAAGGAATCCGGCTGGCACTCCCACCAGCATTTCAGGCAATAGGAGTTCCGGCAGTCCACCCCCTGATAAAGGCTCTCCTCGACCCAAGAAGGCGGGTGTCAGAACAGGCCGGCAGAATCCTTGCCAAAATGGGAAGGACGGCAATGCCATCACTGATGAGTGCACTTGATTCCGGGGATCATACACTCAGAGTGGCTGCATCAGATGTGCTTGTGTTGATGGGGAGAGAAGCATTACCGGCACTCCAGGATGCGGTGGACATGAAGATCAAAGATCCGGATATCATTCAAACAATGAAAGACCTCATTACCCTGATAAAGAAAAGAGAGAGAATGGTTCGGCTCCTTGCTGAATACAGGGGTGAAGAGCCCGTATAACTATTGCATCTGGTGATTGCGCTGGATCTCATCTGGGTTATCATAATCCTGCTCGCAACCGGAGTTATAGCCGGTTTCTTCTCAGGGCTGCTTGGAGTAGGGGGAGGTTTTTTCATGGTCCCGGTGCAGTATCTCCTCCTTCTGGATGCTGGAATTGATCCGACCTATGCAATACGCATTGCTTTTGGAACAAGCCTCGCGGTCATCTTCCCGGTCTCCTGTGCAACAGCCTGGGCACATCAGAAGAGGGGTGCAATCGACTGGAAAGCAGCTCTGCCGATCGGTATAGCAGGAATGGCAGGGGGATTTGCAGGGGGGAGCTGTGCAGCCTTCCTCCCTGTCGGGATCTTAAAGCCGCTCTTTGGGCTGCTCATTACCATCGTCGCAATCCGTCTGATATGGGGCAGTTCAAAATGCAGCAGCAGATGCAGGGAAGGGATATGTCTCTGTACACTTGCAGGGATCGTCGCGGGATTGCTCTCCGGCCTTCTCGGGATGGGCGGGGGATTTATCCTGGTTCCGATGCTCCTCCTTCTCTTCAATATCCCGATCCATCGGGCTGTTGCAACCTCCTCAGCATGTATCCTCCTCTTCTCAACAGGCGGAATTGTTGCATACATATACCATGGTGCAATGATTGAGTCGCTCGGAACAGGATTCATTGGTTATATCGATATCCTCCAGTGGGTTGTACTGACAGGGGCGATGATTCCGCTCACCCGTGTTGGTGTTGCAGCCGCACACCGGCTTCCTGCAGAGAGGCTGAAGCAGATCTTTGCCATTGTATTGATTCTTATCGGGGTCGGAATGATCGCGATTTTTCCCTGAAATGGGAAACGCAAATTTTATATATACAAAATGTTCCGATAGCTTTATAAATAGATGGAAGACAAGCACTTATTATCCTCACGCCTTACAAATATGTGCGTTTGGAGTAGTGGCCCAAATGCTACCATTCAAGGAGATAGTACATGGATACTGAGAAGAATCATTCAACTGAGTCGCAATACACTATTATTGAAGAGTGTGTACGCGATCTGGATCTCGATAAAAGCACAACAGAACTCCTCCAGAACCCAAAGAGGGAGCTGAAGGTTTCGATTCCTGTCCGTATGGATGACGGAAGCGTAAAGGTCTTCACAGGATACCGGATCCAGCATAACAATGCTATGGGACCAATGAAGGGAGGTATCCGGTATCATCCAGAAGAGACCGTTGAGATCGTCAGATCTCTTGCCGCATGGATGACCTGGAAGTGCGCTGTGCTGAATCTTCCGCTCGGTGGCGCAAAAGGTGGTATCATCTGCGATCCAAAGAAGCTCTCCCGCGGCGAGCTTGAACGGCTTACCAGAGGATATATGGGAAGGATCTGGAAATTCATCGGACCTGAGACCGATGTTCCCGCACCCGATGTCGGAACCGATGCATCTATTATGGGATGGCTGATGGACGAATATGCCCGTCTCAGCGGAGAGTACAAACCTGGTATCATCACCGGAAAGCCGATTAGAATTGGCGGATCGCTTGGAAGGACCGAGGCGACCGGACGCGGAGGTGTCCTTACCATCCGGGAGGCTGCACGCGAGATCGAACTTGAACTCAAAGGTGCAACTGTTGTTGTCCAGGGCTTTGGAAATGTCGGTATGTATTCCGCCCTGCTTGCACGTAATATGCTGAACTGCCGTGTGATTGCAGTCTCTGACTCACGTGGTGGGGTCTACAACCCTGACGGCCTGAACCTCGAGGAGGTTATCGAACACAAGGCAAAGACGGGATCTGTTAAAGGCGCACCAAACACCCAGGATGTTGGAAGTGCCGAGGTACTTGAGATTGAAGCTGATGTCATAATCGCAGCAGCTCTCGAAGATGCGATCACTGCCGAGAACGCCGGACGGATCAAGACAAAGATCCTCGCAGAACTCGCAAACGGGCCTACAACCGCTGAGGCGGATCGCATACTTGAAGATAGGGGCATCATTGTCCTCCCCGATATCCTTGCAAACGCCGGAGGCGTGACTGTTTCCTATTTTGAAATGGTGCAGAACAGGACACTGGATTACTGGACAGAGCAGCAGGTGAACCAGAAACTTGAACAGAAGATGGTCGAAGCTCACCACGAGGTCTTCAAGACATCACGCGCACGCGGTATATCGATGAGAAAAGCAGCATATATCGTTGCCATAACTCGTGTCGTAGAGGCAATGAGGCTACGCGGCTGGCTGGATCTCTGATTGAATACTGAATGAGGCTCACCCCCGGTCTTTTCTTTATCATGGGGCTGGCTCTCATTTGTCCACCCATTTTTCAGCCGGTTGTTATAACAGGAGCTTGATTTCACATAAGAAGGGTGATAGGAAGAAGGGGGGCTATAAGGGGCTCCATCAGCCCCCCTATCTCAGTGGGAGATAGTACAATTTTCTATGGAGCCCCAATTGAAAATTACTCGCTTTTGTCGTCCTTTCGAACCCAGTATGCCTCCTCAACCGGGATCACAAAGATCCGGCCATCACCAACCATTCCTGTCCTGGCAGCAGTCTGTATAACCTCGACAGCACGGTGAAGATCCTCATCCCGCACAACCATCTCTATCTTGATCTTTGGCAGGAGATTCACTTTCATCGTCTTGCCCCGGTACTGGAGTATGATCCCCCTCTGGGAGCCGCGTCCTTTGACATCCGAGACGGTCATTGCCGAGAAGCCATGCTCTTCAAGGGCTTTCTCAACATGTTCGTACCGCTCAGGCCGGATTATCGCTTCAATCTTTTTCATGCTATTCCCCTCCATTAACCGCCGATCTTCTCTCCATGCTGGGAGATGTCAAGACCGACATATTCTTCTTCATCGGTAACACGGAGTCCGATTGTCTTGTGGACGACATATGCAAGGACGTAGGTAACAACGAATGCATAGATCACCGCAGCGAATGCATCAACTGCCTGGATTCCGAGCTGTGCCGGATTCCCATAGAGGAGACCATCAACACCTCCGATTGCAGCTGTTGCAAAGATACCCGTTGCCAGAGCACCCCAGAGACCACCGACACCATGAATTGCCCACGCATCAAGGGTCTCATCAAGGCTTTTTTTGATCCGCCAGAGCATTGCTTTGTAGCAGATAAGACCGGCAACAAGACCAATCACGATTGATGACATCGGATCGACGAAACCGGCAGCAGGCGTTATTGCTACAAGCCCCGCAATTGCGCCTGATATCATTCCAAGGGACGAGGGTTTTCCCTGAACCCATGCCGCGAACATCCAGGCGAGAGCACCAGCAGCCGCAGAGATGTTTGTCACCACAAAGGCGTTTGCTGCGAGCCCGTCAGCTGCGAGGGCTGATCCGGCATTAAATCCAAACCACCCAAACCAGAGGAGAGCGCCTCCGATCAGGGTCATCGGAATATTATGCGGTTCCATCGAATGGGACCCAAACCCAATGCGTTTTCCGATGATAAGTGCAGCTGCGAGAGCTCCAAACCCAGAACTGATGTGAACAACAGTTCCTCCAGCAAAGTCGAGCGCTCCAAGCTGATGCGCCCAGCCGCCCCCCCAAGCCCAGTGGGCAAGCGGATCATAGACGAGCGTCGTCCAGAGGAGGCCGAAGATGATGAATGAACTGATCTTAACACGTTCAGCCATCGCAGAGGTTAATATGGCAAGCGTTAGCCCCGCAAAGACGAGCTGGAAGACCATGAAGAGGAGATCCGGTATTCCGTCGCCATCCATTCCAACTCCACGAAGCCCGACATAATCCAGGTTCCCGATGAACCCCCCAATATCAGAGCCAAACGCAAGTGAATACCCGATGACCACCCACTGGATGCTCACAACAGCAAATGCGATCATCGCAAGCGCAATAGTCGAGATGAAGTTCTTCTTTCGAACCATGCCTCCGTAAAACAGCCCGACACCGGGTGTCATCAGCATGACCATAGCAGTTGCAATCAGCACAAAGGCAGTTGCACCCGAATCAAGTCCCATTCTGTTTCAACTCCATCTTTTTATGATTGCGAGGTTTTTCCATCTGTTCCATCTGCCGACCCCCTATTCAAGGAGAACAGGAGGCAGGCATGCCCGTTCTGTCTTTTCATGTCATCCAGCCAGTTGTAAACAGGGTTTTCATCCTGTTTGGCAATCCGCATCGGCATGACATAGAAGGAAGTTATCTTCTATCATATTTATAATTTACTATAACATCGTTTGAGAAACATCCCAGACAGCCATAAATCAGGAGAAAGGTACAATCCAGTATTATCTGATAAAAAGTAACAGCAAAACCCGTTATGGAAAGAAGAGAAGATTTGGGACCAGAAAATGTGCTGAAAAAAGAGAGGGGGCCATATAAAAAGAGAGATTAATAGGTCGCGAGATACCTCTTTGTCTCCCAGTCAGTGACCGCAGTCCGGAATGAATCCCACTCGATCTCCGCAATTAAGTTGAGGTTCTCGACGATATGAGAACCAAGGGCATTACAGATGAGCGGATCAGCCATCAGGAACTGGTTAGATTCAAACAGGCTACCTGGCAGAGTATCGATCCCTTCATCTTTCCGCTGACCGGCCGTCATATGGAAGATGTTCTTGTCTGCGCTCTTTGGCGGCTCAAGATCGTTTTTGATCCCGTCAAGACCAGCAGCAAGTATTGCCGCAAAGGTCAGGTAGGGATTACAGGTAGGGTCAGGGCTCCGGAGTTCCACACGGGTGCTCCGCCCACGCGGTGCTGGCACACGGACAAGAGCAGTACGGTTTGAAGCACTCCACCCGATGTAAACAGGGGCTTCATATCCAGGTACAAGCCGCTTGTAGGAGTTGATCGTCGGGTTTGCAACCCTCGTGATCGCTTTTACGTGCTTCAATATACCCGCAATGAATTTCATTGCAATATCCGAAAGCTGAAGCGGTGCAGCCGGATCATAGAAGGCATTCTGCCCATCCATTGTGGAGAGCGAACAGTTCGTATGCATACCTGATCCGTTAATCCCGAAGATCGGCTTGGCCATAAAGCTCGCATGAAGCCCCCGCTGAAGAGCGATCGTCTTGGTTGCAAACTTGAACGTGATCACATTGTCTGCCGTCATGAGTGCATCTCCGTACTTGAAGTCTATCTCATGCTGTGACTCTGCAACCTCGTGGTGCGATGCTTCGATATCAAAGCCCATATCGGTGAGCGCAATGATGATATCACGCCTGACATCTTCAGCCAGATCTGTTGGCGCAAGATCGAAGTAGCCACCCGTATCCTGTAGTTCAAGCGAAGGTTTCCCATCCTCCTGACGGAAGAGGAAGAACTCCAGTTCCGGGCCGGTATTGAAGATGTACCCCATCTTCGCCGCCTCCTCAACCTGCTTCCTGAGGATGTAGCGCGGATCACCCTCAAATGGTTTTCCTTTCGGCGTGTAGATATCGCAGATAAACCGTGCAGCCCGCATCGTATCCGGCCTCCAGGGGAGGATCCGGTACGTGGAGATATCAGGTTTCAGTACCATATCCGACTCTTCGATCCGTGCAAATCCCTGGATAGACGAGCCATCGAAGCTGATACCGTCAGTCAGCGCTTTTTCAGCCTGCTTCGCTGGGATCGCAACATTTTTTGCCATGCCGATGATATCGGTAAACTGGAGCCGAATGAACTTCACCCGGTCTTTCTCGATCTGTTCCAGGATTCTGGACACGTCGTCTCCTGACATATGGAAGATTACTTCTACTGATTACTATAAATAGCTAATGGAACAACCATATACATCCGGGAGTCTTGAAGAAATCGTTCCCGTGTGATACTCATGTGTGGCATTATCAGCGTCATTGACAGGTCAAAATCCGGAATGGATGGATCCCGCATTAAACATGCACTCTCACTGATGAATGAACGGGGGAGCGGCGAAGGGGCGGGTTATGCAGCATATGGCGTATATCCCGATTTTTCCGAATATTATGCCCTTCACGTCTTCTTCAATAATCTCGTCGAACCAAAGGGCAGCGTGGATGAGATCCTCAGAACATGGGGAGAGATTGAGTTTGAGGAGGAGATTCCAACCGTTGAACAGCCGGATCTCCGCCGCACCCATATTCCCTGGCGGTACTTCTTCAAGCCGGATATCTCTCTGATGCCCGGGAGCACAACCCCTGAAGAGGATATTGTAACGATGCTCGTGATGAAGATCAACACCACCATACAGGGGGCGCTAGTCTTTTCATCAGGAAAGAATATCGGCGTCTTCAAGGCATCAGGGTGGCCGGAGACCGTTGCGGACTTCTACCAGATCGATCAGTACGAAGGATACATATGGCTTGCCCATAATCGCTATCCGACGAACACATCAGGCTGGTGGGGAGGGGCACACCCCTTCAACCTACTTGACTGGAGTGTCGTCCATAACGGTGAGATCACCTCATATGGGACAAACAGGCGATATATCGAGAGTTATGGATATCGGTGTACCATGTTCACCGATACTGAAGTAGTTGCATACCTCTGCGATCTCCTCGGAAGAAAACACGGACTCCCTGAAGAACTGATGGTCAGGGCTTTTGCACCCCCCTTCTGGGATGAGATAGACAGGATGAAGGAGGCGGACTGTACGTTAAACAGTGCGATCAGGCTGACCTATGGATCGGCACTGATGAACGGGCCATTTGCCATTGTGGTTGCAACAGCAGACGGTATCGTCGGGTTCACCGACCGGATCAAGCTCAGGCCGCTGATCGCAGCAGAGGCAGGCGACCGGCTCTACATATCCAGTGAAGAAGCGGCGATTCGGAGAATGGAGCCAAATCTTGACCGTGTATGGATGCCCAAAGCAGGTGAGCCGGTGATCGGGAGGGTGAGAGTATGAGCATCGGCTCAATCCCGATTAAGTTCAAGGTCAGGATCGATCCATCGCGCTGCATGCTCTGTGAGCGGTGTATCGAGAACTGCCCCTATGGCACCTATCGCCGGGAGGGAGAGACGATATTTGTTGATTCACGGAACTGTGTCGCCTGCCACCGTTGTGTGGCGATGTGTCCACGGGATGCAATCACAATTGAAGAGAAACCAGTCGACTACAGGAGCCATCCGGTCTGGACACGGGGAGCGAGAGAAGCGATCTATAATCAGGCAAGGACAGGGCGAATCGTCCTCGCAGGAATGGGAAATGCAACCGATCTCCCGAGCATCTTTGATCGTCTTCTCCTTGACGCATGCCAGGTGACCAACCCGAGCATCGATCCGCTCCGCGAACCAATGGAGCTTCGGACATACCTTGGAAAAAAACCCCGGAAGCTTGAGATTAAACGGGAAAAAGATGGTGATATCGAACTGAATACAACCCTTTCCCCGAACCTCAAACTGAATATCCCGATCATGATCGGCCATATGAGCTATGGCGCAATCTCCTTAAATGCCCAGCTCTCAATGGCCCGGGCAGTTTCAAATCTTGGAACCTACATGGGAACCGGGGAGGGCGGACTGCACCCCTCACTCAGGCAGTACCAGGACAATATGATCGTCCAGGTCGCTTCCGGGCGGTTTGGTGTTGATATTGATTACCTTGAACGCGGTGCTGCAATCGAGATCAAGATAGGGCAGGGGGCAAAACCGGGTATCGGTGGACATCTCCCCGGTGAAAAGGTTGGTCCTGAGGTTTCACAGACCAGGATGATCCCCGAGAGGAGCGATGCAATCAGCCCGGCACCCCACCATGACATCTACTCGATAGAGGACCTCAAACAACTCGTACATTCCTTAAAAGAGGCAACCGAATGGAGGAAACCAGTCTTTGTCAAGATTGCAGCAGTTCATAATGTTGCAGCTATTGCGTCAGGTATCGCCCGGTCGTCTGCGGATGCAGTCGTCATCGACGGGTTCCGTGGAGGGACTGGGGCAGCACCCCGTGTATTCCGGGATCATGTCGGTATACCCATCGAAGCAGCAATCGCAGCAGTAGATCAGAAACTCAGGGCACAGGGTATCAGGAACGAGATCTCAATCATCGCTTCCGGCGGCATGCGTGATTCGGCGGATGTCACAAAGGCAATCGCCCTTGGTGCCGATGCGATCTATATCGGGACAGCGGCATTGATTGCTATGGGATGCAGGGTCTGCGGCACCTGTTATCGCGGACTCTGCCCATGGGGTATTGCAACTCAGGATGCAAAGCTTACGCAACGGCTGGATCCCGACATCGAATGGCAGCATGTGGCGAACCTGATTCATGGATGGACACTTGAGATCAGCGAACTTATGGGGGCAGCAGGGATCAACAGCATCGAGAGCCTTCGCGGGAACCGTGATCGTTTGAGAGGCTATATGCTCGATGAAGAGATGATGAATGTGCTTGATGTCAAACCTGTGGGGGCATAACAGATGGACAAAGAACTGGTTATCAATGCTAATGGAATCCATTACACCCCCTTAAATACCATGATCAGATCAGCAGTTGCGAGCGGGGTTGAACGAATCAGGATTGATAATGTTCTTGGGCAGCGATTTATCGCCGACGGTCTTAAAGGAACAGTCAGGATCAAAGTCTGCGGCACACCGGGCGGCGATCTCGGCATGTTTATGCGGGGGCCGGTTATTGAAGTCTTTGGCAACTGCGATCACGCACCCGGCAATACGATGGATGCAGGAGAGATCATCATCCATGGAAGCTCAGGCGATGCCACTGCGCACTCAATGCGAGGCGGAATAGTAATGGTTGAGGGTGATATCGGGTACCGTGGCGGAATCCACATGAAAGAGTATGGCGATCACCTGCCTGTCCTAATCGTCGGTGGAAATGCATGTTCCTTCCTCGGCGAATATATGGCAGGAGGGATTATCCTTGTACTTGGCTCTGGCAAAGAACATATCCTGCCTGATCGGGGGATCGGCACAGGCATTCATGGCGGCGAGATCTTTATCAGAGGCACCGTACCTGAACGGGCTCTCGGAGTCGGCGCACGCAAAGCAGAAGCGACCGAAGAAGATCGTGCAAGGATCGAACCGCTTATCAGGAGGTTTGCGGAGGTGTTTTCTGTTGATGTAGAGCCGCTCATTTCTGTAGAATATACCAGGATCACCCCTGCCAGCGGACGGCCATTTGCGAATAAATATACCTGGGAGTGAGTAAGCGTGCCTGGAAAAAGTTATGAAGATCTCAGGCGGGAAGTCTGGGATACCGGTCGATGCTGTGGCTGTGGTGCCTGTGTTGCAGTATGCCCAGCTGATGCCCTCATCTTCACTGCTGAAGAAAATACCCATCCCGTGAACCGTAATTACTGTAAAGAGGCAACAGACGGAGTTCCCTGCGGAGCCTGTTATGATGTCTGTCCACGAGTAAAAATTATTCAGGGAAGGGGGCTTCTTGGTGAGTTCCGGTCAATCATCTCTGCAAAAGCTGGAATCGCGATCCCCCACCGGCAGAGCGGTGGGGCGGTCACTGCCATCCTTGCCGATGCCCTCGACAACGGTCTGATCGATGCGGTCGTTTGCGTTGCCGAAGACCGGTTCACCCTCAAACCGGAGTCTGTTGTGATCACCTCTTCCGGCGAGTTAATCAAGCAGGCAGGGAGCAGGTATGCCTGGTGGGTACCCCTGCTTACAGCACTGAAGACAGCAGTGCTTGATAAGAAATGCAGAAAGATTGCCGTCGTCGGGCTTCCCTGCGTGACGGAAGCAGTTGCAGAAATGAAGGCAGCCGATAATGATCTTATACGACCATATGCCCACTCGATCAGGCTCGTGTTCGGCCTCTTCTGCACCGAGACATTTGATTATGATCACCTGGTGAATGATCTCCTGGGACACCGGTATCATATTCAACCATATGACGTAGAGAAGCTCGATATGAAGAAGGGGCTCCTCATCACAAAAACAAGTGGCGAGATGATCACAATTCCCATCAAAGAGCTGAGTGAGGCGGTCAGACCCGGATGCCGGATCTGTACCGACCTGACCGCCAGATCAGCCGACATCTCAGCCGGATCTGTTGGATCAGATCCAGGCTATACGACACTGATCATCAGGAGCGAAGCCGGGGAAGCGTTTGTGCAGTCAGCGATTGCATCGGGCGCACTATTAATCGAGAGAGAGATCGATGAGAGCATGATCGAATCCCTCGCCTCGAAGAAGGCGGCACGGGGAATTCCCAGAATGTCATCTCACCATCCATGAAGGACGGGGTGTCCCTGCCGGATGTGGTGAACACATTGAGGAGACTTTATTTCTCCCTCATATGATTCTCATTCAGCAGCATACTCCGGCTATATTACAACTTGAGTTAAGGAGATCGGGTACACTACACCATTTATCGTCACAATAATTTTCATTATATTGTAGCCCTTTTTTTGATCGTGCCATGGAATGCATAGGAAGCTTTATCATATTGTAGTGACAATATAACACTACGATGACCTGGATTCGGCGTATGAAAAAGGGGGACAAGGTATACCTGTGTGAATACCGGAGTGTCAGAGAAGGGAAGAAGGTCCGGAGTGAGTTTGTCAGATACCTGGGGATCGAAGGTGACCAGGAAAAAGTACCTCTCCCAAAGAAAACCTTGATAGACTGGAAACCACCTGAGCGATCCATTCGGGCAGGTGACGTGACCGTCCTCTGGTCAATTGCCAGTGAGATGATGATGCCTGAGATTATTGACCGGATATGCGGCCGTAAAGGACGGAGAAAAACGAATAGTCCGGGAAAACTTCTGACAGTATGGGCAATTAACCGGGCGCTCGATCCTGAAAGTACAACCAATCTTGAAGAGTGGATTGCGAGCACAGCACTCCCTGAATTGGCACAGTTATCTTTAAAGGGACTTGATAGAGACGCGTTTTATGCAGCTCTTGATTGTGTCTGCTCTGAGGATCCGGCAACAGACCATCTTGTTAACAATACTCCGGCAATTGATGAATCATTGTATGCGAAATGGAGAGATCTTCACCCGATACCAAACGGAGAATCAGAGGTTCTGGCATATGATATGACATCGACCCTCACCTATGGAGTTAGCTGCCCTCTTGCTGAAAAAGGTCATAATGCTGAGGACTGGCGACATCGGCAATTCAACCTCTCTCTTTTGGTCTCAAAATACGATTCTCAGCCACTGGCCCATATGGTTCATCCCGGAAATCACTCTTCGATGACCACTATGCAGCACGTTATTCCCCGACTGTCCGATTTTGCAATACGTAATGGAACTATTATCTGGGATAGAGGAAATACCTCGAAAAAAACGGTTGTTGCATTGGAGAGAATGGGATGGAAGGTTGTGTGCGGTGTCCCAAAGATCTCAAATGAAGTGAAAAGCATCATTATGGCAACCGAGGTTCCGGAAGATCCCGAGTCTTTGGTTCCCTGCAAAAAGACCGGAGAGTTGTATGCATGTACGGCTGTGGCTCCATTCTATGGCCAGGAACGGAAGGTGGTTATCTATAAAAACGTCACAAAATCGGCAAAATCGCTTATTCGGAGAAACAAAGCAATCTATGAGATTTCACATGAGTTAGAGCAGCTGAGTGGCAAACGATCGTTCAAGTCGCAAAGAGAGCTGGCGAGTGCGATAAAATCGATTGTCAATGGCTGGAGCAGTTTTTTTACAATACAGTACCCAGACGATGAAAACCAGATATCCTTCTCCTGGTCGCTGAATCAGAAAAGAGTTGATGATGCAAAAGCGATGGATGGAAAATTTCTGTTGTATGCAACAGATGAAACGTTTACCGCTCAGGAGATTGTCAGGATGTATCTTGAAAAAGACTTCATCGAGAAGGTCTTCAGGACAGTAAAGACGGATGAGGAGTTAAAACCAATCCGCCACAGATTGGAGTCACGGGTCAGGGCCATATTTTTTGTCTGTACCTTGGCATACCGATTGCTGGCTGCTCTTCGTTGGATGATCAATTCTTCGAATTCTCGACATATGACGTTATCAGCAACGCAATTCCTTCGAAAACTTGGAAGGGTCGAGATGTTAGAGGTGGATTTTGGGAAAGAGTATGAGGTGTTCTATGTGAATGTGATGAAGGATCTCAGTGAACAGGTGGTAGCACTCGGTATGAACGACCTCTTTGCAACTCGAAGGTTCCTAAAGGAGTAGTGTACATAAACTCCGTAATTCAAGTTACAAGCTCCCGGTACCGGTTCCGCACTGTAGCCACCGTCACACCGGCAGCCTTCGCCACCTCTCTCTGGGTCAGCCGCTCCCCGGATTCCAGTGAGGCGAGATATATCGCACCGGCTGCCAGACCATGCGATGCTTTCTCATCTTCTGAGAACAGTCCGGCTCTTCCGGAGAGTATCTCTTCGGCTCGTCTTTGTTGATTCTTCTTTATCTCAAGAGCAGCTGACAGGCGGTCAAGATCCAGCAGGATCGAGGCAGGGAGAAGAGGAGATTCGGTCTCATCCGTGATGGGGGTTGCGACCGCTTCAAGCTCAGCCCGTGATAGGCGGGATACTGTGGCGAACTCCTTGTCTTCAAGCAGCTGGGAGCACCTCCGGCAGGCTTGATACAGGGCAGATGATGCAGCTGCATAAACCGAGCCGCTTTGAGTCAGGGGTTTTTCTGAACACTCCGAATAGATCGCCCAGGCCGCTTCGATGACGTCGTCCTGAAGCCCGAGTGCAGAAGACATACGGGAGATCTCAGAGAGGGCTGATGCACGGGCCCTCTCAGAACGCTTTGTACCCTGCCTCTTTCTCCTCTGCTGGCGTATGCGCCAGAGAGGATAGCGGTACTGGAGTCGAGCCGGCTCCCAGGATTCCCGGGAAAGGACGGCAGCTGATGAAGGAGCTGAAGCGGCGTGTGAAGATGGTGAAGTGTGTTGGAGAGATAGCTCTGCGGTGATGAGAGATCCTTCATCAGCATAGCTTCCATGATCTCTGTCGGTGCCATATGAGATGACAAGGCCCTCTTCAGCGGCATATTCTCCACCTCTGCCAGGGGTATGAAGGGCATCCTGGCGGCGGCGGATCTTTTCGCCAACATCGCTGCACCCTGTCCGGGCAATTGTATCATCCGGGTTCAGGATGAGGGCCTTTTCATAGGATCTGATCGCTTCTTCGAACCTGCCGAGCTTTTCGAGCGCGACACCACGGCCGGTCCAGGCTACCGCAAGATCCGGATCGAGTGAGAGCCCCTTCTCATAGGAGAGGAGGGCATCTTCATATCTTCCAAGTCCGCCAAGGGCATTGCCACGGTTGCCCCATGCATGAGGATCATCAGGGTTGAGCTCAAGGGCCTTATCATAAGAGGCAAGTGAGTGATCATATCTCCCAATCTTCTCGAGTGCAACACCACGGCCGGTCCAGACCAGTGCATCCGTGGGATTGAGCGCAATTGATCGATCATAAGAGGCAAGAGAATCCTTATACCTGCCGAGATTCCCAAGTGCATTGCCACGGATATACCAGGCAAGGGAATGATCAGGATCGATTGAGAGGGCACGGTCATAGGAGGCAATCGCCTCATTCCTTCGGCCAATCTTCTCGAGTGCAACACCACGGCCGGTCCAGGCATTTGCATTTTTCGGATCGATCGCAAGCGCCTTATCGCAGGATGCAACCGCATCGGCATATCTTCCCAGAATACCCAGCGCATTGCCACGGTTTGCCCATGCACAACTATTGGAGGGATCGATTGAGAGGGCACGGTCATAGGAGGCAAGGGCATCCTCCAGCCGGCCAATCCCAAGAAATGAATTCCCACGGTTATACCAGGCTGTTGCATAGTCCGGTTGTATGGACAGGGCACGATCATATGATACCAGGGCATCATCATATCGGCCTAGATTCGCTAATGCATTGCCACGGTTATACCAGGCAGGGGAATTGCCGGAGTCGATTTTGATCGCCTTGTTAAAAGAATCGAGTGCTTCATCGTACCTGCAGAGCTCAGCAAGCGCCACACCGCGGCCGGTCCAGGCAAGAGCATCCTCGACATTCATTGAAAGAGCCTTATCATAGGATGCAAGTGCTTCGGTATAGTGTCCGAGTGCCCCGAGTGCAACACCACGGTTATTCCATGCCACGCGATCATCGGGATTGATCAGAAGAGCGTTGCCATAGGAGGATACCGCATCGGAATATCTTCCAAGACGGAGGAGGGCATTACCGCGGCCGGTCCAGGCATTTGCATTCTTCTGATCAAGGGCAAGTGCACGATCATATGATATAAGGGCATCTTCATATGCGCCAAGGCTCCGAAGCGCATTGCCACGATTATACCATGCATAACCATCTTTTCTGTTGATCGCAAGTGACCGATCAAATGAGGAGACTGCATCTGCATAGTTCCCGAGATTCGCCAGTGCCACCCCCCTGTAATACCATGCCGGTGCATCTTTCCGATTAATCGACAACGCCCGTTCGCATGACGAAATCGCATCGGCATACCTGCCAAGCCCGAGTAGCGCATTCCCCCGGTTCGCCCACATGAAGACATCATCGGGATCGAGGAGGAGGGCACGGTCAAAAGAGGCAAGAGCATCTTCATAACGGCCAAGATGGGTGAGGCAGGTGCTCCGTCCGGTCCACGCAACAGCATCGTCCCGGTCAATTGAGAGCGCCTTCTCATATGAGGCGAAGGCATCGACATAATGCCCTAGATCAGCGAGATCCCCGCCACGGTTAACCCAGGCAACAGCATCATCGGGATTGATTGCGATCGCACGATCATTTGACGCAAGCGCATCACCAAACCGACTGAGCGAGGCCAGTGCAACACCACGGCATACCCATGCAAGGGCACAATCCGAATCGAGCGCAAGTGCATGATCATAGGAGAGAAGGGCATCTTCCAGGTCTCCGAGGGCTGTCTGTGCCATGCCCCGGTTGATCCAGGCACCTATATTGCCGGGATCATGAGAGAGCGCTCTATCATTTAAGGCAAGGGCATCCAGGGAAGAGACCTGATCGATCTGGCAGCTGACGTTGCCAGGCTTGTGTATTGGAAGGCGCCTTTTCACATTAATCCCCACACCATCGAGCCGAAACAGCACACTACTGTATAACTCCATCGACCCGGAAGTTCTTGATTATTACCATTCAATGAGAAAAATGACTGATCCAGGGAGGTTGGGCAGAATCAGACCTTTCTATTGGATGCAATCTGTCACAAGCCATACCTGTAGTCCATTTATGGAAAAACATGTAATAAACCGGATCTTTCTATCAGATCTTTTTTATCACCATCAATGTGATATCATCAAACTGGGGAAGATCACCGACAAATAAACAGACTGATTCAAGTATCTTTTCCAGGATATCCTGCGCCGAAAGTGTTGCATTCTCGCGGAATATCATTTTAAGGCGATCTTCACCATACCACTCTCCCTTAGAATTGACAGACTCGGTAATACCATCCGTGTACAGGGCAATAACATCCCCGCTTTCGATAGAGATCACATCAGAGAAGTACTCTGCATCCTCAACTGCACCAAGGACAATCCCTGTTGGCATGAGCTCCTCAATAGACTGTGTCGCTGCCCGAAATACAACCGGAGGATTGTGCCCCGCATTGACATAGGTTATCGTTTGTTCCCGTGCTGAAATCCTGCCATAAAAGAGGGTGACAAACATCCCGGCCTTTGAATCCTGGCATATTATATTGTTTGCATCATAAATTGCAGATGCAGCATTCTTATGCCAGATTGCAGTCATCCTGACCACAATACGGGATAACGCCATAAAGAGTGCTGCTGAAACACCTTTTCCAGAAACATCAGCAATAAGGATACCTAGGGTTCCGTGCTCAAGTGGGATCACCTCAAATGGGATGATATCAAAGAAATCACCACCCACTTCCTTTGCCATCACACTTCTTGCAGCGATATCATAGCCTGAAAGTTTTGGGATATGATCCGGGAGGAAACTCTGCTGGATCTCTGCTGCGATCTGGAGTTCTGCATTCGAACGTGCAATGCGCCCCTCCATCTCCCGTCTCTCTGTAATATCCCGTATTGTCTCTATGGCACCGGTGATGTTACCCCTGGGATCATAGAGAGGGCTTGCCTTTGCCCAGAAATATCTGCCAGACGCTCCCAGACCCTGAATATAGGTATCTACAATCAATGTATCTCCTTCACGCTGCACATTGGAATACTTACTATCAACTTCGGCACCAGGTAATATGATAAGATTTGCAAGCATTGGCCTGCGTTCGCCATAAAATGGGATAGCATACTCATAGTCCCCTTTACCGAGCATCGATTCAGCAGGCACTCCGGTCAGTTCCTCCATCGCACGGTTCCATGTAATGACACTGCCCCCCATGTTGATCACAAATGTTGCATCAGGCAGAAAATTGATGATCTCTGTTAGGCTCTGGTGGGATCTGGCGATCTCCTCTTCGGCATGCTTCCGATCAGTTATATCCCTGATCGTCTCAATTGCACCGATGATCTCTCCATCCGGAGCATAGAGCGGACTGGCTTTCGCCCACAGATAGATCCCATCCGCCCCAAATGAAGGGATGAAGATATCAACAACCAGAGTGTCACCGGTCTTTTCGACACTATTATACCGCCTCTCGATCTCGACCTCCGGCATGAAGACCAGGTTTGCCAGGATCGGTTTCCGCTCCCCATAGAAGGGAAGAGCATACTCATAGTCGCCCTTGCCGAGCATCGA
>NZ_VOTZ01000026.1 GCF_024372745.1 Methanocalculus taiwanensis
CGGGTAAGAGGGTATATCTCAACTGTGAAGAAGAATGAGGGGTCAGTACTTGCCGCCATCAAAGGAGCATTCAGGAGAGAACCCTTCATGCCCACTGTGGCTTACAGGTATAGCTGACCAGTTACAAAGAATATTGTATTTCAGAGTTGGTAATTAATAGAAATATCGAAAAAACGCTCATGATGCCCACTGAGGCAACAAGCATACAAGATGAAAATGGTGGGTGTTCCCAAGCATTTTCATATAAAAAGGGAACTATCCCAGTTCATCCCAGGCTCGTCTCTTTTTAATCACTACAAAACCAAGTATCAGTATCACGATGGCGCCAATCACAACCCATAGATATGGTTTGGCCGGATCAATGAATTCGGGGAGTGTTGAGATTTCTTCCTGAAGTATACGCGCCTCGGAAAGCACAGTGGTGCCCTCATTCAGTGCATCGCTAGCCTGCCTTTCTGCCAGCGGCAGGTTATTTGTATCATAGTTGCCTTTTGCGGTGTCAATCTGGTTCTTTACGCTCTGCCGCTTTGAGGAGATCAATATAACCCGCGAGTCTGATCCCCGACTCAGATTAACTGTTAAATCTGTAATGATAGCATCTATTTCGGAAAGGACGTTTTCTGCACTGGTAATTTTATGTTGGACACTGGCTTTCTCAAGGATTGTTCGTCCCTCGGAAACAGCCGTTTTGGCCTGGTTCAAATTTGACTGGGCTAGGGCTGCATTGGTGCCAGCTGCTTCTGCACTCTGGAGTGCTGTCAGGCCACTATTATATTTTGTTTCAGCCTCTGCAGTGTTTACTCCCTCTGCTTTTGCGGCATCAATTTCGCTTTTAAATGTTTGTAGATCTCCTTTCGCGGAGATAATTGCTGTCTGTACTTCAGCGGGGTTGATCACTTTCCGGGTAACGATGTATTCTCCCCCGGACCGAACATCATCGCTTGAATCAAGCTGTCGAATACGGAGGATTGTCCTGTCTGTGGTGGCAGTGACATCGGGTACGACTCCTTCAAGGCTTACACGGACTTTCAATTCAGTGGATGAGGGATATTCAAGTTCAAAACCAGATATTCTTATGGTTTTTCCACCCTCAATGGGACGAGGATTCTCGACACTATTTAAAACAATGGCGATATTCCACTTGGGCGAATCAAGATCAGTATAGAATTGGAGTGTGTCTGTTCCTGGAAATGTGGTTCCGGATGCAGAAATAAAGTCTGTAATTGTTGTTTCAATGTTCACTCGCGTTCCAGGTGTCAGATCTCCTGATTGTAAGCCTGTTGCTGGCTGCACGGTAATTGCGGTTGCAGAGGCAGCACACAGTGCGCAACAGACGATGAGTATAGTAAGTAGTATTCGAATCTTCATATCTTTCGCCTCTTATTCAAAGAGCGGATCAATCGCATCTTCAAACATCGTTGATTGCCTGTCCTTGGATCGTATAACATCCTGTTTTGTCTCTTTTGCTACTTCAAGGAGCTCAGTGATACGGGGTGCATTTCCGATTGTCGCCAGGACAACGACAGCAGCGATGAAGTTCGATTCAAGCGGATAATCCCCTCCACGGACTTCAACCCCTGCAATGTTCTCTTCAACCCAGGATTTGGACTTTTCGACTCCTTTTCTATCCATCTCATCAGGCGGTCCGGCAACAAGCACCAGTGCCCGCTCGGCTGTCGTGTAATCACATGGCAGCGTCAGGCGGCCGAGCATTGCTCTCCTGACGAGACCGATGATTTTGGCGGATTTATCTTCACCGGTGAGGGCACTCTCGGCTTTATCTTTCTTGGCAAATCCGGAAAAAAAGCTTTTCTTTTGCTTGCTCTTCGTAATAACATCAGAGATTGCATATCCGATTGTGGATATGCCGCCTCCCCTGAGTGTGTTGATGATCTCTGACGAGTCAACAACCATCTCACCGACTCCAAGCTTTCCTACCTCCCCGGCCCTGAAGAGGACACCAAATCTCCTGACCAGCTCTTCATTGAGCCGTTCGTAAGCGCTTTTTACGCTCTCTCCTTCATTCTTCCATGCACTGTTATCAAAGATGAAGGTGTTATCGGCTTCATTCACAAGTGTGGCAAGGCTGCGGGCAGCGTTATAGGAATAAAGCCTCCCTTCTTCAGGTGCTGGAATCATACCTAGTGCATAGACGGGTTCACGATAGATACGCTTTAAATGCCGGCAGAGGACCGGGGTCCCTCCTGAGCCAGTGCCCCCGCCAAGACCTGCAACGACGACGAATGCATCGATATCATGCGTTCCTCGTGTATCAATAGCATTAATGATGGTGTCTATTTCATCTGCAGCAATCTTTGCACCGGTAACATTATCTGTACCGACACCGTGCCCTTTCACAACTGTCTGGCCGATGAGGAGCCTGTCCTTCATATCAATATGTTTCAGGCCCATAAGGTCGGTTCTTGCCGTATTTACAGCAATTCCACGGAAACTTCCCTGCTGAAGCTTCCGGTCCTGGGCAAGAAACATATCTACGATTTTCCCCCCGGCCTGTCCAAATCCAATGAAAAATACCCGCATTTAGATGACACCATCCACACTAATGGTTTTACCTTTAGTATCTCCAGTATATATGACTTCTTAGTTTATATGATAGAATGATTCAAAAACTTTCTTATGCTCCCCGATATCACATAAGATGCATGCATATTTGCGTAATCGGTGGAGGACTGGCCGGACTTACAGCAGCACTTCGCCTCTCAGAGAGCCATGAGGTGACCATTCTTGAGAGGGGTGAAGTTGCCGGAGGGTGTCTTTCCTCCTATAATCTACCAGCTTACGCAATAGAATCGCTCTATCATCATTGTTTCTCAGGAGATGATCGCCTGTTCTCTCTCCTTGAGGAGTGTGATCTTCTCTCTGATCTTGAGTGGCTCAAAGGCAGTACCGGGTACCTGGTGAACCAGAGGATTTATCCATTGACAACCCCTCTCCAGATCCTCCGGTACCCCTTACTCACATTGTTTGAGAAGATCCGGCTTGGCCTCTTTGTGCTAGGATCGAGATCAGCTGATCCTGAGGTACTTGATTCAGTAACTGCAAAAGACTACTGTATCGAACGACTGGGAGATCGCATCTACTCTTCGTTTTTTGAACCTCTCCTCTCCTCAAAGTTTGGTGAGCGGAAAGATGAGGTTTCAGCAGCCTGGCTCGTGAGCCGGATTTCAATCCGTTCCGATCGTGGGCCCGGGGGTGAGCGGCTCGGATACCTGAAGGGTGGATATATCCGGCTTATTAATGCCCTTCTTTCTAAACTTACAGCAACCGGGTGCAGGATAGAGATGGGACATCCGGTGGTATCTGCATATCCTGACGATGGTGGATGGGTGGTAGATGGCACCCGGTATGATTGTATCATATCCACTCTATCCCCGCAGGAAACTGCACGAATATGCTCTGTCCCGCTTAAGCCTCTTCCCTATCAGGGTGCCGCCTGTCTTACCCTCGGCACCCCGATAGATCCTACCAATGGCATCTATTGGGTGAATATGGGAGATCCTGCTCCGTATGGGGCTGTGATTACCCATACAAACCTGGTTCCCTCTGATCGGTATGGAGAGCATATTGTCTACATTGCATCATATTTTTCAGACTCTCCCCCTGAAAACTGCGAAAATGTCTTTCTTTCAGATTTCTGCACCAGATTTGGTCTTCAGCGGGAGCAGATCCTCTGGCACCATCTCAGGATCGAACCCAATGCAGGGCCGGTGTATGTAACCGGGTATAAAACCATGATGCCAGAGCCAAATCCCGTTCCAGGTCTCTTTATTGCCGGGATGTTCTCCATTGAAAATTATCCTGAGAGGAGCATGGAAGGATCGATCAAAGCAGGTGAGGATATTGCAAGGCGTGTTAT
This sequence comes from Methanocalculus taiwanensis, assembly GCF_024372745.1. Classification (GTDB taxonomy): domain Archaea; phylum Halobacteriota; class Methanomicrobia; order Methanomicrobiales; family Methanocorpusculaceae; genus Methanocalculus; species Methanocalculus taiwanensis. The sequence continues at coordinate 3,878 of NZ_VOTZ01000026.1, forward strand.
GGAGTGGTCATACATATGAGCTGTGAATTGACTGCTGTCATACCGGTGTATAATGATCGCATGGCGCTGACGATTGCCATCCCCGAGTCACTTCGGAGGCTGGAAGAGATCACCAGTTCTTTCGAACTACTGGTAGCTGAGGATGGGTCTGATGATGGCAGCGCAGAACTGGTTGCTGAATGGGAGGGGCGTGATCCCCGTGTCCGTCTGCTCCATTCGGATGAGAGGCTCGGGAGGGGCTGTGCCCTCTCTCGTGCCTTTCGGGCTTCACAGGGTGAGATATTCTGTTATTATGACGTTGATCTGGCAACTGACATGATACATCTCAGGGAACTGATAGATGCAATCCGATCAGGCTGCGATATAGCAACCGGGTCACGCCTCATGCCCGCATCCAAAATCGATCGCGATAGTGGGAGGGAGATTGCGAGCAGAGGGTATAATGCACTTGTACGTTGTATCCTTGGAAGCCGCCTCTTTGATCACCAGTGCGGGTTCAAGGCCTTTTCGTATACCTGTCTTAAAACCCTTCTCCCCAATGTCCAGGCTCCTCACTGGTTCTGGGATACCGAACTGCTTGTCCGTGCCCAACGTCGTGGGTTCCGTGTCTGTGAGTTCCCGATCAGATGGCGGCAGGGTGAGGGAACAACAGTTAAATTATCCGATGTAACGGGCATGGGATCTGAGATCCTCAGGCTCAGGTGGCGCCTTCATGCTGAAAAAGATTAGCACCATCATCGTTTCAACAATTATCGCAGGGGCAATCATTGCCTTCCTCCTCTCAAGAGTCTGGGAGGAACTCCTGATAACGGCAAAGGAAGCAGATCCCCGGTATCTTCTTGTGGCGCTTTTAATATGCCTGCTGGCATGGTGTCTGAGAGGTGCCAGGTATCGCTACATACTTAACCGGCTTTCTGTGGTTGTTGGTTTCGTATTTTCAACCGCCTGCATATTTGTATCGCAGACAGCAAATCTGATCATCCCGGCACGGCTTGGGGATCTGATCAGGCTCCTCATTCTCAAGCACGAGAAGAAGACGACCTATACCCTCGGATTCTCTTCAGTTATCACCGAGAGGGTTTTTGATATCCTTACTATTGCACTCATCGGTGCTATCGCCCTGCCGTTTGTCGTTGGTCAGGAACCCTGGTTTTCAATGCTGATTGGTTTTGTTCTCCTTCTTGGGTTCATCTTCTTTATTATACTCATTTATTCCGGGAGATTTTCTTCAGATAACCAGATTCTTGCAAAGGTAATTGAGATCCTCTCCCAGATACGGTGCGTCTCACAGACTCCGCGAGCTCTTATCTATCTTATACTCAGCTCAGTCATCATCTGGATAATCGACTGCATCGTTTGTATGATGGTTGCCATGATGTTCGGAGAGCCTGTTTCATTTATGGTGGTAGTACTTGCTATTGTTATTGGTAATCTCGTTAAGGCAGTGCCGATCACACCCGGTGGGATCGGAACATATGAACTGGCTCTTGCATTGACCTTTGAGCTTGCCGGTGTTTCAGCAGGCACTGCCGTTCTTATTGCAATCATCGATCATCTCATTAAAAATCTGGTAACCCTGGTCGGGGGCGCTGTCTCGATCTATTACTTTGGAGACTGGACAGTTTCTCTCCTGAAAAGGGCGTTTTCCGGGGATATAAAAAAGGAAATATATGATCGGAATTGAAGACCAGGTTGCCACAGTCCTTCTCTGGCTGGGGCTTCTTAAGCTCCTCCAGCTCTCTCTCTACCCAACTCTCAGGCAGGCACTTGGGGATCTTGCATACCCGCTTGCATACCCCCTCTCACTCCTCTGCTTATCAGTTGTTTCATGGTATGCAGGGTACTTCCATCTCCCTGTTGTTATTGCAGCCGTAATATCTGCTGCCCTCTTTGCCCTCATGGCTGTGAAACGGGAATACACCAGTTTAGATCTGAAGAGCAATCTGAGATGGGATGGGGCATTTCTCGTTGGTTTTCTTTATGTTCTCTGGATACGTCTTTTCAATCCTGCTATTTCGTTTGCCGAGAAATTCATGGATCATGCCTTCCTTGCCTCGGTGATGAGAAATCCGGTTGTTCCCCCTCTTGATCCCTGGTTTGCGGGGGGCGATCTCTCCATCTACTACTATCTTGGCCACTGGTTCTCCGGAGTTCTGGGAATTATTGTCGGGGGAGAATCGTCTGTTGTCTTTAATCTGATGCTCCCCACAATTGCAGGGATGGCTGTTGTATCTGCGGCCGCATGCGGATATCTCCTTCTGCCGCGGTACCGGTGGCTTCCTGCCATACTACTGTTCATCCCAAACCCTGCATGCCTCTGGCATCTGATCTCCGGTACTCCGCTTCCTTCGATACCCTGGGAGAGTACCAGGGTCATAGCCGGGACGATCAATGAATATCCGATCTTTTCCATCTTCTGGGGGGATCCCCATGCACATATACTCGGAATCTTCAACCAGATTCTTTTTGTTACCTTATGCATGGTGATGTACCTCAGATATGGTGGGCTGAATGATCGATCACGCCTGATACTCTCGGTTCTTCTTGCTCTCTCCCTTGGCACGATGCCGGGATTAAACTCCTGGGATGTACTCATCTATGCCCCCTTCTTTTGTGGTATAGCGCTTCTCACCGGTATCAGGTATGCAGAGCGCAATCTTCGCTCATGGCTCCCGCTCCTGCTGGTGCCACCGCTTTCTCTCCTTGCCTATGTGCCATTCCTCCTCTCTATTGAGGGTTCAGGTATCCTCGGAATGGGGCTAGTTCCTGAAGGGAGTGCTATTGGCTCTTTCCTCCTCGTTCATGGTTTTTTCCTCACAGTTTTTCTTCTCTATGGATGGCGCGTGTTAACCCGTTTCCCCTGGCTTCTTGTTATACCTGCAGTGGGATTTGTCGCGGGATACGGTGCTGCAGGGATTGCCGTTTTTGCCCTCTTGTTGATTGCCCTGAAAAGAGATTGGAGGGGTGAAGACGTCCTTGCTATTATGGGCCTTATGGTCATCACCTTCTGTGAGATCATCTACCTAAAGGATGGTATGGGTGATGCGCATTATCGGATGAATACCGTCTTTAAATTTTACATGAGTGCCTGGGTGATGATGAGTATCTCCACAGCCATCATCGTAGGGAGATGGCTCTCTTCTTTCAAGTCACCAGTATCCATCCCAACGTGGGTGAAGTGTGCCGGTGTATTCGGGATAGCTATCTGCATTATCATGATCCCTCCCTATGCACCCCTCACATATGGATACGGGAGCGTGACGCTTGATGGCGCGGCATGGCTCTCCGAACATCACCCTGGTGATGCTGCCGCTATACGGTACCTTCGGTCACTGGAAGGTAATCCCAGGATTGTTGAGGCTATTGGTAAGGATTACACGTATTCCAGCCGTATATCATCGTTCACAGGCATTCCGACGATCCTTGGGTGGCCGGGGCATGAGATGGTCTGGCGATCAAATGAGGATGGGTGGTATAGTAGGCGGATTGCCGATACGCAGACTATATATGAGGATCCTGAGAAGAGCACAGCGCTTCTCAAGGAATATGGGATCACCCATCTTGTTGTTGGATCCTTTGAAGAAGCACAATATCGGGTACAAACTCCAAAAAAAGGACTCAACCTCGTATTTGATGAGGCTGGCACTGCGGTATACCGGGTGATCTGATCTGTCTTGCAGACGAACCTTTATCCCCCTTCTCTGTGTAATAATATGGTTACGCCAGCATCGGTTTTTGGACCGCTGATGAGTGATGAAGGAGGAGTCAACTTCTCCTGAATGAGGTGAGCTATGTCAAAGATGTACCAACAGTTTGAAGTCCCCGAAGAGCTTCAGAACAACGCGCTTGAAGCTCTTGAACTTGCACGGGACACCGGTAAGATTAAGAAAGGATCCAATGAAGCAACAAAAGCTATTGAACGCGGTATTGCCCAGCTTGTATTGATCGGCGGTGACGTAGAGCCCGAAGAGATCGTCATGCATCTTCCGCCTCTCTGCGCAGAGAAGCAGATTCCGTTTATTTTCATTAACAAACAGTCCGAGATTGGCGCAGCCTGCGGTCTTGATGTAGGATCTGCTGCTGTTGCGATTGTGAAGTCCGGAAAAGGCAAGGATATCGTTGAAGAGCTCGTCAAACAGGTCGAAGCACTGAGAGGCTGAGTCTTCTATGGCTGATAATGGAACGCCGGCAGAAGTCATTGAAGTGATCGGCCTGACAGGGATGCACGGTGAAGCATCTCAGGTGAAGTGCCGGATACTTGATGGCCCAAACAAGGGGCGGATCATCACCCGGAATACCTTCGGGCCGATCCGTGAGGGAGATATCCTGATGCTCCTTGAGACGGAACGTGAAGCAAAGAAACTATCGAGGCGGTGAAGCTGATGGTTGAGAAGTACACCTGCAGTTTCTGTGGAGAACAGCTCGAGCCTGGAACCGGAAAACTCTTTGTCCGTAAGGATGGGGCTGTCTTTTACTTCTGCTCATCGAAATGCCAGAGCAACTATAAGCTCCGCAGGGTCCCGCGCCGTGTCGAGTGGACTGCAGCTGGTCGCAAGGCTCGTGGCAAGGAGTGATTCTGGAATGGAACGCTCGTTTGTGATGGTGAAACCGGATGGCGTCCAGCGCGGTCTGATCGGAGAGATCATATCCCGCTTTGAGAAGAAAGGTCTCAAACTTGTCGCAGCACGGTTTGAATCTCTCCCGGATGGTCGCGTTCAGGAGCAATACCGGGAACATCTGGAGAAACCCTTCTTCCCCGGACTGAAATCCTATATCACCAGTGGCCCTGTCTTTCTGATGGTATGGGAAGGGAAGAATGTCGTTCCAATAGTCCGCTTGCTGGTTGGTGCAACAAACCCGGCAGAGGCGCTTCCTGGAACTATCCGCGGTGATTTCGCCATTGATATCGGGAGAAATGTAATCCATGCATCTGATTCCAACGAGTCGGCAGCACGCGAGATTGCAATCCATTTCAAAAACGATGATCTGGTCGGGTATTCTGCGATTGCAGAGCCGATGATCTACGAATAATTACTATCACCTCCTCACTCTTTTATTTTGCTAATCCGGAATTAGCTTAAGGGACAACGATCCACAGTTCTATAAATGGTCGATCTCATCACCTTTGTTCTCCTCTCGTTCTCATCGATTGTGATAGTTCTCAATCCCCTGGCAGCTACGCTTATTTATGTGAGCCTGACAGATTCGATGGATCGGCCAACACGAATCAGGGTCGCATATGAAGCGAATCGTGTTGCACTCCTTGTCATTTTGGTCTTTGCTGTCGCAGGCGGGGCTATCCTGCAGCTCTTTGGAATCTCGCTTGAGGCATTTCGTGTAGCCGGTGGAATTCTCCTCTTTGGAATTGGTATGGAGATGGTCTATGCAAAGACATCACGGACCAAGATGACTGCCACCGAAAAGTACGAGAGTATTGATGCGGATGATGTTGCCATGATGCCTATTGCAATACCAATGATAGCAGGTCCAGGCACGATCACAACGGTTATCGTCCTGATGAATGAGGCGGTCGATATTGGTATAGAAGCAATGGGAGCAATATTACTCCTCTGTGCATTCGTCATTGTGTTGGATTATTATATGATGAAGAATGCTGATCTAATCACAAAATATATCGGGCCGCGGGAGTACCGTGTCATTGGCCGGTTGATGGGCATGATATTGATTGCAATTGCCGTTCAGTTTGTTATCACAGGGCTTCGGCAGGCGTTCCCGATTCTTGTTGGAGGTATATAGATGGTAAAATTTGATAGCTTTGATCTCTTCTTCCTTTTCATGGGTATCTGCATGATTGTTGGTTCGGTGATCGTCGGCCTGATGACACTGGGATATCAGATACCTTTTGCCCCGATCCTCCTTTTTGTCATTGCCATGCTGATAGCGATGGTTGCAATCGTCGTTATTCTTACCGGATATGCCACACAGAATGAATGATTGGGGGGGAAAAGATGGATATCTGCTGCGCCCAGCTCGGCTCAGTCTTTGAAAAACCGGCTGCAAACCTTGCACGTGCGGAAGATGCCGTTAAAAAGGCGGTTGCTTATGGCTCTGATCTTATTGTTTTCCCTGAACAATATCCAACAGGGTGGGATCCTGCCTCCTCTCTGTCTGCGGAGGGAAGAGAGGGTCCGATAGCCATGGAATGGTGCCGCATTGCAGAGGAGTACGGTGCCTGGATTGTCGGTTCGCATCGCGAACAATATGGTGAAAAATTACTAAATACTGCCCTCCTCATCGGTCATGATGGAGTGATACATGCCAGATATTCAAAACTCCATCTCTTCTCACCTTCAGGAGAAGACCGGCTGTATAGCAAGGGTGATGCTCCTGTCGTCTTCTCCTGTCACGGTGTTTCAATCGGGCTTGCCATCTGTTATGATCTCCGTTTTCCTGAACTCTTCCGCCGGTATGCAGATGTTGGAGCAGAATGCATCATTGTGCCCGCGGCATGGCCCTGCAGCAGACTGAAACATTTCAATCTCTTTCTTCAGTCGAGGGCGATTGAGAACCAGTTTTATGTTGCAGGGATCTGTTCAACCGGCAGAACTCCTGTGGATCATTACTGTGGCGGGTCAATGATCGTCGATCCGAGAGGGGAGATCCTTTGCCGTGCTGGTGAGGATGAAGCCCTCATCTCAGCAGTGATCGATCCGGCAGTCGTCCATGAGTCCCGCCGTCTCTTTCCGATCTTAAAGGATCGACGGCAGGATATTCGATGATGTGTTTCCTTTTGATCTGGCATCATATGTCTTGCTTATGGCAGTATCTTATGATGCAGGTCGTTTCCTTTCAACGTCCGCTTTACCTTTCCTGATCCTCTGGCAGGGGATCATGATACCTTCTCCTTATTATCTTTCGGCTCGAATCTGTAGGCATGCATCGTCTCGTCTGTATTCATTGCAAAAAGGTATACTCTCCCGAATCTGTGATATATACCTGCCCTGCATGCGGCCATCTCCTTGCGGTAGAATATGATCTGGATGCGATTTCACTATCAAGATCAGATCTCTTAGCCCGTCCCCTCTCTGTCTGGAGGTACCGGGAACTATTGCCGGTTACAATCCCTCCGGTGACACTGCAGGAAGGAGGCACCCCCCTCTATCACCTTAAGAGGATCGGAGAATCGCTTGGACTTCCGAACCTTTATGCCAAGCATGAAGGGATGAATCCGACGGGATCATTTAAGGACAGGGGCATGACCCTTGGCGTCTCCATGGCGCTTCAGCTCAATATGAAGATGGTAGCCTGTGCAAGTACCGGGAATACCTCAGCGAGCCTGGCAGCCTATGCTGCGCGTGCAGGGATTCCGGCAGTTGTTTTGCTACCTGCGGGTAAGGTTGCCCTTGGTAAGGTTGCACAGGCATTGATGCATGGCGCGCGGGTGATCTCTGTAGCCGGTAACTTTGACCGCACTCTTGAGATGGTTCATGATCTCTGCATCTCGCATGGTATTTACCTGTTAAACTCCGTTAATCCCTATCGTCTTGAGGGGCAGAAGACAATCGGATATGAGGTGATCGATCAGCTTGGCGATGTTCCTGACAGGCTTGTGCTTCCGGTTGGAAATGCAGGCAATATCTCTGCAGTGCACAAAGGGCTTACCGAGTGGCAGTCACTAGGATGGATAGACTCCCTCCCGATGATGACCGGCATCCAGGCAGAGGGGTCAGCCCCTGTTGTCAGGGCGATCAAGGGTGATCTTCCAGAGGTGGTGCCGGATGTAAACCCGGAGACGGTTGCAACAGCCATCCGGATAGGCGCCCCGGTGAATGCGGAAAAAGCGCTTCGGGCAATCCGCCAGACAGGCGGACTTGCGGAATCCGTGACTGATGAGGAGATCCTCTCAATGCAGCGGAGCCTCGCACAGATGGAGGGGATCGGGGTCGAACCTGCGTCTGCCGCATCGGTTGCGGGAATTAAGAAACTGGTGGAGATGGGTGCAATTGATCCGGATGAGCGGATCGTCTGTGTCGTGACCGGACACCTGTTGAAAGATCCAGAGACGGTGATAAAACAATGCAGTCCCCCAACCGAGATAGACGCAACCCTGCCTGCCTTGCTCTCTGCCTTGCAGCTTTGATTCTGGTATCACCGGTTCTGGCCCAGAATGCCACATTCTCGATAAATGAGAATGGAACCGGCTACTCTGCAGTAATAGAGGTGACTGATTCAGATCGCTTTCAGTTCACGAAGCCTGGCTACCTTGGGGAAGGAGTTCCGATCACAGTCCGGGATATCCGGGTCACGGGTGATTTAGGCGAAATATCCTATGAAGAGCAACGAAATTCAGAGATCACATTCCCAACCGGAGACTATATGATCTCATATGATGGGGATCTGGATGGACATTCATTTTCTGGCCTCTTCACAAAGCCGTATAATGTGACGGTGTATCTTCCGGATGTCTTTAACGTGGATAATCCTCTTCTCGGCTACATAAGCCAGGGGGGGAGCGTTTCCCACAAGGAGAATCAGACGATCATCACATGGGAGGGTACCCGTTATGCTGAGGTTCGGTTCTATGATGAAGACCGTATGGTTATCCTTATTGCGTTTGGGACGATCTGGCTTACACTCATGATCATTCTGCTCTTTGGCTACTACTCGATGAGAGTATCATCCCGTGAGTAGGATCTTTCCCGCTCCACTTCAACCTTTTCGATATCGCGGGGATCTCATTTATAAAAAAAAGTTGTTAGAGATCGATTCCAAACTTTTCTGCATTTGCATCGGCGATTGCCTGGATTTTTGCGATCTCAGCATCATTCTTTTGTGGTTTGAAAAGGTGGCGGAACCGCTTCTGGACAGAAAGGTATTCTTCAACCGGCTTTCGCTTCACCTTTTTTGCTTTCTTGACAATGCCATTCATCATCTCATAGTTGACCCAGAGGCCGGTTTCAACAGCCAGCTTACCGACTTCGATTGTCTTGCTGCCATCAAATCCCCATCCGGTACAGCAGGGGGCATGCACCTGGATATAGCAGGCGCCGGGGGTATTAACCGCGGTCTCGACTTTCTTCATCAGATCAGTTGGATATGCCATGGTTGCTGTTGCAACATAGGGTGCGCCATGTGCAGCAAGGATCGCGGGAACATCCTTCTTCTGGTGCTTGTTTCCCATTGAACAGGATCCCGCCGGGCTTGTGGTTGTGCTGGCATCAAACGGGGTTGCACCCGATCGCTGGATGCCGGTGTTCATGTACGCCTCATTGTCGTAACAGATGTAGGTTATATCGTGGTTCCGCTCAAAGGCACCGGAAAGGCAGAGCATCCCGATATCGACTGTTGCTCCATCCCCTCCGATGATAATGATCTTCTCCTTCCGTCCCTGCCTTTTGAGTGAAGCCTCAATGCCCGAGGCAACGGCACTTGCATTCTCAAAGAGGGAATGGATCCATGGAACTTTCCAGGCGGTTTCCGGGTAAGGTGTTGAGAAGACCTCAAGGCAGCCAGTTGGGGATACAACGATGGTGTTTTCACCTGCTCCTTTTAAGATCATCCTGACTGCACTTGATGCGCCACATCCCCCGCAGGCACGGTGTCCGCACTCGAACAGCTCTAATGTTTTATCAACCATTTACAACAACTCCTCGCGCAGTCCATAGAACATATCCCCGGATCCCTTCTCAGCAAGATCCACGATTGCTTTGATATCTTTCTTCCGGATGTCCCGTCCTCCGAGACCGAGGATGTAATCATAGACATCGATTGATGAACCATAGAGTGCATCTTTTACCTCGAGTGCAACTGCACCTTTTGATCCAAGCGAGATATTCTTGTCAAGCACAGCTACGGTTTTGATGTGGGAGAGAGCGCTTGCAATCTCCTCGTCAGGGAATGGCCTGTAGCAGCGGATCTTCAGGAGTCCGACTTTTTTACCGTCGGCCCGCATCTCGTCGATTGCGTCCTTGATGGTTCCGCAGATTGAACCCATCGCAATGAGCGCAATCTCTGCATCTTCGAGCTTGTATCCTTCGATAAGTCCTGAATAATCCCTTCCGAATTGTTCTCCAAAGAGGGCCCCGTATTTACTGATGGCATCTTTTGCCCGGAGCATGGCCCGCTGGTTCTCGTACCTGAATTCGAGGTAGTAATCCGGTGTTGCATACATTCCAAATGATATCGGATCTTTTGCATCGAGTCTCTGGTATGGGTTGAATGCCGGGAGATATGCATCGACCTCTTCCTGTGTTGGCATATCCACCGGTTCATATGTGTGGGTAAGGATGAACCCATCAAAACATACAAACGCCGGGAGGAGGATATCGTGGTCTTCACAGACCCTGTATGCCAGAATATGGAGATCGAGTGCCTCCTGGTTATCTTCAGCATAGAGCTGGATCCAGCCTGAATCACGGAGTGCAATTGAATCCTGTTGATCATTCCAGATCGAGAGCGGGGCGCTCATTGCGCGGTTTGCAATCGTCATCACGATCGGAAGGCGCATCCCTGCCACATTGAAGCAGACCTCAAACATCAGAGCCAGTCCCTGTGAGGTGGTTGCCGAGTAGGTGCGGGATCCCGCAGCTGATGCGCCAAGACAGGCAGAGAGTGCTGAGAATTCACTCTCCACACAGATGTATTCCGACTGCAGACGGCAGTCAGCAACCATCTGGGCGAGCGCCTCAACGATATGAGTCTGGGGAGTGATCGGGTATGCGGCGATCACTTCCGGGCGACATAGCCTTGTTGCCTCGGCAACTGCGTGTGATCCCTCAAGTATCTCTTTCATTATTTCTCCTCCTTTTCCATCGTGATTGCTTCACCGGGGCACTCTTCTGCACAGAGGCCGCAACCTTTGCAGTAGTCGAGATCGGGAATATACTTCTTCTCTTCCTTCACCTCGATACAGCCCTCAGGACAGATCAGCGTGCAGATTCCACAACCTGTGCATTTGTCATGGTGGAAAATTGGGTAGAATACGCGCCATGATCCGGTTTTGTTGTCACGGCCTTTGCCAGGTCGTGCTGTGCATCCAATATTGAGCGGCATTATGCGCTGCCCCCTTTGATCATCTCGTATGCCCTCTGTGAGGCCTTGATGTTCGTAGTGGCAAGTTTGCCTTCGAATCTTTCCTTGAGTGCGTTTTCCAGTGCTGAAAATTCAATCTCGCCGGTTGCAGCTGCAAAAGCACCCATCAGGGCGGTATTTGTAATGGGCAGTCCGATCTCCTCAAGTGCTATTTTTGTTGCATCGATAGTGATGATCGAAACGCCTTCAGGAGCAGAATATTTGCCAGCCTTTTCTGTATTAATGATGGCAATCCCTCCTGCTTTCATTCCGGCAAAGACATTAATATCCGCAATGAGCGTACTGTCCTGCACTATGATGTAATCTGGTTCATACACCTGGCTTCTTAGCCGTATCTTCTCGTTACTGAACCGAACAAACGCCTGCACCGGGGCGCCACGCCGTTCGACACCAAAAGCAGGAAAAGCCTGGGCATAGACTCCGCCCTGAAATGCAGCAACTGCAATAAGTTCTGCCGCAGTGACAGAGCCCTGGCCCCCTCTTCCATGGATGCGTAATTCTCTCAAGAAAAACCCCATATAATCTTACACGATTAATCATATATAATTAAGGCACGGGGTGTTGAAAACCGCCTGAGGGTCTCAGAATTATTAAATATCAACATTTATTCCAAGAATCTCTCTTTTGCCCGCGTTTATGTCATGGGCGATCATGGAGAGGCCGCGTGATGCAGCCCACTCGTCATAGATGGCAATATCACGTTCAAGGAGATTGCGCACCTCTTTTGCTATTCTTGGGGCGCAGGATCCTGCAAGTGCTATCTGCGCATCCTTTGCCAGAAGGAGCATGGATGCGATCTCCATTGCGGCAAACATGGCGATAGTTCTCTTCCAAAGATCTTCAGGCAGGTTAGTACTGACTCCTGCCTGCATGAAGGCTTCGTTTGCGGTCTGCTGATGTTCGTCGATCCGCCGTATTGCATCGACATCAAGTGCGCCATGACGGGTTCCCGGTGCAAAGATACAGGCATCAAATGCCCCCATTATACTACCGTTTTTCACAAGGAGAGTGACAGTATTTGAACTTGTGTCGGAGACAATGAAGGTATTGCCTAGATCCTGTGAGACAAGATAGGCGATCCCGATCTTCTCGGGGCTCGTCTGGTGGGAGTATACTTTAAACCTTGGATCGGTCTCTGATCCGCGATGGATGCCGGGGATGGCAACTGCCGGTATCCCTGATCGCGCAATCTCATCAAAGACGCGGGTGCCTCCACCTACATGCTCTCCTGCGCCCTCCCGTGTCACAACACCCCTGTTGTTGAGGCGATGAATGTCAGTAATTGCGGTGAAATTATCCCCCATCGAGTAGCAGAGGGCAATCCCCTCGACCTCATCAACCGGGCCGAGTTGTTCAAGGTCATGAATTGCAAAGGTTCTGGCCTCACTGCGGCTTATTTTAAACTCTGCAGTAGCTGTAGCAAACCGTATTGCTGTAGTCCCGTGATCGATGCCGATGAACATACCGGTACTTAATTGTCTACCCAACCTATTAGTGTATAATGTTCAGTATTGTGACCGGTGGTGCCGGATTTATCGGATCTCATCTTGTTGATGCGCTGGTTGAGCGTGGTGATCATGTCTGCGTCATTGATTCACTTTCAGCAGGTAGTTCAGAGCATATTAAAGGCCATATCGATTCGGGAAAGGTTGAACTGGTGGTTGCAGATCTCCTTTCCGGCGATTGGCAGGGTGTATGCAAGGGAGCAGACCGGATCTTCCATCTTGCCGCCGATCCCGATGTGCGGGGGAGTGCGGCACACCCGTTCTCAGTATATGAGAATAATGTCACAGCTACAGTCCGTGTCCTTGAGGCAATGAGGGAGTATGGGGTGCCTGAGATCGTTTTCACCTCCACATCAACGGTCTATGGCGAGGCATCGGTGATTCCGACTCCTGAAGACTACTCGCCGATGGTGCCGATATCGGTTTATGGTGCAAGCAAACTGGCATCTGAGGCGATGATCGCATCGTACTGCCATACGTACCAGAAGAAAGGATCTGTCTTCCGGTTTGCAAACATCATCGGTCCCAGGAGCAACCATGGAGTTATCTTTGATTTTATCAGGAAGTTACAGCGGGATCCAACACAACTTGAGATTCTCGGTGATGGGACCCAGACAAAATCCTACCTCTCGGTTACTGCCTGTGTGGACGGGATGATCTATGCCTCAGAGCATGGCCCGGACATGTATAATGTCTATAATATCGGGTCTGAAGATTGGATCGATGTCGTTTCGATAGGAGAGATTGTTGTATCCGAGATGGGGCTCTCCGATGTCGAGTTCGCCTTCACAGGAGGGGATCGCGGCTGGGTGGGCGATGTCCCCAGGATGCTCCTATCTGTTGAGAAGATTCATGGGCTTGGATGGAAGCCGGGAATCGGGTCTGAAAGAAGTGTCCGTGAGGCGGTCCGGGCGGGGCTCCTGGAATTGTGATTGTATTGGTGACTTTGATTTGTTGTGATCGAATGGAAACAGGCACAAAGGAAGGGATCGAGAGGTGGACATAAGAGAAGAGATCAACAGATTTGCGGAATGTGATGCAGTTATTATTTCACATCATGCACGGGTCAGGATGTTTGAGAGGAATATTTCAACTGATGATCTTCAATCAATTCTTCGAGATGGGGAGATCATTGCGTCATATCCCGATGATGATCCATGTCCTGCTGTGCTCATGCTTGGCTTTATACGTAAAGACGCATATCATGTAGTACTTGGGGTTTGTGAGGATCATCTCCGGGTTATTACAACATACAATCCTGATGAAGGGTCATGGATAGATGCACGAACAAGGAGGAGAGAAGGTTGATTCCAGAGAGATGCACGTTTTGTAAAGGAACTCTACATGAGGGAACGACCGAGTTTATTGCTAAGGTAGCGGATGAGATAATCGTTATCAGGGATGTTCCGGCCTGTATCTGTGATCGCTGTGGTGAAGCGTACTATACCATTGAGATCTCGAAAAAGATTGATATGGTTATGAAGGATGTGCATAATGGCCGGCTCTGTTGCAGACCTCTTGCAGCAGGTGAAGTTGAACTGACTGGTTAGTAATCTGATCCATGAAGCGATCAATCCCTATCTGGAGTAATGCACGATCTCTTGGTATGGTGGACGAGAGATATATGATATCAGAACACGCTGGAGGCTGAAGAAGATACAATGTCCGAATATATGCTATCAATTACGATCAGGAAACTTGATGAAGGGGGATACCTGGCAACAAGTGACACTATTCAGGGATTAATTGCCCAGGGAAGAACCATCAGTGAAACCATGGAGATCGCTCAGGATGTCGCCCGTAAACTGATTGAATCATATCTTGAACATGGCGACCACTTACCAGAGCATCTTGTTTCCTCAACCAACCTGATTAAAAATGTTAAGATTCCTGTCACGGTAACGGTATGATCAAATGACCTGGTTTCCTTCACTACCTGCCCGTGAAGTTATTCGAAAATTGAAAGCTTCAGGTTTTGTATTTGATCGACAGGCAAAAGGGAGCCATGAGATCTGGTATAATCCCGTCACAAAACGAAGAACCGTTGTTCCAAATCATTCAGGTATGGATATTCCAAAAGGTACTCTGCGGGCGATCATTCATGAAGCCGGGTTGACTATAGAAGAATTTGTGCGATTATGATGGTCTTTTTGTATCAATCAATCCTTAAATCGCATCGAATATTATATGGTGGGTGAGAATGGCTGCCCCGCCTCACTTTTTGTGAAGTACACTATCCCTCTTTCTCCGCCTCATCTGTTCAACTGCGGCGATCATGATGACACCAGTCATACATGTGACGAAAACTTCCGGAGTGAATCCCCCGGCCTCCCCGATTCGCTCAAACAATGTCCGGGTTGATCCGAGCATCAGTCCGGTCAGGAAGGCGAGCAGAATAGCGGTGTAGTGGTCAAGGAGGTACCGGAGCGCCCGGGAAAAGAGGAGAATTCCAAGTGCGCCTCCAGCAATGAATGTGATGATCTCAGGGAGGGAGACATCTTTGATCGCCTGAAGGAGATATTCGTACTGTCCAAGGATAAGGGTGAGGTAAGCTCCGGAGATGCCCGGGAGGATCATTGCGCAGAGTGCAATCATGCCGGTTGCAAAGATCATAGGGAGGGAGTGTCCAAATGATCCTGGAGGAAGGCTTCCCATCAGGTATCCGACACCTAACCCGGCGCCAATAAAGATAATTGCACTTTTTTTTACAGACTTGATCTGGATTGCAATCAGGATTGCTGATGCGACAATAATGCCCAGGAAAAACCCGAAAGCCTCACCCGGATACGTGTCAAGGATATGAAGGATTGCCCGTGACATCAGGAGTGCTGCGGATCCTATTCCGGCAAGCAGAATGATCAGGAATATAGGATCGGCTGCCAGTACATCTTCTTTGAACCCCTGAATATCTCCACGTAGAAGCCGAATCAAAGTATGCGGGCGCACAGAGGCTATTGCATGGACGAGCCGCCCGTAAATGCCGGTGATAAACGCCATGGTTCCGCCGGAGACACCGGGTACGATGTCGGATCCGCCCATGATGAGGCCGCGGAGAAAGATTCCGGCTGCTTCACGGAGTGAGATGTCAGGTTTCACAGAGTAGATCATGTGCGCTCAAGAGACTATTAATGGTACTCCCGGCAGATCTAGTAATGATGCATCTGGAGGAAGAAGAGGGAATGAAGAGAAAATGCCTCCTTATCCTTGGGGATGGGATGGCAGATGAGCCGATCGAAGCACTCGGCAAAATGAGCCCGCTTGAGTATGCTTCTACCCCTAATATGGATACAATTGCCCGGAATGGACGGATGGGCCTGCTGGAAACGGTACCTCCGGGTTTTGAACCGGGTTCGGATGTGGCTAATCTCTCTGTCCTTGGATATGATCCAGCGCTTTACTATACGGGGCGTGGCCCGCTGGAGGCAGCCTCAATGGGTGTGGATCTGGCAGAGGATGATATCGCATACCGTTGTAACCTGGTGACGATCCGGGACGGGGTGATGGAGGATTTTTCTGCCGGTCATATATCAAGCGAGGAGGGAATGGAGCTTTTTTCTTCGCTTCAGGAGGCACTGACTGATGTCAGCCTCTACCCTGGTATCAGCTATAGGAATCTGCTCGTGCTTCATCATGGGAAGGGGTCTTCCTCCACTCCTCCCCATGATATCGTCGGACAGCCGATCCGATCTTATCTGCCGAAAGGAGCAGATGCGGATATCCTGTGTCATTGTATGGAGGTCTCAGCAGAGGTCTTTGCTGATCACCCGGTGAATCTGAAAAGAATTGAGAAGGGACAATTCCCTGCAACCTCCATCTGGCCGTGGAGTGGGGGGCAAACTCCGAAAATTCCGTCATTTGAAGAACAGTACGGAAGATCCGGAGGGATGATCTCGGCAGTTGACCTCCTTTTTGGGATCGCGCGAATTGCTGGTATGGAGGTAATCAAGGTGCCCGGGGCAACGGGATACCTTGATACTAATTATGAAGGGAAGATTCGCTATGCACTTGACGCATTGAAATGGCTTGATTTTGTGTATGTACATGTCGAGGCGCCGGATGAAGCAGGACATTTAGGAAGCCTTGAAGAGAAGGTGAGAGCGATCGAGCGGCTGGACGAAGTACTTGGTATCGCGCTTGCAGAGTTCGATGGCATCATTGCCGTGCTCCCCGATCATCCGACTCCGCTTCGCATAAAGACGCACACCTCAGATCCGGTTCCCTTTGCCGTCCTCGGAAAAGGGCATGATGATTGCGGGAGCTATTCGGAGCGGGAAGCTGAAAAGGGCTCATATGGATTAATTCGGGGCCCGGAACTGCTGCCTCTTCTCTTTACAGAATAGGTGGCATCAGATCCCTGCGTCATCATCCGGGATGTCAGCGGGGGTAACTCTCATCATCTGCCACTAATAGTGTGTGTGTTTGGTGGAGATGGTTCTTCCGCAAACCATATTCCTCCGTGAGGGGATAGTGATTGTATGGGTACACGCAGGCAGATGACGATAGGGATCACGATCAATCTGGATAATTACGAGAATATCAGGTTTGATGTGTCTGGTGAGGTGGAATCGAATGAGGATGCCACAGAACTCATTGCATTTCTGGATGGTGTGCTCGGTGGAATAGGACGCGATGATGAGGTGACCAGAGAGCGTGTTGATCATTATCGGAGTCGGGTTTTTGGTTCTCTTCTTCGGGATGGGGTCCCCTTTGATGAGCAGAGTGGCAGTGTCGCTTCCTGCCCGGTCACCGTAGTGAATGAATATAATGAGGAACTGATTGATCGTGATCTTTCCGGGGTTGATACCCCTGATCCACAGATCTCAGCTCCGGAATACCCTTTTCTGGAAGATCTGGAGGCTGAGGGAATTTTGGAGATGGATGAGCCATTATCTTCTGAACCTGATATCTCCCATTCGGAACATATGTCCACGCCAGAGTGTGTAATCCATGATGGAATCCCCCCGGCATCCTCAGGCGAAGCTTCGGGAGAAGATGAGATTCCTTCTGTTGAAGTAAAGCCTAAATCAGCCACTCCATTCGTATGCGAGTCCTGTGGTGCGGAGGTGAACAAGGTCCAGCATGATGTCAGCCATCTCTTTATGAACAAAACCCTCTGTAAACAGTGCATGAACCGTTCATAATCCGGGGGTGGTGTTGTGACAAAGAAGCTCTTGATGTGGGATGAGACGCTCTTTCGCGATCCTCTTGTTTTTGAGATCGATTATGTACCCGAAGAGTTCCGGTTCCGAGAAGAGCAGATATCAGCCCTCTCATTCCAGATCCAGCCTGCGCTCCGTGGAGCCCGGCCGTTGAACTCTCTTTGTCGCGGCCCTCCGGGAACGGGAAAGACAACGTCAGTTAAGAAACTCTTCGAGGAGATTGAAGAGACAACCAATAAAATCGCATGTGTCCATGTGAACTGCAAGATCGACAATACCAGGTATGCGATCCTGGCAAAAGTATACAAACATCTTGGAGGACACCAGCCACAGGCGACAGGAACCAGCTTTAAGCAGGTCTATGATGCAGCCTGCCGCCGGCTCCAGAAGGATGATAAGACACTTATCCTCTGCCTTGATGATGCTAACTATCTGCTGTACGAAAACGAGATAAACAATGTGCTCTACCCCCTTCTCCGTGTCCATGAGGAGTATGAGTCTGTCCGGGTGGGGGTGATTGTCATCTTCTCTGATATGGATGTCGATTTCTCTTCCATCTTCGAATCGCGGGTGGCATCTGTCCTCCGGCCTACCGAAGTTTTTTTTGCGCCATATTCTGCTGCGGAGGTCGAAGAGATCCTCAGGATGAGGGTTGCACAGGGATTCTATCCTGGTGTTGTGTCTGAAGAGATGCTTCAGCTTGTTGTAGATCAGACGATACGGGCAGGCGATCTACGGGTAGGTATCGATCTCCTGAAGCGCGCCGGGCTGTCAGCAGGGATGATATCTGCCGGGCATATGAGGTGTCCCAGCGGTTCCATCTCACCTCCCTCATCCGCTCGCTCAGGGATGATGAGAAATCTGTTCTTGGAGTAATTGCCCGGATGAGTACGGATGATTCCGGAATGTCGGCAGGTGAGGTTCATACGCAGGTGAAAGAGGAGATGGGTATTGGATATACCCGATATTATGAGATTGTTCAGAAACTCGATACCATCCGGCTGATCAACCTGGATTATCGCGCTGGCAGGGGCCGGACACGGATGGTTGCACTGCGGTTTTCACCGGATATGGTGCTCGCAGAGCTTGGGTAGTATTCGAACAATTTGGCAACTCTTATCTATTCTCCCTCACTCATTATTGATGCTAGAGGGATTGTATGGTTAGTGTAAATGAACTTGGATTGGATCTTTTTGAAGAGCTTGTAGAAATCTCAGATCTCCTGAATGTTGCCTATCATGAACTCGATAATGGTTCAAGAATCGTTGACTGCGGTGTAGCGGTTCCGGGTGGGTATGGTGCCGGAGAATATTTCACCCGTATCTGCATGGGCGGTCTTGGCGAGGTTGCCTATCGTATGGGTGAGATCGGTTCAATCCCCCAGCCATTCATTGATATAAATACGGATTTCCCGGCGATCTCCTGCCTTGGGGCGCAGAAAGCCGGCTGGACCGTAAAAGAAGGTAACTTTTTTGCAATGGGGAGCGGCCCTGCCCGGGCGCTCTCCCTGAAGCCGAAGCACACCTATGAAGTGATTGAGTACGAGGATGAGTTCGATGCTGCTGTCATCTGTCTTGAGTCTGATATCCTGCCAAACGGTGAAGTGATGCAGAAGATTGCAGATGGCTGCAAGGTTGAAGTCGAGAATGTTGCAGCAGTTGTTGCACCGACCTCCTCAATCGTTGGATCAATCCAGGTCGCCGGACGCTGTGTCGAGACAGCAGTGTACAAGCTGAATGAACTTGGATTTGACACAAAGAAGATCATCTCCGGCTTTGGAACCGCCCCGATCCCGCCGGTCCGCGGCCCGAAGCTTGCGATGGGTGTGACAAACGATGCCACCATCTACCATGGACGGATCTGCCTGACAATGAATGCGCCTGAGATCAAAGACTATCTTGACAAGATCCCAAGCAACACCTCGAAGGGATATGGAAAGCCATTCAACGAGATCTTCAAGGAAGCCAACTACGACTTCTACCAGATCGACACCTCGCTCTTCTCACCGGCTGAGGTTGTTATTAATGAGCTTTCAGAAGGCGTGGTATACCACGTCGGTGCAGTTAATCCTGAAGTGACCCTGAAGTCATTTGGATTTATCTAAAAAACGGTATGATGTACAAGGAGAGTTTTTCCTCTCCTTTCTCTACCAGTATTTCAGCATATTGTCCAGTTGGTTCTTCAAAACGAGTGTGTCTGATCGGCAGGCTTTAATTTTCAAAAGGGCAATATAGTCTGGAATCACAGGGCTTGTGGTCTAGCTGGTTATGACGTCGCCCTTACACGGCGAAGATCTCCGGTTCGAATCCGGACAGGCCCATCTATTTTGAGCTTCGTTTTGTAATTCGGGTAATTTTTGAGCTCCGATTAGGATCGTTGAATACTCTGTTTTCGTTCTAAGCGCAGATATCGCACTATCAAAGAATCGGGAGGTTTTAAAGCCTGCGTTCTTGAGATAATCATAGTTATCTGGATCTATACTGAGAGAGATCCTTTTCCTTAATCTCTCCGGTAAAGGGCAGATTTCCTTTTAGCCTTTGATTTCATTTTCTTTTCCCATGTGCGTACATGCACGTGCACATACGTATAGTTTCGTACAGCTCTAAAATCATAAATTGATAGTAAATAAGCCCAGCCTGAAACGGGGCCGGAGTGGACTATCATTTAGCTTCTGTGCTGGGCATGTCAATACACTGCCTGAGCCAGAGTTCAGTGCAGATGATCCGCCAGAGTTCCCCCGAATAGGATGAGCGTCCCTCGATGAAGTCACGGTAGCTTGCATGTACTTCGTCTGCATTCCAGTAGGGGCGTGATCTGAATGAGGGAGAGGCAAAAATCTTTAAGATTTCTGGCTGCATTCCTTCTTTCATCCAGACCTCTTCTGGTGTTGAAAAGCCGCGCTTGTCCATCCGGCACCTGATCGCCTCCGGGAGGAGTTTTTTCGTCGCTTTTCTCAAAATATACTTGGTGATCCCTTCCCTGATCTTCTGATCCTCGGGAAGTGATGCCAGATATTCAACAACCCGGTAATCAAGGAACGGGACCCGGGACTCAATTGAGAAGGCCATTGAGGTTCTGTCTTCCCAGTGGAGCATGTAGGGGAGGTTGGCACGTGTGAGATCGATCCTTAATGCTTCTCCCAGAGTGCCTTGATATCTTGGGAGTGGATCTGTCCTTGCAATCCTGATCAATCGACGTCGTCTTTTCCGGTTGATGACCTGGTGTAGCGCATACCAGAAGAAGATTCGGTGATGCCGGAGGATACCGAACAGCTCTTTGAGAGTAGTGGCGGGATGTCCCGCTCTGATAAGGCCCCTGAGATGGGGGATATGGTAGGCGATATATCCTCCAAGCAGCTCATCAGCTCCCTGGCCATCCAGAACTACTTTGACTCGTTTACTGGCTTCCCGCATGACACAGTACTGTGAATAAATAGTGAGGCTAGCGAATGGCTCATCATTGCAGGAGAGGAGGTGATAGAGATCCTCCCAGATCGTCTCTGTTCCAGGATATGTTGGGTGTGATTTGACCTGTGTATCCTCTGCAATGATATCGATATACTCGCTCTCATCGAACCGCCTATCTGAGAAACACGCTGAAAAGGTATTTTGAAGTTCATTTCCCCTTTCGGGACTTTCGCTCCGAAGCACCCTGTTTATGAGTGCGGTGAGGGTTGAGGAGTCCAGTCCGCCTGAGAGGCAGGTTCCAACTGGTACATCAGATCTGAGATGCAACATGACTGCATCTGTCATCAGGGCAAGAAATTCCTCAGCATGCTCTTCATCACTCCCTTCAGTTGTTTTGAGTGCTGGGTTCATGAAAATCTCCCAGTAGGGGTTCTGTTCTCCCACACCGTTTCTCGTGACGGTCAGGGTATGGCCGGGGAGGAGCTGGAAGATGCCATCAAAGAGGGTTTCATCTGTATGGTCGGCAAGAGCCCATGTCAGAAAGTCAGAGAGGCGTGATTCATTTACACATCTCCCAACACCGGGGTGCTCCCTCAGTGCCTTGATCTCTGAGGCGAAGAGGAATGAACCCTTAATGATTGAATAATAAAAAGGCTTGATCCCGAGCCGATCCCGTGCGCAGAAGAGCTCCTCTCTTCGGCTATCCCAGAGTGCAAAAGCCCACATTCCATTGAAGCGTGACAAACAGTCAGAACCCCACTCTTCATAGGCATGGATGATCACTTCAGTATCAGATTCGGAACGGAATTTATGCCCAAGGATCCTGAGTTCCTCCTGCAACTCCTTATAATTATAGATCTCGCCGTTGTAGATTATCCATATGGTCTCATCCGGATTCGACATCGGCTGGCGGCCGGTATCCGAGAGGTCGATAATCGCAAGGCGGCGGTGTGCAAGGCCGATCTGGTTATTAAAATATATCCCCTCGCTGTCCGGGCCCCTGTGAGCAAGGGTTTTAGACATTCGGTGGAGAAGGTTAGGATCGATCTGACTGCCATCTATGGTAATCTGCCCTGCAATGCCGCACATGGGTATATCTACGGTTAGTAAGGTAAAAAATATACTCAGACATGGGTGTCTGTGTTAATCTTCATTTGGATGGTTATTGTTTCTTTGATGTGCTCTCCCATACCCTCATATCTTGTCCCAGGTTGAGAAGTCCTGCGAGGAGGTATGCCTGGTTTGTTGAAAAGGCTGTAATGAGATTGCTCTTCCAGATGAGACTGATAAATACAAAGGCAACAATCGCCCCGATAGGAAGAAGGGGGTTGATTAGAAAAAGACCCGTTAGCAGAAAGATACAACTGATAAAGAAGAGAAGGGGTGTAAGAAGGTACATCATGATACGGAGTGGATAGAAAAGTCGCGAGAATGGTCTTTTGTTCTTCAATAGGTCTAAATTAGCAACAGTTGCCTCAATCAGCCGTGTGGCTCTCCGAATCTTTTGTTTATATTGTCCTGAAAAGGTTTCAGGTATATCTTCGTAAACAACTGCATCAATTTCATAAAATGCCCTATATCCTCGTCTGATGGCCTCAAAAGCGGTATTTGCATCGTCCGCACCACGCCGGTCATCGATACGATGCACAAGATTTTTTTTAAATGCAACAAGGCCGCCATTAAAATTATAAGTGGAATCGACTGCGCTCTCCCATTCACACATTCTCCCATAGTAATCGCGATATGTCTTTTCCAATTGGGATGTGTGTGTCAATTCGTCGGGGAGGGGCCTGAGGTCGCCACACACTGCTGCAATCCCTTCTTCACTAATGAGCCTTGCAATCAGCCGTTTAAGTGCATGTTTCTCAAAGAAGACATCCGCATCTGTGGTGACCAGAACAGGATGGCTTGCAGCTTCGATCGCCCGGTTAATGGATCTATTCGTCCCCATGCGTTCGGGGTTTTTAAGTATCGTATGTCTGATGCCCGCTTGGCGACAAGCATCTTCTGCCTTCCTCAGAGTTTCATCTGATGAGCAGTCATCGACAAGAATAATCTCATATTTATCGACTGGGTACTCGGACTCTTTGATATTGAAGATCCTCTCTCTAATAACTGCTGCTTCGTTATATGCTGCCATGATGATGCTGATGGCTGGATATTTCTTTGGCTCTTGGGCAGCTCTCTCTTTTTCTCCTCTATGAATTCCTACAAAAAAAATGAAGTATGGGATGATTGCGATGAGGAGGACGACTCCTCCAATAAGCAAGGTTGAGGAAAGCAGCATTAGTACATTTTTATGGTAGGATATATAAATGACTTCGGAAAGGTTTTACAACCCACATTTATAAAAATTATGGGTTATATCACCTCCATTTGGCTTGCCTCTTCTGTGCGATTTCTTCAAAACTGTTATCACCCTCTTCACGTTAATATATATGGAGTCGTAATCGTCCATGGAAGAAAATAATTCCTGTACAACAGTTTGTGTTGTCGGTCTTGGATATGTCGGCTATCCTCTCGCTGAAGCTTTTTCTGCCCATATCCCCACAATCGGATTTGATATTGATGAAGAGAAGATCCGTTCGATCCAGAAGATGCCGGATAATAATATCCTCGCAACAACTGATCCAGAGGATATCCGAAGATAACGTACCTTTCTTTCTGTAAATTCTCTGACCCTGCTCTCCTTGGTTGATCATTCTCTCTCGTCCGACAAATATCTTCTGCCTGTAACCCACTCTTCGTTGATGTCCATTAGGATAGCTCC
>NZ_VOTZ01000027.1 GCF_024372745.1 Methanocalculus taiwanensis
TAGGTTCTCATCTGGCAACCCGATTACCCTGCAGAACTCCCTTTCAATACCCGGCACCGATGACGCCGGGTACCCGGGACCGCTCACCCAAACAGAGGAACAGTCCCTGACTGAGGCAGTTGCCATATCACCGGTTTTTTGGTGAAATAGCAGTATACGCGAATCGTCGGGCAATATGCCCCCGGATTCAGCGCATCCTTCTGCCCTGCGACCTAATTAGATATGCACGAGTGGCATATATAGGTTTTCACGATCCCACTGATTCCCCCAAGGAAACACCCATGCGGGAAGGAGAAGAAATGGATCGCACGACCACCATAAATGGAGTGTGATGATGATTAAACCAATCCAAAAAACAAGTGAGAAATCAATTGAATGAACTTAAAATCCCAATTATTCATCCATATGAGATAATTTGAGAATCTACAGCCAACCAAAAAATCCCTCCGTCCACCTGATTATCAGGGCAGCCACACCACCTACAGGATCATACCCGCGCAGAACTGATCAGACTGCACCCAGCAGGTTCAGATGACAGGCGCAGGAATTCTGGCGACGAGGATCTCTCCGTAAAAATCCTCCTGGATGAGATCCACCCGATCTTCGAGCATCAGGAAGAGAGCAGGGATATACACCTCATACAGCGGGCACCCAATCTCAGATGCAATGCGGGATAGGGGAACAGGATCAAAACCTTCCGGATCAAGGAGAAGAAGTGTCGCATAGAACGTGGATGAGGCAGCCTCAAACGCCTCATCGTGGGCGATCTCAATGATATCATCGGCTATGACAAAGAGATCGTCTTCATCGGGGAAATGGCGCCGCCTCTGCCTTCGCCGCTCTTCCTTCTCCGCAAGTTTCAGCTGAGTGATCAGCTCATAGAGCGTAACGGGCCGCGTCCGGTATTCCTTCCTCTTGATCCTCCGCTGAATCTCGCGCTCGAGCACATCCATCGGTCCGAGGTGCGACTCAATCCCCTCCTCATCCATGCCCCCGTCAAAGAACAGCTCGTCGGAATAATCTTCATCATCAGCACCATCGCCCCCGGGATCAGGCACACGCTCGATCAGGGCATCAGATTTCATCCTGAGTAGAATAGATGCATATAGAAGTGTCCGACCGGAGATACGGAGATCAAGCTCACGCCGCCGCTCAAGCTCCCCCAGAAACCGGTCAGTCAAAAGAACGATATCAATATTCCAGGGATCGATCTCCCCGCTTTCAGCCATCCTGACGAGAATCTCGATAGGCTCTTCGGAGATAGGCTCCTGAGTGATTAAATCCTCAGGCATTGCACTTCACACCGGTAACAAGCGTACTCTTATCCGGCCGGATGGTCACCCCGATAATCCGATCGGCGCCCTGAATCATTGGTTTTCTCAGAGAGATCGCAATGAACTGTGATGTCTCCGAGAGACTTCTGATCATATGCGCAATCCCTTCAACATTGGAGCCATCAAGATGCATATCAACTTCATCAAGGCCATAAAAGGGTGCGGGCATATGACGCTGTATCGAAAAGATGAATGCAAGCGTCACAAGAGATTTCTCTCCCCCACTCATCATATTCAGCCTTCGGACATCCTTATCCTGCGGATGAACCTCAAATGTCAGGCCCCCGGCAAACGGATCCTCAGGCATCTCAAGAACCAGCTTCCCCCAGCCCCGTGTAAGACGTCCATAGATATCCTTAAAATTCGAGTCTATAGCGGTGTAGGTTGAGAGGAATGCTTCCCGTTTCATCCTCTCAAAACCCTCAATCCGTTCGATAAGGTCTGATCGTTCGCGGGAGAGGATCTCTTTTCTCTCACTCCGCTCCACCACCCTGGCTGAGACACGATCATACTCCTCAATTGCAAGCATATTGACCGCCCCGATCTTTCTGAGCTGCCGCTCAGTGTTGGCTATACCCTCTTCAATCTCTTCAGGAGCCAGGTCGCATTCAATCTCCCCGGTCTCAGGGGCAAGTGTGGCGATCTCCCCGGCAATAGACTTTTGCCGTTCCTTTAAGGCCTCAAGCTGGATAGTATGACGCTCTTTATCATTTGAATGTCTGATGAGCTGGCGTTCGATATCCGTGATCTGTTCGTCAAGGGCACTCCGCTTCTGGCGGAGCGTCTCTATCTCATCAGAGAATGCCCGCTGCTCATCCTCAAGCGTGGATATACGATCATGGCAGTTCTGTATCTCCTCTTCACATGATCGATTCTCGGCTTCAAGCCTGATATTGGCCTCAACAAACTCTTCTTTCTCTCTCGTCATCTCCTCGATTCGTTTTGAGAAATACTGCCGTTCACGCTGGAGATCCGCAATATCAGCCTCTTTGTTCCGGAGTCTGCGCTCGAGATCCTCAATCGATCGCTTCAGGGCGGAGACTGTCTCAGCCAGCCTTACGGTCTCGGATGCCTCCATCTTCTTTTTAATATCATCGATCCTCGCATTGATCCCATGAATCTGATCGGTCAGTTGATCCAGACTCTCTTCAAGGGCTGCAATTGCGGCTGAGATCTCGGCTTCTCCACCTTCGAGATCTGAGAGGGTGCCCGTAAGTCCCTCAATTTCCAGATCGAGCTGTGCGACACGCCTCCCGTACTCCTCAATTATCAGCTCGAGCCGTGCTGCCTTCTGTTCTGTCTCCCGCCGATCTGAACGGAGCGCATCAACCGCTGCATTCTGCCGGGAAATCGAGGCGTTAAGCTCCTCCTCCTCCTGCCTCAGCCCGGCAAGCTTCTCATGCAATGCACCCATTTCGCGATCAACAGCTGCACCAAAGCCTTTGATATCACGTTTTACCGATCCGCCTGTCATTGCCCCGGTGCGTTCCAGCAGATCACCGTCAAGGGTAACCATCCGATATCTGCCGAGAAGTTTTCGTGCATTCTCCATCGTATTAACAACTATAGATGTTCCAAAGACAAGGGAGAAAGCCCGCTCATATGCAGGATCAAACTCGATCAACCTGATCGCATAATCGATTATTCCATCACCTGAAAGAGGTGGGAGAGGAGGAGGCACCCTGAGCTTTGAGAGAGGGAGGAACGTCGCCCTTCCAAGACGCTGCTCCTTGAGGAACCGGATCGCATCCGATGCGATGGAATCATCCTGGCAGACCACATGGTTAAGCCGCCCACCCGCAGCGATATTTAATGCAGTCGCATAATCAGGAGGCGCCTTCCCGAGATGTGCAATGGTACCATACACTCCGTCCATTCCGAGAACCGCCTCGACAGCACGGCCACCCGCCTCACCATGCGCCTGCTGACGCGCCTCAAGCTGCATCAGCTTCGATTCAAGCGACCGGATCTCAGCCCGAACTTCTTCATGCGATCCCCGGAGCGTCATCGCCTTCTTCTCAATTGCAGAGAGCTGCTGATCGTTTTTCTTCTGTTCATCCCTGATACTGCCCAGATCAGAAGATGCCTCCCGGATCTCCCGTTCCTTCCCGTTCCGCTCATCCCGCGCAGCCTGAAGCCGGGGTGCAAGCCGCTCACGTTCCGAGACCCGAATCCGGCCCTTCTCAATAACAGCATCCTTCTCAGAGAGGAGACGGGAACGCTCGGCCTTCAGCTCTTCAAGCCGCCCCATACAGGAGAAGATCTCGGCCTGCGCCCCTTCGGAGTCCTTACTTGCCGATGCAAGTTCAGCTTCAGCCTTTTCCATCTTAGCCTTCAGGCCTGAGAGCTCCATTCCGAGATTTGCACGATCGATAGAGAGATTCCTTATACTATCTGTCCGTTCCTTCACGGTTGCTTCAGAACGGCGGATATCAGCAAACTTCCGGTTGATCGCCTCCAGGTTTCCTTCCCGATCCCTCGTATTCCGCTGGAGAGCCTGCTCGGAACTCCTGATTATTCCTTTTGCCTCCTCTATCTGTGAGAGGAGGCGAAGATATTCCGGACCACTCTTCTGCCGAATCTCCTCGTCGATCCCCTTCATCTCATCACGGAGAAATGCCTTTTCATGCTCTTCATGGGCGATATCATCGCCTATCCTTGAGATGGCAAGTTCGGATTCTGCCATCATCTCAACGATGCCAGCCTCTTCCCGCCTCTTCTCACGGAGCCTTACCACATTTCTCTTTGCCATGAAAGAGTCGAGCTGCTCCTGGAGGCGGCGATAGGTAAGTGCCTCTTCCCGTTCTACCTTCAGCAGTTCCTGCCGCTCAATCAGTTCATGGAGAAGTATCTCTTCCCGTTCAATCCTCCATCTCACCACCTCAAGCTCAGCCATCGATTGCTCACGTTTTAGATCAAATTCCGAGACACCCGCAATCTCATCGATGATCTTCCTCCGTTCAAAATCGGACATCTCCATGATCCGGGCAACATCGCCCTGCATCACAATATTGTAACCCTGCGGCTTGATTCCATGATTGGCAAGAAAAGCAAGAACATCCCCCTGCTTGCAGAGCCGGCCGTTTAAATAGTTATATGAGTAATACCCGTTTGCGGTTCTCTTGATTCGTCGCGTTATCCGGGTGCCATCCGAGAAGCTAACATGCACCTCAGCTGTATTTTTATTTGATCCGGTATTGATCAAATCGGTAAGCCGTTCCGCCCGCAGGCCCCGTGCTGACGTGATGCCGAGCGCAAAAAGAATGCTATCTAAGATATTACTCTTCCCCGAACCATTCGGGCCCGAGATGACAGTAAAACCCGTCTCAAGAGGGATCTTCGTCTTTCGACCGAATGATTTGAAGTTGTCGATCTCAAGCAGGGTTATATGCAAACGATCATACCTTCAATTTCGGTTATTTTTTTCTGTGAATCGTCTTTGGTGTGGTATCATCTTCCTTATCTTTACCAGAGATCACCACGCCGCTCTTTGGATCAACATCCGGAGCCTCGTAGATTTTACTTTCGATTTTTCCCCGTTTCATTTTACTTGCCGGGGCATATCCGCTGCTTGCCACAATATAATCATTCTGAACCCTCTTTTCGGGTTTCAGCGTACCATCCGGCTGCATAATAAGCTCCATATCGGAGGTGTCAACCGGAGGTTCAGCCTCAGGCCCCGGGGTTGCCAGCGGGGGTGGGGGAACCTGACGCTCCTGCATCTTTGGCGGCTCAGCTTCAGAGACGATCCGCGACCGGGATCTGGGCTCTTTATGAACCGGAGTAAATGACGGCACATCAGCGTTGCGAGGTTCCTGATCATCAAAATTTCTGACCAGTTTTCTCGTAACTGACTTGAGATCAAGCATCTCAGCCATCACTCCCTTCAGCAGGGCATCAAGCTCACGAACCTTCCCTTCAAGTGCGGCGATCCTCTCATCCTCACCTTCTGCTGCAGTGCTTACCGGTTCATCCTCGCGCTTCACCATCTTTAATTCCCGTTCCTTCTCTTCAAGCTCATGTTCAAGAAACTTCATACGTGCATCCATTCTTCGCGCACACCCCCTCTTCTCTTAGATCAGATTCACTGATGATAATGGTTTGCCTCACTGATTACAAGAAAGGATATTACCTTTTTACCACCATTTCTATTTATATGTCATTCCTTGAACGCGACGATCCAGAAGTCGCTGGCATTATAGAAAAAGAACGCCAGAGGCAGGTCTTTGGGCTTGAACTGATCGCATCTGAGAACGTGGTGAGCAGGGCCGTAATGGAAGCTACTGGTTCGATTATGTGCAATAAATATGCCGAAGGTTATCCAGGCAAACGGTACTATGGCGGATGCGAGTTCCATGATGATGTTGAAAACCTCGCACGCGATCGCCTCTGCAAGCTCTTCTCAGCAGAGCATGCAAATGTCCAGCCACATTCAGGAAGCCAGGCTAACCAGGCGGTTTATTATGCAACCATACAACCAGGTGATGTAATCATGAGCCAGAGCCTGACACAAGGGGGCCACCTTTCACATGGCTCACCGGTCAACATCAGTGGGAAACTCTATGAAGTCCACAGTTACGGTGTTGATTATGAGAGCGAAGTCCTCGACTATGGTGCAATCGCCGATATGGCACGAAAGACAAAACCGAAGATGATCGTCTGCGGTGCCTCCGCCTACCCCCGCGAGATCGACTTCAAGGCATTCGGCGAGATTGCTGAAGAAGTCGGGGCTGTCTGTATGGCAGACATAGCACATATCGCGGGCCTGGTTGCAACCGGCATCCACAACTCTCCAATAGACGTCTGCACCTATACCACAACCACCACTCATAAGACGCTCCGGGGTCCACGCGGCGGTGCGATCCTCTGCAGGAAAGAGGACGGCCCCGCGATCGATAAATCGGTCTTCCCAGGAATGCAGGGCGGACCCCTTATGCATATCATCGCAGCAAAGGCAGTCTGTTTCAAAGAGGCGCTCTCGCCATCATATAAGGAATACGCAGAACAGGTCGTAAAGAATGCCCGCGTCCTCGCAGATACCCTCGCAGGGAATAATCTAAGGCTTTGTTCCGGGGGAACCGACAACCACCTTGTCCTTCTCGATCTCTCGGATCACGGAATCACCGGACTTGAAGCTGAGAACGCCCTCGGCGAAGCAGGGATCACTGTGAATAAAAATACGATTCCACGCGAGAAAAGGAGCCCGTTTGTGACATCCGGACTGCGGGTCGGCACCCCGACAGTCACATCCCGCGGCATGAAAGAGGATGAGATGAAGCAGATCGGCGACTGGATCGGTCGTGTAATAAACAATATCCAGGACAAAAACACAATCATGGCTGTGAGGAAAGAGGTTGTGGATTTCGCGGGAAGATTCCCGCTCTACCCTGATGCTGTATGATACTTGATGGAAAAAAGACCTCAGAGAAACGGTTAAGCCTCCTTTCAGAAAAAATCGGTGAATCCGGGCTCTACCCCCGGCTCGCTACGGTTCTTGTGGGGCAGGATCCGGCATCACAGCTGTATGTCAGGATGAAACACCAGGCATGTGAGCGGGTCGGTATCGGATCGATCGGGATTGAACTTGAGGCTGTTGCAACCACCCAGGATGTGCTGGATGCAGTACATCGCCTGAATGCAGACTCGATGATCAGCGGTATCCTCGTCCAGCTTCCGCTACCATCCCAGATCGATACACATGCTGTTATCAATGCAGTTGATCCAGCAAAGGATGTCGATGGCTTCCATCCAATGAACCTTGGACGACTCTTCTCAGGGTCTCCGCTCTTCTCACCCTGCACCCCGCTTGGAGTAATGACACTCCTTTCCGAATACGGAATTGATCCCACCGGGAAGAATGTCGTTGTAATCGGGAGGAGCATCGAGGTTGGCCGACCTATGGCTGCGCTTATGACAAATGCCAATGCGACCGTTACTATCACCCATTCAAAGACTGTTGATCTCTCCTCAATTACCAGAAAAGCGGATATATTGGTTGCCGCAGTCGGACGTGCCCACTTTGTGACAGAAGATATGGTTGGTGAAGGGGCTGTTGTAATTGATGTCGGAACAAACTATGGTGAAGACGGTAAGCTCTGTGGCGATGTTGATTTTGCTGCAGTTGAGCCAATAGCCCAGGCAATAACCCCGGTGCCCGGGGGCGTAGGTCCCATGACGATTGCAACACTCATGGAGAACACATACAGAGCAGAATATTTGCGTTCATGCGGATCACTCGTATAGGAAACACCGGGATCGGCGGAGATAACCCGGTCCGACTGATGGGAGTTATCAACACAAGTCCCGAATCTTTTTTTTCAGGATCCTTTGTGCCCCCGGGCAGGGTTCTGGCTGCTGCAGAACGGATGGTAGAGTCTGGTGCTGAGATCATCGATGTCGGGGCACGAAGCACTGCGCCGGGGAGTAGAGTGATCTCAGTCTCAGAAGAGTGTGAACGGCTAAGACAGAGCCTCGCTGAGCTGGATAAACTGGAGATTCCGGTCTCTGTCGACACCATGCATGCAAAAGCCCTGCAGGTTGCGCTCAAGTATGAAATTGATGCCATAAACGATATCCACGGACTCGCAGACAGCCGATATGCAGATGTTGCAGCCGATAGCGGCCTTCCTGTGATCGCGATGGCAGCTGTCCATGCACCCGGGGATGCGCGCGGAGCGGATGAGACCTTACGGGCACTTTCGATTGTTCTTAAACGTTGTGAAGAGCATGGAATCACTGACCTGATCCTTGATCCGGGGATAGGCCGCTGGGTTCCAGAGCGGACATTTGAGGATGACTGGGAAATATGCCGTCGCTTCGGGGAGTTTTCAGCCTTTGGACACCCCCTTCTCGGTGCAATATCCCGGAAGAGTTTCATCGGCGATCTGCTGGGTAAATCTGCCGAAGAGAGACTCCCGGGCAGCCTTGCCCTCACCGCCCATCTCATAGATGCCGGTGCAGACATGATCCGGACCCACGATATCCGGGAGACAGCGGACCTGATTTTGGTCTGTGAAAAGGTAAGAGGCAGGTTATGACTTCATATACTGTTTACGGCTGCAAAACCGGACTTATCAAGCCTGGCGATGATATAGTCGAACATATTCTCGGCTCAGCAGGTGAGGTGGACGGGATTCTGGATGGAGATATCATCGTCATCGCTGAGTCCGCACTTGCAACTGCTGAGGGGCGTGTGATCAGGCTTGAGGAAGTCACCCCCTCGAAAGAAGCGATGCAGTATGCCATGAGGTTTGGCATGGATCCGCGGGTTGCCGAAGTAGTCATCTCCGAGTCCGACGAGGTGATCGGTGGAATACCTGGATTCCTCCTCTGTTTAAAAGATGGGACATTACTCCCGAATGCAGGTGTCGATGGATCGAATGCGCCGGAGGGGACGATCATCCCTCTACCCGGAGATCCAAATGGCTCCGCATCCCAGATCAGGGCGGAGATAGGTAAGAGATCTGGTAAGAACGTTGGAGTCCTGATCATTGATTCGCGGACACATGCTATGCGGCTTGGGGTATCTGGCGTCACGATTGGATGTTCAGGGATCGCAGCTGTTAGCGACTGCCGTGGCAGAAAAGATCTTTTTGGAAGAGAGCTTGAGGTAACCAGGCGTGCCGTCGGGGACTGTATTGCATCAGCTGCTGAACTCCTGATGGGTGAAGCCGATGAATGTATCCCGGTGGTTCTTGTCCGGGGGCTTGATATTATTATTGGAGATGGAGAAGGGATTGAGACAATAGCGCCTGATGAGTGCCTTTTTATGGGCGCATTCAGGAAAACAGGAAGATAGATTAATCGAGGATCTTTTCTCCCCTCGCAACCCCTACCCGTCCTTTCTCATGCATTACGGTAAAACCAAGTGCCTCCAGGTATTCCCGTGCCTTCCCTTTCCCATGAATCAGCACTTCGACCAGATCCTCTTTTTCATCGATATCCGTTGAGAGACGGAACGAATCAATTACTTCCACCGTGAAACCGCACTCTTCTGCCATTGCCAGGTGCTTCTGGAAACTCGACCCATAATACCGGGCATGGAAACAGTTCGGCTTTTTCAAAAAGATCACATTAGTACCCCCTCCACGGCCAGGAACAATTGCCATATCCGCATCAGTCGAGAGGACACGCTGGAGTGATCGCGCAGTCACAAGCGGGAGATCGGCCATGATGATCAAAGCAGGGCAATGAAACTGAGGGAGGGCCCAGTCTATCGCCTCATTTAAGCCTTCATCCCTGACAGCAACCAGTGCAGTTTCACATGTATAGGGAGAGGTTGAGAGGAGGGTTGCCGAACATCCCGTCCGGTTTACAGCAGTTACAACATCCTGAAGCATGGCATAAGCAAACCCTTCCCGTTCCTCCTGATTCATCACGCATGAGAGCCGGGTCTTTGGATTCATCGGCTTGAATGGGATCAGGGCATGGAAGTACATTGATCAGGATATACCAATAAAGGATTAATAAGGATCGTTTTCTGCTCTCAGTTCCATCTGTGTGCATAACCGCACCGCGGGAGGGGAGCGCCACCTGAAATTATGTCCCTGTTCTGGGTCACCACACCGATCACTGATGTATCTACTCCTGCAACCGGGAAGCATTCTACGGGGACCGTTGCAAGCAGTTCGAAATCTCCTCCGCCGAAGAGGAAGAGATCTTCGGCACGAGTGGCTGGAATATCCGGTATAAGCGGAAACAGAGAGGGGTCAAGCGAGAAACCGACACCTGATGCCAGCCCGAGATCAATAAGAGAGAGAGCGATTCCATCGGAGATGTCCATCATCGCAGTTGCGCCACCCTCGGAAAAGGCTATACCCTCGCGGACGCGAGGGATTGGAGTTATGAGATTGTTCCAGAACCGTGGATCTCCCTCAAGACCTGCCTGTGCCCTCCCCGGCAAGCCGGTTACACAGACGAGATCGCCGGGCTTTGCACCGGATCGCCTTATGATCTTCTCATGATTTACAAAGCCTATCGCAGTTGAGACGATTGTTAATTCAGCATGTCGATCGATATCACCACCGGCGAGACGGGCGCCTACCGATCGGCAACAGGCATCTGCACCTTCCGTAATCCCGATAAGACGATCGGGTCGATCAAGACCGACAGCCATCAGGAGATCAGCAGGGGAAGCAGCCATTGAGGCAATATCCGAGAGGGTAACGGCTGCTGCCATCCATCCAATCTCATAATCCGTCATTCCTTCCGGAAAATCAGTTGTTTCATGAAGCATATCGGTGCTCATAACAAGAAACCTGTTCCCAAGGTCAAAAACCGAGCAGTCATCTTCGGTCTCTTTCTCTCCAATGATTCCCCGGATACGATCCAGGAGAAGGCGATCATCCACCTCTCTTCACCTCCCTCTCCCGCATGTAACGGTAACTTTTAAAGAGGTCCTCGATCGATTCGGCTTTTTTACTCCGTTCATACTGTTCCTGCTCCTCACGCCATCGGGCATGCCGATCCATAAGTGAACTCCTGAGGCATGCCCCAAATGATCCCTGTATCCTGATCCCAAGCCCTTCACCTGAGATGATAGGTACCCTTATCTCACGGAACGCTGTCACGAGATCAGGGGAGAGAAGGGCTTGTTCTGGGACAATAATCCCGGCGATTGCAACATCTGCAAGCTCACGGATGGCAGTCATACCCCATCCGTCGGTCCTTAACAGATAGATCCAGTCATCAGGATGCGCCCCCATTTCTGAACGCATCCTCCTGATCGCATCCCGGGAAAGGGCTTCAAGTACTTTCAGTGGTACCAGATCTTCTTCCTGTTTCAGATCCGCATAAGCTTTGAGGCGTTCAAGCTGCTTTCGCATCCCTTTGTTTCGCCTCTCCTCCTTTCGAAGATATCTCTTCTGATTTGCAATAATCCCCTGTAGCCGAACCACTTCAGCATCTTTTTGAATCCGCTCTTTCTTCTTTGATCGCTCACCATTCAGGAGGCGGCGGACGCGGGCAATCTCCTCATCCTTCTTCTGTGACTCAGCATACAATTCTGAAACGAGCATGCGGAGCCTCCTGACCATCTCATCCTGTTCACGTGGGCGTGGCGCATCAGGAACCGGCTTTTCTTCAGCAGGTTCAAATACAGCATCCTCTGGTGGAATCTCCTGTGCCTGAAGGTCAGTGAGTGCCTGTTCAAGAGACAGACCCCGAACCACACGGGCCCGGACTTCGTCGAGGGATACCCCGGGTGGCAACCTCTTGGATAGGCTGGCAAACTTATTCTTATAATGCCGATATGCCACCATAGCTGCTGCATAGGCATCACGTTCGTGATCGTTTCGATATCCGCTGCCAGTAGCAAGCTCGTACTTATCAGGCACCAGAATATCGCTCTTTGGGATGAAAGGAACTGCATTAAAGGAGCGGCGGATCTTCTCCACAGTCCCGGGCATCTCTTTCTTATCTGTTGCTATTATGAGCGGGCGTCCGTGAACCATGATTTCAGCGATTGCATCTGCAACTGAGGTAACACGGGAGCTTGAAAGATGGACAGGCTCACCATCGAGGTTCAGGAGCGCAATTGCCATTGTTGTTCCGGGATCAATTCCGGCTATAAGGTATCCCGGTTTACTGGTCTGTGGAACAAAACGGATTCGCTCGAGCCGTTGCTGGGTGATTTGGACCTGCACATCAGAGCCGCGGTAATTCCTGATCGGGATGCTGGATCGGGGTGCATTGACATGAAAAATTACCCGAGAACTACCTCCAAATGCCCGGAACTCTTTCATATCATATTGAAGACCCGCTTCGATCAGGTGCATCTCGATCTCCCGGCCTTTTGCCCTGACTGCACCGTGGATCTTGCGGGTATAGCGGTTCTGGCTCCACCCGCCTTTTCCGGGTGATCTCCTCCGTGATACCGTGATCAGGGATGAGTTGGCAAAGGCTACTACACGGCATCCCGCTCCAAGCAGGGCAACCTGTGCGGAGGTCCGCGCCTCTGCAAATGGATCGAAGCGGTTGAAGCTGAGATTATACCGGCCTGCCACCTGTGCAAGGCTCTCACGGTGTTCACTGCCGCCTGTTACACATATGAGATCGGTTCCCGGGGGTAGCGACTGGAGAAAAAGATATACTTCTTTCGTATCGGCTGCCACTTCCTGAAGGCTGTCGATTGCGAGGATATCAGGCTCTTCTGCCTCAAGGATGCGGAGCAGCCTGAAGAGCGAAACCTCGGTCTCGGAGACGATAGTATCGTCGACGATCCTGCATAAGGCGTACGTTGGTCGTTTGGATTGGGATCGGACTGAGCCCCTGATAATATCGATCCCATAGACCCGAATGGAGATCACCCGCAAACAGCAGAAAGGGCATCTTCAATGTCTATTGCCATCCTGTATTTTCTGTTAAAGAATGTAACAATCGTTTTGACATCCCGCCTGATGAGTTCATCCGCATTCGGGTGGGAGATGTCAACCCATTGCGGCCAGTCGATGATCCAGCAGTGATCCTCATTCACCATAACATTATATTCGGAGAGATCTGCATGGATTATACCAAGCGCATAGGTCTTCTGCATCTCCTGGATTAGTTCCTCATATACAGGACGCGGATCTTCCAGTGTACACTGGTTCAGGTTCACACCCGGAATATAAGAGATTGCAATTGTATTTCTGCTCCGATCGATCGGGACAGGCACCCGCACCTTTCCTGTAAGACGGCAAAGTGCCTCATATTCCTGTTCAGCTGAGAGAGTTGAGGCAAATATCCATGGGCAATGGCTCTCGTCTGTCATGTATTCCCTTTTCAAACGGACAGACTGGAACGAATGCTGGCCAACACGGTGAAATTTCAGGACAATCACTCCAAGACCGAGTGCTTCATATACCTCAGACTCTTTCCCGACTCCGATCAGGGAGCCGAGCGCTGAGATTGTCTTGCGTCCGGCCAGAGTATGGAGCGCCAGGCAGTCATACCCCGCAAAGACAAGCGCATAGCCGGGATAGGGTACCGCATTGTAGCTGATGAGATCTTTATCCATCAGTTCACCAAGACGATATTCCATTTCACTCTTTGAGAGGCGTGTAATACGTTTGAGGTCATCGAAAGGCACCCAGCGGTAGCGTTTCATTAAACGCTCTATCGCATAGAGGATCGTGTATTCGTACTTATGAAGATCCCGCACTATATCGGCAGAGGGTGGCATTGTTGTTTTAGATTAGATCGCTGAGATGAAAAACATCATTATAGCTGACTCTTCGAACAACACCTGACACGATCGAACGCTCCCATATCGATATCATTATTGCAACAGTTACACACAGGATTCACCAGTGCTTACCTGTTGTCCGGGAAAAATCAGGTTAATAAGATCATATACTGAGAGAAACATACACCTACATACGCCGGATGTGAATTAAGAGATGGGTAATACTGTGAATCTGCGATGCACAAAATGCTGGAACGATGCAATCATCACCCAGCACTACTCCGGACTCTGCTTATGTGAAGATCATTTCATCATTGATCTTGAGGGGAAGGCAAAACGGGAGATCCGCAGGAACCGCTGGCTTAGAACAGGGGATCGGATCGGGATTGCATTAAGCGGGGGAGCATCATCTGCCGCCCTGCTCACCCTGCTTGTCAAACTCACAAAGAACAGGAGAGATATCACCCTTGCTGCTCTCCACATTGATGAAGGGTGTTTTGATGCACGAAGGGGGGCAGAAGCGGTTGCTTCTTCTGCAGATGTCGAATGTATTGTATGGAAACGAAATCCCATGCGCTCAATCAAGGATGAGATTGCATGGCATGCATCTGAAGCAGGTATCAATGTGATCGCATGGGGACGAAACCTTGATGATGAGGCTCAGGCCATTGTCACTGCATTCATATCAGGCGATATTGGAGTACTTTCAGACGATCACGTAGCTGAACAGATCCGCTGGATATACCCCTTTGAAATGATACCCCGGGATGAGATCCTCCTCTATGCCAGGCTCCATCATCATGATCTTTATTTTGATTCAAAGAAGGAGGCAGATCTATATACAGATGTCCGGGAGCTTCTCATAAATTATACCGCACGACATCCGTCCACCCTCTATTCTGTCTACCAGCTTGGCAACAGGATCAGAAGAGGCATGCCAGAGGCAAAACAGTAGTATCAGAGTACGACATACGCCTGATCATCATGCAATGTGATATCGGCTGTCAAAAGACCCGGATCGAGAATCTTATCAGGCAGGGGATCTGGTCCGCAGGAGCAGAAGGGATCGTCATCGGACTATCAGGCGGGATAGACTCTGCAGTGGTTGCTGCTCTTGCCACTGCTTCGGTTGGGAGCGAACGTGTATCTGCCTTTTTCCTCCCCTCAAAAACCACGCCAGTGGCAGATGAAGCGGACGTCCGAATCCTCTGTGAGATGCTTGAACTCCAACTCCAGATAATTCCGATAGATGATGTTATTGAGGCATATCGCCGGATGGATGGATTTGTTGAAAAACCACACCTGACAGGCAACCTGATGGCTCGTACGCGAATGGCGATCCTGTACTACCAGGCAAACCTCAGGAACCGGCTCGTTATCGGAACCTCCAACCGGACCGAGTACCTCATCGGCTATTGTACCAAATGGGGAGATAATGCAGCAGATATTCAGCCGATCCTTCACCTCCTTAAAAAAGAGGTATATCTTCTCGGAGAAGAGATGGGAATACCAGCTGCAATTATAAAGAAAGAGCCATCAGCCGGCCTCTGGCAGGGACAGAGTGATGAGAAAGAGATCGGGATCTCCTATGCAGATCTGGATTCAACATTAATGTTCCTTGAAGAGAATAACTGGAAAGCCGAGAATGAGATGCAGGAGAAGGTATTGTCGCTTGCCAGAAAGAGCGTTCATAAGCGGCTGCCCGCACTCAGTCTCGCAGGCAGTTGTCCCATATCTCCGTAAACCGTTCAGGACAATTCATAAGATCAGCAATTGTCTTGTCGCCGATAAGGCCATAGAGAGGCTGTTTTCGGATGATGCCAATCTCCGGGTGATCGACAGCCTCCAGAACACGGAGATCGGCCACCCTTGTGTAGAGAGGGTTCTTTTGAATAGATCCATCATCTGTCTCATAATAGGCAGCCCCCCGGTATGCCTCAAAAAAAGCGTAATTGCTTGAGAATGTATCTGAAACAATATTTGCCATCACCAGCGGATCATTTCCAGGGTTGATGGTCACATGTCCAAAGCCTGGCGGGATTAAGACTTTATCACCCGCAACAGCCGGGTGGAGAACAACCTCTGTTAAATCCGCTGCCTGAAGGAGGAAATGGCCTCTGCCCGAAAGAACTTCATAGACTTCAGGATACGGAACGCCTGCTTCATTCTCCGGATGGTGATGCCCTTTTGTCTTGATATATTCACCACAGACCGAACCGGGAGTGAGCATGGTGATATCATACCG
The DNA here is from genome assembly GCF_024372745.1 of Methanocalculus taiwanensis. Classification (GTDB taxonomy): domain Archaea; phylum Halobacteriota; class Methanomicrobia; order Methanomicrobiales; family Methanocorpusculaceae; genus Methanocalculus; species Methanocalculus taiwanensis. Next base: position 15,743 of record NZ_VOTZ01000027.1, read on the forward strand.
GATCTGATGCCCCCGGAGGATTGCTCGATCATCGTCAGAGAGGGCAAGATCCCGGTACATATAATACAGGGGCCCTGTCGCATCGCAACGGGGGTTCATAAGCACCATCAACATATCTTCCACGGTCCTGACATCAGGTTCGGGGAGAGGCCCACTCCAGATCTCCATCGTTTTTCTTTTCGACTCCAGAATATATAAAAAGGGGGATCGGGAGCTCGTTGGACTGTAGGGTTCGAAGGTTTGGAATAATCTGATTTACCTGAGAGGGAAAGCGAAATATCGTTTATGCGGTATGGTAAGGTATAACTGCGCAGTAACACTCAGCATGTAGCACTCCACTTTATACCCCGGATTCATAATGGGAGAGGGGCGCTCTGGGGAGAAATAATTAGAAATGAGAGATCGGCTCCATCAGACTGCTATCCATCAGCCCTTTTATGGCGAGAGTGGTAACAGGATGGCCCTCCTCTTTCATTGCTGCAAAGGGATTTGTGCCCCCAAGCGCGACAACGCCGAGGTACTGGGGGCTAACAGGGACACCAAGTATTGAGGCATTCGGCATCCCGACTTCAAGTATTCCTGAGAAATGGCTGTCAGCACATTCATCAAGAACCTCAGCAAGGATGTTCTCAGCCTCCATATGGCATTCCCGCACATTTCCAAGTATAAAACCATCTCCCTGCCGCATCACCTGGTTCACAGAGGTGAGATCCTGTGATGCCATCACCTGCAATGGATCGAATGTAGTTGATTCATAGAGGATCATATGGGTGAACCTGCGTGGGAGATTGGATTCAACCTCAATTACACCGCCACCGATAGGATTGGTTACAATCCCCCGCCTTAAGAGAATCCCGTCAAGGGTGATACTGCAGAGCGTACATATTCCGATCATACCGTTTGGAACAGTATATCCCTCAACCGTTTCTCCCGGTTCAATGAAACGAACCATATCACCTACAGTGATGCCGGCTGCTGCCACGCGCCTGATGGTTTGAATTGCATATTCACGTTCTGTTTCCGGAGTAAGAAAGAGATTATAGACGACAGTCCCCTCGTTCTCCAGTGGATTATAGGTTACCTGCATGGAGTATTCGACAATCTGGTTATGGATGAATTTCAGAGGGGGATCCATTATCTAATATTTGATTGTTTTCAATAAAACTCTTCGCCCGGCTTCTGAAGTGAATCGAAATATTGTTCTATTTACGGGCACCTGTATGGGTATGGATGATTTGGTAAGGAGGCGTGCCATCCGTGAGATCCGTCTTATCTTCGAGACGGCGGGCTATGAGATCGAAGAGGAAGGAGAACCCTTCGATCTATCGGCAGTTGCCGGAAATACATGCATTCTTGTGATGTGTACAGATGACCCGACTCAGGCACGGATCTTTGATAATAAACCCTATGTTCTTGAGGAGGATGGGGAGAAGATACCCTGTAAAAAATTAATCTTTACCATGAACCAGAGAATTGCCACTCATGAAGCGACGCTCTGGCTCCCTGAGGCTCTTGCAGCTCATGCAGGTGAAGCCGCATTGGCGCGTGTATCAGGAGAACGGTTTGCAATCAGACTTGGAGAACCAACCGTTGTGGAGCGGAGAAAGCATGAGCAGCTGGTAAAAGAGAGGCAGGCAGAGAGTCAAAGACCGTCACCGGGACATATTGCCTGCCTTCCTGTCAATGCGGGGCAGCAGGAGGCAGTCCGCATCTCCGGGCAGAAAGGAGAAGCGCGCCTCAGGTTGATCCCACATTGGGCATATCAGTATTCATGTATCGGTCAGGCCTCATACAAAGGAAAACAGATCTGCTTTGATGGAGAAGGTATGGGGGCAATAAGCGCAATCAACGGGCTTATACAGGAGATTAATCCAGAGGAAGCGATCTCAGTGGAGATTCCCGAAGATGCAGAGATTGTCAGGCCATCAATTTCGGCAAAGGAGGCTGAGAGCAATATTCTACAGTCATTGTCCGCTGCACTTTCACAGAAGATCAGAATCAAGACCGAAAGTGGGGATGCGATCTTTTCAGAGGAGAAGACCTTCAAGCCGACACGGGAGCAGATCGATTTGAAGGTCTGGCTCATCCATGTTCCGGTCTGGCAGGTGCGCGGAAGGCAGATCGTTGAGGTAAATGCAACAACCGGCGAGATTCTCGCAGAACCAATGGATGAAGGAGTCGAACTCCTATAGGCAGGAATATGATACTGGTGCTTGGAGGGGGGCCGGCAGGCAGGATGGCAGCAATCAGAGCTGCAGAAGCGGGCGAGGAGGTGACCCTTGTTGAAAAGAGAAGCCTTGGGGGGCAGTGCCTCCATGACGGATGTATGCTTGTCTGTGGGCTGAATGATTGCGCCAGGATGATTCAGGCAGCTTCCCTGTGTCATCGGTGCGGAATCAGCCATGGCATCCCGGAGGTGCGCTTTCCTGAATTGATTGCCGGCCTCATTACAATCCAGCAGAAGATTGCAGGGTTTCTTGAAGAGGAAACCCTGAATTCAGGCGTGAAGGTGATCTATGGTGCCGAGGGAATGATCATCAATGGGAAAGCTATTATAAATGGAGAAATGCTGAATGCCGATCGGATCATTATCGCAACAGGATCTCAACCACATATTCCTGACATTCCCGGAATCACGCTACCTGGTATATACACCCCCCATACGCTGAAAGAGATGGAGCAGTTGCCGGATCGGATCGGAATCATCGGCGGGGGAGTGATGGCGGCAGAATTTGCATATATCTTCTCATCATTTGGCTCAGATACTCACATCATCTCCAGAAGCGAATTTCTTCACCAGATCCCTCCACGCCTCAAAGCAGCAGCAAGAAAGGAACTTAGAAATGTTACCATCCACGAGCACACATCAGTCTCGATGTGTATCGGAGAAGAAAAAGTTACCAGAATTCAGGCAGACGGACTCACGCTCGATCTCGACTGTATCTTGATTGCCACCGGCCTCGTCCCAAACAGCGGCATGGTTGATGGTATTAATAAGGGAAAGAATGGTGAGATACTGGTCAACAGCAGGTTTGAAACAAGCAAACCGGGGATATTTGCCTGTGGGGATGTGATTGGTGAGCCCCGACTGACTCCTGTTGCACGACACCAGGGATTTGCGGCAGCAGATGCTGCTATGGACAAGAACACCCATATCAGTCTGGCATATCTTCCACGGGTTATGAGCCTTGGGTACGAATATGCATGGATGGATGGATCCGATGAAGAGGGGGTTTCCTATACACTACCCGGACCTGCCGGGCCAGGGACGTTCTGGTCAGTGACAGAGAGAAATACAGGGATCAGCAGCCTGAAGGTGAATCCGGCAGACGGCAGAATCATCGACTTTGCCGAGGCCTCCCCAAATGCCGGAGTCATGGCGATGTATCTGGCATTCATGGCAATGAGAGGGATATCAATACACGATATTGCCGGCATTTGTGAGGTGCATCCAACCTCAGATGGTATGTACCCTGCTATCAGATACGCATCAGCACACCTGAAAAAGAATTGAGAGTATTAACAATCATACCCGATAGGACTCATATTTCTTTGGCATGACAAGAGATGAGTAGAGCCGCTCAAAGTAACGATCTGTCATACCCGCAATGAAGTCCCTTGCTGCACCGGCAGGGGTAACAGATCTCCTATACTGCTCTGAAAGCCAGGGAGTATCGAGGAAATCTTTGAATATTTTCGATTCTTTCCTTTCTTCCTCCAGATCCTCTTTGAGTGATGAATACACGGCATCAAACATTGTTCTGATGATCGGATCCTGCGATCGGGTCTTTGAGTGTTCGTAAATATGATCGTAATTGAACCGTTTCAGGCTGTTTAATGCAGAACCAATCTCTTCTGAGAAACCGATTGTGCATCCATCGGCATCCGCGCTAGTTGCCATCAGATCAAGGGTGAGCAGGTTGATGATCTCCCGTTCATCATTCCCAAGTATAGATCTGATCTCTTTTGGAACCGCACTGAAACCTTCGATTAATCCGACCTCCGCAGCATCCCGGAGATCGCGGGCGATATATGCAATGGTGTCTGAGAACCTCACAACACAGCCTTCCGGTGTCGAAGGGGTCACCTCATCTCCGGATGCAGCGGCATGGCACCGCTCTGTTAGCTCTTTAAAAGCATGCTCGTGAGATATGGTAGTAGGCGAAAGAATGGTTGCATCTGACTCGCCGTCGTGGCAGAGGATTCCATCAAGAACCTGAATTGTCAGATCGAGGTTCTCTATCTCATCAAGGAAGCGGACACCCTGAATATTATGCTTAAATGATCCGATCCCTTCACGTTCGCAGATCGAAGAGAGGCATTTCTCACCGAAATGTCCAAACGGGATATGGCCGATATCATGGCCAAGTGCAATCGCCTCGATGAGATCCTCATTCAGTCGGAGAGATCTGCCGATGGTGCGTGAGATCTTTGATACGAGCTGGACATGGAGGACACGATGAGTGATATGATCGTTCTCGATAAGTGAGAAGACCTGTGTCTTGTCGATATAGCGTGCATAAGCCCTCGAGTGGAGGATACGATCGGCATCGCGTGAATACGGGGCACGTATGTCTTCATTCTTTGTATCCAGCTTCCGAAGCGCATCGCTACTTTTTGTGGCATTCTGCGAGAAGAGTGCTTCACGTCGGTTGAGGTATGCACGGGCATCAATCTGGAGCTGATTTAGGAGGACCATTGATATGAAAAGATCGCTCTACCGCATTATCAGGATGACGGATAGGGCATGTGGGATACCTTTACTTTTCATGAGAGTGAGTAAAAAGATCAGGAGGATCGGTTAGTGGATATAAGAGAAGAAGATCAGATGGAGGTTGTACAGAGGAGAGTGCTCCGGGAGGGAAGAAATATCGATATCCTGGTCGAACAGCTCACCCATGTCAGCATACCATACCGCCTGAAGGCGGCTACCGAACTTGGAAAGATCCACCATCCCCATGCCTCTGCCGCCCTGATCCGATCCCTCACTGATCCGGAGAGCGATGTTGTCTTTGTCGTGATCAAGTCGCTTGGTGCCATCGGGGATCCTGTTGCAGTCGAGCCCCTGATCCACTGCCTCGATCATGCTGATCGTTGGATTCGCCGGGGTGTGGCTGCGGCACTTGGGGACATCCGGGATCCCCGTGCAATCCCTCCACTCTGCCGACTACTTAAGGATGAACGGGCAGAGGTACGTGCTGCGGCTGCTGAGGCGCTCGGAAAGATCGGTGACCCGGCTGTTTCTGAGCTGATCCGGCCATTACTCGACGATGAGAAGGATATCGTGCAGGATGCTGCATGGGAGGCGCTCAGGTTGCTGTCTGAACGAACAGAGGGGTGATTGAAAGTTGGGCATATCTTGTAGCAACTGCCCTTTAAGAGCAAGGGAAGGATTTTGAGGATTTTTATGTATGTGAACTACCACGCCCTTCAGGGCGTGGTAGTTCACCTTGCGGGGGTAAAGGGCGGCTCCGCTTTCATCCCTGGCCTGAAGACCGGGGACTTCCCGCTCCGCCCTCTTTACCCCCGCAAGTTAAAGAAACATTGGACAGAGAATATGATTCAAGGTTTCCGCCTCGCATTCGCCCGGACATATGCTGCCCCCTCCTCATCCTGTACTCGAAGGAGATATGTCCCAAAACAGGGCTTTGTATAGGGAAGGATAACCGTGTCCTCCCCCTCAATGGCAAGCGCAATAGGCGGCACACCGATCATCCGTTTCTCAAAGAGAAGGAATCCGGGATCAACATAATAAATATCCGAATAGTGCTTCTCGATATATTCCCGGCTCTCTTTGAATGAGGTATATTCCAGGATCACCTCATATCCAAGGTTTTGTACACATCCCATATCAACATCCCCCAAATGTTAACCTGATACCATATGATGAAAGAGTCAGGATATGATTACCTTTGAATCCGCTCATTGCTTCTGCCACCCCATAACTTCATCGAGTTTTCGTCGCAATTTACCTGGATTATGTACTGCAGGATCCATAATCAGCTCACATGATATCTCAAGTTCCTCTGCACGTGCCTCCGCTTCCCTACCAAAGACCAGCACAACGAGGCGGCCCGGAAAAAGGAACCGAATAGTTGAGGCAAATGATATCCCGGCATCATTATGTATGAATGCAAGAATCAGATCGGCCTGTCTGACCTCCTTTGAAAGTTCATCAATACAACGTTCAAGCTCCACCAGTTCCCGGATATACATCCTCTTTGGATCCGAGATACGGAGCAGGTTCAGGACTGCCGGATTACCTGCAATGGATAGGGAATATCCATCATCATTCAGCCGATCTGCCGCATATAGGGCGAGTGCCTGCTGAACCGGAACCTCCGGACAGCCAAGGACAATGAGCGCTTCCCGTGCTCTTCCCTCTATTATATCCCCCCTTGATGCCATACCCTGGCTGAGCATAACAGAGGGCTGCTTTCCTGCGATACTGGATGGCATAGCTTTCGTAGATGCCTATGTTCTGCTGATGGATAAACGATGCTGATCCATGAAGAGCAATCCTGGCATACGGAGGTTTATGTTGCTGCGTGATCCAGATCTCTGTATAATGCTAGTGATTCTGCCAGACAGGAGCGGCTATATACTCCCCTCTGACCCGATATCGATCCAAGAGCTGCTGCAATCATTTGGATATAACCCAACAACCGTGATAGTTATCAGGAACGGAGCCATAGTGCCCGAAGATTTTACAGCAGCCGGAGATGATCTGATCAGGATCGTATCCGTATCTCATGGAGGATAATAGAATAGATGGATGGTTGGTATGAAATCAAAAAGCGGTCATCCGGGAGATCATAAGTCGGAGGAGCAGAGATCCGGTGGTAGATCTGAATCCTGCTCATTCTGCCAAAAGCCCACAGTTGTCAGGCTTAGAGAGCCAAACCGGAGCCTCTGTGCCGAGCACTTCATCCAGGATTGTGAGGAGCGGGTGAAAAGAGCGGTCGAAGCGGAAGGGATGATCGCACCCGGGGATCGGATCGCAGTTGGCCTCTCGGGAGGAAAGGACAGTACTGCCCTCCTGATGATCCTCGAAAAAATCTTCTCCTCCACGGATATAGAACTTGTTGCGATAACGATTGATGAGGGGATCTCAGGCTACCGGGAGGAGACGATGGCAGCAGCAGTCGAACTCACCCGAAGGCTGGCTATTCCACAGCAGATCGTAAGCTTCTGCGAACTCTTCGGCCGCGATCTCGATTCACTCCTGTTCCGACGTGAGAAGGAAGCCTGCACCGTCTGCGGGGTGCTCCGGAGGCGGGCGCTCCTTGAAGGTGCACGCCGTGCAGGAGCAACAAAGATCGCGACCGGCCATAATCTCGATGACGAGGCACAATCTGTCCTGATGAATGTACTGAGAGGCGATCTCCCGCGTCTTCTTCAGGACACCTCATCCGGGTACCCGGAATGTTTCATACCAAGGATAAAACCGCTTATTCCGCTCTCTGAGAAAGAGATTGTTATCTTTCTGATGGTGCAGGGAGTATTTGTGGACCTGCCGGAATGCCCATATGCCCACACCGCTCTCAGGGGAGAGGTGCGTGAGATGCTTGCAGACCTGGAGTTTCATCATCCGGGAACACGGGAGAAGCTGATCCATGCACGGAATATGGTCCGGGAACGTATCAGTGGGAATTTTGTGGGAGAATCAACCCGAGGTGGGAATCTAATTACACACTGCCGGATCTGCGGGGAAGTCTGTAGCAGTGAGATCTGTGCGGTGTGCCGGGTGCTTGGAGATGTGGCAAATATTACATAATGGCAGCTATAGGGGGATTATAATTCAGGAAACAAAAACAAAAGGTAACAGGTCAGCACCCCCTCTCCTGACCTCTCCTTAACTCACATCACACACCCCCACTTTTCGGAAAATACGCCCGTATGACCGATAGATCCTTATATAATGAGAGATTAATAGATATTTGGGA
>NZ_VOTZ01000028.1 GCF_024372745.1 Methanocalculus taiwanensis
CAATGCTGCGGTGAATATTCACCGCGTGGGGATGGAACAGCCCTTTGAGCCTGTGGAGATGATACCGCTACATCACATCTCAGTGATGCAAGTATTGTCCATGAAGCAGGAAGCCACGCCCTTCAGGGCGTGGTAGTTCACAAGCAGCAGACAGAGATCTCCCTAAACTTCCCAATGAGGTTTCCTTACATTCTCTTCCAATTTCCGACTCTTCTATCCCCTCTTCATCTCCTCGGGAAGCGGCCGTATCCGTGCCGGAGAGCCAACTGCCATCATCCCAGCCGGTACATCATGCGTCACAACTGATCCCGCTGCAACGGCCGCCCCCCTTCCGATGGTGACGCCGGGGAGGATGATGGCCGCCGCCCCTATTGCGGCATAGTCCTCGATCACCGGCCCCTCGAGCCGGGGTTTGCCGGATGGCGGGTAGCGGTCATTTGTGAGGGTGACATGCGGGCCGATGAAGACATGATCCCCGATTCTGGTATGGGTCGGGATGAATGCCATACTCTGGATGCTCACCTGCGATCCGATTGAACAGTTCCCCTCGATGATGGTGCCGGTGCCAACCGATGTCTCATCCCCGATGACTGTCTTCTCGCGGATCAGGACATTGTGGCCGGTGTTGCAGCGATCCCCGAGGGTGACGTCCGCATAGAGGATGGTTCCGGACCTAAGCGTCACGCCTGCACCGATCACGGTGCCGGGGTGATCGGTTCTGCCGATATAGTCGCGGGAGGGAAAGCCGATGGTGACCGGCTCAAAGACGGTGAGGGATTTGCCGATGGTATTCGTGCCGTATTCGATCATCTGAAAGAGAGATGAGCGGTGATCAGAGAAAAAGGGAGGGGTTGGGGTGGATAGATCCGCTCATCTCAAATGGGACTTTCTATTTATCGTGAAGCTGGCAGAAAGTATATATTACTAATATGCAAAATAGATGTAAAATCAATATTGGTAATATCTATGCTAACCGATCGCACCCTCGAAGAGATCATCCTCGATCAACAGGAGGTATTCATCGCAAAGGATACCGGTGTGAAGAGATCCATCGAATACGACAGGTATATGCGGCACGATCAGATCGTCACCATCTCAGGGGTGAGGCGATGTGGAAAATCGACACTCCTACGCCAGTTTGCCACTCACTACGACTCCTATTATTACATGAATTTTGATGATGAGCGGCTGATTGATTTTACCGCTGCTGATTTCTCCCGGCTCATGATCCTCTTTCAGAAGATTGCAAAAGATTCCCGGACTATCTTTATCGATGAGATCCAGAATATCCCGGGATGGGAGCGATTTATCCGGCGTATTCATGATGAGGGGTACAAAATCTATCTGACGGGATCAAATGCCCGCCTCCTCTCATCAGAGCTTGGGACACACCTTACCGGCAGATATGCAAAGATCGAACTCTATCCGTTCTCGTTCCCCGAGCTTCTTACATTCTGTGGGATAGACGCCGTTCCACTGACATCGAAAACGAAAGCTGAAATCCTGAGAGCCTTTGATCGCTATCTTGAAGAGGGTGGTTTTCCAGAATTCCTGAAATTCAGTGATCCGGAGTACCTGAAACGCACATATGATGACATCATCTACCGTGACATTGTCTCCAGATTCGGTATACGGGAGGTGAAGGCATTCCAGCAGCTTGTGCAGTTTGTCTTTTCAAATGCGGGAAAGGAGGCAAGCTATAATTCACTCGCAAAAGCAGTTGGGATCAAGAGTCCGATGTCAGTCCGATCATATATCGGCTATCTTGAAGAAGCATATCTTGTCTTTGAACTCTACCGGTATGATGCCTCTCTGAAACGGCAGTATGCAGGGCAGAAGAAGCTCTATGTGATAGATAACGGGATGAGAAATACCATTGCATTCCGCTTTTCACAGGATACCGGCCGCCTGTTGGAGAACCTGGTATTCATCGAGCTGAGAAGGAGAGGTGCGGAGATATTCTTCTTCAAAGAATCTGGTGAATGTGATTTCATCATCCGTGATAGAGATCACACCACTGAAGTGCTCCAGATCTCCTATGAACTGAACGCTATTGATCGTGACCGTGAGATCGCAGGGCTCTCCCAGGCTATGGCGGCTCATGGTCTCTCACATGGGACAATACTCACCTATAACCAGGAGGAGGAGATTACCACTCCCGATGGGATGAAGGTTCATGTTATGCCGGTATGGCGGTGGCTCATTGAAGGTTTGGGCGATAGACCGGACAATAGCAGCATGTGATGATGCTTTCATCCATGGTGTTGTTGTACAATGCAGATGGTCCAGACGATCCTGTTTCTTATCCTGCAATGATTCATAAAAAAAGAAAGGGATTAATCACTTCTGCCAAATATATGTTGGGCAAATAACCAATCCACATTATATCGGCTTTTTTCTTCAATACTCTTATGATCCATCCTCTTCAGAAGCTTTCCACTATCTGAATGCTTCCAACCCACCTCAAGCCAGATCGAACCGATCCAGATCCATCACTTTTGCCCATGCCGCTACAAAGTCATGGACAAACTTCTCCCCTGCATCCGCAGATGCATAGAGCTCAGCCAGTGCCCGGAGCTGGGCATTTGATCCGAAGATGAGATCGACACGGGTGCCAGTCCACCTGAGTTCCCCCGTCTTCCGATCGCGGCCTTCGAAGAGGTCGGCTTCTCCCTGGATCGGCTTCCACTCAGTTCTCATGTCAAGCAGATTCACAAAGAAGTCGTTTGTGAGTGCCTCTGGTTTTGTGGTGAAGACGCCGTGGCTGGTCTCTCCATAATTGGTGTTCAGCACCCGCATGCCGCCGACAAGCACCGCCATCTCAGGCGCAGTCAGGGTCAGGAGTTGCGCCCTGTCAACGAGCATCTCTTCTGCGGATACAGCATAGCGGGTCTTCTGGTAGTTGCGGAAGCCATCTGCTTTCGGCTCAAGGACGGCGAAGGATTCCACATCAGTCTGCTCCTGCGAGGCATCGGTTCGTCCCGGCGAGAAGGGAACCGTCACGGTGTATCCGGCGTTCTGTGCCGCTTTCTCGACTCCGGCACACCCGGCAAGCACGATCAGATCGGCAAGCGAGACCTTCTTTCCGCCCTTCTGCGCACTGTTGAATGCAGCCTGGATATCTGTTAAGGTTTTCAGTACCTTAGCCAGCCGGGCGGGCTCGTTCACCTCCCAGTCCTTCTGCGGTGCAAGGCGGATACGTGCGCCATTGGCACCGCCACGCTTGTCTGAGCCCCGGAAGGTGGATGCCGATGCCCATGCGGTTGCCACCAGCTCAGGAACCGATAGCCCTGATGCCAGGATCTTCTCCTTGAGGGAGGCGATATCGTTTGCATCGATCAGTTTATGATCAACTGCCGGGATCGGATCCTGCCAGATCAGATCTTCCTTCGGAACTTCTGAACCGAGATAGCGTGAACGGGGACCCATGTCGCGGTGTGTCAGCTTGAACCATGCCCGGGAGAATGCGTCGGTGAAGAGTGTTGGATTCTCAAGGAAGCGGCGCGATATCTTCTCATAGGCGGGATCGAACCGGAGCGAGAGATCGGTCGTCAGCATGGAGGGGGCATGCCGCTTTGACGGATCATGGGCATCCGGCACAGTCCCGGCGCCTCCATCGCCTTTTGGCTTCCACTGGTGTGCACCGGCAGGGCTCTTTGTCAGCTCCCACTCGTGGGCAAAGAGTATCCGAAGGAAGTTGCTGCTCCACTTCGTCGGCGTGTTCGTCCAGGTAACTTCAAGGCCGCTTGAGATGGTGTCGCCGCCTTTCCCGGTGCCGAAGCTGCTCTTCCAGCCAAGCCCCTGCTCCTCGATGGGGGCGGCTTCGGGCTCGGGCCCGACATGGTCTGCCGGACCAGCGCCATGGCATTTTCCAAAGCTGTGCCCACCGGCAATGAGTGCGACGGTCTCTTCGTCATTCATCCCCATGCGGGCAAAGGTCTCTCGTATATCCGTTGCTGCTGCGATTGGATCGGGGTTTCCGTCCGGGCCTTCGGGATTGACATAGATCAATCCCATCTGGACGGCCGCAAGCGGGTTTTCGAGATCACGGTCACCCGAATAGCGCTTGTCACCGAGCCATTCCTCTTCTGATCCCCAGTAGACCTCTTCTTCGGGTTCCCACGCATCCTCGCGGCCGCCTCCATAGCCAAATGTCGTAAATCCCATAGATTCCAGGGCAACATTTCCGGCGAGGATCATCAGATCGGCCCAGGAGATCTTCCTGCCGTACTTCTGTTTTATCGGCCAGAGAAGGCGGCGTGCCTTATCGAGATTGACGTTGTCAGGCCAGCTGCTGAGTGGCGGAAACCGCTGCTGTGCGGATCCGGCGCCGCCCCGGCCATCTCCCATGCGGTAGGTGCCGGCGCTGTGCCATGCCATGCGGATCATGAAAGGCCCGTAATGGCCAAAGTCCGCAGGCCACCACTCCTTTGAGTCGGTCATCAGCGACTTCAGATCTGACTTGACAGCCTTCAGGTCGAGTGTCTCAAACTCCTTCCTGTAGTTGAAATCCCTGCCCATCGGATTTGACTTTTCAGAGTGCTGGTGCAGAAGCTTCAGGTTCAGCTGGTTTGGCCACCAGTCCTGGATCGTTCTTCCTTTTCCGCTCACCATTGGATTTCCCATGCCCATTGCAGGGCTTTTGTTGTCGTCAGTCATAATGTCATTTCCTGTGTATCTATCAGGTGGATTTTGTTTGGAAACTGCCTTTTTACCTCTCTGTCCACCACGATTGTTCTCTTAATACTCTTTTGCTCCCAGTCTCTTACATGATACTCTCATGTCATTAACCTAACGGTGCGGTTCATAAAATGGCAGGAGATGTAATAAAATCGAGAATATGTGCTTTTAAGGTTATTTAGAGGTTGTTGTAATATCCTGTCATTTGCGTAGAGAACAAATCCCTATGTTCAGATCATCTATGGCCTAAATTCATAAATTTTTATTATAACTGCCCTCTAATACGATAAATGCAGTTAAATTGGGATTTTCTCTTTTATTCCTGCGTCCAATTCCTGTCCCCAAACACCGGGCACTCCGTTACACACCTGCTGCACCGGATCGTCGCCGTCTTCGCAATCCAGGGGGCAAGAGGCGCCATGCATCTGAGGAGGAGCTGCCGGCCGATCAGCCACTTTGCTATTGGGACAACCGGTCCCGGCACCCAGGGGCTGATTGTCCGGCAGCGGAAGACGTCGACACCGTCCGGCCCGATCGCAGATGCCGGGCAGGCCCTTATGCATTTCCCGCATCCAATGCAGATATCCGGATTCTCTTTGATTGAATCTTCAGGGTTCTTTTGCTCCTGCCCGTTTTTGGTGTTAAACAGATCCGATCTTCCGGTGACGACCCCGGAGAGGAGGAGCCGGGGGCCGTGCTCCGGATTCAGGAGCAGGGTGTTTTTCCCCAGTGTCCCGAGCCCGGCAGCGGCGGCAACCTGCTTCAGCCGCACCACGCCCCGCACCCGGCCATCCTCAATCCTGATCGGAAGATAGAGGGGTATATGCCGGGCCGGGATACCTTCGCTCGTGAGCTGGCTCTCAAGCCGGATCGCAGTGTCATTCAGCGCTTCGGCAATTCCAAGCATGATCTCAGTCTGCTCGCGTGGAGATAGGGAATATGCCTCTTTCGGAACTGCTTTCCCTAAGACGATTACCGATTCTCCGGGAGAAAAGAACTCCTGCACATATCCCCTATCTCTCTCTGAGAGGGAGGGGAGGGCGGCCTCACCGTACGTCTCTATCGTTTCGTCCCGGAAAAAAGCATGCAGATCCATCTACCTCTACAATGTCACATTAACCAGATATAATCCCATTCCTCTCCCTGAATTCACCGCACCCATAAGAGAATCATGTAGATTATCTGACTGAGGGTTCCATCCATCCACAGAATGGTGAAGACACCCTCAGGCTCTTCTCCATATTTCTGAAGGGCATTACTATCCGAAGAATATAATAATACGTGAATAGTCTTAATTTGCTATTTTCTGACCAATGGAGATAGTAAAATGTCACAATATATTTTGACACTCATACAGTTTACTTCATCTTCATTATTTAAAGCTTATTGGTGGTAAAAGAGTCAGAGACAAGCATGGAGTTACGCCAGGATAGGGGGCTCTGGTACTCGTGTGGCAAAAGCCCCCACCGCCCCTGCCCCGTCCGCACATGCTCCGCAAGGGAGGTTGTACTGGGCGGCCGCAGATGCTGGCGCGGGGAGGGGCGAGGATGCTCCGTCTGGCTTTCAGAGGAGATATGCCCCGATTCCTTCGGAATCGCCTTTCAGGTTGCTCTCTTAAGCAAGGGCTTATCACCTCTGCCAGCCTGTCTCTTTCGCTGACCCCGCCCCCCGATACCCGCGCCGCACCTGCTTCAATCACTCCCAATGATCCGTTTGTTGCATCGGGATCTCGAATGGGATCACTCCCCTGTTCCTAAGAATTCAGGAGAAACCTGTGGATCAGAATTTTGGAGAAGAGTCACTATTTGATCTCAACAGAATCTATTTGAAACTTGACATGGTAGAGGTACATTGAGGTGAGGAAAGGATCGATATCGGATCGAATTGTACCATCATCGATCCCCTCGCAGCGCCGGGTAGGTGTGGTAGGGAAGCTCCTTAAGCTGGGTTTCGCGGTAGTTGAAAAGTTCTGGAATGTAATCGCTCTCGAAGACGTTGATACCGAAAGAGCGCTGATAGGAGTGGAGGAACTGCGTTACAATGCAAGGATCGTCGCGTTCCACATATTTAGAAAAGGACCCCGCGCATGGTGAAAATGAACGATAGAAGGGCATCGAGCATGTGGAGCTTCTGGGATCCCTCCCTCACGGACATCGGACCGGAACAGAGAGAGCGGCGCCGTTTGGCACCGGCTTTTGGCCACACAAAACCCGTAGCAGACCTTCGCAGGAATCCGTCATCTTAATATATCGATTAATCCAAGGTTCTCATATGACCTACGCCAAGAGGGTCGACTTATATAGGCAGATCGAGGAGGATCGCGGGCGGCCACTCATCACATACGTTACTAGCTCGAGACCAAATGCCGAAGGAGTTATTGCTTCTGATGTAATACCGGAATTCTGCCGGCAGATCCTCGAGATCCCGGAGGATGAGAGAAAGATCGATCTCCTTCTCGTCAGTAGAGGAGGCGATCCAATTGTTTCGTGGCGAATTATTAGCCTGCTGCGTGAACGATTTGATGAAGTTGGCGTTCTGATACCATATGAAGCGTACAGCGCAGCGACGCTTCTCGCCCTCGGTGCTAACGAAATAGTCATGCACCCGTTTTCCAACCTTGGGCCTGTCGATCCTCAATTGCACATTGTTAAAAATATAGAAGGAAAGCAGGAAAAACTCGAATTTGCCGCAGAAGACCTGGCACACTTTCTGGATTTTGTCAGTACAGATGTAGGCATCTCGGATCAGGAGCAGAAAGAGCGCGCTTTTGAACTGGTCGCAAAAGAAGTAGGGGCGATCCCCATCGGAGCCGCCAAGCGAAGCTCGAATCTCGCTCTCTCGCTCGGTACGAAACTGCTCGGTCTCCATATGGCTGATCACAATAAAGTGAAGGCAATATCTGAAGCACTCAACAAATCCTTCTACCATCACGGTTATCCAGTAGGGAGAAAAGAAGCAAAAAAAATTGGTCTCAATGTCATCGATGCACCTCCAAGCCTTGAAAAGCTAATATGGAGGGTATGGGAGGACATGGAGGAGGAAATGAAATGCAAGGAGACATTTAACCCGTTTGACATAGTTATGAGGGATCCTTGTCTTTCTCAAGCCATTGGATCGGTTCAACAACTGCAACTACCGGCAAATACTCCTCCACAATTTTTGCCCCAAATATTCCAGCAACATTTCCAACAGATCCAGCTCTTAACGCTCCCATCCGTTAACTACGAACTCCTCCAGGCAACTGTCGAAAGCACCCGCCTGCGGAGTGAGTACCGGTCAATGAGAGCAATCAGCGCCGTCCGCATGCCTGACCTGAACATTAATATTAACGTAGCACCAATGACTCCTGGTTGGAAAACGATAGCCGTATAGAGGAGGTGCGAGAGATGTATTCACGGATAACAAGTTCAGATAATGAGAAGGGGTTCTTAAAACCCGTTGGCCCGTATCGCTATCACTCCTCGGGCAATTCAGTCTCTTCAATGAAGAGTTCAGGGACTTTTGGCCTTATTGGTAACTTCACCATCGCGCCTCTAATACAGTGCCCCGTTCCAGAGACGCGGGAGGAGATGCCGCAACCCTCGAAGGACGATGATTTCAGGATGCTCATGCAGCGGCACAAAAAGACCCTCGAGCTCTTGGCAGAATAAATCACGGACTTTTTTTCACAACCGAACAGAGCCAGACTCTGGCATCTTCCCGTGTCTTTCTGCCTTCGGCAACGTCCCGCACGAAACGGTCATTCTCCTCGTCGGAGCTTGTGAGGGTATATCGCTCCGGTGTTCGGAGCAGGATGAGAGCGGCGAGCAGAAACGCAACCCGTTTGTTCCCCTGGACGAAGGCATGCCCCGTTGCAAGCCCGTGGAGCAC
Source organism: Methanocalculus taiwanensis (assembly GCF_024372745.1). Classification (GTDB taxonomy): domain Archaea; phylum Halobacteriota; class Methanomicrobia; order Methanomicrobiales; family Methanocorpusculaceae; genus Methanocalculus; species Methanocalculus taiwanensis. Next base: position 8,551 of record NZ_VOTZ01000028.1, read on the forward strand.
GAACGCGGCTCGCTCAAACGGGTCGGGGAAGTTGTTGCTGAACGTCACGGTAAAGTCGAGGTTCCCGGGGTTGAGCAGCAGCCCTTCGAGCCCCCGATCCTCATCGAGGTCGCTTGCCAGGATGATCTCGATCTGATAGCCGATCACCTCCTCTATCGTGAAATCTTCCATTGCCGATCTCCCGCTCCTCCGTCAGCCGCCGGAATAGTGAAGTATTGATGCTATCTGGGAAAAAAGGTTCTCACGCGCGACGTTGCGTGCCGATATGAGGCGGCGGATACCGCCGGAAAGCTCTTACCGCCCACGGGGCCGCCGGCGCTGATCCGCTACATCCGCTGTTCATCGCCGATCTTCGTGTGCCGCCAGCCCTCGTTCGCTCGCAGACAATTCTCGTGACCACCGACCTGTTCCTTCATCTCCGCAAGCGTCCTGCAGATCCACTTCACTTAGGCAGTGTAAACATTTAACTCAATTTTTTGCATAGGTTAATAATACTATCTCACTCCCTTTGAAATGATTTGGTGTTGAAGATAATTTATTCGACTCGATATATGATTGAGTTATATCTCAACAGACCCTACCTCTACAATGTCACATTAACCAGGCATAATCCCATTCCTCTCCCTGAATTCACCGCACCCATAAGAGAATCATGCAGATTAACTGACTGAGGGTTCCATCCATCCACAGAATGATGAAGACACCCTCACTATCACCATCTCGAAAAGGCTATCCGCTTCAACAACCTACAACAAATAGGAGCCAGGAGCTAATGATATCATTAACACACACAATCCTGGCTTCCACGCCTTTCTCAGGTTAAAGCCCGTTTTTCCCGATGGTTCGCCATCCATGATCCCTGATCCAGGTAGTGAGTGCCCTATGATCCCAGGGGGATTGAGAAAGAAAGTGGCTGAAAGCCTGATTGTTTATTGAGCTGCAATAGGTTGCAATTGAGGTTAAAGTCCGTTGAGAGGGAGCAGTTACCAGACCCACCATATAGTCAAATGCAGTCTTCCACTTGTGTGAGTTGTCGTCGAAAAGCAATCCCTGAGGGACGCTTGTTCAAATAAGTGATTAATATGGGGTATGTGAGAAACGATGTGTTCTTTAAGCGATTCTACTTCCGGGTTAATAGATCTATTAACACAAACAATATAATTTCATTCATTATATAGAGATCTTACTATTTGATCTCAACAGAATCTATTTGAAACTTGACATTGTAGAGCTACGTATGGTCTTAATTGTAATCGGTCATCAGGCTACCGATACAAAGAGGGGCCGGAAGGTCTCCGGTCTCTTCCCTGTCTTCCCCTCACCTTATTCTCTTCAGTAACCGGCTTTCCCAAGGATCTCCTTCACCGAGAGATAGCCTGGCGTATCATCAGGGAGATCCAGAAGCGATCTCCCGGAGAGGACATACTCCTGCACCAGTGGGTCCTGCACTACCTTCCCGAGATACTCATGTGGGAGGGTTGTCTTTGCCCGTTCCTCCTCTGACTCCGGGAAGAGATATCCTCCCACGATGAAGAACCGGTTCATCCCGATCTTCACCTCCCTGATGATCCGGTGTGCCCGTTTTACATGCTCAAATGACTTGTGCGAGGGGCCCATAATATCGAAGATATCATCTACCTGGCTTGCCACCTTCCGGTTCAGGTGTTCAAGTCCTGCCGGTGAGTCGATCAGCACATACCGGTAGTTCTTCGTAATTGTCGCAAGTGCTCCCTTCAGTGCCGAGTCAGGAAGGCAGTAGCAGCCCTCCACCCACTTCGTCCCGACTGCGATGAGATCGAATGAACCGCCTTCATACAGGCCATCCTCCCAGATCCGGCTCTCGATCCGTTCAGTGGGGGCAATCCCTGTCGTGGTGCCGCCCCGCTTTATAAACGTCTCTGAGATGAGATCTGCAATCGTCTTCACGCCTTCCTTATCGAGATCGATCCCCACCATCTCGGCGAGGTTCTGGTCAGGATCGAGATCCACAAGGAGGATCGGTGTCTGAGCCTTTGCGATGAAGTGCTTTGCCGCAAGTGCCGTAAAACTCGTCTTTCCTGTTCCTCCCCGTCCCATCGTCACCAGTGTCTTCATGTTCAATCACCATCCATTTCCATTCTCACTCATCATCTGCCTGCCTTAAACGATCCCTTTTGTCATTCTGATAGCTTCAGCGGGAAATACTCCTCCTTCCCCGGAATAAAGAGGGCGGCGGTGTACTCCTCGATAAAGTCAACATCAACGAGGAGATCGATATAGACCATGATGCCGGCAATCTTTTCAGCCTCCCTCCGCTTGGTTTTCGATACCAGTGCCGCATATGCACCTTTCAGTGAGGTGTTTCCAACCGGATGCACCTCTGCATTCGGGAAATGAGGGATGATCCCAAACTCAACCGTATTATGGATATCCACAAACGCCCCAAATGCCCCTGCCAGAAAGATGTGCCTGATATCTGTCACCTTCATCCGGTACTTCTTCAGGAGCACGCCGATCCCCCCGCAGAGGGCGGCTTTAGAGTCCATGAAGTAATCCATATCTGCTTGTGTGATGACGATATCCCTGCCTGTTGCAGAATCTTCTGCTCTCACCACCACGTATTCAGGACCATTGTGCCCCTCCCTGACAAGCGGATGGGAGGTCAGGATGCCCTTGAAGTCGAGGATGCCTGCCTGGAACATCCCGGTGACACAATCGATCAGCCCTGAGCCGCAGATGCCACGTGGCTTCCCACCCCCGATCACCATGCAGTGTGCCTCACCAGTCTCCGGCTCAATCGCCACCTTCTCGATGGCGCCATGCATCGCCCGCATCCCGGAGCTGATACCCGCCCCCTCGAATGCAGGACCCGAGGCACAGGATATGGAAGCGATCCAGTCCTTGTTGCCGATCACGATCTCCCCGTTTGTACCGAGATCAATGAAGAGGGAGATATCCGGACTGCAGTGCAGCCCTGAGGAGAGTACCCCCGATACCGCATCGCCGCCGACAAACCGGCTCACGTTCGGGAGGCAGAAGCAGTAGGCTTCTGGATGTATGCTGATCCCAAGTGATGCCGCCTTCCTGATGAACGGTTTTCGGGAAACATCGGCATCTGCAAGCTCAAGGTATCCCGGATCAGTACCCATGAGGAGGTGGTTCATCACGGTATTGCTCGAAACAGCAATCTCCACCAGTTCAGGCGGGTCAACCCCGGCAGCCTCGGCAACACGCGAAATAGCGAGGTTGATGCTCTCAGCCGCTGCCTGCTGGAGGAGCCGGAGGCCGTCCCCCTTCATGGCAAAGGCGATCCTGGTGATCACCTCTTCCCCATAGGTGATCTGCTTGTTCATTGTCGTACTTTCAGCAATAACAAGCCCGGAATCCAGATCAACCAGTGCACAGGCGATCGTTGTTGTCCCGAGATCGAGGGCGATGCCGAGGGGGGGGCCAGCCTTCTCGTTCGGTATGGCATCGATCACCTCGGGATAGCCGTTTGTCTCTGTCAGGACTGCGACGAGCCCGGTATCTGATTCCTGCATCTTCCGGTACTCAGCATCGCTGATAGCAGGCCTCTTTCCTGTATACTCTCTCAGGCGAATCGATCTGCCTGCGTGGGGAAGAGTCGGGTTGGATCTGATCTCAAGCGGGTATATCCTGACAGCCGGATCCATTCCCCCGCAGTCACATTCGCCGGAGAGCCCGCAGAGGATCTGCGGCCGCTCGATCCGGCTCTCGACTGGGATCGTCACCTCCATGTCTCCGGAGACGAAGATCTCACAGGCGAGGCGGTACCCCCGTTCCCGCTCAGCCGCCGTTACGTGGTTCTTCTGGGTGAGCCTCTTCTCCCTGAAATCACCGGATTCGATGATCACACGGCACTTTCCGCACTCCCCCTTCCCACCGCAGATGCTCTCGATCTGGACGTGTGCATTCCTGAGTGCGGCGAGAAGGTTTGTTCCCCGTGAAACGGAGACGACCGTATTTAAGGGGTGGAAGATTACCCTGCACTCCTCTTTCATTCGTCGTCCTTCGGCGGCCAGTATTCCTCGATAAACCGTTTCAGGCCGGATGAGTCCTTCGGGCCGACCATCACCCGCCAGCCGCTCACTTCTTCAGTTTCGCCGGAGAGGCGTGCTGCAAGGCCCGGAATAATCAGCGTGTGGTGATCGACAAGCGCCTCTGCTTCGTAGGTCTTCAGCGCCTCTGCCATCACGTCCGAGGTGAGGTATCTTCCTGCAACTGCACTCTCGACACTGATCCCGCTTGTATCGACGACGATTAAGTGGCAGTCGAGATGGGCGGACTTGATGTCAGCCTCCACCGTGAAGAAGGTGAGGGCATAGTTTGTTGTGATCAGGAGCGGGGAGTTTTTGTCCGGGTTCCCAAATGACCTGACCCCGGCATCAACGGATACCGGTTTCCGTGGGTCCGTGTAGATATTGAACCGCCAGATCAGCTGGGGGAGGATGTTCCATGCCTCCATGCTGTGCATGATGAGGAGATCCGCATACCGGGATATGAGCATCGCCGCCATGTACGTCTCCTTCCACTGCACCGCCTCCTTTGCGAGCTCATCACCCGTCCAGGCGGCGATCGGGGTGCCGAGGAGCGGGAACCCTGCAAGCTCGTCACGGGCGATGCATGCCGCCCTCCGGAGCCGGGTGAATGTATAGATCGTCTGAGCAAACCCAACATCTGTGAAGGTGCCGGGATCCAGGACCAGGTCAGTTATTCCACATGCGATGAGGGTCTTTGCAAGGCTCCTGAGAAGGGCGATATCGCCGGGTGCAGATGCAACGAGCGGAGCATCATACCCAAGGGCAAGGTCGGCCATCGCCTGCCAGTTCTCCTCAGTTGCGGAATAGATGAGCGGTCGGCGATCAGCTGCCTCGGCAAGCCCCGCCTCCATCACCGCCGGATCGAGGGAGCAGAGGATCAAGGGATATGTGGTGGCGCCAGCGGCTGTCTTCACCGTCTCCCTGAAGGCATCAGGATCGCCGGTTACTGACCTTATTGCGACCCCGTCCAGCCGGAGATCCCTCCCGATGTACTGGTAGGTGAAGCCCTCGATTGCTTCGATTCTTTTCAGGATATCCTCTTTCTCCATGCTGTCATCGATATCGATGATCACCGGAGTCGGGTTGTGGTAGGTGAAGTCATGCCTGTATAGTACATGCTTTCCACCGATGAGGATCGTATGCTCCCCGGTTCCGATTCTGACCGCCTTCACGGGCGGGGCAAGAAGCTCGCCCAGATCATACAGAAGGGTGGCATATTTCTCTGTTGCCAGCGGCGGGCAATCCGGGATCGTGTATTCGCCATTGACGAGTTTTGTTGCGAATGCCATGCAGTTTGCCTCGCCACATTCGCCGCAGTTCGTCTTTGGCAGGAGCTTGTAGACATCGATCGGGCTGATCTCCTTGATGCTCTTCTTTGTATTGTTCGCCATATCTTCCACCCCCTCCTCAGCACCTCGTCCTCACCCAGTCGGGTGCCTCGAAAACCGCATTATCCTGCTGCATCATCCATGATCTGACATCCTGCATCGTCCGGACGGCTGAAGGATGCATCATCATGAAGATGTCCACTCCTGCAAGGAGGAGGGTGAGGGCATTGATCGTCTCCCATATCGGACCCCGGATCTCCTTTTGGCTGTACTCAGGCTCCATCGTCATCCATGCCTCGCGTGCTGCCCAGGCATTTGTGGATGCTGAGATCGTCGGGTGCTGGAGTTCGGAATCCCCCATCAGTGCGGCATGGCGTGCACGCTCATGAATGGTGAAGGAGTACTCAAGCCCATACCCGAGTGCAACGGTTGTCAGATCCATTACGATCTCTTCAGGTGGCATGTATTCGTACAGCCGCCGGTTCAGTTCTTTTGCGCTGTTTAACTCAAGCCCGGTGAAGGCAAGGAGCAGATGCCCGTTATCATGTGCGGCTTTTGCCACCCCTTCGAGGGTCTTTGCCTCTGCCATATCAAGGGTGACGGAGTTTAAGAGCAGCCGTTCGCCAGAGGCTCGTTCCGCAACCTCGGAGAAGACGGCGGCATCTTTCTTCGGATCCCCGCATCCGCCGATGATCAGCGGAACATCGACTGCCTGGAGCACCTCCTCGACGGTGTTTGCCGCTTCCTGTGGCGATCGGTCCTGGATGAGCGGGTCTGTGCTCATAAGGTGGACCGTTACACAATCTGCGCCGAAGGTGTTCACATTCATCCGTGCCCATTCCGCAGGATCATCCATCACATCAAGAACAGCTGCCTTGAGGGCTTTTGGCAGGGCAACATCCATATCAAAGACATCCATTGATATCGCTGTCTTGTTCTTCGGGGGAATGGCGGGATTTGAGAATGCCGGAGTAGTCGATCCGCCGATAGTAATGGTGCTCCCCCGGCTGCCGCCTTCTTTCTTCGTTGCCCCGAGCGTCACTTCCCGGATTGAGCCGGGATAGCTCTCCACCGCCGGGCTGAAACCCTCACGGAACAGCTCGGTCGGCCGCTTTGGCTCTTTGGGGAGGACGATTCCGGGTACGCCGCCGATACCAACCGGGATAAAGAGCTCAAGATCACCGATCTCCATCCTGAAGTTCTCAAACTCGACCTGCTCCACCCCCGAGAGAAGTGAGAGCAGACGCTCCCCGAGCACGGCATCTGCATGAATCTGGTTCTTCTTCGTCATTGCTTCTCCCCCCGTCCGGGTTTTTTGGGCTGTATAGGCTGGATGATCACCTTGTCGGCATAGATACGGGCGTTCTTCAGCAGGATCCGAAAACCACCGGTGGTGATCGGGAGTTCGCCTGCGGTGATCACCGCCGTCTCTTCCGGCTCTTCGGCAACCTCAGTCCATTGGGTGACAACCGGGTGGTTCTGCTGCATCAGGAAGGCTTTCAGCTCATCAATGGTGGTGGCATCCTTCTCGGTTGCGATTGCACCGAATACGGACTCGGGAATATAGTCTTTCAGCCGCTCCTTGATCTCTTCAGGTATCCAGACGACTGCCTCGTATCCGCCATCTGCCTGAAGGAATTTCCGTGACCGCATGTATTCAATCGAGATCCCGTGGAAACCATCGATCTGGCGGCCTCCAGCGGTTGAATCTGCCATTGTTGAGAAGGGAAGGCCGTTTACGGCGAGATCGCGGAAGCCACGGTGGACGATACCGTAGCCTTCCACTTCAGGAATATAGAAGGCGATCGCCTCAAAGCAGCCGCAGGAGGTATGGGGGTAGCCAAAACCCGAGTAGAGATAGATCCGGTCCACCTCACCCATTGATCGCTTTTTGGCACTCTCGTTCACCCCGGTGTATTCACCGGTGTTGGGGTCGACGCATTCTCCCTTCTCGATCGGGAAGATCGGGCCCTTGGGATCGATCCTGGCTGCCGCCCGCCCGTCGAACCAGGAGATCGCCCCGCAGTTGGCATACCGCTGCGGGGTGACGACGCAGACGTGGGTTGGTGCAAATGACTGGCAGAGTGCACAGCCATAGAAGACATCCACATCTTCGTCTGATAGGCCGCGTGCCCGTGCATCCCGTGCCTCATAGACTGCCATTGCCTCTGCATGCAGGGGCTTGATCTCTTCGGGATCAGTGATGAAGGTGATCTGGATCTCCTGTATGATCGGAAGCTCGTTTCTGAAGAGCTCCTGCATCGCCATCCCGATGAACCGGAATGATGTGAGCCCTTTCTTAAAGGATTTTCTGGAGAGGCGTATCCAGATGTCGTACCGCTGGTTGAGATGCATGAAGCCTTCGATATAGTTTGAGTATTCATGGATACGCCGCTCGATCACCCCTTCCAGGTTCTCCTCAAGTTCAGGCCCTGCGATCTCAATTACGATGCCAAAGGGATGGCTCTTCCCCTCTTCAAGCTCATCAATATCAGGTCCGATGATGTGGATTGCCCCGGATTCGATCTCCTCTGCCGGCTTCAGCCTGACCAGTTCGAACTTCTCTGCAACCTTCGGGCCGCCGAGTTCAAACTGCATATCGCTCTTTCTGATCCGCTCCCCCTCATGGACAAGGCCGACATCAACAGGAATATCTTCAAACATCAGATCAGCCCTCCCTGTTCCCGAGGATTGCCTCAAGGTTCATGATCCAGGTTTTTATCGAGATATTCGAGAATGACCAGCTGGCATTTGGCTGGTAGACATTATCAAGGCTGATCGTCTTCAGGTTCGGGGCAAAATTCTTCAGCCCTGAAAGGATCGTCCATGCCATCTGGTAGGGGAGGCCGGCAAAGATCGCAAGGTCATGCGGCCCCTTCCCATCTACTCCCTGCCAGGTGTGATCGGTGAGCCGGTTTCCGATATCGACAGCGGGCATCACCGCATCGGGGGTGAAGCCCCGTTTCAGGAACTCGTTGTTTGTATTCCCGGTTGCGACGACCTGGATTTTGCACCGTTTTGCCATTGCGATCACATAGTCGATCAGCTTCTTCTCTTCAAGATCGATCTCGGCGGCGATGCTCCCGACGATGAAGACCGGACGTTTTGCCCGCCTGATCATCGCATCCGCAATCTCGGGCTTTGTGATCAGGGAGGCCTTCTTCGGGCCGGCCACCTCGGCGGTCAGCCATGCATCCTGGGTCATTGAACGACCTCCTTCTTTGGGATGAGCGTGGGATCGGGTATCACCGTCTCTTTCCAGTCTTTTTCTTGTAAGATTGCAACGATATCCTCTTTCATGGTGATCGGGATATCCGCTTCCATCCTGACGAACCGGTGGATGTCTGTCGGCATCGAGCCGAGGAGCCTCCGGTGGAGATCGATATAATGCGTCAGCTTCAGTGCCCGTCCGCGTGAGGTGTCATTTGGCCGCATCGAGAGCTTGGCGATCATCACCATCGCCTCCTCCTTCGTCTCAACCGAGATGAAGAGGTGTTCCGGGACCGGGCCAACATACACCTTCTCATTGGTCCGTGCATCCTCGACATACCAGTCTTCATCATGATCGGCTCTCCCAAGGAGCATCCTCCGGTACTTGGTCCCATGGGGCCCGACGATCACGGGTATTCCGAGCCTCCAGAACCCGGCGGCAATCGATGCGGCCTTCTGTGACATCGCACCCCAGGCTACCCCGACGGCACCGACACGGTTATAGACGTAATCTGCGATCTCCGCATAGTTGCCCCGGAGGTTCCTGCGTGCAAAGATGCTCGCAATCTTGACGGCAGCACCGGATATATGGGCATTCGAGACGCATGATCCGACATTTACGATTGCACCTGCTTCGAAATTACCCGGATATATCTCGTATGGCGATTTTCCATCCTCGTTTTTGTACATGCCGATTGTCATCGCGGCACAGCCGGATGTACAGGTGATAAAACGCCGGTTTGCAAATTCTATTGCCATCTCGGCGAGTTCATTGCCGCCTTTTGGATAGTTGGCACACCCGACGAATGCGACGATCCCCGGGATCTCCCCAAGGACGATCGGCCCGCCGACCTGCCGGATCTCGATATCCTGGATCGCACCCCGTCCTGCCCTGAGCCTGAAAGCTTCGTTCCTGAGCGTATCCTCGCCGGCAGCGACGATTAACGAGTGGATCGGGATCTCCTCGCTGCATGCCGACTCGCACCGGATACACCCGACACAGGAATCATAGATCTCAGCCAGCATTGCGGGATCCTCACGGCTAAACGCCTTTATCGCGTCAGAGATATGCATGTCGTTTGGGCAGGCACGCCGGCATTCCCTGCACTGGGTGCATTGTTTTGCCAGCTCTATTGCTTCCTCGTGTGAGAGGAAGATACCTTTCTTGTCCTTCTTCCGCCTCGGCGCGATCTCCATGGCTGTTTTGACAGCAACAACGCCGACTTTTTCGGGATCAAGAATCAGGGCACCGTCGATCGTTCCGCTCACCAGATCGTCGATGATCTCGTCAGGCGGATCTCCTGTCCTGTCGGTGAGTCCGAGGCAGTTCTTCCCGCTTGTTGCGATCACCGGGATCTTTAATACCCGTGCCTCGTCCAGTACATCGGTTCTGATACACTGCTCGTCCACGACGATGATGTCGGGAATGCCGCTCCTGATATACCGGATCTGCCAGGAGATGGGGCCGATTATCTTTGCCTTTGGTGAGTACCGGGTCATATCGATCCCGGTGCAGCAGATCCCGGTCACCTCGATATCGCCGGTCAGCTCGTTATCCTGCATATAATCCATGATCTCAACAGACGGGGGGACATTATGGCCGATGACCAGGATCACCGGCTTTGTGGTGTCAACCGAGCCAAACCCGATATCGACGAGAGGTGCATTCGGATCGGCTTTGGGGAGATCATATGCGGAGACCTGGGCAATATCCGCAACTTCCATCGAGAGATGGTCGATCATGCCGGTATGAAGGACCTTTGATTCCAGGTCGAGGGGATTTCCCTCCTGCCCGGTATGTGTGCAGGCGAGGAGCGAGGTGATCTGCTGTTCCGAATAATCGAGCACCGTCTCCAGATCCCCAAGCGTCTCCGGCTTCATCCCGCAGACGAGCCGTGTGATCGGCGCTTCAACCTTGATGTTCAGGCCGCCGGGATCAAGCCGCGTGTCGCTGCCAAATTCCTCGATCAGGTGCGTGACCAGCTCACGGGCATGGCTTGTATGGGTCGCTGCCCCGATACAGGCGGCAAGGAGGACGATCCTGGACTGCTGCCCCGGCATCGTGATGCCGCATGCACCTTTCTTGTCTCCGGTCAGGTCGCATTTGCCGAAGGTACAGAGGCAGCAGAGATCACAGAAGGGGAGGTAAAATGGCTTATAGCGATTCAGGAGTGTCAGATCCCAATTGCGGAGTGCGGTCATCGACGGAAACGGCGTCGGCCCCTGCGGTTCATCCCAGGTCTCCTGTGCGAGCCTGCCAACAGAAAACCTGAGATCTTTGATATTCCCTATCTCGGTCTCGATCTCCTTAATACTGATATTTATCTCTTTTGTGCCCATCGTTCTCATCCATCCATATCCGATTAATCAATTGAGTTCATCACGAAATCTCAGGTGAGTGTTGTGCGAACCCTGTATATCAGTGCATCAGTTCTTCGTGGGATTAAAATAGTTTGTATAGAGGCCAGTTGAATGGGGTGATCCATCTGAGCTGCACTAATCAGAAGATTACCCGTGGCGCCTCTGCTTCCCGCATATTGTATTCCATGGTCCAGAAGTACGCCTCTCCGTGGGCGATCCTGAAGATGACAAGTTTTGGATCTGTTGCGTCTTTGATCCCGATATCAAGCAGCCATGGGCGGTCTTTGAGCAGCCGCTCCCGTAGCGTTTTGTCATTGACCGGCTCTATCAACCCGGCAACCCGCATCATCTTTCCGGCGCTGTCACCGGGAGCATAGAAGCAGAGCTCGACTTTGGGGTTTTTTGTGAGCTGTTTCCAGACGTTCTTTCCAATACCGGTATGGTAGTAGAATCCTGTCTCATCAGCAAACCACATGGCAAATGCCCTGACCCGGGGCTGGTCGCCGTCCATGGTGGCGATATAGGTCCCCGGGTTCTCATGGGCGAATTTCACGCATTCGGAAAAGTCCATTTGGATTCCTCATAGGTGCATACGGGAAGTATGGGGATAAAGTTTACGAGAAGTCAGGAAGTCCTCTTCAGTTTTCTGAATGCGTTTTTACCGCCTGCTCTCATCCGGATACTGCTCCTTAAAGCGCTCATAGTAATAGCGGATGGTTTCAAGACGGGCTGCCCCGGCTTTATCGGGGATGGTATATGGCTGACATACTCCCACGACTAAAGTCGTGAGGTTCTAACGTTGCTTAGCATTCAAGCATTGCGTCGTTGGGGTATCAGTGCTCCCATCGTACACATCTCTTTCTGCGTACGATCGACCATGTTTTTTTTGACGACACGAGATATCGAATGCTACAGTTTCGTCCACATGATCAACGATCCACTTAATGGATCTATGTTTCGAAGCTTACTGATCAAAATCAGCAGTCCAACGAACAAAAATATTATGGTTTAAATCACATTTAAATCATCGCATTCATCCCACGACTAAAATCGTGGGCTTTCTGCGTACCGGATCGTAAAAAAATCGATATGCCGGATCCGTTGCTCAGGTTCAAGCCATCAGTTCCATACCTGCTTGTCGATGAGCTCCGGCTATCGGTCCATGACCTCGTCGAAGTGAGGAATCTCGCCGCCAGTCTTTTTGGCCTTGAGCAGTTATCCGGAAGTGACGATCTCTTCCTGCTCGGAGAACGGCTGAACATATGGATGAGTATGAACCCGGATCTCGATTCATTGCGCCGGGATTTCCTGATATTCTTCGAGAATACCTTAAAGACTGATGAATATAATAATCTACCAAATCCTTTTAGTGGGGATCCTATGTTACAAGAAAGGGTAAAACGATGGAAAGCTGAGCTGAGGGCTGAAGGAAAAGCTGAGGGGCAACGTACACTCCTTCGGAGGATGAAGGCATTTGGGATGTCCATCAGTGAGATTGCAGAGGTCACCGGATTGCCGGAAGAGGAGATCCGCCACCTGATCTGAATAAACCAATCTAAATCACCTGATCTGAATCTCTCTTCTGATCCACAATCCACACTTGATCATCTCCCCCTGCCTGATCCCAAAACTCCTGCAACCTCTTGCGACACCCTACAACGCCCTGCAACACTCTGCAACCCCTTGCAACACCCTAAAAACATCCTCTAACACTCTCCGCCATTCTGTTTTACCGTGCCCTGCCGCGCCTATTGGAGGAGGAGAACGCCACCCGCCTGCAATCGCTTCTGTACTATCTCTCACGCCGCACTTCTATGGGCTTACCCTCGCCCGGTGCGGCTGCCGGTGCCCCCGCGATTGCCCGGACCCCCTGATATCCTTATACCCCCTTCAGGTGAAGGGGGGCAGGGGGTTTGCCGGAAGGATGAGGTTCACAGTACAGCAGATGCATATCCTGACTTTCCGGTTTTATAACCCACTCTGACCCAACCTTCTCTCCCGGAACAGTTCCTTGAACCCCATCGCTTTCAGCTGTTCCTTCATCTTATCCGTCAGGTTCAGGTACCAGAATGCATTCCCC
>NZ_VOTZ01000029.1 GCF_024372745.1 Methanocalculus taiwanensis
GGGGAATGCATTCTGGTACCTGAACCTGACGGATAAGATGAAGGAACAGCTGAAAGCGATGGGGTTCAAGGAACTGTTCCGGGAGAGAAGGTTGGGTCAGAGTGGGTTATAAAACCGGAAAGTCAGGTCTCAGATCCGCTAACAACCCTTGATAACTGGACGATAAATCCCAATGGATCATGGGATGTATCCTCTTCCGCCTACCGCTCTTCACCAGGATCAGTATCATATAATGCAACCCTCTACCAGCCAAATACCTATATCTGGTTGATCATGAAGGATAATCTGACATTGAACCAATATCGCCTCCCTGAACTCTCATTCTGGTATAATACCTCTCTCACATATGAAGATAGCTTTCTTGGAGTCTATGCCTCATCTCCGGTTAGCAGCACCTATTATACCATAGGGCAATTGCCCGGCAATACTAATGGCACATGGGAAGAGATCACCATCACTCCTGGGAAGATACATGAAACCTATGCAATCAGAGGGTTTACCACAGTTCCAGAAGAGATCAGATTTGCAATTATATTGAGGATAGATAACGTATCCGCACAAAAGCATCTCTTCTTCGATGACATCAGGGTCAGACAGGTGACCGGTATCAACCAGGACTACGAGTACATGAACGGCACCTCAATGGCTACACCGCATGTTACCGGGCTTGCAGGGCTTCTGAAGGCATATAATGCTTCGCTTCAGACAGACCAGATCAAGGAGATCATTTACGCAAATGTCGATCCACTTCCTTCACTTGCGGGACGGACGGTCACCGGCGGGAGGATTAATGCATCACAAGCACTTGAGGCGGTTCATCTAAAGGCCGGTTTCGAATCAGATAAAATCAATGGCTCAGCACCACTCAGAATACAATTCACCGATAGATCAGTCGGCAGAGAATACACCAGCCTCTGGTCTTTTGGAGATGGAAGTACATCAGATCAAAAAAATCCAGGATATACCTACACATTACCGGGCACATACACCGTCAACCTGACGATCACCAATACATATGGTGCAAACACTACATCGCAATCGAACCTCATCACCGTTCAACAGACAGTTGATCCAACTCCAACACCAACTCCAACACCAACTCCAACACCAATTGACCCTTATGTACCACCACACCCATGGGTAAGATATCTTGGAACAGATACTGTCAATCTTGTATGGCCAGAATCATACCATCCCCTCTTCAACACAGAACATGACGGGAAGTTTAATGTATTGAGATTTAGTAATGAGAGGCTCGATAAGGTGTGGGAGGGAGTAGGATCCCATATTCTCGATCAAGATGTGCCAGAAAATGTGATCTATCATATTATTCCAATAAATAAAACAACGCATAATGCTGCAGATCCTGAGTATAATGTTAAAATTGAGCTCACCCTTGGATTGGCAGTCGGCGGAGAATTTTTTAGTGCGACCACATTCAGCGACACCTGGGATGCAAAAGGCGGTACAGTAACACTCTTTAAAGATACAATTCTCAGTGAGGGTTTAGATCAGCTCAGTATTGTGAATACCACAATCATTGCTGCTGGTGGCAAAAAGATCAGTGGTTATTCCCCCCTAACCCTTCAGAATGTCAATCTTGAAGGAGTATCGATTGATCTTGAAAGGGGAGATTCACGATCATTACAGATCATTCATACCGCACGAACCACAAGCCCGATCAAAGTACGTGATAATGGCCTTAATCTTGAGTCAATCGATTCTACATCCTCTATTGAACTTATTGGTGATACCAACACCATCTCTTCAATAAGAGGAAGCCATATCAGCATGACAGGAGAGGGAGCCAGGATCTCTAATACGACAATAAATGGGACAAATGACGGTAAACCCGGCATACTGCTTCAAAAAGGTAATAACAGTATCATCCGGGACAATATCATTGAGATGACTGGATCAGGGAAGGGTATCCATATCCAGGAATGCTATCAGAACATCACTGTTTGGGGGAATAGCATCAGTAATGTTGAAGATGGCATTTATGCGATTCACCCCTGGCCATCTGTTCCTGCTACGCTTGATGGCTACACAATCCGGCAAAATACCATCAGTAACGTTGGACGAAGAGGTATTCATCTGGGCGGAAACCATGGATATGGAAGTGCCCGTTACGCAGAAATTCTGGAGAACACTGCCAATGGGATGGTATGGTTTTCCGGGGACTCAAGTCGGATCGAAAGAAATAACCTGACCGCTTCAATCAATGCAGTCGGGAGTCACAACTATATCAATAGAAATAATGTGACTGACACCGATTTTGGAATCTTCGGGGACGGTGATGAAATTCTGATTGCAGAGAACCAGATCACCAACTTCTCAGGTGCAGACTCCACCAACGTTTGGGCAGTAACTCTTACGGGCCAGCATGGCATCATCCGCAATAATACCATCAGCAACTTCCGCCAGGGTATATCGATCGCAGGTGAACATCAGGTGATTGGAAATACCATCGATAATACGGCAAATATGGGTGCAGATACAAATAACAGGAAGTACCTTAAGGTTATCCTTGCATCAATAGCAGATGGATCGGTTATCGAAAGGAATGTAATCAGACGGACCAATCACCCGCATACCAATCATGGAATTATTCACATAGGCAACTCAGGCAACCTCTCCGTCAGGGAGAACCTTATCGATGGGGGGGACAGTGCATTTGCCATATCCATCTGGTCCCCGGGTGAAGGGATCATCATTGAAAATAATACCATCAATAATATGAGCCGTGAATATAGCAATACAGGAGGCATCCATGCTCAACAGGCACTTTCAGATGGGGAACTCCGGATTGTGAATAACTCAATCAGAGGTGGATACGGGTTATGGGGCATCCATCTTGACCGGCAGAATAAAGCAATAGTCATCAATAACACCATCGCTGAATGTGGCACCGGTATTATCGTAATCTCATCCAATAACACCTTCATTGCAGACAACTCACTCTGGAATATGAGCAGAGGGATCTACCTTCCATACCCCTATTCATTTGAAACTACCATTTCAGGAAACTCTCTTGAAGTACAGAGAGAGGGAATGGTACTCTATGCTCAAGACGCCGCTATTGACAATAACACTATCACCATTACCGGTACCGATGAGTTTCAGCCACATACAGCCATCTGGCTCCTAGATGGTGATCAATTCATTATCCACAAGAACACAATACGCAACAGAGCTTCAAACATACCGGTTGATTTTGAGATTGAGATCCCATCCAAACAACTTCCAGGTGCCCTCATCCTCTGTGAAAATACCATTGAACGTGTATCGGGAGGCACAACATTCAGTGCATCTGATATCACTGATCAGGTACGAATCAGAGGGGTAAACTCACCCCCGGAACCCCTTTCAGGTAAGCTCGATATCGGCCAATGGCTCAATATACAGAGTTTGAACTTCACAAATCAGGATAATATACAGCTGAACCTGACCTTCCATTACAAACCTGAAGATTTTGATGGTGTAGGTGGGTCAAGCATGTCTGTCTGGCGATACAACAACAGTAAATGGGATGGCGGTTACGGAGAAGATAGTTGGAGCGGAGAACGATGGCTTGATACCACAAAACACGAGGTAGGGGTTGCGATCAACCACATTCCCCCATATGAGGGTGGCTTTGTCATATATGCCCCACTCAAAGAAGATCTCCTGGCAGAGTTTGATGCAGAACCAACCTCCGGTGCCATACCGCTTTTGGTTCAGTTCACCGACCTCTCAGAAGGGGAGCCGACCAGCTGGAGATGGACATTTGGAGATGGAAGTGGATCAGCGACACAGCACTCAAGTCATATCTATGAAATCCCAGGCACCTATACCGTCACTCTTGAAGTAGAGAGAGGGGACGAGAAGTCTCTGAAGGTAAAAAAAGAGTATATCAGGGTCACAATACCACTCCAGGCAGGCTTTCATGCAGATAGAACCGCCGGATTCCCACCTCTTGATGTCAGGTTCACCGACCTCTCAGAAGGAGAGCCGGCAGGGTGGCTCTGGCAGTTTGGTGATGAGAACAGATCCTCAGTACGTAATCCTCTCCATACGTATACAGTACCCGGCACCTATACCGTTAACCTGACAGTATGGAACGAGGACAACCGCGATACCATCAGCCGGAGAGATTATATTGAGATCTATGGTTCTCCTGGAGTAACAGGGATTACCCCCACCTTCGGGTATCGGAACGGGCTTTCTATCCAGGCAAGGATATCCGGCGACGGGTTCAGGGACGGGGCACTCGCACGACTTGTTGGACCGGGAGATGGGGTTATTGATGGAACAGCGCTCACAGTTGCCGGACTGAACCAGATCACCTGCACCTTCAACCTCACCGAAGCGCTTCCAGGTGCATGGACTGTGCTGGTGGAGAATGCAGATGGAAAGACCGGCCTCCTCCAGGGAGGATTCACGATCCGTCCCCGTGGCGACTTTAATGGGAACGCTCGTGTTGATATTGGGGATGTGGCAAGAGTCGCCTGGATGGCCGTCGGGCTGACACCTGATGATCCCGAGGCACGGTTTGGCGGAGGCGATACGGTGACGGGAGCTGATGCGGCAAGGATCGCCTACTATTATGTCGGAAAGACGCAGGAGATCTGAGTGATCTCCCCAACCACTTTGTAAATAGATCCGGGAAATCACACCTTCCCTCAAATGTGATCGCTAGCGATCCAGAAAGAGATAATTATATATTTTTTGACATTGTCCTAACAGGTATACCGTACCCCTGTAGTGTGCCGGGACGAGATCCATGTACCTTTTTTTCTTTATGGGGGATGGCAGGGAAGAGATACACACAATCGTAGTTTCTACCTTCAAATATACAGAATGCAATGAGAAAGTAACGTAATGTGGTATCTGTTGCCTTGGTGCAGAAAAAAAAATCAGGGGTGTTGATAATGAAACGAGTTTATTCAGCAGTATTGCTGTGTATATTCCTCCTATTCTCATGTGGCATCGTTTCAGGGGTGCTCTCTGAGGACGGAGATGATCGGTTCGTTGAGCCGGATCTGAATATGACAGGAGGAGATGAGCCGTCAGCTCCTCCTAAAGAGACCAAATTATTCGATCCAGAGGATTTAAACGAGCCCCTTGATGAAGATGATCCAGTTGAACAATCCGGGAACGTAACAGTTGAAGAAAAGCCACATACTCCAGCAGAAGAAATTGATCCCCAGGAAGATGAGGAAGAGGTGGTGGAAGAACACCAGGAAGAAAACCTGGAAAATCTCCTTCAACCTGAGGAGATGCCGGAAAGCACACCCATTTTTGCGGAGGAGATGCCTCTGGCTAATGGAGTTCCTCAGGATGTATATGGCCGGCCGCTCTATGAACCCGGCACTATCCTCGTCCAGTTCAAGCCACCGGTATCAGAGAACACCATCCTGATGACAACCACCTCTGAACAACTCCATTCCCGCTATCACACAACCACCAGGCATGATCTGACAGAATATGGCCAGCCCGGACTGCTTGTTGTCGACCTCCCCGATGACCTCATGGTACCTGATGCCATCGATCAGATCAGCAGGCACCCCGATGTCCTCTTTGCAGAACCAAATTTCTACTATTACCAGGATAAAATTCCAGATGATCCTGAATTTTCCCTCCTCTGGGGGCTTCAGAACACCGGGCAGATTGTGGGGGATCAGGCAGGAACTCCCGGAGCTGACATATCAGCTCCTGGTGCATGGGATATAACGACAGGTTCAAAAGATGTCGTCATTGCTGTTATTGATACAGGGATACATATGAACCATCTTGATCTCATCCAGAACCAATGGATGAACCCTGGGGAGTTACTAAACGGCTACGATTCAGATGGAAACGGATACATAGATGATCTCTATGGATGGAATTTCTATGATGACAATAACGATGTATCAGATCTCAACGGTCATGGCACCCATTGTGCCGGAACGATAGCCGCAATCGGAAATGATAACTGGCATATTCCCGGGGTAATGTGGACGGCAAAGATCATGCCTCTTAAATTCTTGGGGCCACACGGTTCAGGAACCACAGAAAATGCAATAAAGGCAATTAACTATTCACGCGATAATGGGGCTCATATTATCAGTAACTCATGGGGATCGACCGGCTATTCCGAGGCTCTAAAAAACGCGATTGATAGTTTTGATGGAGTTGTAATCTGTTCTGCCGGTAATAATGCCACAAACAATGATATTATACCCCAATATCCAAGTTCTTTAAACTGCTCCAACATCATTTCTGTTGCAGCCACAGATAACAGGGATGAACTTTCAACATTCTCATGCTATGGTCCAAATTCCGTCCATCTCGGGGCACCAGGAACGATGATCTACAGTACCTATATCTCATATGAGTATGAAGAACGGTTTTTTGATCCAATGACCACACTGGACAACTGGTCAGTCGTTTCGCCAGGTCCATGGGAACTGAATTCATCCATCTACAACTCACCACCCACGTCAGCATCTGACAATGCAACATGGAACTGGGTGGCCGGACAACGTGAACGATTACGCATGAAAACACCCGTCCGACTGGAAAAACAGTATCAACTTCCGGAGTTCTCTTTCATGTGCAACTACTCTCTGGAGAATGATACTACTTTTGTGGTTTGGACAAACACTCCCGCTATCAACTCCTGGTACTCCCTCTCCACCATCAAAGGTGGTGATTCGGATAAGAAATGGAAAGAAATTACCATTTCTCCAAGGAGAATATATGAGACATATGATAATTGGAAGTATTCAGGGGTTCTTGAAAACATCAGTTTTGGATTCTCATTAACGAGGGATAATGTTAATGTATCCGATTATGTTTTTATCGATGATGTCCGGATCCGGGAGGTTTCCGGGATCATTCGCAGTTATAAGCACCTGAATGGCACCTCGATGGCCACTCCCCATGTTGCCGGGCTTGCCGGGCTCCTGAAAGCCTATAATGCTTCGCTCAGTGCAGATCAGATGAAGGAGGTTATTGTAACCAATGTCGATCCACTTCCCTCACTTGCAGGGCGAACGGTCACTGGTGGAAGGATTAATGCCTCAAAGGCACTTGAAGCGGTTCATCTGGCAGCTGCATTCGAGGTGAACAGATCAACCGGCACTGTACCATTTCCGGTGGAGTTCAGTGACACCTCGGTCGGGAGGAATTATAGCCATCACTGGTCATTTGGCGATGGAAATACATCAAATGAAGAAAAACCCGTCTTCACGTACACCGTCCCAGGTACCTATACGGTAAACCTGACGATTACCAATATATATGGCAGCAATACGACATCAGAATCGAACCTCATCACCGTCAATGAAGCTCCTGATCCAACGCCCACACCAACGCCTACCCCCACTCCAACTCCGACTCCCACCCCATTACCGACACCTGCCCCGATGCCGACACCAGAACCGGTCGATCCCTACACCCCGCACCAATGGGTAAGCTACCTTGGAACAGATACCGTCCATCTCGTATGGCCGGATACCATTCATCCAAAGTATGGCACATCGGCATATGGAGGATACAATATATACCGGAATGGAAATGAGCGGTCCTGGCTTGGTGTTGAAGGCCCCAACCCCTCGATTATTGATCGGAATGTGCCAGCTTCTGCTGAATATGTCATTGTATCCTGGGATAAGGAAGAAAAGAAGCCGGTGCAGGAGGATACCATCGATCTCACTCTCGGCCGTGCCGTCGGGGGAAACCTTCCTTCAGAGGGCATATTTACTGACACCTGGGATGCAGAAGGTGGCACCATTACGCTCTTTAAAAATACCAGACTCAGTGACATAAACACAAGCTCGCTCACGATCAAAAACACGGCAGTTGTTGCCGCAGCAGGCACAAAGATCACCGGCAATGGAGCACTCTGGCTTGATAATGCCTATATGGGGGGAATAACCGTTGACATTCAACGAGGATCATCAGAATACAGCGCCCTGAGAGTGTCAGAAGGACTTCATACAACCGGTCCGATCACAGTCCGGGATAATGACCTGTTCCTCTCCGACATCACCTCTAACTCATCAATCAGCCTCATCGGGAACTGTAACATGCTCTCGACAAGCAGTATCACAAACGGTAATACCTATCTGCAAGGCGATGGCGTATCTGTCATTAACACCGTTTTCACCGGAAATAATCCCTCGGAGAAGAATCTGCACATTGTTGGCAATGATTCACAGATCAGAAGCTCTGCATTTACAAATAGATCGATGACGATCTCAGGTGATGGTGGCAGTGTCAGGGACAATACAATGAACCGGGGCAGTATGATCCTTGATGCATCCAATTCCATTATTCTGAATAACACAATAAAGAACGGAGATACTGGCATATATATCGGGGAATTTGGTGGAGGTGCACTTGAGAATATTACCCTTAGAAATAATCAGATCGAAGACATGGCTGGGCTGGGACAGGGCAATGGGATATATTTCAATGTGAACTCCGACCTGGTGACCATCGAGGGCAATACGATTCGAAACACCAATCAGGCAATATATTCACAAAGGGAGCTCGCATTCTTTGAGCTGAAAGAGAACATAATTGATGACGTCAAATCTTACGGAATCTATCTTCAGAATGCCAGGGCAGGATTCATCGAGGATAATGAAATTCAAAACAGCAGTTGTGCAATCTACCTGCAAGGAGAGCAGACTGAGATTACAAATAACATCCTCACAAAGATACGGCCAAAAGATTACCTCTTCATTGATCGTGCAGGGATCCGGGTAAAAGGCGAGAACCTGACGATCACCCAAAACTCGATCTCCGAATTTTGCGGATCTGCACAGGATGGGAAATATTACGCCATTTGGATGGATGGTAGCAACAACAGGCTCACAAATAACACAATTGACGATCTTCGCTGGGGCCTCTGGATTCTTGGGAACAACCATGTTGTCGAGGATAATCGTATCACGAATATCGATATGAAAGATTTTACCACAACATCCCGGCCTTTGCATCATGTCGTCTACTTCCAGGCCGTTGATTCACAGTTCAATAAGAATACCATCCTTCATACGAACCAGAGTACCCATCAGCATGCGTGGGGAGTAATCGTCTCTGACCACAGTGGGACAGCACCGGAAGGAGATGGAAATACCTACATGGACAATGTAATTGATGGTGGGAAATACGGTTTTTATCATCTGCGAATTAAAAATGGGACGGTAATCCAGAACAATACCATCCGGAATGTGACGATTGGTCCACCCTTTGCTTTTCAAACCGGGGTTGGGGGTGGAATATACATTGATCAGCCCTATGAGACCATAGGCTCAACGGGAGTTGGAGAGAGTGACCTGCTTATCCGGTATAATGACCTTTCAAGCCCCGGTGAAACCTGGCCAGGCTATGGCTATGGCTCCGGCATTGATGTCCGAAGAATTGCTGGCGCCCGCATCTCACATAATACGCTGGAGGACTTTGGAACCGGCATCTGGCTGCAAGGATCAGGAATAAACAGGATATGGAATACCAGCATCTCGCATAATGAGATTGAAGGAGGAATATCGGGGATTTCGATGAGTACCGGGGACTCCGGGGATCTGTTCTCTGAGAACACCATCTGCAACTATTCCGATACCGGGATCAATGTACGGAGCAATGAGATTCTTCTCAGGAACAATACCCTTCTTGACACTTCAGGATTGAGCCGGAAGGCGATCGAGGTGTGGGGGACTTTTACTCTTGATCAGAACACCATCACCGACATGGTGAATGTGACCACCTTCTCGCTCTCTGACAGCAATAATCATCTGGAGATCAGGGGTGTTTCAACACCCCCGTCACCCCCGAAATCCCCTGCATATCCGTTCAACAAAGGATCAATCGGCCAGTGGATCACCATCAACACAGCCTCCGAATTCCGGATAGGCTCTCCAACCTTCAACCTCACCTTCCACTATGATCCTGATCAACTCGGCACTATCAGTCCCGAGACCCTCATGGTCTGGCAGCATAACAACAGCCGCTGGCACGATGGAAGCGGGGACTACAAGTGGAACGGCACCCGCTGGCTGGATACTGATGCCCGTGAGGTAGGAGTGCAGGTGACCACCCTCCCCCCCTATGATCAGGCACCGTTCATCTTTGCCCCACTAGGGGGGCTTCTGGTGCATAATCTCAACCTTGAGCGGGACTATGAGACGATCACCGGGGCATTGGACGATATTGACCTTGCAGATGGCCATACCATCGCTGTTGATAGCGGGTATGAGGGGAATGAGAATCTGCATATCAGGTATGATATCAATCTCATCGCCTCATCAGGCAGGCATTCCGATGTCCGGATAAACGCACTCTTCGATACAAAACCTGTCATTGAGCTGGACCGCCGATCAAATGTACTGATCTCAGGCTTCATCCTGGAAGGAGCAACCAGTTCATATGGCCTGTATCTTCATGGAACACAGGCGAGCGGCATCCGGAATAGTACTATTACAAATAACCGATATGGAATTGTCTGTAAGGACTTCCAGGATGCCCAACTGGGTACACGCACAACCCGGGAGTGTGTGGTTGATGAGAGTATTATCACCGGCAATTCCCTTGGCGGAATTCTCATCGAAAAATCTGATGCAAACATAATTCAAAACAGCAATGTAACCAATGCCGGTTTTGGCATCGGTATCGATGAGGGATCAAACAATGTTCTTTCCGGCAACACATTCACACATTGTCCTGATCTCGGCATCTGGATACTGAATGGTGAAGAGAACGCAATACAATCTAATACATTCATCGGAGGAACTACCGGAGTTCTGCTTGAGGGAGCAAAACAGACAACAGTATCCGGAAACAACATCACATCCGCTGAAACCGGATATAAACTTGAAGGTACTGAAGATACCATCCTCACCAAAAACCAGGTCAAAGGAACAGGCATTGGTTTCTTAATGGATGATGCACTCAGAACGACCATAACCAGATGCCACATAACCGAAGCAGCACCGGCTACTGAAACAGTCGGGTTCAGGATTCAATCTTCTGACCAGACCACCATCACGGATTCGTCTATCACCGGGATCACCTCCCAGAATTATAGAGCAACCGGGGTGGAGCTGATCGGTTCCTCACGACAGACAACGATTCTCGATTCCGTCATCTCCGATATCACCACACCCAGGATAACCGGCATCCATGTCGGGGCAGGTGCAGTCGGAACAGGGATCTATAACCTCACAGCAACTGATCTCAACGCTGGTGCGGGGGGGGTTACCGGGATCATTCTCGATCCGAATTCGGGAAATAACGCCATACAGCGGGGAACGATCAGTCAGATAAGATCATCCGGAAACATAACGGGAATAAAGACAAATTTGACGATCGATTCTCAAATTAAGAGAGTTCTATTTGATCAGATTAACTCAACCGCTGGAACTGCAACCGGTCTTTCCATAAACGGGAGCTCC
Source organism: Methanocalculus taiwanensis (assembly GCF_024372745.1). Lineage (GTDB taxonomy): Archaea > Halobacteriota > Methanomicrobia > Methanomicrobiales > Methanocorpusculaceae > Methanocalculus > Methanocalculus taiwanensis. The sequence goes on from NZ_VOTZ01000029.1 coordinate 11,427, forward strand.
GGTTTGATCGTTGAAAATATCACACTCACCAGGATCTCAAGTACTGACGATCCAGCGGCTATCTCCATCACAGGAAACGACAACACATCGCTTGGATACATACAGGTTGGAGATACCCATCCCGTCCTCTTTAACCTCACCGCAACCGGCTCCCTCCGGGTGAGCGGAGTCGAATCACCACCGGCACCTCCAGAAGATATGGCTGCTATCGGGAGGTTCCTTGCGATCACAAACACCACTCCATCAGATGCCGCAATCAGGATATACTACTCACCGGGCGATCTGAATGGGGTGAATCCCTCTTCCCTCCGCCTCTGGAGACATGCAGACGACTGGTCACGGGTTGCAGGTGAGAACGGGGTGGATACAGTAAACCGGTTTGTGTACGGAACCACCACCGACTTCAGCGTCTTTGCCCCGCTTGAAGAGCCACTCCGGGCTGATTTTGCAGGCGAACCGCTCCAGGGGGTTGCACCGCTCACTGTCCGCTTCACTGATCTCTCTGTCGGAGGACCCGAAAACTTCGTATGGACATTTGGGGACGGAGGAAGATCAGAACTCGAAAACCCGGTTCATATCTATCAGACACCGGGTAACTACACCGTATCACTTCAGGTTACCAAAGGTCAGGATACTGCAACTGAGACAAAAGAGCAGTATATTACCGTTATTGGACCAACACCTGTTGTTACCGGGATTACTCCTGCCTTTGGATACAGAAACGGGCTTATAGTGAATGCTTCGATCACAGGAACAGGGTTCTGGGAGGGAATCACTGTCAATCTCACCGGAACACCGGAGATCTCCGGCGCTGATGTAACAGTAACATCGAATACAATGATCACATGCCGATTTAATCTCACCAACGCCATAACCGGAATCCGGGATGTGCAGGTGACAAACCAGGATGGGAAAACCGGCATCGGAAAAGATCTCTTTACCATCCGTCCACGTGGTGACTTCAACGGGAACAGCCGGGTTGATATCGGGGATGTCGCAAAGGTCGCCTGGATGGCCGTCGGGCTGACACCAGAGGATCCCGAGGCACGGTTTGGCGGGGGGGATACGGTAACCGGAGCTGATGCAGCCAGAATTGCGTACTTCTATGTCAGGAAGACACAGGAGATCTGATGATTTCCAGAACATGACCCTCTGAAAGGATCCTATACCAGGATTCTTTCTCAAATACATCATCTTTTTCTATCCATCATGGGATCCAAAGATATCTTTCTTGATAAAACAGTGAGAAGAATGACGAGCCTTTATCTATATCGGGGATAATCTTCTGGTATGGTAGTCAAGGTTCTCGCCTTCGCCGGTTCCCCCCGCCGGCACGGCAATTCGGAGACGCTCCTCGACTGGGTGCTGGAAGAGATGGAGAAGCAGCCCGGTGTGGAGGTGGAAAAGTATGCACTCACCGATATCAATATCGCACCCTGCAAGGGATGCAATGCCTGTGAGAAGCTGAATGCATGTATCCAGAAGGATGATATCGTCTGGATAGAGCCAAAGATCATCGAAGCCGATATCATCATCCTCTCTTCACCCATCTTCTGCATGGGAATTGCGGCTCAGCCAAAAGCCCTCATCGACCGGGCACAGGTCTTCAGATCACGCAAATATGTCCTGAAGCTGCCGGTTGTGCCAGTTGAACGGAAAGGGAAGCGGATTGGGATCTTCCTTGCATCAGCTGGCCAGGACTGGGACTATGTCTTTGATGCCGCAATACCATCGGTCAAATGCCTCTTCAATGTCATCGATGTGAAGAACAAGGATATCCGGTACCTGATGGTGAATAATGTCGATGAGAAGGGAGCAATCAACGATCATCCGACCGCACAAGCAGATGCAGTGGCACTTGCAGATGAAGTCATTGCAACCATACTGGAGATGAAGGGAGAGAGTCGTTGATGGGAGAAAAAAGTGCATGAACGGAGATACATTATGAATGTTCTTGGGATATCAGGAAGCCCACGGAAGGGCGGAAATACCGAGACGCTCCTTGACGCATTCCTTGCTGGTGCGGAGGAGGCAGGTGCAGAGAAGCGGAAGGTGATCCTCCGCGACCTTGAATTCACCTCATGCAAGGGCTGCAATGCCTGCCATAAGACCGGGGAATGCGTCCTGAAAGACGACCTCACCCCGCTCTTTGACGAGATTATTGCAGCCGATATCCTTGCCCTCGCCTCACCGATCTACTCGATGGGGATCACAGCTGAACTGAAGGCGTTTATCGACCGGGGGCAGGTCTACTGGGCGAGGAAATTCATCTTAAAAAACCTCTATTTTGATTACCAGCACATACAGAGGCACAAGGGATTCTTCATCTCAACAGCCGGCCAGAACTGGGATCATGTCTTTGACGGGGCATACCCTGTTATAACCGCATTTTTCAATGATATCGGGTTCGAATACACAGATAATATCATCGCAAACAATATGGACGAATATAAGGGGATCAAGGGGCACCCAACAGCGCTTGAGGAGGCAAAGAGGAGGGGCAGGAAGGCTGTGGGGGAACTTCAATCCATCGGTGCGAAAACTGAAGGAGAATAAGATTCAATACCCCAAAAAACAATGGAAATTGTAATGCACTCTCCCGTTGTACAATAACGCAGATAGATCCAATTCCACAATACATCCGACAAAACGAAAGGTATGAGCGTTCAATGACTCCTTCCGACTTAAAAGCCATCATTGCAACCGGCGAAGACAGCCATCGTCAGTTCAAACAGGATATTACGAATGCCGATTCTCTTGCAGCTGAAATGGCAGCATTTGCAAATTCAGAAGGCGGGATTATCCTTATTGGGGTTGCAGATGACGGATCAACACCCGGCCTCACTCTCAGGGATGTAAGCCGTATTAACCAGATCATCAGCAATGCCGCTTCACAACATGTAAGGAGTCCACTCCCGGTTCAAACTGAGAATATCAATATCGGCCATGATCGGATTGTTATTATACTGACTATACCAAAGGGGAAGGACAAGCCATATTTTGATAAAAATGGCGTCATATGGCTCAAGGTTGGGTCTGATAAGCGAAGGGTAAACTCCAGGGAGGAGTTATGCCGCCTTTTTCAGAGCGTTGATCAGTTCCATGCAGATGAGTTGCCGACAAAAGCGGGTATCGACAGACTGGATTTACTTCGATTCCGGGCATTTCTTCGGGACGTTTATAATCTGCCGTATCCGGAATCACCTGAAAAATTGCTTAATCTCTTACAGAACATGAATCTGGCAACAGATGATGGGATGTTAAACCTTGCCGGAGTACTCCTCTTTGCCGAAAAGCCAGAGTGGATCAAACCCCAGTTTATTATCAAAGCGATCAGGTATCCAGGCAATACAATTCATGTGAGCCAATATATCGACTCAGAGGATTTTTCCGGTACGCTCTCTGATATCTTTGAAGGAGCGATGGGTTTTGTCATGAGAAATCTCCATAAGGTACAGGCAGGACAGAACGTCAACGCTCCGGGAGTTCCCGAGATCTCGCCAGTAGTATTTGAGGAACTGCTGGTTAATGCGCTCGTGCATCGGGATTACTTTATTTCAGCACCAATCCGGCTATTCATCTTTGATAACAGGATTGAGATCATCAGTCCGGGAAATCTGCCAAACAACCTGACAGTAGCGAAGATTCGGTCCGGCAACTCCAATATACGAAATCCAATCCTCGTATCCTTCATCGCCAAAGGTCTTCTTCCATATCGTGGAATCGGATCAGGAATAAAGCGTGCACTGGAAGAATGGCCCTCTATTGACTTCATGGATGATAGGGAAGGGAGCCTCTTCACTGCTACTGTGCATCGGCATTGAGATAGCGGTTCTGGAAAGAGCACGGAGTAGATCATCGCACATATTCAGGCAAATCCTGAGATCACAATTCAGGAGATTGCAGAACAATGCGGATTGACAGAGAGGGGATTTAAAACTCAGATTAGCACAATAAAAAGCTGAGAAGAGAATCAGGCGGACCGGTTCATCACGAAGCGGTACGTGGGGGATTATCGAGGAGTAGTGATCCGAAGCGATCATTATAACGGAAGCCCACACCATCTCATCCATATGATCCGATAGTATCGAAAGTGTACCAAAAATTTATATTTGATAATAATAGCCACCGAATGCGTACTAATTGAAGTTAAATGAACAGATTCATCCTTTTCAAAGCCGTACCAAAGAAAAATGGCACGTACCAGTACAAAGCAGGCTAAAACACCACTTCTTGATACCCTCGATGGAGAGCGAGCCAGAATTGTCCTCTACCAGCTGATACGGGATGATCCCGGGCTTGCTCCCCATGCTAAAGCAATTGCCAGAACATTTCTGGAAAGCGTGGAGATCGAAAGGGTAGCAGATGCCTTATCCTCGGAGATTGAAGCTATAGAGATAGAAGATATATGGGAATCTTCGGGAAGACAACGGGATGGCCCATATCTCCACCCTTCCGAAAGGGCTTACGAGATGCTCGAGGAGATCGTTGAAGGGTATATGCATGAACTCAGATCATATGCAAAGAGGGGGATGGCTAAAGCTGGGCGTGAATACTGCAAGGGTATCATCCTTGGCCTCTGGCATATCAAGACCGAATCTCATGCCGATATCCTTGAAGAGCTCCCGGATGAAATCACAGATTTCATCGGAACTGTCATTGAAGAGTGGGAAAAGATGGTATCCATCCCCGACGAACGAGCAATTCTCCACAAGTGGATGGAACAGAAGGGGATTATCCCATGACACATCAGGTATCGCAGGAGGGATCACCATTATTATGTTCTCGCTTGTGCTCTCACCCGTTCGATTCTGTGGGTGGAGTCCCCGGATGATCTGGTTTCCTGGAGAGGTTGACAATACAAGGACACTCCACGATAACAGATCCGGATATTGTTTGGCCAGTCTCAGGAGCATATCAATCAGTCCCCGGCATCATCACAATCGAGCCGCCACATCCCCCTCTTAGGCACGAGAAATAATTACGTCTCAGGATGATACATTCAATATGAATGATCGTTCGTATCTTTTTCTCTTGAGCATCCTGATTCTGTTCTTCATCATTTCATTCTCCCCCGTGATGGCGGCTGAGCTTGCGGCGGTTGAATCTGAGAGATCAGTGAACACTACTATGATCACAGAGACCGGCATGCCTGAGCTGGCACCGGTGAATCCGGATTTTCTCGATTATATTGTCCATCAGGGAGAGAGGGGGTACCTCATGTCCTCTGATCATCATTTCGTGCCCGGTGTCGTTCCATCACCCGTTGACTTCTCCCATACAACGGGCATGCAGATTGGATCAAGTGGCGGTGATATTCGACTCTTCTCCACGTACCAGCCATCCTATGATCTCCGAGACCACGACAAGGTATCTCCTGTGAAGGATCAGGGTGATGAGGGGAACTGCTGGGCATTTGGAACATATGCATCGCTTGAATCTTTCTTCCTTCCTCGTGAGGCATGGGACTTCTCAGAGAACAACATGAAGAACATCATTTATGCCGAATTTGATGTTGGAGAGGGTGGAAACAGGGATATGTCCACTGCATATCTTGCACGCTGGTCAGGCCCGGTTCTTGAGGTGGATGATCCCTATGTGGCTGGATCTACATTTATTATCGAAGGCTTACCTCCCGTAAAGCGTGTCCAGGATGTCCTTTTCCTCCCAAGGCGGGCAAACAAGCTTGATAATGAGAATATCAAGTGGGCGCTCACCGAATACGGAGTGGTGCAGATCTCGATGTGGTGGGTACGTGATGGCTGGAATTCTGATAGAAATGCATACTACCAGGACCAGACTACCCGCGTAAACCACGCTGTTGCCATTGTGGGCTGGGATGATACGTATGCCCGGTCGAACTTCAACAAGAATCCGCCGGGAGATGGTGCGTTTATTGTAAAGAATAGCTGGGGCACTGACTGGGGAGATGAGGGCTTCTTCTATCTCTCCTACTATGATACCAGCATCAAAGATTTTGCAGTCTTTACCGGTGAGGATACCGGGAGCTATGATCGGGTTTACCAGTATGATCCGATGGGCTGGGTAAGAAGTATTGGTTATACTGGCTCTGATACCGCCTGGTTTGCCAATGTCTTTACAGCTGAATCAGATGAGACTCTTACCGCAGTCGGCTTTTATACTCCGGTTGTCAATTCCTCATACCAGATAAATGTCTATACCACCCCTGATGATGGCCCCCGGCAGATTGGGGGTGTTGTCTCAACACAAACAGGCACTATCCCATCCCCGGGTTATCATACTATAGATATACCTGCGGCATCTCTTAATGCCGGGGAAACATTCTCTGTGGTTGTCAGGCTGGAAACACCCGGCCATAACTCACCAATTCCAATAGAATGTCCTATTCAAGGGTATTCCAGTAAGGCAACTGCCAATCCGGGTGAAGGGTATATCAGCTCCACTGACAGCACCTGGACTGACCTGACAGATGAAGTTGAGAATGCCAGTGTCTGCCTGAAGGCGTATACAACCGTCTCCACTTCACCTCAGGCCGATTTCTCAGCAAACATTACCAGCGGAAGTGCTCCCCTCACGGTTGCATTTTCCGATGCATCTATCGGAACCCCGACTGCCTGGTACTGGGACTTTGGAGATGGTGGAGAATCCCGGGTTCGAAACCCGGTGCATACCTATACGCAGGCCGGAGCATATGCGGTGAACCTGACTGTCACTAACAGCCGTGGAGAAGACAGTGAAGTAAAGAGCTCATTTATCTCCGTTTCAGAAGATTGTACCAATATTGTAGTTCTCCCTCTGGAGTCGGAACTGAATGTAGGGGATATTGGAGAATACAGTATCATGATCTCATCACTCAATGAAGGTCTTGGCTCCTTCGAATTTGACGTTAATCTCACTGAGCCCGGAATTGCAACAATCACCAGTGTAAATATCACTGAAGGCATGGGAAACACAAGCGCCGTACCAGCCGAATCAGTGAACTGTTGGTCTCATACCCATATTCAACCTGGAACAGAAAACCTGACCGTTATTTCCCTAACAGTTCAGGGATTAACCAGAGGAACAACCAACCTGACGATAACAAATGCAGAACTATGGCCCAGATATGAGACGATTGTTCTCCCTGCAGTGATCCAGGTTGGAGAGGGAACACGCATTCCGGTCGCCAACTTCACCGCAAACAGAACCCTCGGTTCCACTCCGCTGGCAGTCGCCTTCACAGATCTCTCGACAGGGAACCCCACCTCATGGTCATGGCAGTTTGGCGATGGGACAAACAGTACTGAAAGAGATCCGATCCACCCATACACTCTGCCAGGTACGTATACAGTCCAGCTCAGGGTTGAGAACAGTGCAGGAGGCTCAACCATAATATGGGAGGATTATATCACGGTTCTCCCACAGGCATCTGATATGATCATCGGGGCGGGATCTCTCAATGTGGCAACCGGGATGACCGGGGCAATTCCGGTTTCAATAACGAATGTCACCGGTGCAGAGGAGATCATGTGTTCAGTCACCGTTAACCCTGTCTATGCGAATTTCACTGGTGTCGCGATCAACGCATCGGTTGCCGGGGGAACGAATCTGACCTATCAGATCAATAACCAGACCGGGACACTCAATGTCACACTTTCGAGAACAGATGGAAACTATACTGCCGGTACTGAACCAGTACAGATCCTGGATATCACACTTCAGGCAAAGCACCTGTTCGGCGAGAGCCAGATTGGCTTTGGCGAAGCCATGTGGATTCGAAATGATGTTGAGATACCCTTCGGCAGGATGGAGGCGGGAATCCTGGATATACATCTCCGTTGCGACTTCAACCAAAACAACCGGATCGATATCGGGGATGTCGCAAAGGTTGCATGGATGGCAGCAGGGCTAGTGGATGAGGATCTTGAAGCGGACTTTAACAATAACGGAGAAGTCGACAGTGCCGATGCCGCAAGGATCGCCTACTACTATGTAGGGAAGATTGGGGGGCTCTGATTCCTGGTTTGAGATGATGATGTACGGGGGGGATTTCCCATCCCTTGTATTTTGTGGAGATGAAATTGGCTTTAAAAAACCCTGCTTTTAGAGATTCAATAAAATAAAGAAGGGGGAGCAATTCCCACATCCCCCAACAATCACAGGTAAAACAGCGCCCCCAAAGAGCAGTGCAAACGAAACTGCGATTACCACAATAAAGATTAACGGGTTCCATGCAAGTACCTTCTTCCCGTCAAGTGGTCCGAACGGGAGCATATTGAAGGCGGCGAGCATCGCGTTGATCTTGACGCCGACAGCGCCGACAAGCATCACAAACCAGCCGAGACCAAACATTGTTTCCGCTATAAAGAGCAGACCAAAGGGGATTGCGAGGAGGAGGTTTGTTACCGGGCCGGCAACCGAGATCAACCCGTTCTCCCTCTTTGAGAGGGTCGGACCATAGATCATCGTGGCGCCGGGTGCGCTAAAGACAACCCCGACGAGGGCGGCAATTGCTACTGCAACAAGGAGCATCTGGTTATCTTTCTGAAATTCTGCCCAGTACCCATACCGCATCGCTGTGAACTTATGGGCAAGCTCATGAAGCACAAAACCCACCCCGACCGTTATCAGCGAGAGGAGGAAGGCAGCATAGCAGTCTTCAAGAAGCGGTAAATGGAAGAGAATACAGGAGAATTTCGTTGTCCCAACTGAGCATAGATCAGATCGAATATACATACCAGAAGCAAATCTCGATCATTTCTTAACCATGGAATACGCATCTCTTGAACGTGGGGAATAAAGCAATGAATACTATCGAGAAGAGGGGAACGCGATCCCTCCGTCAAAGAGATATTATTAACAGGCTGAAACGAGAGATGCCAACACTTCAGAGACGATTTGGCATAACAAAGATCGGATTGTTTGGATCATATGCACGGGATGAAGCAGGTGAGATGAGTGATATCGATCTTCTGGTCTCTTTTGAAGAGGAGAAAGAGCGGTTTCGCACCTTTATGCAATGCATTTTTTATCTCGAGGATATTTTTGTTTTCGCCGATTCCTTTTGATCCCCCCTTTATATAGGTGCGCCGATCCAAATTGATCCCCCTTTTTGCCAAAAACCGCCACTTCCCTTTATATAGGGTCTGAGGTGGCACAAAGGGTGAAACA
>NZ_VOTZ01000030.1 GCF_024372745.1 Methanocalculus taiwanensis
GGAATGCATTCTGGTACCTGAACCTGACGGATAAGATGAAGGAACAGCTGAAAGCGATGGGGTTCAAGGAACTGTTCCGGGAGAGAAGGTTGGGTCAGAGTGGGTTATAAAACCGGAAAGTCAGGTCATACATCTTTTTTAGTGTTTGGGTCAACAGATAATGGTACATTACCACACCTGTTCTATGGTACTGTGATCCAGAACAGGGCCTGTAGCTTAGTTGGTTAGAGCGCCCGGCTCATAACCGGGCGGTCATGCGTTCAAATCGCATCAGGCCCATCTTATATATTCTGCTCCAGGCTTCGTCCTCCTCAGGCAGAAGCCAACCCTCTGTTGGTTCTACGTAAATAATTCTCTCCCGAATCTGACTGGCCAGAGGAGAATAAGAACTCAATCCTATTCTCTCTGCAGCAGTTGAGGGGGTTTGGGTTCTACTCCCTCCCGATCTCTCACACAAAAGGCGCGCATGGAAACTCCCTCCTGTTTCTCCTCTGATATCTCCCCAAATCATGATTTATCATGGAAAAACCACAATTTTATTTCTTTTTCCACCAGATCCGGAGCAATAGCGCATCTACCGCCAATACGGAAGACGCCGATCCTTTATCTTCTCCCGCTCCAAGTGGGGTATATGAAGTGCCCGGTCTGTGGTGACGACTGCGTCTCTGATGCTTTTGATATCATCAATACAATGGAGACGATCTTTTCGCCCTGCCCCCGGTGCAGGGGCAGGCATCTTGACAAGAAGAGCCCCCCGCCCGATTATGTCCCTCCTGATACCTGTTCCTGTGGGAAACGGTTCATTGACGATGTATATGCGGTGATGTACCGGATTGGTGTTGAAGAAGGAGATCTCACCGGCACCGAGCCTCTCAAGGAGGTCGGCACCCCCCTCATCCATCCCGGCTTTGTCATGCATGAAGCGCCATACCTGCCCCGGCACTCGCTCGTCCTCCTCACCGATCAGTTCAGCAGAAAAACCGCAGAACGAATTATTACCGAAGTCCCGGAAGTGAGGGGTGTCATTCAGGACAACCATATCGTTCCCGGGATTACCGATCCCGACTCGGATGAGCCGCCATTGACGCATACCCTCCTCGCGGGCTGCGATGTCCGGGCAAATATCTTCTCAACCCAGGTTGGCCCGATTGTCATCTACAAGCAGTCATCAATGATGCATATCGAATTTCCAAGACCGGTTAACCCAAAGATCATCTCTGTTGACCGGAAAATCTTCTCGAAACGGCCAAAGATCTTCGTTGATGCCTGTTGCGGGGCCGGCACACTCGGCATTGTAGCCGCACGTCTCGGCGTGCAGCACCTGATCCTCAATGATGCATGGTATGCAGCTGCCTTCTGGGCTGCATTCAACCTTAAAGTGAATCACGCGTACCTCGGGATCGATGATGTCGAGATATTTGAGAGTTACAATGCAATGGCAGAAACCCAAAAGAGGAGTGAACCCCGTCTCGTAGCAACCGCCCGGGGCAGCGTCTCGGCAGAGGTGTACCAGGGCGATTTCCGGCTTCTCTCACCCTATATCCCTGAGGGAAATGTCCTGGCAGTTATTGATCTCTTTGACAAAGCGTCCCGTGATATGGTTGAGGGCACCATCAATGAATGGAAAGCAAAAAACCATGGGGATGTATTTATCCCATAAAAAAACCTATGATTTACGGGAACTAGCCCGGGTGGTTAGACGTCACCTGTCACCCGAAACCGTCGACATGCGGGGGGCGAAGTCTGAGGAAGGCTGAGGCAGCTTCCGGGAAGCAGCGTCTTCCGACGTAGAAGCCTCGTCCTATGAGGTCAACGGCCAGGGACCAATCCTCCGGAGGGAGGTGAGGCCTGTTGCTGCGGGTACCGGTTCAGGCCCGGAAGGGAGCAGACTTACCGCAGACGTCTGGCGCCCATGGGGTAGCGGGGTGGAGAAGGGAGTCCTGTGGAACGGCGGTATGTGCTGTCGACCGATGACGTGTTCCCAATATTCCTGATTTCTATGGTGAAAGTAACGATCATCGGAGCGACCGGACAGGTCGGTTCATATGCAGCCCACGCAATATCGCAGATCCCTCATGTGAAAGAGGTGAGCCTCTTTGGGCGTGACGGAAATCAGCTCTACCTTGAAGGGCTGTCCCGTGATCTCAGGGACTCATTTGCAGCACGTGGAACCAACACACGGATCTCATGGAGCTGCGATGAGAAAGATCTCCGCGGTTCTGAGATCATCATACTGGCATCAGGTGCTCCGCGAAAGCCTGACCAGAACAGGCTCGATCTCGCCGTTGATAATGCACGTATCGTTGCAGGATATGCAGAAAAGATTGGCAGAAACGCATCTGAGACACTACTCTTTGTCGTCTCAAATCCCGTCGATGTCATGACGGGAGTAGCACTCAGGTACTCAAATCTCCCGCCACACCGGGTATTCGGGCTTGGTACGCACCTCGACTCGATGCGGCTGAAATCCTGTATTGCTGAGTTCTTTAATGTCCATGTCTCGGAGGTCCATACCAGGATCATCGGCGAGCATGGCGATTCGATGGTGCCCCTCTGGTCTGCAACGACAATTGGCGGAATCCAGATAAACAATCTCCCTGCCTTCTCGCATATTCCAAAAGACGAGATGATGGAGCGGGTAAAGACGAGCGGCTCTTTAATCATCAGGAACAAGGGCTCAACAGTCTATGGTCCGGGCGATGCGATAGCTACCATCATCAGGACAATTGTTGAGGACGAACACAGGATATTAACCGTCTCGGCATTCATCCAGAAAGAGGTGCATGATATCGGGAGCGTCTGTATCGGTGTTCCTGCACGGATCACGCGGGGTGGCGCATTTCCAGTGCCAATCAAACTCTCTGACGATGAGCTGGAGGCATTCAGGCTTTCAACCGAACAGATTCGGGAGATTACGCATCTTGTCTTCGAGCAACTCGAATCAGAAGAAATTCTGTCGGTATAATTTTAAAAAAAAATGTTTTAGATCATCCGGCTGAGATCGATAATCTCTGCACGGTCGATTCCGGGAATGTCATTGAACTGTGATTCAATCCCTTCTGTTGCGCCTTCCTCATCCTGGATGACTGTTGCAACCTTTAATGCAACAAGTCCAAAGCCGATAGGCTCGTCCCTGATATCCGAGACGCCGGGGATCTTCTCACGGATCGCCTGTTTTAACCCCTCGAGATCAACATCGGTTGATTCCGGCATCACTTTCAGGATTACTGCAACTGAGCCCATATTCACGGCCCCTGAAATCCGCACTTCTGGCAGATGTATGGGATGCTCTGTAATCTGCACTTTGCACACCGGCGTATAAGCTCGGAGCACTCTGGACATTTAAATTCGGTTGCCCCTCGCTCAGCGAGCGGGGCATGGCATGATGTGCACTTATCTGTTGACATAGTCGGACTCCCTTATATAGTTGGGATCAATCGGTTATAATCCCTCTGTCCGTCTTGGGATGTACGTGCCACTGGAAAAATCCCCTGATAATGCATGCAGGAGATCCCTCTTTCTCCTTCCGTTTATAACAGCCGCTTTCACATTGTGCTCAAGGATAAAGGGAATAAAGGCGTAATCGACAGTATCGGTTGCAAGGGGGCTTGCGATGATATCAACCTTCCTTCCGTCCGCGATGATCCCGTCCACCGATTTGAGGACGATAAGGGGGAGGGAAAATCTCCATGCTGCCCACGCAGCGATGGTATCAGATGTCACATCCCAGCTATGCGGCAGGGGATCCTCTCTCCTCAGGAGGCAGTAGGGCAGGAGGACTGACGGGTGACTAACAGGCACAATCCCATCAATCGGTGGGATTCCAAGCGATGCAATCCGATGGCCGTACTGCTCCATCGCCGAGATTGCCATCCAGTGCGCGGAATCCGGATCGGGATCGAGCAGCCTTACTGCATCAGCTCCCGCTCCGCCGCCCGGCACGATCACAAGCCTCATCCTGCAGCTTTTGAATACTGATACCAGATCCGGCAGGATATCCGCGAGGCTCCCTCCCACCTTCACCACATACCCGTCCATATGAACACTAAAACCGTGACGGCAATAAAGGAATAGATCGAACACTCTTCATGCATAAGCCCCTCTTCTGCTTTCTTCTCATCCTTTTCTTTATTCCTGCGGCTGCCACCGCCGATATCACCATTACCGCATTCTGCCCTGATCCGTACCTGACTTATGATCCCGATGAATACATCGTCTTTTCCGGGCAGGGAAGCCTGGATGGGTGGACAGTAACCGATGGCGAAGGGACACTCAGCTTCCCTCCGGGAACCAGGATACATGGTGGGCTGGTCATTGCCCGCCAGGCAGAAGCATACAGGAAAACACACGGTACCTACCCTGACTTTGAATGGGAATATTCAACACCAATCGTCCCGACGCTCCCCCAGAGCGGCCGTTTCATCCTGGCAAATACGGAAGATGAGTTAGAGCTCCTGTACCATGGAAGCGAGCGTTTTTCAATTGCATGGCCACGGGATGTGAAGCCTCGGGAAGGCCAGGTTCACAGGATTGTTGATGGTGTCTGGAATCCACGCCCCTTCATGATCGGGCAGAGTGATTTTTCCCCGATCCGCATTGAGGGTGTCTCTGCCATGCTCTTCGTCTCTCCTGACTCCTCCTATGAAGTGGTGGAAGATGCAATCAAATCCGCTGAGAAGTCGATAGAAATAGGCGTGTATGAATTCACGCATCCTGGTATCGGCGAACTCCTCCTCGATGCACATGAGCGGGGTGTTTCAGTGAGGGTGCTGGTGGAAGGCTCTCCGGTTGGCGGGATTGCGCCGGAACAGGCAGCCCTTCTTACTGTCATGAACCGTACCGGCATCCCGGTTGATCTCATGCGTGCATCCGGAGAGATCCGATCCCGGTATCGTTTCATGCATGCCAAATATCTCATCATAGATTCCAAATCTGTTCTTCTCGCAAGCGAAAACCTCAAAGAGAGCGGTATCCCCTTCACCGGCTATGAAGGCAACAGGGGATGGGGTATCTGGATACATGATACACGGGTTGCTGAGTACTTCGGCTGTGTCTATTCAGAAGATGCAGCCGGAAGGGATGTTGTCCCGATCACCCCGGCACAGGCGCCAGGCATTCCAACAGCTGCGGCAATTCCTCCCCGAAACTCCCGATTTGCACCGCTCTGGATAGATGATGCAATCATCATCCCGGTTATCTCCCCCGACACCTCCCATCTTGTTCCGGAGATGATAGCAGAGGCAACATCCACACTGGAGATTCAGCAGGCATATATCAGCAACTGGACGAACAATGCGCCGAACCCCTGGCTGGATGCCGCAATTGATGCCGCCCGCCGCGGGGTGAATGTCCGGATCATCCTTGATGCCAGCTGGTTCAATATCCAGGGGGATTTCGACAACGATGAGATGGCGGCATTCATCAACAGGTACGCAAAGACACATGATCTCCCGCTCGAGGTGCGGCTCTTCGATGCGGATCGGGCTGGTATCACCAAGATTCATACCAAAGGGGTGATAGTCGATGGAAATGCCGTCCTTGTATCAAGCATCAACTGGAATGAGAATTCACCAATGAATAACAGGGAGGCGGGAGTGATCATTCGCCATCCCGATGCCGCAGCATACTACCTGCGGGTTTTTGAGGAGGACTGGAAGAATGAGTATCGCAGATCACAATCAACCTTCGCCCTCCCCTCTGAGGAGTGGCCAAAACCGGCAATCGCTATCGCTATTCTTGTATTCTTTGCAGGAATAATCATAGGAAAGAGGATCAGGAGAGATTAACGGCTTTTTCCCGTTTTCTTTGTGCAATTACAGATATCACAGATAGTAATCGAATGTGAATTGTCATTCATCACGGCAAATGCCCATCGTTCGAGCATCTCTGTCATATCCTCAGAGAGTTCAATCTCGCCTGATCCCCGCTTTCTGCTGAGATACTGAGATATTGCGGCACGTGATATCCCGAGGCGTCGGGATACTTCGCTCTGCCTGACACCCTGTACGTTCACCAGCCTGTAAACAAGCTCAGCCCTCATACGGGGTAGCACGTTTCGTGCCAGTTCGTCACAGTGGGTGATGTCGCAGAGCGGCTCTTTCATGCCGTAGCCCTCTGGCTATCTGCGATTCTGCATTCATAGATGATCTGTCGTGCGTCCCGAAAGTTGAACTTTTCAAGGATGAGACCCTGTTCCTTGAGCCGCTTGAGTGCATACCGGACTGTCCGGGGTGCAAGGCTGCTCTCTTTGACGATATCCTTGTGTGTCATTGAACCGCCCTGCTGAAGAAGGTGTAGAACTTTCTGCGAGGAGGGTGGCAGCATATGGGGGTGCATATCAGTATGTTAATGCTGTTAACATATGAACCTATCGCTTATTATAAGATCCGGTAGATCTATGTAAAATGGCGGGATTCTCGCATATAAAAGCAGTGATGATTATCGTTGGCTCTCTCCTTCTGATCCTCCTCTTTCATGGTACAGTATCGCTGGCGGGGCCAGCCCTCTTCTCTATTCCCTATGATCCCGCCCTCCCTGATGGGAAGATGGTCGTCTATTCCGGTACTGTCGAGGATATCAGGAGAACATGGAGCGGTGGCCATATGGTTGCCGACCTCTCGGGTGTGAAACTCTATATTCCCCATGGGGTTGATGCTCCTTCTCTCAGGATCGGCGATCAGCTTACTGCCTATGGTCTCCTCTCAACCTATGACGGTCAGAGGGAGATTGTAATAAGGGCAGGATCGGATCTGATCCTCCATTAGCGTGGACCAGACTCAAAGATATCGGCATTCTTCTGTGTATCAAATTTCAGGCTGCCGAAACTCCTGCTTTTCTTCTCTTTTCCCCTATCGCTATTGATATCGGTATCAACACGCTTCTTCTGCCTCCGTCCCTCAACACCGGCTCCTGTGGAGAGATTCTTATCATCCTTAATTAAAATTCGTGACATATGCAGGCTATTGACCTCACGAGAGATAAGGATGATGGAGGAATCAGGGATTGACTGCCCATGCAGGGAGGTCAGGGGTGAACCCGATTGCCCACATCACAACGGTGAAGAGGAAAAATGTCCAGAAGAAGACACCGATGAAGTTGAGTGCCCATCCTGATTTGAAGAGGGTCTTCATATCGATGTACCCGGTCCCAAAGGCTACTGCATTTGGCGGGGTGGCAACCGGGAGCATGAATGCGAGTGAGGCACAGATTGCGGCAGTCAGCATCAGCATGTAAGGATGGATCTCCATCGATATCGCGGTGACGGCCATGATAGGCATCATCACCGACGCAATGGCAGTATTTGATGAAACTTCGGTGAGGAGTGAGACTGCAGTTGCCACAATCAGCACGATTATAACGATCGGAAGGAGCGAGAGCATCGAGAAGGAGTCCACGATCAGTTGTGCAAGCCCGCTCGCGATAAATGCGGCAGATAAGCAGAGCCCTCCTCCAAAGAGGATTAAAATACCCCAGGGGATCTTCTGAGCCCATTCCCAGTTCATCGTAAAGATCCCTTTCTTCATATCGACCGGGAGCACGAAGAGGAGGAGCGCTCCGAAGATGGCAATCACTGTGTCATTGATGCCGGGGAAGAGCTGGTCAAGTCCGGGGAGAGTGAATCCCCCGATCACCTTGGTGGAGGCAAATATCCAGCAGAATGCAGTAAGGAGGAAGACAAAGAGGGTCCATTTCTCACCCGTGCTCATCGGCCCAAGCTCCTCCATCTCCTGGTGGATCACGTCCTTTGCCTGGGAGAGTTTCTGTGGAAGGTGGCGGTAGGGGACCTTAATCAGCCAGAGCCAGACGATCGGGATGAGGATCGCGGCAAATGGAATGCCGAACTTCATCCATGTAAAAAAGTCGATCGTCGGGGCGAGTGGGAAGAGAACTTTCATCTGCGCGATGAAGATCCCGTTTGGCGGTGATCCGATGATGGTTGCAATCCCGCCGATATTTGCCGCATAGGCGACTGCGATGACGAGGCATCCGGCAAAATCCCGCTGTTCCTCGGTCATCTCATCGAGTTTGGTATTCACAGCCGGCATTACAGTGGCGATGATCGCAATCGCGATTGGGATCATCATCATCGCAGTGGCGGTATTTGAGATCCACATCGAGAGAAAACCGGTTGCAACCATGAATCCAAGAATAAGACGCCTGGGACTCGTGCCAACAATATTGATGATAGAGAGTGCGATCCGTCTGTGGAGCCCCCATCTCTGCATCGACATCGCAATGAGAAAACCGCCGAGGAAGAGGAAGATAACCGGGTCAGCGTACGGGGTTGTTGCCTCCCTGACCGAGAGGACTCCAAGGAGCGGGAAGAGGACAATCGGAAGAAGGGCTGTCACTTCAAGCGGCACTGCCTCTGTCACCCAGAGTATTGCCATGAGGAGTGTCACAGCAGCGACGTATCGCGCTTCGATCGGGATAATCTCCGGATCAACCGGTGCAAGGATAACTGCAATAAAGACCAGTATGCCAATTATTTTCCCGATCTCTTTCTTCATTCCTTCAATATTTGGGAGTCAGAGAATATTAGTATTCCTTTTTGAACCCTCACCGTTCCTGAAGGCAAAAATATAGGTGAATAGGGTTTCAAAATGAAAAAAGGACATTGATGTTTTATCGGTTGCGGGTGACCTTTCCAGCTTCTCTCTTTCCAAGCTCTTTTTCGACAGTCTTTCGCACCGAATCATCCGGATCATCCCTGATGGATTCAAGGGCTTCCCATGCTGCATCTCCGCCAATCCTGGCAAGTGCTTTTACCGCCTCTTTTCTGACTTTTTTTTCGGGATCATTCTTCATGATATGGGAGAGCGCTTCTACTCCCCGTTCATCACCGATCCCGGCAAGCCCCTCGATGGCACCCAGCCGGTTCCATTTATCATTGTGTTTCAGCAGTTCGATCAGGTGGGGAACCGCCTCCGGATCCCCAAGCTGTCCGAGGGATTTTGCAGCAATCCAGCTGACATCTACAAACTCATCAGATAATGCTTCAATAAGGGGGCCGACAGCACGGGGATCTCCCTCTTTTCCTAGCGCTTCTGCTGCCCGCCACCTGAAATTCAGCGTCCCTTCCTGGAGAAGCGTTATTAAATGAAAGAACAGCTCCTCTTTTTTCGTACCCTTTTCATCGATCTCCGCCATCAGTTACACCATCGCGGATTTTTAATTCGTGCCTACATAAAGATGTTGCCTGCCCGGAGGAGACGGGCATTGCGGGTACTATAATCGTGCATCTGATATGCCCGCAATTCAAAGTACTGGGTATGGATGGGAAGAAAGGAAATGAGTGCAACACCTTTGCGGTTGCACCAGGAGAAAAAGTCGATATACTGGAGCTTGAGGAGCTTGGCTCCCGCTATTCGATTGCGATCTATCTCTATTTTGAAGAAGATCTAGCACGGAACAGTACACTTGCGAACGATATGGACACCTATGCGGCTGTTCCTGAATATGAACGGCCTTTCATACTGCTTGGACAGTTTATCGCCTTTGCCTCGGCCCAGGATCCCAAATTCCGTGATAAGCTGAAGGAACTTCCATTGATGCTTGAGGTGATCGCGTGTGGGGAGATGGCCATTGCAGGTGCAGAACACCGCTACATCACCACGCTGATGCCGTTCCTTGATGATATGGCTGCCCTTGCGATCTGATAACAAACGGATTTGCCATAATATCCGGATGAATGGGAGTGGCAGGCCATCCGCCTTACCCAAACTCCAATCATGGGTTTGCCATTCATCATCGCGTAAGGTGGCGCCCTGCAAGGAAGCCTCCATAGATCGCAGCACCGGCGAGGATGATCGTTGCGCCTGAGGGGAGATCGAATGCATATGATAGCGCAATCCCGATAAGGACCGTTCCGACTCCGATCAGAATGGCTGATGCCATCATCGTCCTGAGTGAATGCGTAAACAGCCGTGCGGTTGCGGCGGGCAGGGTCAGGAGCGCTATCACCAGTATGATGCCGACAACCGAGATGAGGGGGACGATGGTGAGTGCGATTAAGAGGAAGAGCACCAGTGTCAGTCCGGGAACCGGCAGCCCCATCACGCGGGCATACTCGGGGTCAAATGTTACCGCGACGAGCTGGTTATACAAGGCGATCACAACTGCCAGGATTACTACGAGAAGGAGCGCCATCAGGATGATGTCCGTCGAGGGGACGAGGAGAATGTTGCCGAAGAGATAGCTGAAGAGGTCGGGCGCATACCCTGGCGTTATCGCGACGAAGATGATCCCAAGCGCCATCCCGGTCGCCCAGACAGCACCGGTGATCGTATCTGTCTCCTGAAGTTCACGGATATTCAGGTGCCAGAGTATGAAGGCTGCCCCGATGGTGAAGATGACGGCGCCGATTAAGGGATCGATGCCAAGGAAGAATCCAAGGCCGACTCCTCCAAATGCGGCATGGGAGATCCCGCCGCTTGTTGCCACCATCCTCCTGACAACCACGAAACTCCCGACGATCCCGCAGGCTACAGCTGCAATCAGCCCTGCGATGATGGCGTTCTGGAAGAATCCATACTCCAGAATCTCAATCATCATATCCCTCTCCATGATGCCTGAGCACCCGGTGGGGCACGCCATGGGCGATCAGGTCAACGGGGCATCCGTACACGGATGTGAGCATACCGTCGGTGATCGACGCGTCGCCGTGGGTATAGAGCCGACGGTTCAGGCAGGCGATCCGGTTCACTTTGCCGGAGATTGCACTGATATCATGGGTTACAATGATAACAGCCATCGACTCCCTCAGAGCCTCTATCATCGAGAAGAACTGCTCCTCTGCGGGGGCATCGATATAAACGGTCGGCTCGTCGAGGATGAGGAGACGCGGTTCTCCTGCGAGCGCCCGTGCAATGATCGCCCGCTGCTGCTGGCCGCCTGAAAGGTCTGCAATCGGGTGATCCATAAGCCCGGAAAGGCCGATTTGATCAAGAGCGTTCTCCATTGCCTGGTAATCCTCCTCTCTATATCTCCTGAATAATCCGGCATTCTTCGGGAGCCTGCTCTGGAGAATCATCTCCGAGACGGTGATTGGAAATGAGAAGTCAAAGGTATGGAACTGGGGGACATACCCGATCAGATCCCGCCCCTCTTCCGGAGGATTCCCAAAGATCCGGATGGCTCCGCCTGAGAGCGGTAGAAGACCGAGGATTGCCTTGAGGAGTGTGGTCTTACCGCCGCCATTGGGGCCAATGATTGCTGCAAAATCATGCTCCTCCACCACAAAAGAGGCTCTCTCGACGACCACATGCCTCCCATAGCTGATCGTGACATCATCAAGCTGAAGTGCCGGCGTCATTTTTTCCCTCCTTTGAGGGCTTCTGCTACCTCGATAAAGTTTTCCAGATACGCTTCTGCAAGCGGATCGATCACAACCACCCGCCCTCCGATCTCATCTGCGATCACAAGGGCTGATCTCTGTGGGAACTGCGGTTCGATAAAGACGACACCGAGCTCCTCACGGTGGGCGGTGCTGATGATCTCCTGGATCTCCCGTGCAGTCGGCTCTTTTCCTCCGACATGTACGGCGATCTGTTCGAGCCCGTATTCGCGGGCAAAATATCCCCATGCATCATGCGTCACGATGAATCTCCGGTTCTGAATGCCGCTGAGTATCCCCCGCACCTCCTCATCAACACGCTGCGTCCGCAGACGATACTCAAGAAGGTTCTCCCTGTAGTTCTCCTCTCCTCCGGGATCTGCGGCGATAAGTGCCGTTGCGATCTTCTCTGCCATAATAGCGCCGTTATGAGGCGAGAGCCAGATATGCGGATCAGCGGCGCTATCATGGTGATTGGGATCCCCTGTTGGATTTGTCTGCCCATCATGATCTGTACGAATCAGGTCGATTTCCTCCGAGAGGCTGACGATCCTGATCGCCTGGTTCTGTGATGAGAGGCGATCTGCAAGCCTGTCCTCAAAAGGCAGCAGCCCCTCGCCGATTGTAAAGAAGATCGCAGACTGCGACAGCCTCTGTATCTGGCCTGGCGTCGGTTCGAAGGTATGGGGCTCTGTTCCGGGCGGTAAAACGACTTCAACACTGATCCGGTCAGATCCGATCGCCTCTGCAATCTCTTTTAACGGGGGTATTGAGACTGCAACAGGAATCGGCCCCTCCACAGTGCGAGACGCGGGTGTGCTGCATCCGGCAGAGGTGCAGGCGAGGATGAAGAGCGCGGCAATCACGATCAGCACTATTGGATGATTATTCCTGGCATTCAAAGCAACATCCCTCCTCATGTTCGATCCGTCCGCAGACCGACATCCTCGGGTGGCCGAGTGATGCGCAGATCCGGTTCACCGCTTCATGTGAGAGATAATATTCGAACTTTTGTACCTCGGCACAGGCTTCGCCTTGGGTAAAACCATAGTGGGATAGTAAAAGCGTCAGAATCCTGTGCCTCCTCTGAAAATAATGCGCGAATTCCTCCCCTTTTTCGGTAAGGGCTGCTCCGGCATATGGCGTATGTGCAAGGAGCCCCGCCTCGGCCATCTCACGGATCGCCTTCGATCCGGTTGATGGCGATATGCCAAAATTCCTGGCAATTTCTGTTGTTGTAACGCTTCCTCCTGCTTCAAGGATGTATTTCAGGAACTCTGCCTTCCGCGGTGTAATCTCCTCTTCAACTCCGGATGCCATACCCGGAGTATGGTTTTTTTGGTTGAAAAAGTTTCGCTTGGGTAAAACCTCGGGCACCTGTTGGATATATAGTATTGTCCGCTGAGTATGCACTGAGAGAGATGATAGAATATGGGAGGAAAGAGAGTATTCAGGAGGCCTGCCCTTGTGGTGAGCCGGTGTATCGAGTTCGATCATGTCAGGTACAACGGGGATATGATCGCAAGCCCTCTTGTTCGTTTGATGAAGCCCCTTGCAACCTTTATTCCGGTCTGCCCGGAGGTTGAGATAGGTCTTGGAATCCCTCGCGATACGATACGGATAGTCCTTGTTGATGGAGAGGAGCGGCTCATCCAGCCATCCACCGGACGCGATTTAACTGACATTATGCATCAGTTCTGCCGGGATTTTCTGGATAAGATCCCACCGGTTGACGGCTTTATCATGAAGAATAAGTCTCCGACCTCAGGCATTTCAGATGTGAAACGGTATCCTTTTCCTGGCTCTTCGGCTCCCGTCGGAAAGGGTCCGGGTTTCTTCGGGGGCATGGTGCTGGATCGCTTCAGCGGCCATCCGATCGAGGATGAGGGGCGGCTGAGGAACAGGAGAATCAGGGAACATTTTCTTACACGGATCTTCCTTCTGGCCGATCTCAGGCATATGGAAGAGATCGGATCGATGAATGCGCTAATACATCTCCATACTGAGAATAAACTCCTCTACCTCTCCTATAGCCAGATACTTCAACAGCGGCTCGGCCGGATCGTCGCCAATCCGGAGAAAAAACCCATTCGAGATCTTTTTGAAGAATACAGGGCAGTCCTGTCGGGGGGTATGAAGGCAGGCCCGCGTTATACTGCCGAGATAAATGTCATACTCCATGCATTCGGATACCTGAAAGATTCGCTCTCACGGGACGAGAAGGCCTTCTTCCTTGAGGAACTTGACTCATACCGGCAGGGCAGGATCCCGGTGTCTGTCATGAAAACACTGCTTCGGGGATGGATTCTGAGGGGAAATGCCCCTGCACTGGCAGAACAGACATGGTTTGCGCCATTCCCGGATCAGTTGATGATGCTTGATCCTGAGGATACCGGGAGGGGTCGCCGAATGTGGGATGAGGAGATCAGCTGATCCGCTTTCCGATAAGATAGTGGCGGCGGTGGCCGGTGATCATTGCCCGGCAGAAACTTCCAATAGGAAGGGCTTCTTGGAGGATCACCGGCCGGTATGCATGGTCCCGTGCGGTGACGGATCCCTCCTGCACCACCTCAGTCACGATCAGATCCATCTCCTGCCCGATGAACGATGAATAGATCCGATCGAAGATTTCCCCCGCAACTGCTGTTGCACGTCGTGACCGGTCTTTCTTGTAGCGATCCGGCATATCATACCAGCCGGCAGCCGGTGTACCCGGACGGTTCGAGTACCGGGTGATATTGATCTTCTCCGGCTCCATCGCCCGCAGGAGATCGATCGTCTCCAGAAACTCTTCATCGGTCTCGCCGGGAAACCCGCATATGATGTCAGTAGAGATCCGTGCATCCGGAAATGCCGATCGGATAGTCCAAATGAGTTCGATCACATCATCACGGGAGTAACGCCGTCCCATCTGATTTAGTATCCTGTCAGATCCGGACTGCACCGGGATATGGAAGAAAGAGAAGATCCTATCGTCTCTGCATGAGGTAAGGACGGAGTCGATAATCGGCCTGAGCGTATCGGGGTTCATCATCCCAAGCCGGATGCGGTACGATCCCGGCACCGTTTTAATCGCCTCGATGAGGTCCGCAAGAGTCTCCCCTCTCTCAATCCCCCATGCAGAGAGATCCTGTGCTGTCAGCTGAACCTCAACAGCGCCCTGTGCAATCCTTCCCCGCAGCTGCCTGAGCATCTCATCAATGGAATGGCTCAGAAGAGGGCCCCGTGCTTTTCTGGTGATGCAATAGGTGCAGTGTCCGGGGCATCCCTGTGCTACCTGGAGTATTGCCGGGTTCCCCTGGGGGTGCCCGCCTGCCTCCCTGAAATGGGAATGGATGGTGTCTGGATCGATCACCACGCCCCCGCATCCATAATCGATCTTCGGGAGGCAGCCGGTGACGAAGAGCTTATGGCCGGAGTACCATTCAAGCCTCTTTCTCATCTCCCGTTCTGTCCGTTCGATCACAATGCAGGTATTGATGAGTATGCAGTCTGCATCGTCGGCAGTCTCCACAATCTCACACCCCTGTGACGTGAGAATCACTTTGATCTTCTCGGTATCGCCTAAATTATAGGTACACCCATAGGTCTCGATGAAGACCCGCATATCCCGGATCTGCCCTATTGCATCCTCTTTATCCGGTTCCATGGGCATCTGCTCCTTTATATATCGGTCTGCACCGGGAAAAAAGCACCTGAGACATGAGGCAGGTTACGTTCCGCAGGAGAAGGGTATTTCACAAGGAGGAGCAAGGAAGAGGGTGAGGTACAGGAGATGCAGGTGGACTACCCCCATATTGAAGAAGATCAGCGAGATCGGATCGCCCAAATAATCTCATTTGCCAGAACATATTCTCCGGACAGGGGTCATGACGAGCAGGTAGCCAGAAACGCCCTCCAGCTCTTTGACCAGCTCTCCCCCTTGCATGGACTCCCGGGCAATGATCGGTTTCTCCTTCATGCAGCCTGTATCCTGCATGATATCGGGTGGAGCCGGGGAGATCGTGCCCATAATAAAAGCGGTGCCCGTATGGTGCGGCGCGACCGCACCCTCCCGTTAACGAAGGAAGAACGGCAGCAGATTGCACTGCTCGTCAGGTATCACAGGAAAGAACTGCCATCATCCTCTCAGAGGCGTTTTGCCGCGCTGAAAGCGGCAGATAAGAAGCGGGTGGCAATTCTCTCCTCCATTCTGAGGATTGCAGACGGCCTTGACCGCTCGCACCAGTCCCGTGTCGAGGCGATCACCGTCACAATCAGAAGAGATCGGGTGATCATCCGTTGCCATGCAAACAGCGAGGGGTATTCCGAACGCGAGTATGCGATGGCACGAGCGGATCTCTTTACCATGGTCTTCTCCCGGACAGTAGAGATCGACTGGAAGATAGCTGGTTAGCGGCAGAACCGTTTTGCAGTCCGTTCAAGCCACGATTTCCTGAGTTCGCGCTCCCGAAGATCCTCTTCAAGCTCGCGAACCTGAGACCAGAGTGTCCTGAGTTCCGATCGCGATAGGCATACCTCTTCTCTCAGCTCTCCAATTTCGCGGATTATCCGTTCGGTATCTGCTGACATAGAATCACGGATCGCAGCGAGACGGTGATCGATAGTAGTAGTCCTCTCTTCTGTCCTGCGGGTACAGATGACGATCTCATCCATACGGTCAGATCCCCTCGGGGGAGAAGGCGGCCTCTCATCCTTACTCTCACGTTTCTCCTCATCCCGTCCAATCTCATGGAGAGGCTTGCCTCCTTTCAGCACCGCGATGATTGCGTCATGGTACATCCCCTGTGCGCTCAGATCGGCGATCACCCGGAAGCGCTTCACGGCCCTCTGTTCATAGAGCCGGACCTTTCCGATGGTCCGATGCGGGAGGAACTCATCATATTCATCTGCATAGCGCCGTACGAGCTCCTCTGAAAGGGAGAGAAGGCCTGCTATCTCCTGTATCCTGACTGTATCGTCATCTGCCAATGAAATCACCACAATGATCTGTCGAACCGGAGGTCAACACTCCCCTCTCACAGTTCTTATTGGGAAGAAGCGTGTGCCGACTGAGGAGAAAGTCCTTATCTGTGTATGAATTATATAATATAATTAAGCAATGGATGGCAATAACGTACCCAAGGGGAGTTCATCCGATCATATTTTCTCTGGTGTCTCGATTAAAAATGAGCCTTTTGCTGTATCTGTAGACAGGGGTCTTCTCAGGCTCACGCCAGAATCGGGAACAGGCGGAGTCAGGGAATTTTCCCGTGGAGCTCTCTTCGATGCGGTTCCCGAGACAGATAGCGAAGGGCTCCCCTCACTTGCCCTTGCGATCAATACTCCGGGCGGGATCCGGCGGATGGTTCTCTCGTTTCCCGAGTGGGCCGGGGGCACTGCAGGCCGCAACAGGCTGGAGAGGTTGGTTCACCGGATTATTGAGGGGGCAGACTCACCTTCCGGCAATCTCCCGGTATCAGAAGGCGTTACTTTTCCGGGTGTCCGGATAAAAGGCGCCTCTTTTACCATCGGGATTGGCGGATCCGGGATCACCCTGACACCAGAGAATGCCGTATCCAGAATCGCCGATTTTTCACCGGAATCGATCAAAAATGTGGATATTGCGCCCGAAAATGGTGATGATCCTGCTCTGCTTCTTTCTATTGCAGTGAATGGCGCCACCCGGAATATGATCCTCGCGTTCCCCAGAGAGGCAGGAGGAATAGCCGCACGCAACCGGGCGATACGATCGATACACGGGATCGGTGGTGCAGAGAAACAAAACAGCAGGAACCTACCCTCCCTGCAGAAGCCTGCCACGCCGATATGCTCTGTATCAGGTATGATGATCAAGGAGACCCCTTTTCGGTCTGATATATTCCCTGACCGGATTGCGCTCATCCAGGAGACTGGCAATTCTGTTGCCCGTGAATTTACCAGAAGCGAGATCTTTGATATTGTTCCTGAGTTTACCCCGGATGGCATCCAGTCTGCGGTGCTTGCAATCCGGACTCCAAGCGGCATCCGGCGCATGATCCTCCTCTTCCCGGAGGAGATTGGGGGTGCAGCAGAACGGGATCGTTTTGCCGGATTGGTCCGGGGGATCCTCGACGGAACGATTGGCACTGCCACTAAAAAGCAACAAGCCCCACTCTCTCCTCCTCCAAAGACCGAATACCCAATCTGCCAGAGATCGGAACTCTGCATGGATGATCAGCGTATTGGTCTTCTCCTGACCTCAAAACGGCTGATCATCTATCAGGGTGACGGGCAACACGCCTCTGTCAGGGAAGAGTTCCGCATCCAGCAGGTGCTTGACGCCTCCCCGACGATTGATATACGGGGAAAACCCGCCGTTACCATCTCGCTTATTACAAAAGAGAAGGAGATCGTCCCGCATACAATCGTATTTGATGATGAGGGTGAGCGCAACTCCTGGATCTCCCTTCTCACGGCAGATGAAACACCTCCCCCCATGATCGAGGAGGACTATGATGAAGGGGCGTTTCTCCGAAGTACAACGCAGGAAGAGGCAATCGGGGCACACCGGGAGGAAGAAGAGGACGGGGAGGAGATCCCACAGCCTGCCAGTGAGGATCAGAAGCCGCCTCCGGCCAACAGGTGCCCGGTCTGCGGTACGATCCTTTCTCCTGAAAGCCCATGGTGCGACAGCTGCGGTATCCGCCTCTCATCAGATTGCGACTGGCGGGGTCTTTCGGAGTACGTACTCCATACGGGATCATGCGATACTCTCACCCCCCCCCCGAAGCGTGAATATGGCAGGTTACTGACGTTTCTCTTTGTGCCGTCCGGAGCCGGGCGATTTAAGGATGATCCTATCCGGCTTCCGCTCCTCTTCTTCCTCACCTCCATTCTAACATGTATCCTCGGGACGATCGCGATCATCGGTATTCTGTCCGATTATGCCGGTCTTGATCCTACCCTCTTCCCTGTAATGTCGGAGTTCATTGCCAGTCCGGTAATGATTGGCGTCTTCACGGCATCGGCCCTCCTTGTTGCGGCCATCCTGGTGCTTATCACCGCAACCCTTGCATTTCTCTTTACCGGAAGGGTTGAAGGGAGCCTGGGAAGGGTTCTTCGGATCACCCTCTATTCGGTGCTTCCATTCGGAATAGCCGGGCTCATCCCTGTCATTGGTATCCTGATTGCCTGCCTGTGGTCCATCCTGATTCTCTCCGGTGCACTCAGGAGCACTTTTGATTTCTCAGTCTCCGCCTCTCTCTTCCCCCCGGTTGTCAGTTATGGAGCAGTCATCTTTGCCGTTATTTTCCTCTCTGGTGGGATGGTATGAGGCACACGCTTCTTCTCTCCCTGCTGCTCATCGTCGCATGCCTCTCCGGGGTAGCCTCCGGTGTCAATGTGATGGTGTCAAGCGATATCACCTCGGCGATGGTTCCCGGTACCATCACCTTCACTGGTTCTGTCATAGGAAACGAGACCGCTGTCAATGACTGGTCATGGCAGTTCTTCAGGATGGGTGATCCCTCATCTGCCACCCAGATTCCCGGTAGCGGGATGATTGTCACAAAGACCTTTGAGCGTCCGGGCACATACCGTGCCGTGCTGTATACCATCGTGGATGGCCGCAATTTCCAGAGCCAACCCTATGATGTGATTATCTATGAGCGTGATTTTGTCCCCGATCCGAAATTCGAGGCAACCCCGGTGAGTGGCACCGCCCCCCTGACGGTCAGGTTCACTGATACGTCTCCGGGTACCCCGACGAGCTGGCACTGGACATTCGGCGATGGCGCAACAGGGACCGGCCAGACGGTCACCCATACCTATACCGAACCGGGGAAATACTCAATCACCCTCTCCATACAGAACCCTGCAGGCAAGTACACGAAGACCTATTTTGACCATATCACCGTTAATCTTCCCCCGAAGGCAGCGTATTCTGCGAACAGAACAAGCGGCGAGATCCCTCTTGCCGTATCGTTTCATGATGAATCCACCGGTGGGATCACCACATGGAACTGGGATTTTGGCGATGGCACAACATCCACACTCCAGCACCCCTCGCATACCTATACGAGGAAGGGTACCTATACTGTAACACTTACCGTGGAGAACGCATATGGAGTGGCAACAATTGCAAAGAACAACCTCGTCAATACTGGCACGAATCCGGTTGTTGATTTTACCGCTGACCAGCAGAGCGGCGGCTCTCCCCTCACTGTGCAGTTCACCGATATCTCGGGAGGGATTCCGACCCAGTGGCGATGGGAGTTTGGAGACGGGAAGAACTCCATCCAGCAGAACCCGACACACACCTATACCCATCCCGGCACGTTCAGGGTGACCCTCCAAGCCTCAGGGGCAAATATTGCGGGCTCACTCAGCCGGACAGGGTATATTGTTGTGCGGGATAGGCCCACCGCAGTGTTTGATGCAGAAAATACATTTGGCCCGGCACCCCTGACCGTCCGCTTCTCGGATCGATCAGAAGGCGGGCCTGAGGAATGGCGGTGGGAGTTTGGGGATGGGTATGGAAGCTCCGGGCGTCACCCGGATCATACCTATACCAAAGAAGGCACCTACTCTGTGATGCTGACAATCCAGAACGCTGACGGGTCGGACTGGCACCAGAAAACCGATTATATAACCGTCATGGGGCCGACGATGACCCCTGAAGTGATGGCGAGGGGTGCTGTTGCAAATGATTTGGTTCTGAATGATACAGCAGATCCAATCCTCCCGTCTCCGACACTCAATATCACTCTTGATATTCCGATGGTACCGCCACGGGATCTCTTACGAGAATATCTCCAGCTGATTCTGGCAGTTCTCGGATTATAATCCCTGGAATACCATTATCATCTGGTCGGTTCCACTACCGGATATGAGCGTGAACTACCATGCCCTGAAGGGCGTGGCTTCCTGCTTCATGGACAATACTTGCATCACTGAGATGTGATGTAGCGGTATCATCTCCACAGGCTCAAAGGGCTGTTCCATCCCCACGCGGTGAATATTCACCGCAGCAT
>NZ_VOTZ01000031.1 GCF_024372745.1 Methanocalculus taiwanensis
GGACAAGCTGGATGTTATCGAGTGTTTCGAGGAGCCGGGGAGAGCACTGCGGGTGGGTGAGATGACTGAAAAACAAGAGGATCTGTATCATGCTCTGGGGGTGAAGCCGCCAGCCTCGTTATGAGTGAGCGGGAATATAGGTAACAATATCCATCCGGCTCTCTAACACGACATTCCCGATGATGTACCTCACTTTGCCCTCGGTATCAAGGTTGACTTCACCGTTTTTTATCATGCGTGCAAGTTCAGTCATTGCATTCGCAATAGTGTCATCTGTTAATGCTGCCGCATCTTGCATCTCAATCTTTAACGAAAATGACTTTCTCTTCTTCTGATTCCGATGCATGACTTTGTCAATAATGCTCTTCATGACGTCTCGCTCACTTCTTCCCTCTCTTTCCTAAAGCTAAAAACGTTTTGAACTACTCAATCGTCATCGGATCGGGTAGAGTATCCAGTTATATCCCCCAATACTCATGATGGCAGATCTCATGCATACCCCTGCAAAAAAGCACCGATCACGCTGGAAAAACAAACATAGCAAACAGGATAAAAGGCAAAACCAAGAAAGAAAACATAAAAGAAAAACCATGCCCCAGCCCGGATTTGAACCGGGGACAACCAGATCTTCAGTCTGGCGCTCTCCCAGTCTGAGCTACTGAGGCTTTGGGATTACAATATACGCCAGATCTCTATTTAATACATCCGTTTTTGCTCAGGCAATGCCCGCCCAAACGCCATCTTTTCCTCCTTCCTCTTCCATCTCCCCACTCCACCGCCCCCATTTATCACTCCTGAAGAACAGACATATCAGCATGAGTTCGTCCTCCGGCACCGGCACTCCCGGCAGCTCCGGCAGCCCCCCCGGCGCCGGTCTTCTTCATCGCATCCGTTCGCTCCTCGGCCCCCGGAAACCTGAGAAGAAGCAGGGGCCGACCCTGGAGGAGCGTGTGCGGGAGCGGGGCGCCGGGATCGTCCACCTGACACATAACGATCTCGATGCCGCCGGGGCAGACGCAATCCACCGGCGTGTCTATGGGCACGACGAGGTCTTCACCGTCTTCTCTTCCGTCGGCAGGTTCACAAAGAACCTCAATTCAATAGCAAACGTCCCCGGCAAGGGCGATATCCTCTCCATCTCCGACCTCGGTTACCAGAACGGCGTCGATGAAGCCGCCCGACGGGCAAAGGCATCCGGTTGGCGGATCATCTGGCGTGATCACCACCGGTGGAAGCCTGATCAGATCCGGCAGATCGAGCAGTATACAGAAGAACTCACCGTTGATACCTCCACCTGCGGGTGCGGGCTCGTGGCACGGGCACTTGCACCCGATGATCCTGTTGCAGTTGAGATTGCAAGGGTCGTCTGCGACTATGATCTCTGGACACACCAGGACCCGCGGTCTGCGATCCTCGGGCAGATCGGATCCATCAATAAAAACCTCAGGCCACTCAGGAACCGGCTGGAGCAGGGCATCTTCACCGACAGCTGGATCGAGGAGACATATGCGGAGATTGACCGCGAACGTACCCGGGCCATCAAAACAAGCATCCGGAGGATGAAGATCCGGAAAGGACGATACACAATCGCCTTTGCCCCCCTCATCAACTACCCTAGCGAGACCGCAGCCGCCATCAGGGAAGACTACAAAACAGACATCGAGGTGATCGTATCGGAAAACGGCCGCTTCTCACTGAGGTCAACTCCTCCCATCTCCCACCTCATTGCTGGCGAGTTCTCAGGCGGCGGCCACCCGAATGCATCCGGAGGCACTTTCCCCTTCACGTTTTGGGACAAAATCTCCTTCCGGCTTCTTGGAAAGACCTCCCACTTTGATCGTTTCGTGGAAGTTGCAGAGGCACTCCCGGAACAACCTACCGCCAGATAAACGATCCCCCTACAAGCTCATCCCAGTATGATGGCTGCCCGGCGGGCGCATACCCCCCGGCCATGATATTATCCAGATCAACAAGCTCCATTGCGGCCCGGAGATCAACCTCCCTCCCATCCATTACGATGATCTTCCTGACGGTATACGATCCCATCAGATCGCCAAGCAGCGGCAATACTGACGGTGCAACCGTGATATCCCGCTGCACCTCAAGCACCTTCTCAAGGCCACGTTCAGTCGGATTCATCAGGTGCCAGAAGATCCGCCGCCCGGAGACGAGTTCAAGCTCCAGTGATGCCGGATCATGTTCCAGCAGGATCACATGCCCAAAGACCCCGGCATCCCGCATCATCCTGAGGAACTGCCTGAAGAAGAGTATCTGATCCTCATCAGGATCCAGAAACAGCGCAGCAGCAGAGGGGAGCGACCACCAGCAGTTCTTCCGTATGAGAGAGACCGCCTGGATATCATCCAGTACATCATCCGCGGGTGCGTCAGGAAGAGATCCTGCCCTCGCCCGTTCATGATAGAACCAGCCGCCGGCAGCAGGGGTGTGCACCTCCGCCTGCGCCTCAACTGTCTTTAAGAGGTGATAGGTGACCAGATCGCCACTCTGACCTGCGCGGGCCTTTGCCCATGCAGCGAGATCGGAGACTGACGGAGTATCGACCTTTGATCCGAGTCCCCGTACCGGGATTGCCAAGCGCTTTGCCATAGTGTACCCTGTATTTTATACGATTCAGCGCAAAAAGCATAACTATGAGTGGTACACCGAAACTGGTTACATGTGGACTTCCCTACACCAATGGATTATGCCATATCGGGCACCTGCGGACCTATGTTCCCGCCGACTGCTATGTCAGGCATCTCAGGCGTGCAGGTGAGGACGTCCTCTTTGTCTGCGGCTCAGATAATCACGGAACCCCGATCGTCGTATCCGCAGAAGAGGCGGGCACCACCCCGCGGGCGCTCTCTGAAAAATACCATGATCATTTCAAACAAACCTTTGAGAAGATGGGTGTCATCTTCGATCATTTCGGGATGACCGATAATACAACCAATCATGAGAGGACACAGTCGATCATCAACCGGCTGATCGATCGCGGCTATGTCTACTCCGAGATCATCAACCAGAGCTACTGTACCTCCTGCGAACGGTTCCTCCCGGACCGTTATGTCGAGGGAACGTGCCCCCACTGCGGCAAACATGCACGAGGCGACGAATGCGACCAGGGATGCGGCCGCCACCTTGAGCCAGGCGAGATCCTGGATCCCGTCTGCACAGTCTGCCGGACAAAAGCCGAGACCCGCCAGCAGGAACATTATTTCTTTAAGCTGAGCACCTTCCGGGAGTACCTCCTTGACTATTTAAAGGACCTCAACGGCACCATCAATGCGAAGAATTACGCGATCGGGTGGGTTGAGAACGAGCTCCGCGACTGGTGCATCACGCGTACCCTTGACTGGGGTGTGAAGTTCCCCGGCAACCAGGAACTTGTCGTCTATGTCTGGGTCGATGCACCCATCGGCTATATCTCCTTCACCGAGGAATGGGCAGATGCCCATAATGATGACTGGAAGAGATATTGGTGCGGCGAAGGAGAGGTGACGCATTTCATCGGATCTGACATCATCTACCACCACTGTATCTTCTGGCCCGCTCTCCTCCATGCAGCTGGATACGGAACCCCGGATGCCGTTGTTGCATCAGGTATGCTGAAGGTCGAGGACCAGAAGTTCTCAAAATCCCGTGGCTACGTGGTCTGGGCAAACGAGGACTATCTTGATGTCGGGCTCCCCTCAGACTATCTCCGTTACTATCTCCTCAGCTACACAAGCCATACAAAAGAGCTGAACTTCTCCTGGAAGGCATACCAGGAGCGGGTGAATAATGAGCTTGTGAATACGCTCGGCAACTTC
Organism: Methanocalculus taiwanensis; assembly: GCF_024372745.1. Classification (GTDB taxonomy): domain Archaea; phylum Halobacteriota; class Methanomicrobia; order Methanomicrobiales; family Methanocorpusculaceae; genus Methanocalculus; species Methanocalculus taiwanensis. The sequence goes on from NZ_VOTZ01000031.1 coordinate 3,813, forward strand.
ATGTACAGGACGATCTACTTTGCAGAAGCAAAACTCGGCGGCATCCCCTCCACCCCGGCAAGCCCGGAGATCCTTCTGGAGATCAGGAAGGCACGGGAGAGTGTTGACTCTGCATTCAGGTCATTTGAATTCAAGCTGGCAGTTGACGGGATTATGGGGCTTGCAGGATTTGGGAATAACTACATCCAGAAGAACGCTCCCTGGAAACTGATGAAGACAGATTTTGCGGCAGCAGAATCTGCAATCGCAGACTGCCTCCAGATCGTCAAGGCACTCGCCCTGATGCTTGAGCCGGTGCTCCCGGATGCAGCGGCAAAATGCTGGGCGATGCTCGGATACGAGAGCCCCATTGCCGATCACCACCTCGACGAATGTGACACACCCCTCTCTGGTGTCACCTTACAGAAGGCTGAGATGCTCTTTGCCAAACTCGAGGATGAGCAGTATGCAGTCCTTGAAAAAACCTTCAATGGGCGTGTTGAAGCCGCTAAGAAGAAACAGGAGATGAAAGAGGAGAAGAAACCAATGGTCTCAATGGATGAATTTGCACAGATGGATCTGAGGATCGGAAAAGTTCTCTCGGCAGAGCCGATTAAAGGCTCAAAGAAGCTCCTGAAGATACAGGTGGATATCGGGTCCGAGACCCGTCAGGTGGTATCCGGGATCGCACCCTTCTATGCACCGGATGCACTCACTGGCAGCCTGGTTGTGATGATCACAAACCTTGAACCGGCGACGATCTTTGGTGTTGAGAGCAGGGGGATGATCCTGGCAGCAGGCGATGATGCCGCTCTCCTGATGCCGAACAGGGAGATTGAGCCTGGGACAAAGATCCGGTGATCACCGGGGCCAGTACCCGGCATCAGCGAGATGGGATCGGATCCGCTCCTGGTGCAGAAGCCCCCTGGTCTCGATCTCAACCTCCACCCTGATCTCGGTCGGATGGAGCCCTTTCTCATCCCTTTTCTGGATAATCTCATGAATATTGCCGCCAGCCTCAGCAATGATGCCGAGCAGTTTCGAAAGTGCTCCCGGCTTGTCATCGACCACCACCGAGATAGTCATCGAGCGGTCCCGGGCAACCTGTGCCTGGTGGATCACACGCTGGAAGAGTGGGAGATCGATATTCCCTCCTGAGATGACCAGTACGATCCTGCTTCGCTCTGGAAATTTACCCTTTCCGGAGAGGAGGTAGGCGAGCGGGACCGATCCCGCACCCTCAACGACGAGGTGTTTTCGTTCTGCAAGGAGGAGGATCGCCTGGATCATCTCTTCTTCGGAGACAATTCCGATATCGTCCACAAACGCCCGGATCATCCCAAACGGCCGTTCGCCGACGATCGGAACAGCGATCCCGTCTGCTATCGTTCTGCCGGGAGAGACAAGCTCGCGCTCCTCAAAAGTAAATGCCCGGTAAGCGGCATCACAGGCAGCCGCCTGTACGCCAATGATCCGGGCAGGGCTCCCGGCACCCTTAATCGCAGCGGCGATACCAGCGATTAAGCCTCCACCGCCGACTGGCACGATCACATATTCGGCATCGCCAAGATCCTCAAGGATCTCTGTGCCGATGGTGCCGGCCCCCGCGATCACATGCTTATCATCATAGGGATGGATGAGAAATGCCCCCCTCTCAGCCAGCAATGTAGCATAGAGGATCGACTCCTGGAGCGTCCGCCCTGAAAGGACAATCTCAGCTCCATATCCCCGTGCCGCCTCCTGCTTGGCAACCGATGACCCGACCGGCATCACGATCGTCGCCTTCACCCCGGCAATACCTGCGGCGAGGGCAACCCCCTGTGCATGGTTCCCTGCAGATGCGGCCACAACTCCACTCTCCCCAATCCGGGAGCGGTTTTTGAGTATCGAGTGTACTGCCCCTCTCACCTTGAATGAACCCGCCTTCTGGAGGGTTTCGAGCTTCAGGTACACCTCACAGCCGGTCATTGCCGAGAATGTCGGCGAGTAGACAAGCGGTGTTCTGTGGATATGGGGGCGGATCAGATCCGTGGCATCGGTGATCTCCTGGTGGGTGAGCATAGAGGCACAATCTACCTCCATGATGAAAAGATGATCGTTCAACAGGAGGGTTTGAGGGGAACACAAGCTGGTGAATGGGTTCGGCGGAGATCCCCTGTTCCGGGAGTCAGGAACAGGTTCAGCACCAGATTGTGTGGGAAAAAACAGGCAGCTGCCAGAAACCACTATCTTTCGCTATCTCTCCCAAAATGCATGCAGAAGAGGGAGGTATACCGGTCCATATAACAGGGTGAATGGCACAGAAGTGTAAATTCTCCTCCAAGGCATTCGGCAAAGAGCCCAAGCCACTGGCTCTGAAGCATATGGTATTCCGTCCGCTCTCCCCGGGGCTGGGTGAAGAATGATATAACCTCTGTCATCAGGAACTGGTCGACACAGGTGATGGCAAGTTCGATTGGGGCATCCTGTGAGAGGATTGAATTGATGATACTCCCATAGGACTGGTAGACTGCAAGTGCCAGATCCGGGGAGTAGATCTCGGGCCGATCATTGTCTGCATCCATCTCAAAGAGAATGAAGTGGTCTATCCGGTGCCTGAGCCGGGAGAGGTGCAGCCTCTTCTCCTCATAGGGCATATGGTGATAGGCAAGGGAACTTGTTGCAAGATCGAAGTGACGGTGGATTCTTCCGGTACAGTCCTGGATGCGGCAGTTTTCTTTGCTGATACGCACATCTGGAAACGCTTCTGATACCGTCTTTGCGGCCAGCTCCACCATGGCAGTCGAGGAATCGATCAGAAAGATCTCCTCGATCTCATCAATCCTGCCACACTCCCGGAGTTTCTGAAGCAATGCCACCGTCAAAGCCCCATCCCCACACCCGAGATCCATCATTGAAAAAGGCCTGGGGAAATGCGGCAGGCTTGCAGCACATTCGGTTACATGGATCTCTCGTGCAGCCTGCATCACAGGGTTCTTCGCAAAGAGCAGGAAGGCATGTGGATCGAAGAACACCACATACGGCATAGCGAGTCTTCGATCATGCCGCTCTAAAAAACCGACGAGCTGGGTTGCCGAGAATGGCTCATCCCCCTCAAGGCGGGCAGCCTCCAGGAGCCACCTGAAACCAGCCTCTTCAGAGCCCTCAGCCATCAGCAGCGTGCCGATAAAGTAACAGAAGACGGGGAGGAGATTTGGGCGGATCTGATCGGCGAGGCTCTCCGTGACTGAGCCGGGAGTTCCGCCGTCGTTGAGTATCCCATCAGCTAAACGCGACCAGACAGCAGATTCCTGAGGAGATAAGAAGAGCATTTATTCATTTTTGTTGCCTGCAAAGGGTGATGAAGATTTGTATCCACGGGTTCAGCTTCTCTGGTCAGAAGTTCACTTTCGCCCTCCGCTCCCGACATTTATGAGCAGGTCTGACAGAATTCATCATAATCAGTGCTTTGTTTTCAACTCCTCCTTTGATGAATCAGGAGTATATGCCGGGCATTGATGGTATTTCAGCAACAGATCAAGGGAGTGTGAACAGAAATCTCAGATTCAGATCACCCGTATAAACGGCTCTTCAGTCACAAAGAGATGATGGCAGACCTCATCTCCGGATTCCTCAATCCCGAATTTGCCTATGCCTGTGATTTTGAGACACTGAAGCGGTGCAATGGCAGTTATGTGACCGATGATCTCAGGGAGCGTGAAGACGACCTCATCTGGAGTGTCAGATATGGTGACCGGACACTGGTCATCTACCTCCTGATAGAGTTTCAATCAACACCGGATCCGACGATGCCGATTCGTATCATGTCGTATATGGCGCTTCTCTGGCAGGATCTGATCAGAACCGGCCAGATCTCATCCAGTAAATCATTACCCGGGATCATCCCGGTTGTGCTCTATAATGGTGAGAGTCCCTGGAATATACCGGATGATATCGGTGCGAGCATCCTGATGCCGGATCCGGTGCTCCGGTTCAAGCCGTCGGTGCAATATCTGGTGGTCGATGAGCTCCGGCTCTCGGTGCACCATCTCGTCGAAGTACGAAACCTTGCTGCCAGCCTTTTTGGCCTCGAGCAGTCATCGAAAAGTGAGGATCTCTTCGAGCTTGGCAAGAGACTGAATGCATGGATGAGGAAGAACCCAAATCTCGATCCATTGCGTCGGGATTTCTCGTTATTCTTCGAGAATACCTTAAAGACAGATGAAGATAAACCACTACCAAATCCGTTTTGTGGGGATACCATGTTAAAAGAAAAGGTAAAACGATGGACCGCTGAGCTGAAAGCCGAAGGGAAAGTCGAAGGAAAAGTAGAGGAGCGGCGAACACTCCTTCGCCGGATGAAGGCATTTGGGATGTCTATCAGTGAGATTGCAGAGATCACCGGGTTGCCGGAAGAGGAGATTCGCCACCTGATCTGATCCGGTTTTGATCCAATGTTGTATCACCATGCGATCCCGCTTACATCCCCTCTCAACGATATAGCCCCGCTATGAAATCCCTCATCGCCCCAATAATCTTTCTTTTTTGAGGGGTGCCATATCCTTCTCCACCCACGTTGTATTCCCGCCCTCATCTCATCCCTCTCCTTTTCACAGCAGTTTGTGAAACAACCATTATTTTCCGGAATGGGATTTTTATTGAGGATTATGCAACTCTTCAGCCATCCCAGTCCACCAGTTCAAAAGTCGCCGGTCTTGTCGATTGTAATCGAAACACCCCTGGCACTCTTCCTGATGACAATCCTCTGCATCATTTCTTTCCTGAGTTTCTCGGGGAGCTCTCCTGACTGCCACTCATATTCTGCCCAAACCGCAGCTTCGGCACTGGCAGGATCAGCGGCTGCGATTGCCTTGAGGGCATAGTATGCACCGCCATAGGCATGCTGGGGCACATGGGCGGTTGCCACCGCCTGGCCAGCGGCACGTGCCGCAAAGGAGGCTGGGATGTCTGCTGCCGCCTCTCTTGCGGCTGCATGGGCGGCAAGCGATGCCCTGCGTATCTCAGCCATGGAAAAGTGGCCTGTATCAATCCACCTCCGGCAGAGCTCAAGTGCCTCGCGTGGCCGACCATCTCCCGGATACTCTCTCTCAAAGAAGAGAAGCACCCGCTCAGCGCAGTCTGCTGCCCAGGCCGCCATCGCTCTCTGATCATCACGGCTGTATCTCTTCATGGGGATACGAAGATTATGGATGCTCTTTCATTGGCGGATGCCCCCTCTTGTAGAGAATACACCTGGGTTCACCTCTATCAGGAAGAGAACAAAAAGAAGCGGGCCTGGGGGGATTCGAACCCCCGACATTCGGGTTAGAAGCCCGACGCTCTATCCTGGCTAAGCCACAAGCCCCGAAGGATATATTTGTTCGTTCTCCCGGCTTTTATTCTTTTGTGTGATGCATGACACCCCGGGAACGAATCCCGGTTGAACACCCTTTTCCGGATACGCATGCCGGCTCAATATCACTTTCTCTGCATGGTTGCGATAATCCTCTCGCTTCTCCTGGTATGTGATGATCCCATATCTCAGGCAGGTGTTCCGAAGCTTTATCCTCGATGGTGGTTTTTGATCGACTCATGGGAACGATGATTCCATTGAGTATAACCATGATGAGCAGCAACGGTTGTAATCAGTTGCAAGGCACAGGTGTAACCGTATGAAGATTGCTGTTCTAAACGGAAGCCCAAAAGGCGATCTCAGTGTCACCATACGCTCTGTCCGGTACATGGAGCTGCACGAGCCGGATCATACCTTCGATATGATACAGGTTGCATCGGTGATTAACAGAATCGAAAAAGACGAGGAGTATTTCAATGCAATTATGCAGAGAATTTCAGAAGCCGATGCTGTTCTATTTGCATTCCCCCTCTATGTGATGCTTGTTCCGGCACAATTCAAGCGGTTCATCGAGCTCATCTTTGAGCGGAATGCAGAAAAACATTTCAAAGGCAAATATGCCGCCTCCATTTCGACATCCGTTCATTTCATGGATCATATTGCCAACAATTACATCCATGCAATAGCCGAGGACCTCGGAATGCAGTTTTTAGGTTCATTTTCGGCACATATGCAGGATCTCTTAAAGGAGGACGAGCAAAAGCGGCTGCTCCAATTCACCTCCTTCTTCCTCGAAACCATCCGGAAGAAACCGGTGATTCAGCCACTGAACCCGCAGGTTCACCACCTCACTCCACCCTATAATCCGGCATCTCCGGTAACACCCGTGAATCCGGGCAATCTCCGGATTCTCATTCTCACCGATCGAATGGCCCCGGATTCAAATTGTGCCAAGATGGTAGACCGGCTCAATGAGACATTCAGGGGGAAGGCAACAGTGGCAGAAATTCCTGATATCGGGATGAAAGGCGGGTGCCTTGGATGCTGCCGGTGCGGATATGACAATACCTGTGTATACACAGACGGCTTTTCTGAATGGTACAGGAACAATCTCCTCGCATCTGATATCATCATCTTGGCAGGAGAGATCCATGACCGTTTCCTCTCTTCAGGTTTCAAGCAAATCCTCGATCGTTCATTCTTCATGGGCCATATCCCTGCCTTTAAGGGAAAGACAATCGGCTACCTGGTGTCAGGTCCTCTCAGCGAAAACCCTGTTCTGATGGAGTTCTTCAGGGCATTCACGGATAGCGAGGGTGTTCTGTCCGGACGTATCATCAGCGACGAATCCGATGACCCGGCTGAAATAGATCGCAGGATCGACAGTTTCGCAGCTTCCCTTCTTGACAGTGCAGAAAGTGGCTATATCCCTCCGCCCACCTTCTATGCTGTCAGCGGCCACAAGATCTTCCGGGACATGATCTGGGGTGGCATGGGTGCAATCTTCAGGGCAGACCACCGCTATTTCAAAAGGAACAGGCTCTATGATTTTCCGCAGTACCAGTACAGGCAACGGATCCAGTCTCTCTTCCTGACATGTATCCTTGCTATTCCATCGGCAAGACAATCCGTATTTCTCAGGATGAAAGAGCATATGGTTGAAGCTCATGACCGGGTACTTGAGGATTCGATGCGATAAGCTACATACTCCTGTACCCCGGTTATCGAAACCTTTAACAACACCTCTGTATAATCCTCTCCTGTTGCCGCAATGCGGCAGATACAGGAGAGATGCATATGATCCCAGTAAAGATGCAGGATCTGATCAATGCCCAGATCAATGCCGAGATGTACTCCAGTTACCTGTACCTCTCGATGTCAGCATGGTGCTCAGACAAGAACTGGAATGGCTTTGCCCACTGGCTCCGCCTTCAGGCACAGGAAGAGCTTGCACATGCGATGAAGTTCTATGACTACCTCAATGAGCGGGGCGGCACAATCACACTCGCAGCGATCGCCGGCCCAAAGGCCGACTGGAAGGATCTGCCTGCCATCTTCAAGGAGGTCTATGCACATGAGCAGAAGGTCACCGGTATGATCAATGCGCTGATGGCAGAAGCGATCAAGCAGAAGGATTATGCGTCTGAGATCATGCTCCAGTGGTTTGTCACCGAGCAGGTCGAAGAAGAAGCAAACGCCTCAGAGATTGTGGATACTCTGGAGAAGATTGGACCTACAGCAGGCGGCCTCTACCATCTTGATCGACAGCTTGGTCAGCGATAAGTGTTCGAATTCCAACACTATTTTTCAATGCTGGCGTAACAGGGAGCCAGACGATTTGACAGGGGAGACTACATGGTAATTATACAGATCAGGGTCGCCGGGATGCATTGCGCAACCTGTGCAAAAGCAATAGAAAGTACACTTGGAGAACGAAAAGGGATCTCTTCTGCCGTTGTGAACATTGCCGCAGAAAACGTGCGTATTGAGTTTGATCCGGATACAGTATCCCTTTTGGATATTGAAGAGGCAATCAGGAAGGCTGGCTTTACCCCGGTGCCAGAATCGCTTGCACTTTCAATCAGCGGCATGCACTGTGCCGTCTGTGTGCAGGCCATCGAAAAAGCACTACTCACTCTCCCCGGTATCACCTCCGTCTCAGTCAACCTCGGAACAGGGCAGGCATATCTCACCTACTATCCTGATGTCACATCGCTTGAAGATATGAAGAAAGCAGTATCAGCAGCCGGTTTTTCGGTAATCGGGACAGGCGATGATAGCCAGGTCGACTCTTTTGATACCGGGGCTGCTCTTGATCTCCGCATGAAGGCATACCGGTCCATCCTTGGATTTGTGGTCTCAGGATTCCTGATGCTCCTGATGTGGATCCACCCTCCTCTTCCGCTCCCGATGCCCTTAATGATGTTCTTCATCGCAACACCGTTCTTTGCCTTCCTTTCGTATCCAATCTTCAAAGCGGCAATCCGCTCGTTGAAAAACGGTATTCTGGATATGGATGTCATGTATTCGCTTGGTATTGGGACCGCATACGGATCAAGCGTACTTTCGACATTTGGGATCTTCCTCTCTGCTGACTTCAACTTTTATGAAACAGCGATCATGCTCACCGCATTCCTCACCCTTGGCCGCTACCTGGAGGCACGGGCAAAAGGAAAGACAGGTGAGGCGATCCGCTCATTAATGAACCTTCAGCCGAAAACAGCGACAGTTATCCGGGACGGAACTGAGTTCACTGTCCCGGTCGGGGAGATTGTACCCCATGATATCGTCCTTGTCCGGCCTGGAGAGGCGATTCCGGTGGATGGGACGGTTATCGATGGAGAAAGCCATGTGGATGAATCGCTTATCACCGGTGAGCCGATCCCCATCCTCAAACAAACAGATGCAAATGTCATCGGCGGCACAATCTCCACAAATGGTGCAATCACGATCTATGCCACACAGGTCGGGAAGGATACTATCCTCGCAAAAATCATCAGGATGGTTGAGGAAGCACAGGGGAGCAAGCCCCCGGTCCAGCGGGTTGCTGATACGGCAGTGTCATACTTCATCCCCGCAGTTCTGATCATCGCATTTTCGGCATTTCTCTTCTGGTACTTCATCGCCGGATATCCGCTCCTTTTTGCAGTTACTGCCCTCATATCGGTGCTGGTTGTTGCCTGTCCCTGTGCGCTTGGGCTTGCCACCCCGACTGCGATCACCGTTGGTATCGGACGGGGTGCGGAACTTGGAATCCTGATCAGAAACGGGGAGGTGCTTGAGAAATCCGGTACAATTAATATTGTTGCAATCGACAAGACCGGCACCCTCACCGAAGGCCGCCCGGAGGTGACGGATATCGCACCCTTCTCCCTCTCCGAGCAGGAGCTACTCACCTATGCCGCATCTATCGAGCAGCTTTCGCTTCACCCACTTGGAGAAGCGATCCTGAGAAAGTCTGAAGAAATGGATGCCCCTCTCCATGATGTGGTGGATTTTAAGTCCTTTGGAGGGCAGGGGATTTGTGGCTCGGTCGACGGCGTACAGATTCTTGTCGGCAACAGGTCTTTTTTTGAGGAGAGATCGATCCAGATCCCAAAGAATGCCCTTGGGACGATCGTCAGGTTTGAGAGTGAAGGCAAGACGGTACCGCTTATTGCAGTTGATCGGAGGTATGCCGGATGCATCGCCATCACCGATCCGATCAAACCCACTTCTCATGAAGCTGTGAAGATCTTTGAGGAGATGGGGCTCTCTGTTGTGATGATCACCGGCGATAATGAACATACCGCCGAGGTTATCGGACAGGAGATCGGAATCTCCCGTATCTTTGCTGGTGTTCTCCCATGGGATAAGGCAGAGGAAGTCTCCCGGCTTCAGGAGCGTGGTGAACACGTTGCCTTTATCGGGGACGGGATCAACGATGCCCCGGCACTTGCACAGGCGGATGTCGGGATCGCCATCTCAACCGGAACCGATGTTGCTGTCGAGAGCGGCGGCATTGTTCTGATGCAGAGTGATCCCCTCGATGCCGCCGCAGCAATCCAGCTCGCCCGAAAGGTTATGGGCAGAATCAGGGCGAACCTCTTCTGGGCATTTTTCTATAACATACTCCTCATCCCGGTTGCTGCAGGGCTTCTCACCCCGTTCTTTGGGATCACCTTCCGCCCTGAATATGCGGGACTTGCCATGGCACTCTCATCAGTTACCATCGTTTCGCTCTCGCTTCTCCTGAGAAGCTATACACCACCTGCAAAGAATAAGGCAGAATCACCGGTTTTTGCCGGGTGATTCTCTGACCATTTTTTTGATCCGATATTTCCCTGCCAAACCGTCTATTCTAAAGAATAGTTCAATATTCAGGCTTTTATTGGATCTTTCTTATGTGCCAAGTTATAGGTTTATGAGGTTATAGAACAGAGTTTTACATGCAGAACGAAACTCCCCTCTTTTTCGGGGCGTGAGGTACCGGACGATACCGGCCGAGCTGAGCACGTTGAATAGAATCGTATCGAATTTGTCCGGATTGATAAGAATGGGATACCGTACTCACGCACGCCACACCACCTGCCCGGGGTGCAATGAAGAGATCTATATGGAAGAGCTGGTCAAAGGGCAGTGCCCGCTCTGCGGGTCACCAGTAGAAGAGCTTGAGGCTTCTGATGAGTCGCTTGATTACGATGACGGGTTTGAGCGTTCCGAACTTTCATGGCTCGTTCTCCAGTACTTCCTCTTCAAAAAGTTCGAGGAGGTCGGAGCCAATCCTCTCCAGGTCTTCCGTTTGTTGTCAACTGTCGAGGAGAATATAGAGATTGTCTCCTCTGGAAAGGAGAAAGAGCATTATGCCTATGATATGGATGCTGAACTCTCACTAGTTGAGCGGCTGCTTCTGAAGCGTTGTAGCTCATGCAACAAGCTCTTTATCCGGGGTGCAACAAAGAAGATCTCAGGTGATCTCCTTAGCGGTGGTATGAAAATTACCTACCGGTGTGGGAAATGCCAGGGATAAGAGCGTAAACTTTCTAAAAAGCTATTTTTCACAGAAGATTGTGGATCTGCACCTGCATCAAAAAAATTAATATGATCGACCGATCAGGGCACCCTTCCCCTCTCTTCCACAGATAACGCAGGAATTCCCATTCACCTTTTCGGCATGTTTTCCACGGAGTTCTCTTCCGAGGAGGGAGGCGTCTGTCTCAGCCTCGATTCTATCGGCACAATCCCGTTCCCCACACCAGCTTGCAACGGCAACACCGGACTCGACAGCAGTCCGGATCTCTTCGATGGTCGTGCATATGGCGATCTTTCCTTCCATTGATGCCTCTGCCCGTTCGGTGATCGCCTTCTGGATTTCCTCAAGCAGTGCCGGAACTTCGGCGGCTGATCCGATCTGCTGCTTCTGCTTAAACCGGTCTACAGCGACGATTGTCCCGGAATCGATATCCCTTGGCCCGAGTTCAAGCCGGAGCGGGACACCATGTAGCTCCCAGTGATAGTACTTCGCACCGGGGCGCATATCGCGGAGATCAAGCTCAACCCGGATACCAAGTCCCTTCAGCTCGGAACAGAGCGTTTCTGCTGCTGCGAGCACCTCGTCTTTTCTCTTCCCGATGATAATCGGGATGATGACCACCTGCACCGGGGCAACCGATGGCGGGAGTACAAGTCCGGTATCATCGCCATGCACCGAGATCACCGAGGCTATGCACCGCTCCGAGATGCCATAGCAGGTCTGGTATGCAAGCTGCTGTTCGCCTGCCAGATCCTCGTAGGTGATATTGAAGGTCTTTGAGAAATGGGTCCCGAGATGGTGGGCGGTTCCAATCTGGAGTGTCTTTCCATCCGGCATGATCGTATCAACAGCGATCGTGTAGTCCGCACCCGGGAACTTGTCCCAGTCCGGCCGCTTCGATACAAGGATCGGCACACCGAGGGAATGGTAAAACTGCGAGTAGAGCCGGATCGCCTCCTCTACCTGCCCGGCAGCCTCGTCCCAGGTGCAGTGGACGGTATGGGCTTCCTTGAAGGAGGTGATCTCCCTGAGCCTGATCAGCGGCCGGGTATGTTTCGTCTCATACCTGAAGGTATTCACGATCTGGTAGAGTTTTAAGGGGAGATCGGCATGAGATCTCACCCAGAGAGCATACATCGGATAGATTGCAGTCTCGCTTGTCGGCCTGAGTGCCAGCTTCACATCGAGCTCGGAGAGCCCTCCGTGCGTCACCCAGTACACCTCCTCTTCAAAACCCTTGATATGCTCAGCCTCTTTCATGAACTCATGGTCCGGAATGAGGAGCGGGAAGATTGTCTCCTGATGATCGGCATCGAGGAGCGAGCGGAGCATGTTGTACGTATGCTTCCGGATCGAGAACCCGAATGGGTACCAGACATACAGCCCTTTTACGGGATACCGGACATCCATGATCTCGGCGCGCCTGAGGATCTCGTTATACCATGCACTAAAATCAGAAACTGGGGGGAGTGCATCCGTCTTATCTTCCATAGTATGCCACCTAAACGACCAGTACTATGATACCTGGCGTTATAAATGCCTCAGTAATTGCGGCAAGAACGAGGAGTGGAGTCACAGTCTTTGCAAAAATGACCGTGTACCGACCTGCATCATGAGCGGCATCACCCCCTTCAAGCAGCTCTCTCTGAATAGCGCCAGAGAGCATCAGGCCGAGCGCTCCGGAGATGAAGAGGGCGGGAAGCTCGAAGAGGCCGTGCGGGAGGAGGGCAGCAATCACATACAATCCTCCCTGCAACTCATTTGATATCTGGGCGACCGCTCCCACGATCACCCCGTTTGTTGCAAGTACAAAGACTGTTAGTATTCCGAATGTGACTCCCCCGAGGAAGAGGATAATGCAGGCCTGGAGATTATTCACAAAGAGCATCGCAGCCAGCATGAGCGGGGGCTGCTCCATCAGCTTCTCAAGATCCAGCGCCCCGGAGAGCACCTGCATGAAGGTCTCGCCGATTTGCGGGTTATGGATTACAAGTCCGGCACCCACAAGCGCAGAGAGAATGAAGATGAGGGTGGCGATGAGGATGCTTTTTAAAATATTCTCAGACATGAAGTACCATCCTCATCATCCCCCGGATCCCCGGCGCCATCCCGACAACGATCATCGCTAGGAGAAGGAGATACCACAGACCACTCTCACCGTTCTCCCGTCGGTACATCTCAAGGATGTAGATGCCGGGAATGAGGACTGCAAGCTTCAATGGATACATCGCAAACGCGGTTCCTGTCCAATCGATGAGTGCACCGCCGACGACGTGCTTTTCCATGTATTGGATTGGATGGATATCTATCCCGTAACTTGTGGCACTTGCATCGAGGAGGTGGCCGTAGATCAGGAGAATATAGAGCGGATTCTGCACATACTCCCACCGAAGCAGGTACCGGAGCCCGGCATAGGTGAGGAGCGTCGAGAGGATCGCCATGAGGAGGATGATCGCGAGGACGGCACCATCAAAGCTCGTCTGCGTCATCCCCCACCAGACGAGCAGGCCTGCCGTTACAACCGAATATACCGTTCCAAGAAGCCAGTATGGTCGGATGAAAGACTCCGTGACACCCGCAGTCTCAAGCCATCGCGAGATGATGAGCGAGATGACGGTGATTGCGAAGATAACGAAGTAGATAAGCGGTGTGATCAGCAGGAATTTCAGATCACTCTCGATCATACCGGTATCCTCGACGACCCGGATGAGCCCGCCCAGCACCACATAGGGTATCGTTGCGATAACAAATGCTGAATCTATCACGATTTCATTCCGGCTCAGCCACCTGTAGACCAGGAATACCGCGATGATCAGGATCACTGCATAAGTGAGGGTATTAAAAATGTTGTATCCCCCATCAATCCTGACCGGATCAATGTAATATTTGTATACGAAGTCACTAATCATGAAATGATCCCGATGAGCTCAGAGTACTTCAAGATATTAAAAAATAAAGTTTTTGATAAGTCAAAATGGATGCAGCTCCCCCGTGACGTGGTTATCGGCCATGATGCCCTCGACCAGATTCCACGCGTCCTTGAGGAACTTGCTCTTGGGCGATCGGTTCTCCTCCTTTCTGGCCCCAGAACCAACAAGGCGGTGGGGGATCGGGTCGCCTCCCTGATCGAGGGCCAGTTCGATCTCACACGGCACGTTACCGATGCAATTACACCTGAGACTATTCGCCTGGTTGAGGAGATTGGATCGTCTGCCGATCTCATCGTTGCGGTCGGTGGGGGCCGGGTGATCGATACTGCAAAGATCGCCTCATTCAATCTGGACTGCCAGTTTGTCAGTGTCCCGACAGCAGCATCCCATGACGGAATCGCATCATCCCGCGCATCAGTCCCAACAGATGAGGGGAGCTCATCTCTTGATGCCCATCCCCCGGTAGCAATCGTGGCAGATACCGGGATCATCGCAGCCGCACCACACCGCCTCCTCGCTTCCGGGTGTGCCGATATCATCTCAAACTATACAGCAATCCTCGACTGGGAGCTTGCCCACCGGCTCCGTGGGGAGGTGATCTCCGAGTATGCCATTGCACTCTCCCGTATGACTGCAGAGATCCTTGTAAAAGATGCCCATCTCATACTTCCAAACTCTGAAGAGAGTGCCTGGCTTGTCACAAAAGCCCTCGTCTCTTCAGGGGTTGCCATGAGTATCGCAGGTTCGTCCAGGCCTGCGAGCGGGGGCGAGCATAAGTTCGGCCATGCGGTCGAGCGGCTTATGCCTGGGAAAGTGCTGCATGGCGAGGCATGCGGGATTGGGACGATCATCTCGATGTATCTCCATGGTGGCGACTGGCGGGGGATACGCACCTCCCTCAAAAAGATCGGTGCCCCCACCACTCCGGCTGAGGTGGGGCTCCCCGATCATATCGCTGCAGAAGCCCTGATGAAGGCAAAAGAAATACGGCCTGAACGCTTTACTATCTTTGATATGGGCATTACAGAAGATTCAGCAGCAGCACTGATCCGCATGCTGTATCGGGAGTGAGTCAGATGACTGAGGCAAAGAACCGGGTAACACTGATCGGGACAAAGCTCGCAAAAGAAGGGCTGGAATTTATCTATGTGGGGGCAGTGGACGAATGCAGCGGATGTAAGGTGAAGAAAGCCTGCCACAATCTTGTTGAAGGAAGAAAATACCGGGTGGTCGATGTCAGGCCCACTACCCATTCATGTTCTGTTTTTGCAGACGGCGCCTGTGTGGTTGAGGTTGAGGAGGCGCCTGTGGTCGCACTCATCGCAGGTGATATGGCGATCACCAACTCCAGGTTTGTCTATGAGTATGCATGCAACCGTCAAGAGTGTAGAAGTTATGATCTCTGTCATCCCGACGGGGTGAATGAAGGGGAGAAGTATATAATCTCACAGGTCCTTGGAAATGCCCCTGATGAATGTCTCCGGGGAAGGAAAAACCTGAAACTGGTTGAGATCCTTCCTCTCTGACTTTTTTTATGAACCTCCGGGCATTTCACCCACAGGTCACTTCTCTCCTGTAGACCAGACCGCTTCTTCAAGCTCACGAAGTGCAGCAGCTCCTTCCAGTGCTTTTATCCATTCCGGGGGTATGCCTTCTGCTCCAAAGAACGCCCCGCCAAGAGCGCCGCAGATGGCGGCAATGGTATCAGTATCGCCACCGAGGGAGAGAGCACGCCGAATCATCGAAAAAAACGTCTCTTCCTCCATGAAACAGGTGATGGCAGCATGCGCCGCATCGAGGGCATCAAGCGATGGGATAAGCGGTGCTGCCGAGAGGAGAGCTACCCTGCCTCTGACCTCACTAATCTCGCAGGCGTTGAGTGCCGAGAAAAACGCACTCTCACGTGATCCCCCCCGGCAGAGGATCGAGATCATCTGGTTGACAATGCCTGACGAGGCACCCGCCACCGGGTGGGTATGTGTTATGGCAGCGGCAATGCTGCTCATGATCCTTGCATGATCCGGGCGATAGAAGATTCCGATAGGCGCTCCCCTCATCACCGCCCCGTTTGTCCTGCCGCTGCCAGGTATTCCGAATGCCGCCTTTTCTGGTGGGATGCCCTTCTTCACCCGCTCCAGAACCGCCCGGCTGGTCGGCCCGAAAAATTCAGGATGTAGATCATACATCTTCACCAGGCGGCTCACAAAATCGATCGCCGAGAACCCATGGCAGGTGACCAGTGTCTCTGCAAGCGCTATCATCTGGAGGGTATCATCTGTATATTCTCCTCTCCGTGTCGAGAAAGGCCCTCCTCCTGTCATCCGCTCAGGGATCTGATGAATAATCTGGCTCCCTTCAAAGGGCGCACCCATTGCATCCCCTATTGCCGAGCCGATCAGCGATCCGGGTATGCGCGTGAATTGGAATATAAAGATCACCAATAAATTATATGTGGCTACTCATTAGAGTCTCATCTGAAATAGGTGATAGGTTGCAGAAAGAAGATAACGTACCTTTCTTTCTGTAAATTCTCTGACCCTGCTCTCCTTGGTTGATCATTCTCTCTCGTCCGACAAATATCTTCTGCCTGTAACCCACTCTTCGTTGATGTCCATTAGGATAGCTCC
>NZ_VOTZ01000032.1 GCF_024372745.1 Methanocalculus taiwanensis
GTCTATGCATGGACCCCTGATTCCGGCCTTCTGGAGAAAGCCGAATGCGGTGGCGCGGTTACGGCACTGCTGAAGTATGCTCTCGAGAACAAGATTGTTGATGCGGTTCTTGCCATTAAGAAAGGTGCTGATCTTTATGATGCAGTGCCGTCAATCATCACCGATCCGGGCGAGATTGGTGAATCTGCGGGGTCACTTCATTGCGGAACAGTTCTGGTCTCAAAACTAGTCAAGAAATATCTCGACGGTTCTTTTAACCAGAAACTTGGTGTCACAGTAAAAGGCTGTGATGCAATGGCATTTTATGAACTTGCAAAACGTAATCAGGTTAACCTTGACAACATCATCATGATTGGAGTCAACTGCGGTGGGACAGTCTCACCAATTGTTGCCCGGAAGATGATCAAGGAGAAATTCGAAGTTGATCCAGCTGATGTTGTGAAAGAGGAGATCGACAAGGGCCAGTTCATCATTATGACAAAGGATGGACAGCACAAGGGAATCTCCATCGATGAGCTTGAGGAAGAAGGCTACGGTCGGAGGAGCAACTGCCGCCGGTGCAAGATGAAGATCCCACGTCAGGCAGATCTTGCCTGTGGTAACTGGGGTGTCATTGGCGATAAGGCTGGCAAGGCAACATTTGTCGAGGTCTGCTCAGAGAAAGGTGCAAGCCTTGTTGAGGGTGCTGTTAAGGCCGGCGCTCTGGAAACCTCGCCGGCAGATCCAAAGGGCATTGCCATCCGGGCAAAGGTTGAGAACGCAATGTTCAAACTTGGCGACAAGTGGCGGAAACACGACTTTGAGGCACTTGGAATTGGTCGCGAACGCCTCCAGTTTATCATGAAGGAGACCTCCCGGTGTATCAAATGTTATGCCTGCATTGAGAACTGCCCAATCTGCTACTGTGTTGAGTGCAGTACAAAGAAACCGTACCTTGTTAAACCCGGGCAGATCCCACCAGACTTTATGTTCCATATGATCCGGTTTGCCCATATTTCTGACTCCTGCGTAAACTGTGGCCAGTGCGAGGAGAATTGTCCCATGGAGATTCCAAACACGCTCTTCATGCATGCCCAGCAGGTTGAACTGGAGAAGATGTACGGCTTTGTTCCGGGTATCAATATGGAGCCGCCGGTTCTTGCTTATGCCGAGGAGAGGGTTGAGCGGAAGCGTCTTGATGACACCGGCTCAGATCAGATCTTCGACAATGTCTTCAAAGAGTAAATAAACAGAAGAATGGAGATTATCTCTCCCTCTGTTTTATTATTTTTTTTTAATTTTGGATTTAGTTTGTTAGCATTTCGTTGTTGGGTAAATGCTCGCAAGTCAAGAAATATCTGGTTTTTTAGGTTTTCACTGAATCTCCGTGATAATGCCTGTTCGGGATGTATCAAAACCGGTATTTGATAACTGATCGATAAATGAACTCATACGTACCGATTCAATGAGACTTTCAATTCTGCAATCTTCAGAATAGCCATTTACCAATAGAATCTCATAACGTTCAGTTTCAAGTGGTGTAAAACAGAGCTTATAGGCATCAGCTGTTGCCTGATCAGCAATACATATGTCGGCAAGATTGTTTTGTAGTGCTTCTGGATTATTATAGCTACATATGCTCTCTTTATTGGAGATTGTGATCAGATTATGGGCATCAAACCTTGTATGAATATGGTGAAGAAATGTCTCTGTCCCGACTTTTACTGTACCTTCAATAAACCGTATGTTATTTTGTTCCATTGTCTCCAGTGGATCGCGGGAGAGAATTCCATAGTGCATTTGTGCAATATGGAGTGAGGCAAGCTCTCCCATATCAAAATATTCGGCAAGATAGGGGATTTGTGCAGCTCCAGTCGATCCACTAAAACTGAGTGGAGTTGCATGGCAGGCATTTTTTCGGAGTGAAAGAATTCCCCCTAAAATCCCTGAATCCCTGAAATATAACGAAATGTGTTTGCTACTGATATTATTTGAAAGCCAGTCGAGGTATGGATGATACTGGCCGGAGATTATTAAGCTGTGTTCTATCTCACTTCGCTTACCAGTCAGGTTAATTGCGACAACACTTCCTGCCGGATATCCTTCGATATGTTTTGGTATATGGATATATCCATTAGCAGAAATTGAGGATCGCTGCATGCCGGGGGCTCTTGAAAGTGGGGATGCAATAATTTCGTTGTTAAGGCTTCCAATGATAAGTGGAACAAATTCATCAAATCCTGCTTCTGATGTAATTGCCTGTGTCAGGCGAACTGTGCACTGCTCATCATCATCGCTTCTCATTCCCCATTCTGTGCATAAGGGTATGACAAGTTCCCTGAGGACAGTTTGGGCAGCCTGTGGTGATCCCGGGAGTCCTATGACTGGTTTCCCTGAGACTCTGCCAATAATTGTTGGTTTACCGGGTATCATGGCAATGCCATGTACAAGTATCTCTCCTGTTTCTGCGAGTATCCGTGCAGTGTAATCGCGTGATCCGGCTGATGTTCCCGCAGAAATAATGACCAGATCATTCTCAAAAACAGCTTCATTTATTGCAGATCTGATGCTTTCAGGATGGTCTCCTGTAATGGGGTAGCGTCTGCATGTCACTCCGATTTCACTGAGCCATGCATCTGCCATCACAGTATTGCTCTCAATCACCTGCCCAGGACCAGGAATCATTCCTGAGGAAACGAGTTCACTTCCTGTTGGGATCAAACCTACAGAAATTTGAGGAACATCAACTTTAGAAATACCATAGGTAACAAGAGGTGCTATGTCATATTTTCTGATGAGATGGCCAGATGGAAGGATCATTCTCTCTTTCTTGATCTCAGACCCCTTCCTTTTGATATTTTGCCATTGAAGGACGGATTTTCTGGTGAAAAGGCTGCCATTATCAGAATATACGTCTTCAACTGCAATGACTGCATTATAGTCTGTTGGAATACTGTTACCTGTATTAATCCAGGTTTCATCACGTAACCGGACGGGGTTCCTATCTGATGCATATACAAAGTCTTCCGCACAGACTGCATAACCATCCATTGTGGCTACGTCGGTGTTTGGAACGTTGAAAGAAGCATATAGCGGTTTAATTGTAAATCTGCCAGCAGATTCTGTTACTGGTATCGCTCCACTTTTTTCAGGAGGGCTGAATCCGACTTTTAAAATATTTCTTGCATCATCCATGCTGATGAGCGAGAGATACCGTTTCACCAATAGATCACCTTTGCGTCTTCTCCGGACTCCATTCCCTCTTTATCCTGTGGAATACGAATGAAACCATCGCTCTCCATCAATGTTCGGACAAGCCCTGACTTTCCGGGTAGAGGGGTGATATCCTCTCCGTTGAGTGCAACCCTGAACCATTCTTCTCTTCCACGCTCAGAGGTGATGTTTTCTTTCAGTCTGCCATATCCGGTGTTCTGCCTGGAATTTTTAGTCCCGGAGAATTGTGCAATCATCGGGGTGGCGAGCACATTCAGTACAATATATGTTGATGAAGGATGGCCTGGAACTCCTATGACCGGTTTACTCCTGCACTTGCCGATGATTGTTGGTTTTCCAGGTGCTAGAGCAAGGCCGTGGGCGAGGATCTTTCCGGAACGGGTAATTATTGATGCGGTAATATCCTTTGTATCCTTGGAACTTCCGCCGGATATCAGGACGGCATCACATTCGTCGAGAGCCTGTTGGAGAATTGAATATCCCTCTTCTGGATTATCCCGAACAATCCCGTACATCTTAGGTACGCCCCCATGCTCAGTTAGAAATGCGGCAATAACCCATGAGTTCACATCCCTGACCTCTCCCCGACGAGGTTTTGTTGTCGTTTCAACAAGTTCTATGCCGGTGGATATGATTCCAATGTGCGGTTTCCGGGTGACTGGGACAAAAAAGACTCCACTTGCAGCAAACACCCCAATTTCGCGAGGTGTGATGGTTGTTCCTGCCCGAATGAGTGTTTCTCCATTTCTGAAGTCTTCATCTGGCAGAAGAACATTTTCGTTGGGTTTTACACTTTTTGTGATAATGATCCTGGGTCCTGCCCCCTCGGTATACTCTACCATCACAACAGCATCGGCACCTTCAGGTAATTCCGCACCGGTTGGTATGTATATGCATTCACCCTCACCAATGGATCGAACATCATTTTGAAAACCCATCTGGGTTGGTTTGAGTTTTTTCAGGATCGCTGGCGATACTTCAGAGGCCGCCTGAATGTCCTGTGATCGAACCGCATATCCGTCTTTTATCGATCGTCTGAAGCCAGGTATATCTTCGGATGAGATAATATCAGATGCAGTGATGCGTCCGAGGCTTTCCAATAATGGAACTGTCTCTCTCTCCAATCTTGGTGTAATAGAACGGATTATTTCTATTGCATCATCGACTTTGATAACTTCGAAGAACAGCGCCATCTGAATTCACCTGTTGATAATATGTTTCTATTTACTGATGTATATTGTTTATGATAAGAAATGTACAATATCAACTTTTTCATATTGTTCATTTTTTTTGGTCCTTTATCCAATACATCTAATTGTGGCGTGAAGAGAGTTGAGCATAAAGTCAGCTGTTCTCCCGCCATGGATGCAGATAATTTACCAATGAGAGGCACTCCCGTTTTCCATATGGTCAAATATCATAAGAAACATAAGGGAGATTCCCATCAGAATTGTGGCCGCGGCGATCGCCATATTCAGATTTCCTGTGGACATATTGATAAAGAGGGCGATTGGAAGCGTTTCTGTCTTCATCTGTGTTGCACCGGCAAGCATCAACACTGCTCCAAACTCTCCCATTGCTTTTGACCATGTGATAACGATTCCGGATATAATTCCCCTTCTTGCCATCGGAAGGGTAACTCTCCAGAAGGCTCCGGCATCAGTGCATCCAAGGGTTCGTGCGATATGTTCGTATCGTGGATTTATGCCGGAAAAAGTTCCGTTGAGTACTCTGATCAGGTATGGGGCATTCACAAAAAACTGTGCGACAATAATACCAAGAGGGGTGAATATAACGTGTAATCCAAAATCCTCAAGTACTTTACCCGCAGGATTTGAGGCAAAAAACATCAATAAGGCTATACCTGCAACAAGTGGAGGAAGGGTGAGCGGTAGATTGGTGACTGTACTGAAGAACCTTTTTCCTCTGAAATCAAAACGTGCAAGGGCATAGGCTGCCGGTATTGCAGCACAGAGGCAGAGCGCTGTGGATACCAGTCCGGTGAGTACGCTCAGTTCTATTGCAAAAAGGATCTCATGGTCAGCCAGGTTCCTGATCAGATCTTCTGGTTGAACAGACCAGATGAGACTTCCCAGTATGATAACCGTGCTGATTGAGATTGATAGTATTATAAAAATGAAAATAAAACGGAGATTGGATTTCATCCTTTATGTGTGCTCCATTTCTTCCATCTGTTGTTAGAGTGAAATAGTGCCATACTTTGGATCCGGATAAGGAACGAAGTAATGATCTGCAAATATTCCTTTTCCTGTATCTGATATGACAAATTCAAGGAATGTCTCTGCCATATCTTTCTTATCAGAAAACGTTAAGACGCTGATAGGAATGAGAGAAATAACATTGTCCTCATTTGATAATCTGATGCAATCCATGGTTTTTGGATTATAGAGATCCTCCATCATGATCGCCACATCGGCAGTACCAAGAGTGATATATGTTACAAGCTCATTGACGGTGGCTGTTCTGGCGACGACGTTTTTATTCACTTCCTGAAGAATCCCCTTATTTTGAAGAATTTTATTTGCCTGCTTTCCAACTGCTGTTGCATTTGCATCTCCTAATGCAACTTTAACTCCCGGTCTGCTCAGATCTTCAATCGATCTGATTTTAGCCGGGTTTCCTTTCGGGGTAACGATGATCGGGACATGGTATGCAACAAGCTCACAATCAGTGACAAGCCCTTTCTTCAATGCAGCTTCATATGCTGGCATGCCGCCAGCGATAAACAGATCTCCCTTTTGTGTAATCTCCATCTGGGGTAGCAGTGTTCCACTTCCCCCAAACGTATATTCGATTGCAACTCCGTATTCTTTCTCAAATGCTGTCTTGATTTCTTTCATCGGTGCGCTCAGGCCGGCACCCGAATAGACAAGAAGTGTCTGTCCGCCCGATGATATCTCATGTTCCTGTGAGGATGCGGTGAGGCATCCTGCAGAGAGGGACAATCCCATTAACAGCAGGATTACAATAGATACAATTCGTTTGTTATCCATAGGGGATCGGGTCATTTTGTTAAAATTTAATTCTTTCTATATTGTGTTTATTAATAATATTTACTTAACATTGTTAAAAAAATGAAAGCAGGAGATCGTGTTTGTTCATTTGGATCTCCCCTGGATCATTTGTTCGTGTTGCGGGTTAATTTAACTCCTATTTTATAGCGGGAAAATCAAACCCCGCGCGAACCAGTCAGTCATGATCTCTCAATCAGGTTTGGGCATCGGGTTGATCTGAAAATCTGTATCATCCCAAAATGTACAAATAACTTGTTTTTGAAGAATTGGTTTCTTTTGATGAAAAAACATACATGATGCCATCGAGGGTAACATGCATACAAGAAGAAAATGATGGGTGTTTTCATATAAAATAATGTGGAAGAATGTACTGCTTTGTGGTGTTTTTTCCCTCTCCTTCCAGTTATAT
Organism: Methanocalculus taiwanensis; assembly: GCF_024372745.1. Classification (GTDB taxonomy): domain Archaea; phylum Halobacteriota; class Methanomicrobia; order Methanomicrobiales; family Methanocorpusculaceae; genus Methanocalculus; species Methanocalculus taiwanensis. The sequence continues at coordinate 6,658 of NZ_VOTZ01000032.1, forward strand.
CCCTTTTCGGGGAGAATGAAGTGGTGGTTACTTTGCTAGCTATGATGTTCGAATCGTTGATCGCAGGATTCTTCTCATCAAGCCCTGTCGCTTGATAACAACCGCACATTTAATTTTGATGTAGATAATGGGCCTGATTATCGTAAAGCAATGGCAGATATCCTGGATTGTTCAGGCAATACATTTTCATGACTGGAGAATCAAAAGGCGGTGTCGGAGTTTTAGTGTTTCTTCCGGATGTACCGGGATAAACGCCTGTTTTCCGAAAACCTGATGAATCAGCTGATCTTTTGAAGATATTGAGCGTATACAGACGATAATTTATAATGATCATTGATGTGCTTTGCAGAAGTTCATTTCGTTGAAAATCTACGTATCTCTCTTCCTATAAACCACATATGTGTTTATATTGGAGCCTTCTTCTGTGATCCATATCCTTTTTGTTATTCTTTTATTTTTGGAAAAAGTGTTCGCTCTCATGTGGTCTTATCAGAAAAGCATTCTCATGTTGTCATCCTCTATAACCCGGCCGCGATCGATGAGGCAGACGGAATCGCCCACTGCCTCTGCATCAGCGGGATTGTGGGTTACCAGCAGGCAGGGGATCTTCTGCTCACGTACGCAGAGGCAGATCCACTCCCTGACTGCTATCTGGTTATTTCGATCAAGTGCGGTAAAGGGCTCATCAAGCATCAGGAGATCCGGTTTTGTTGCCATTGCCCGTGCAAGGGCAACACGCTGCTTCTGCCCGCCTGAGATGTGGCCAGCCCGGACTGCTGCAAGATCAGATATCGCAAGCCGATCCATCCATTCATCTGTCCTGTCAGCCAGTTCCAGAGAATCGACGCGTCGGGCTCTCAGGCCGAATGCGACATTATCATAGACGCTCATATGGGGGAATACTGCCGCATTCTGAAAGACATAGCCTATATTCCTATCCTGGACCGGGCAATTGATCTTTGACTGATGATGATAGAGGATCTTCTTTCCGGTTTCGATCATTCCAGTATCTGGGGTAAGAAGTCCTGCTGTCAGCCTCAGTATGGTTGTTTTTCCGGCACCGTTTCCACCCATCAGAACCATAATCTCCCCATCTGCAACCTGAAGGGAGATATCAAGGGAGAAATCCCTGAGCTGTTTACTGGCAGAGAATTTAAACATTGTACCTCCATTTATCAGTCAGTAACTTGACAGTCAGCATGATAGCCAGTGATATTGCCACAAGCAGAACCGAGATGGTTATTGCCACATCGAAATCTCCCTGCATGGCAGCATATATGGCAAGAGGCATCGTCTGTGTAATGCCGGGCAGGTTTCCTGCGAACATGATGGTTGCGCCAAATTCCCCGAGTGCACGGGCAAATGTCATAATTGCGCCGGAGGTGAGTCCTGTGGCACAGAGTGGCAGAATGATGAAGAGAAAGGTCCGCAGGGATGATGAGCCAAGTGTCTTTGCAGTCTCTTCATATGCAGGATCCAGCTGTTCAAAGAGTGCTTTTGCCTGCCTGATGTAGAATGGTGAGGCAACGAAGATCTGTGCCAGAACAACTGCGACGGTCGTGAATGCAATATCAATTCCGATAACATTCAGGTACTTCCCAAGGAGTCCTGTTCTCCCAAAGAGGAGCAGAAGTGCAAGGCCTGCCACCGCCGGAGGAAGCACAAGGGGGAGATCGATGAGTGTATCAACGAATGATTTTCCAGGGTAGTATGACCTGGAATGAAAGTAGGCAGCTGGCGTTCCTATAAAAATCACGATGGCCATTGAGATGATTGATGTTGTTATGCTGAGCCAGAGCGCTTTTTGAACGGTTTCATTTGGTATATAGGTGGCAAGCAGCTCAGGAGTGACCCGCAGAAGAAGGGCGATGAGTGGTAACGAGAGAAAGAGGCAGACAATTAGAATGAGGAATGCGCCAACCCCCTTCCCAAACCATATTCCTATTTTTTGCCGCATAGCATCAGGTCTGTTGTTCATTTGAATGGAATTAAAAATCAGGTGGTGGTGATTGATGTGAAGCCATAATCTTTCAGGATCTTCTGGCCCTCATCTGAGAGTATAAACTCAATGAATGTCTCACCTGTCTTCTTGTTTGTGCTGTCTGTCAGAATACCAAGGGTGTAAATCTGAAGTGCATTGTATTCCTCGGGGATCGGAATGAGTTCAAGACTGCCGGTTTTTGCGGCACTGAACGATGATTCGTACACAAATCCTGCATCCACCTCACCAAGGCCGACCTTGGTTACAACACCCGGCTCGGTTGTCTCGTAGGTGACAACATTCTGAAATACAGCGTCTTTCCATCCATCGGGAGTATCTGGTGAAGCGGACAGCTTATCGAGGACAATACGGGTATTGATACCTACCGGAACCTCCTCGGTTCCCATGGCAATCTTTACTCCGGGCCTTGTGAGATCGGTGTATGAGTGTATATCCCCTGGATTACCTGACGGGACGATGATGACGATATAATTAGAGGTGAATTTCCTGACAGTATCATTCACCAGATATCCTCCGCCCATTAACTCATTTGTATAACGGGTTGAAGCTGACATGAAGACATCGGCGTATGCTCCCATTTGGATCTGGTTTTTAATGGTCTGTGTTCCTGCGAGATTAAATGTGATTTTTGTACCGGGATATCTCTTCTCAAATTCACTGCCGAGATCTGCCGACACTCCTGTCAGGGATGCTGCCGTGTAAACAATCAATTCTCCCTGTGCTCCGGTTTCAACTGGTGTCTCTTCTCCCTGTACTCCGGTACATCCGGCAATAAAGAGTGTTGCTGCCAGAAGGATGAAGATAAGGAGGCAGGTTTTTGTGTTCCTGAATCTGTTGAACATAATCCATATGTCTCAATTCAGTTGTAATAAATTTTGTTATATTAATTAATTTTTTACTTATATTAACTAAACGTCATTGACCCCCAATCCTATAGATTTGAATGTGCTTGTTAAGTAATCGCTGTTGATTGGATGGGGTGTATGAATGGGTTTAATGAATGTGTTTATTTCTCCGTGAGATCCGTTTTGTGCATGATCGCATACGAGGGCCGATCATATCCGAAAAAAATGTGATTTCATCATCCGGACTGATGGGGGCGGCGGCCATCATCAACCGGTATGATCGTGGATTGGGAATCGATCTCTCTGGTATGAGCGGTGATTTGTTGTTCATTCCTCTCCTGAATTGTTTTTAGGATCCGTCTGAGTAATTCGGCATCATCGGGTTGGGTGGAGTCCATTACCTTCTGGACCCGGAGTGGTACGGTATCCATACGGTATGCAATACCCTCCGCATCAACGCCTGTCATTGCAACCGGTATGTGAAGAGTGGCAACTGCTGTACTCATTATCGGGAAGGGATCGATAACAATTGTCGGAATAGTTGCGAGGTGTTCATTACAGGCTCGTGGGAAATGGGCCCCTGGATCGCTTCCGATGATCACACATACGTCAACCTCTTTTTTTGCGAGAAGATCAATGGCAGAGGTTTCACCGGGATTGAAATAGGTGACCCCCCGGGAAAAATCGACAGCATACGGATACCCGGTCAGGAAAGTAAAAGTCTGGTTTGTGCCATTGACGTTCCAGTGGCCACGCATCGGGGTGAGGGTATATTTTGTGTGCCTGTTCAGTTCATCGATGAGTTCGATAGCGTTTCTGACATTTTTGTATTTTCCTTTCGATTGAGTTAGTCCGATACCTGTGAAAAATGCTCCGAATCTGGCGTTCAGTAATGTTTTCGCGAGCTTGATCAATGTATCTTTTGGAACGCCGGCAACTGTATCAGGAAGAACGCCCTCTTTCCCAAGTATAATAGCCCTCAGGGCAGAAAATACTGCATAATCCCCCCCGGATTTTATCTGGATGAATTCATCTGCAATTTTCGCAGTTTCAGACTCCCGGACATCAACGACGATAATTCTTCTGTCAGAACTGGCATTCTCAAGAAAATGGCTGTCAGAATAGGTTGAGTAACGGCTTAAATGCCGTGGATGGGCTGCTAATGGATTGGCACCCCAGTAGACGACAACATCGGCACGTTGGCGCACCTGTCCAAGAGTACATCCGGGATGCCCGACCTCCTGGATCGCCATTATTGAAGGGCCGTGGCATTCAGAAGAACAGTTATCGATGATGCCTCCGATACATTCTGCAATTGTTATGCCCACACATTGCGCTTCGCTGTGTGTTCCGCTCCATCCAAAGAGTAAAGGCCGCTTTGCATTCAGGAGAACGTCCGCTGTGTATCCTATCGCCTCTTCATAGCTGATCTCTTCCCATGCGCCTTCAACCTTTTTGATTGGTTTCATGAGCCGGTTTTTGGCAAGAAATTTGGCATTTCCAAGAGAACAGGCATTTTTACATTCCACAACACGGTTATCCCGGAGTGTCAGTTCGATGTCGTCACAGAGACACCCGCAGAGAGGGCAGATAACGTCTTTAATTGTTGTTGTGCCTTCAGGGGAGATTGTGGGGCATCCATTGGAAAACTTGTCGTACCTGATCCCACCTTCCTCCTCCAGCAGATCCCATGAGGATAGTACTTCTTTTGATGTTGGGCGGATCTCCACCATGAGTGTTTTAAAATCGGGTGCACCAACCGAGTGCGTATCCGGGGGGAGAATAAAATTTGCATGAGGTCCACATGGGAGATATACCTCTCCCTGTGCGACTTCAGGAGATGCAACGGTTTTAAAAACGGTTATTCCAGTTTCTGTCTCGATTTCGACATTATCTCCTTCTTCCAACCCGATTTCGAAGAGATCAGCCGGGTGTATGAAGCAGAGGGATGTCTGTTCGGAGTATTCAGGGCTCTCCTTGTAATACAGTTGCTCTCCCTGCTTTATCGTTCTCCCACTGTTCATCATCATTTTCATGTTTTCACCTCGAAAATGCCCCCTCTTCGTTGCAGATAATAAAAATGGAGATTCTCTGTAGAGTATCAACCGATATTCGTCCGCTTACGATTCCTCAGCTCTTTCGGAGTGCAGTTCCAGTCAGAAATCTCATCCAGATGCTGGTTATCAACCCATCCGCTTGATACCTCTTCCCGGTTATCAAACTGGTGAACATACGGCTTGATATCAAGCAGAGGTGTTCCGTCAAGGAGATCAACGCCCTGTATCCGCAAAATGTTCCCTTTGACTTCGAGGAGCCGGACGATTGAGATCCCAATGGGATTAGGCCGCTTGAAATGCCGGATTGCAAAGATGCCACGTGCATTTTCGCCATCAAGAAAAGGCCGCTGCAAGAGGGAATATCCATCTGCCCTGTCGAAATGATACAGGAGAATGAGATGGCTGAAAGATTCAATCTCCGTCAGCCCCTCTTCAAACTCCGGTAAGAGTTCAATCGTTCCAATGGCATTATTAAAAATTCCCTGGATGGGTGTTTGTTCCTGTTCGGTGAATTCTGTTCTGACAACACCGATTGGGTGATAGATAACCTCTCTGTCTCTGATCTGTTGTTCGTTGTTCATATGGTCACCTCATTTATGTGTTGTTCATTCTGTTCTGGATACTGGAAAATCACGCTGAATCCGTTTTTGGAAAACTGAAAATTTCATGGCATCCATCTGATCGGTAAGTGTCTTTCCACTATACGCGTATCTATATATCCAGTCAATTACCGTATCAACAACTGCTATAGCTTTCTCTTCCGAATCGACGACAATAAGCTCCCTTCCCTGAACCATATGACGCCCCCTCCGTCCTCCGACTGTAATCATAAACATCGGAGGGTGTCCTTTGATAATATGGAACGGACAGGAGTCGATGCACATCCCACAGTTCACACAGAGTGATGTGTCCAGATGCAGTCGGCCATTTATCATTATAATCGCATTTTCCTTGCATGTATGTGCACATGTCCCGCATCCAGTACATAATCCCTCATTCCGTATTGGAGTGCGAAGTCCGGTAATGCCGATCTCACTTGCCCGCTCGCTTGTGCATCCGTTTGGGCATGAAGAGATGGCGATACGAACCTTGATTGGCATATCCCGTCCATGATGTTTGTTATCGAGCTGAAGAAGAATATTTCGTGTATCAATAATGGAATAACGGCACCTGTCAGTTCCCGGACAGGCAGTAATGTTCACAACTTCCTGATACTCAGCCCCAAGGAATATCTCCTTTTTCTCAAGATCTCTGATAAGAGTAGGTATTTTATCGATTGGGACATGAGATATTTCTATGGTCTGGCGTATCGTCAGGTGAACAGTACCACTACCAATTTTTTTTGCCGTTTTTCCTATATGCACGAGCTGATCGGGGGATATGATCCCTCCGGGTATCCTGAGGCGGATAGTCCGGAATTCTTTATTCGTCCCAGTAATAACTCCCCCACGGTCTTCAAGGTTTTTTTGAATCTTAGGTCTGACTGACATGGTTGCCTCGTGAATAACTGTATCTAAGCTGTTCCTGTGGATCAAGATTTGATTGTCTATGAACCTGCATCATTTCACGGAATGTCATGTTTTCATCCATTGTCCTGACGAGGCTATCGATCTCACGCATCGAAATTGGATGATATCCAATCATTTCTGCGCTCACGTTAATTGTTTTTGATTCTGGGTTGAAGAATGGATACCTGGCAAGATCCTTATTATGAACGTGACCATGAATGATCCATCCATTAAAAGGCCTGACCAATTCCTCAGGATCGTGAATAAAAAGATAGGGGATCTCCCGATATCGCATAAGAAGGCAATGGGACATAAATGGCTGGTAGGGATCATGGTTTCCTTCAAGGAAACATATCTTCCCATTCAGCTGGTTTAAATAAAAATCGGCAGGATTTGCACTCATATATGCAAGATCTCCGAGATAGAATACCGTATCGGTTTGTTTTACGGTCCAGTTCCAGTTGCGGATAAGTATACGATTCATTTCTCCGGGGTCACTCTGCAAAAAAGGTCGTTTATAGCGGGGGATGCTGTTTGCATGTTCAAGATGGAGATCGCTCATCACGTAAATCTCATCACCATTCTGGAAACGCGGTTTTGTAATTTGGTATCCTCTTTGAATTCTATATTCTCTGAGGGACCTGCGGGCTACTGTTCTTTGAACTGCCTGAAGGGGGTTGAGCCAGCGTTCCTGTGGTATATCGTATTCTGCAACCGTATTCATACCCTGTCTGAGAACCATCCTCAGTATGTCAATCCGAACAGGCTTGTCTTGCCTATCATGGCGGTATCTGGAATATATATCTGCAGATGTTTTTCTGGTTTCAGTTATCTCCGCTTTGATTCTTTTATTCCGGCGAAGGTCTTTTCGTTTGTCGGTTTCTGGCGGTAATGGGGGAACAGTGGTTAGTGTTGCCGGAATGCCGGATGCAATAGCATTCACGAATGTACTTTCTACAGGACGTATCTGTGTTGTCAGGGAAAGGTGATAGAAAAACGAGCGTAAGCCGGGATTTGGATGAAAAAGATAGAATGAAACCTCATTATCTTCATGTTCAACCGGCTTTTCAAATACTGAAACCTGTATCTGACCGGACTTCCGGGATGCATATGAAACAGCGTTCATGATATCCTTTAGATCACTCCACTCATCTCCCGAGATCACAGCCCCGACAAGGTAGGGATGTTGAGTGGATCTCCGGCATAACCCTGAATCTCCTCCCCACCATTCGAGCGCTCCGGGTAATTTAGCGTGTGGGATACCAAGTCTCAGATCGATCCGGTATAACTCGTTTGTGTGTTCACTGCTGTATGCGCAGTGTTCATCAGCGGTATGTAATTGTGCGGATTCGATGATCATGATGGATTAGCCTTAATGAATTCCTAATACTGTGGTGTTGTTTTCCCAACTGCAGCTAAATAGAGTGGCCATTCTGAAGCGGGATCATTACCTGTCAGTTGTGTAACCATTTGATCGTGGAAGAGATCGATAGGATGAACTTTATATTCGATACTTGCAGCTGCCATAATCAGGGCCTGGCAGACATGTCCGGCTTCAATCAGGACATTCCGGTATCCTCTGTTTCCAAGTGCCCAGACCGAACGATAGGGAACTACTGTCCAGATGAAAGTGACAGGAGCACGGGTAACCATCTTGAAATTCATGCTGGCAGTACCCATGGCGAATGGGAGATCCGAATCCTCTCTGAGTAATGCAATCTGGTGCTTTGAAGGGATATACTGGTAAAGACCTGTTGGAATACCCTCAACTTCCCCGGCAACAAAATAGGTGTTTATCGGGTGTCGTCTTCCTGATGAGGGCACATTCCTTATAACTGTCTCTCTGTCGCGAACGGTTTTGACTCCCTGCATACACCAGAGTAAAAACGAGAGCTCCTTTAAGTTCATTGATGATCGTGAAAAAAACTCTGTCGGCTCCCAATTCTCAAGTGCATCCCGTGAAGAAAACTCTGGAAACTTGATACGTTTCGGACTGGGTAGTTTGATGATCTTTGCATTGTCAGGAACGGGATTTTCAGGTGGCGGTTCTGGAACTCTCAATATCATATCAAATGTCGAGAAGTCCGGATAACTGGTTTTTTCCATGAATTCTTTACCGGGATTTGTCATACATCACCTGGTGTTTGGTTGCATTTTATTGAAAGGGGTTGAAGCCCTTCATTTTGAATGAAAAAAGTGTATGTTCAGGATTCCAGAACATAGAGATTTGCATACACTTCCTTCCCCTTGGATTTCGGGTGGCGCTCACCTAGATCGCCGACATAATGGGTGAAGGTTGCCTCTGTTCCATCTATCTTCTGTTCAACAGAACCCACTTTTTTGAATCCCGGAAGCATATATTGGACCGATCCAAGGACATAAATATCTCCTTTTACCATTTGTCCGCCAACACGCCCCTGGACGTTACCTTTGATGATAACCGTTCCACCTTCTGCATGGGTAGATACATGAATAAAGGCGTCTTTTTCAATGATGATGGTTCCACCTAGCATAAAGGTCCCGATATCATTTCCGGCACTTCCTTTGATCCGGATTGTACCTCCCCTCATACCACGCCAGTCACCACGGTATGCACACCCGACATGGTTCTGGGCATTTCCCTCGACAAGGATCTCTCCTCCTTCCATTGCAATGCCGCAGAATGAATCAACATTCCCCATCACATGGATTTTACCGCCTTTCATCCATCCGCCGACATACATATCGGCATTTCCATTGATAGTGATGGACCCGGCAGTCATTTTATTGCCGATGTATTTAACTTTTGAACAGTCTCCCTCAATCTTGATGGCAGTCTCTTCTACGGTATTCCCTGATTGCCCGGCGATATCAAAATAATCGCCCAGCTTCACTTTTATTTTTCCTTCATGTGCATCCAGATCGGCAATCTCCATGAGTGATTTTCCAGCGAATGCATCAGGTGTGATATTGTAGCACTCAAGATAGAGTTCTGGTACTTTCGTTGGTTTTAATGTAATTTGAGCCATAATGCACCTCAGGCCTCCACGTCAAATTCAATCACGTAGGGATTTGGAGCCAGATAATCCCGTACCTGGTACGTGTCAGATCCAACGGAATAATCTTTCAGGAATTTATCCTCTATATCCCGTATAACCTGTGGATTCTCTGCAACATTCGGCTTCACCCAGATCGTTCTCTTGTTGCCATGGCTGACAATATCGCCATCCTTTACAATAATCTCTCCTGATTTGATAAACCAGCATGCCCGGGCAAAGGCTTTCTCGATTGCTTCGGGATCAGATGGCATATCATTGACATTCAGGTCAAAGATACCAACACTAGCATCCATTCCCACACTAAGCCCGCCGAACATGCCCGATAGGCCGAGTGCCTTTGCAGGTCCTGCTCTTGTCATCTGGGCAATCTCAAAGAGTGAGAGTTCCCTGTCCATGGAATGGATGTTTGTTGCATCAATCACCTTGTCAGTATGCTTGAATGATGCGAGTGTCTCCTCCCTTGCCTGTTTGCTCATCAGCCATTTGATGATCCGTGGATACCTGGTGAAGGGACCTGCATTCGGATGATCGGTGGTAATGAATGTCCGCATCGGATCGGCTGCATAGAGCCCCATTTCAAGGCCGATTGCCCACTGGATACCACTTACCTTGATGTTTTTGTCATAGACATAGGGAACAACTCCTGCAGCAGTCTCAACCTCCACATCGGTGTTTGCCCATTTCAGATGGTTCAAGTTGGTGATGTGGTGCTCAAATGGTCCATCGGCGGTCATGGTTGTGGTTTCATCAAGTGTCACACAGCCAAGGTCAATGCTGATGTTCTTCTGCTTATTGACATAATCCATGACTTCGCGAGCTCTCGACTCGAAAGTCCCCCAGGAATCTCCACCATACGAATGGAACTGGATGTGGGTGGAATGCATAACGGTGTCGCGTCCAAAGTTATTCTTTGCCGCAACCCCTTCTGCAAGACGGAGTGATTCGAGGGTAATCTCATAGTTGCCGGGATTCCCAAGATCGTTCTGGTGGATATGCATTGAATGTGGCAATCCAAGATACTCATTTGTCTTCATCAGGCCGGTAATGATCTCAGCCGGAGTGATGTCAAAGTATGGTACCGGATCATTGAGTGTAAGACAATTCAATCCCCATGCCCAGGCAGCGGTGCCGCCAGGGTTGACGACTTTTATTCCATACCCTTTCGTTGCCTTTAGAAGCCATGCAATATATGCTGCGGCATTTTCGATCTCACCGTTTCTCAGGTATTCAAACACAAACCAGTTGTTTGCAAAGACCGGAAGTGCCGCCTGATCGATGATTGGTGTATCATGGATCTCTTCATGTACATGGGGGGCGTGGAGTGGAGGCATTGCTGCTTCCATAACGAAGGCATATCCCATTCTGGCATAATCATACCCCGTTTTGAATGTACTTGGAATCGAGAAACCACTCTCCATCCGGTAATTTTTCTGGGCATGAGGACTTTTATGGAGTTTGTCCTCAGGCCTCATCAGGCGGCCAACATTCACTTTTGGTCCTGCAACATGGGCATGGACATCCACACCACCGGCCATCACGGTTTTCCCGGTAGCATCGATCACCTTTGCCGAAGCACCGACACTCTCGACAATTTTGCCGTCCTTAATGGCGATATCTGCTACATCTCCGTTGATGTTACGGGTTGGATCAATAACAAATCCATTCCTGATTAGTATTTCCGCCATATTTACTGCTCCGCGTTGGTTGCTGCCTTTGCATGGTCTTTTGCAAGGAGCCAGATTGGTTCGGTTTCAGTGAGTTCGCACATCCGCTCATAGACCCTGTCGAACAGTTCTTCATCGCTTGGAACTCCCTCGGGTCCGTCCACGACCTTCTTGAACTGGATTGGCACATTGTCCATCCGATAGACAACACCCGGCTCCTCTACCCCTACAACACGGACAGGAATATGAAGATCAGAGATCTCACTTGCCATGCAGATGTTTGGATCAACGGTGATAAACGGATGCTTCTTCAACTGCTCGACGGCTCGGATCGGGAAATGTGCCCCTGCATCTGTTCCGACATTTACAAAGCAGTCAATCTCACCTCTCATTGCAAGGTCAATCGAACTTGTTTCACCCGGATTCATGTGAGCATGGGTTCCCTTGGAGAGATCGATACAATATGGGAAACCAAACTGCCATGACCAGACCTGACCGGGTCCCGCAATATTGTAATGTCCACGCATTGCCATAATTGAAGCTTTTGTGTGGGCATTCAGGTCACGGGTCAGGCTGATTGCGATGTCAACATTATGATTCCGCCCATCGGTATGAGTACATCCCATCCCGAAGAATATCATGACGAAACGGGCGTTTTTCATGACTTTAGCCGCATCAAGAATTGTTTTTTTGGGAATTCCGGCAACTTCATCAGGGATGTCATGTCCGCGGAGTACAGTCCTGAACGCATCGAAGAGGTCATAATCATGACCCTGCTTCACCATCAGATGATGGTCAGCAAGTTTGGCCGTATCAGTCTCCCTTGGATCCACGCAGATGATAGTACGGGTCATCTGGCCTTTTGCCGTAAACGTTCCCCTTGGGAAGATCGAATACCTGGAGGTATGGCGTGGGTGGGCATGCATAGGATTGCAGCCCCAGAATACGACCACATCGGCCCGGTTCTTTGCTTCTCCGAGTGTACAGCTTGGGTAGCCGTTATCGAAGATTGCAAGGAATGAGGGGCCATGGCAGATCGAGGCGCAATTATCAAGGACTGCTCCGCCTTTTTCTGCAACACGGGCAACTGCACTCATACCCTCGCAGTTTGTCGATCCAAATCCATATATAAGAGGCTTCTTTGCAGCAAGCAGTGTCTTTGCGGTATAATCGATGGCTTCATCATATGAAACTTCCTTCATACTGCCATCCGGCTGCCTCATTCTGGGCAGCTTTGGACGTGAAGGGCTTTGGGCATGGTGGAAGATTTCATTTCCAATTGCACACGCATTCCGTGTTTCAAGGACTCTCTTTCCGTCATCTGAGACGAGAACTTCAAGGTCATCACAGGATGCCCCACAATATGGGCATCCGACCTGTGTGATCCATTTTGGCATAGCTAATTACCTCCTTTCCATAGACCGACAGAACCCTGTACAAGTTCCAGGGCAGTTTTCACTCTCTCGTCAATCGCAGGTTCAATTGTTACGGGAAAACCACTGTATTGTGGTGTTCCGGTAGATTGCGTTCGTGGAGGGACAACCTGGTTTGCCCATACTCCCTGGCGGATATGAGCAAGTCCCGGAGGGCAGAACTGGGTTGGTTCTTTCGCTGTCACAATGACGCTCCCAACTTCACTCGTAACCCTGACACTGGTATTCTTCCAGATGCCAAGTTTCTTCATATCCTCAGGGTTCATCTCAACAATTGAACAGGCCTTGAAATATTCAGGGGTGGTTTTTCCCTTCTCCATGGCCACTCCCTCTTCAATGGAACGTTGTGTGATCATATTCAGCACGATCTTTTTCGTCATATTCCACCCTCCGTCTACTGCTGGAACTCCTTAATGGGGCTAGGCCCGAGTTCAGTTACTGTCCTGACAACATCCTCGACGACCTTTGCCCACTTTGCACCTTCTGATGCTGAGACAAATGTCATTCTGAGTCTCTTGTCTTCGAGTCCCATGTTCTTGAGGACACTCTTCATTAAAAACATCCTCTTAGCTGCCTTGTAGTTGCCTTCAAGATAGTGGCAGTCGCCGAAATGGCAACCTGACACCAGGACTCCGTCAGCTCCGTCAATGAACGCCTTCATGATGAAGAGGGTATCGACACGGCCGGTACACATGACCCTGATCGTCCTGATGTCGGGTGGGTACTGTGTTCGTGCACTCCCTGCGAGATCTGCTCCTGCATAGGAACACCAGTTGCAGATGATGCCGAGAATCTTTGGTTTCCACTCTTCCGTCATTTACTGCTCACCTCCGAGGAGGAACGCATCAATCT
>NZ_VOTZ01000033.1 GCF_024372745.1 Methanocalculus taiwanensis
GGGTAAGAGGGTATATCTCAACTGTGAAGAAGAATGAGGGGTCAGTACTTGCCGCCATCAAAGGAGCATTCAGGAGAGAACCCTTCATGCCCACTGTGGCTTACAGGTATAGCTGACCAGTTACGAAAAATAGATTAATTTATAAATTTTTTGAGCTCTTCAAACATGAATGCTTCAACGCGTTCAACTTCTCCTCTCTTTCCACGAAACGCCAGGAGGTCACGTTCATCCCCATCCATATTGGCAAAACTGAGACGTGTTTTATGTGGGACCAGTTCAACATCATAATTTTCAAGTACCGTTCGTATGATAGTTCGCGGCACCCCGGGTGGGATAACCAGATCAAATAATTCTGCTTCTTCCATCATCTATCTCCCAATCTTTATCCTTTTGCCCATGATGCAACCCCCTCCACGGACGCCGCCGAGAGGATTCTTTGGCTTACCAAGTGAGTTCATGCATCGCCCCATCAAAGCAGCTCCTCGTGCAAGACCATCATCGACAAAGACGAGATGATCGACGGGATCTGCGAAGAGTTCGCGTTCGATGATCCCTTCGAGAATATACTCCGGTTTTTTCCCCGATATCGCAGCTCTTCCTGTGAATCCTATGGATGCATTCTCAGGAACCAGATTCCGTTCGACACAGACATCAATCATACGGAGTGCCATTCCGGCACAGACCCGATCGATAATTTCTGTTACGACAGGCAACCTGTATTTCTCATAGATCTCCGCACCAATCTTTTTGAGGCTGTCGGTTTCATTTCCATTTATGCCACAGTCACAGCCTATAAGGGCAACTCCCGATTCCTCGGCTACATCCGCATAAACCGGTACACGCCCAAAGCGCTTACGGTCCGGGGGAACAATCCTGATGTCTATATGTTCATGGCAGAGATCGACATATTCGGATATCACCTTCTTATGCCCTCCCAGTGAGAAGCTTCCACCCCCCATTCCTTCACCAAAAATATCCAGTGCGGTGCCGGTTCTCTCCTGGACCAGACCTGTGCCCCTGATGATTGCATCTGGAATGGCTCCTGCAAGGCCACAGAAATTGCCGATGGTTTTTGCAAAGGGATTGTCGGCATCATGCAAAACATCACCTGTTATTCTCCCGTCAAGGGTGGTTCCAAAGTCAAGTGAGATACATGGGTTTCTGCAATCGACCGGGGTCCATTTTGCGCCTTCCTTAATCCCGGCCATTGCAAGTTCCCCCTCCATCTCATTTGCCACCATCTCAACCCCTGTACTGCCGATTGGTGGTACAACACCTGCCACGGCACCGGTGAAGACAAGCTTATCTGCATAACTATGTTCCCTGAGTTTTGGAGGGAGGTTATCGATCGACATTGGCGGAGTCATCTTCCGGGGTGGTACCCCGGCATCGAGGCAGCCGTTTGCAAGAGCGATGACAAAATCGCCAACCTGGTCAGGCGAGTCCATTGCTGCAACAACCCCGGTGCTCCGCACCACAAAGTCAAGATCATTCTTGATATCCAGTTTTGCTTCACGGTGACATTGAATCAGGGTATCACGTACGAGTTCGGTTACTGATTCCCGGGTAAGCTCGGTTCCATCCAGTGTTTTTCCGAAGATCTGCTCTCCGGGCTTTGGAGGACGAACATCCCTGCTCATACTCACCGTTTTGTTGATTACGTAGCATGCACCTGTTTCAAGGCTCGTTCCTGTCAGGATGCATTTGGTTGTGGTATTTCCCATCTCAACAGATGCCACGATGAAGTATGGCTTGTTCTTATATTCTGGTATCTGCATGCCTGCACCATGGGATATTGATGGTGGGGGCGGGCTGTAGACCACGTGAGGTTTCTTCCCAAAGAAACGCTTCAAAAAACCGGCGCACATAGTAATCGATACTCAAGGCAGAACAATTAACCTTTCTGTTTCAATCCGTGAATAATTATATCAGATTGCAACAAGTCCGGTCAGGAAGAGTGACCCTATAATAATCGGCTGATGGATAAGATAGATGATGAGTGAATTTCTACCTGGAATGGCCAGTAACCGGAATAAGCAGTTATTATAATTATAAATCCCCCTCCCTGAATAAGAAATCGAACCTGCAGCAATTCCAAGGAGTACCAATGAGAACCAGGGGATAAGTGGTTCATAATCGAGGGTTATGAAACCTGGTGGATAAATACCGATTGGGATGAGATAGCCTGGACCGGAGATTGGGAAGAAGATGATCCAGATCATCAGGATCAGGGCTGCCGGAATGACATTCCACCTTCCAAGGGCTAGGAACGGTATTGAGAGTATGGTTGCTGTCCCGATCAGGTGGAGTATTCCAAAGACAATGAATCCATCATGCGGATACACCCAGGTGGCAATTGTGATAGCGGCGGCGATGAGCAGGAGCTTCAGGCCCCTTGAGAGGAATGTCCTGACATACTCTTTACTCTCAGATTGCACTCCGATTGATTTCATCTTCAGGTGGAGGGATATTCCTGCGATAAAGATGAATGCTCCGGCTATCGGATATGCAAGATATCTGAAAAGGGGATCGAAGGCAATAATCCCAAAATAGTTAAGATCGAAGATGATATGATAGGCGATCATGGCGATGATAGCACCGCCACGGGCAGCATCCAGAGCAACAACCCTGTTTGTTCTCTGCTGCGGGATCATCTGCGTCAGATCTTATCCTCAGATCGTATATACTCTGTTACTATGATTGTATCATAATGCAAAGGTAATAATCATCTCAGGAGAGAAGATCTACCAGAGTCAGATGCAGTTGAAATCCTGCCCGAAAGGGTATATGATCGAAACACACCGGGCAGTATCCCCCGAGTCCACGCTTGAGCGGATCGAGACTCTTCTCCCACAGGCAGGCATTACAAGGGTTGCCGATATCACCGGACTTGATCGCCTCGGTATACCGGTATTCTCCTGTATCCGCCCGACTGCCGAGGGGGGGGCAATCTCGGTTTATAATGGCAAGGGAGCAACGCCGGTTGCAGCACGTGTGTCTGCTATCATGGAGGGGATTGAGCGGTGCTCAGCTGAGATGCGCTCAGATCCAGAAATGATTGCACGGTATTGTGAGATTTCAGGAGAATCGCCTGCTATCAATCCGGTTGATCTAATCCTGCCTGCCGGCATGGATCCTGACGCACAGGTTCCGTGGGTTTTCGGATATGATATCATCAATCAGGAGGAGGTGCTTCTTCCTGCACATGCCGTATACCATCCCCTCTCCCATGCATATAATCCCCTTCACCGGACAAATACAAATGGTATTGCATCCGGCAATACCCTGGAAGAGGCCATCATCCATGGACTGCTGGAGGTGATCGAGAGAGATGCGTGGTCTCTTGTGGAGGCAACCCGCTATACTGGAAACAGGATTATAAAGGTCTCTGATCCGATCAGTTCAGATATCATCGATCGTTTCGCCCGCGAGGGAATTAATCTGATTCTCAGGGATATTACAAGCGATATTGGGATTCCTACCTGTGCCGCAGTTGCAGATGATACTGTCCTCTGCGATCCGGCCCTTCTGGTTACAGGGATGGGGACACATACAACACCTGAGATCGCAGTCCTTCGTGCACTCACCGAGGTGGCACAGAGCCGCCTTACCCAGATACATGGAGCCCGCGAGGATACGGTTGTTGCCGAAATGAGGAGGCAGATCGGGTATGAGAGGACAAAACGCATGAATGGATACTGGTTCCGTGAGAATGGAGATGTGTTATTTGAGAGGCTTCCGTCCCATTCAAGCGATGATCTTCTGGATGATATCCGCCATGTCTGCAGTCGCCTTGCTTCTTGCGGGTTTGACCGTGTGATCGTCTCTGACCTGACACATCCTGAAATCGGACTCCCGGTTGTCAGGGTGGTCGTCCCCGGCCTTGAGGTGTACGCGATGGATCAGGAGAGGATGGGAGATCGGTGTAAGAATGCACGGCGCAGTCGTTTACCTCGGGCCAAGCCTCTCGCATGAGGAGGCAAGGGCACTTTGTCCGGGTGCCACCTTTTTACCCCCGATCCGGCGCGGTGATCTGGTCAAGATAGCGGGTTTGGATATCTCCGTTGTTTGTATTATTGATGGGTACTTTTTCCAGGATGCAGCGGTTGGCCATCGTGAGATCCTCTCTGTCATCAAAGCTGGTATCAGGGTGATCGGGGCATCCAGTATGGGGGCTCTCAGGGCGGCTGAGCTTGATACTCTTGGCATGGAAGGTGTGGGTGTTATCTATTCATTATACCGTGATGGAATTCTCATATCTGATGACGAGGTTGCCCTTGTCTTTGATCCTGAAACGCTTGATCCGCTCTCTGATCCGCTTGTCAATATCCGCTGTTCCCTCAAGCTTGCGAAGAGGAACGGGATTATATCAAAAGAGGAGGAGCATCTTCTTATCAGGACGGCAACAGATCTCTTCTATCCTGAGAGGACATTCGAGCGTGTTGCTGATGCTTTAAATGATGAACGGCGGGATTATCTGCTCTCATTCTATGCGGAACATGCAGTCGACCAGAAACAGGCTGATGCAATCGAAGCGCTTCGCCATGTGCACGATCTGCTTCAGGAAGGCAGTTTCGAAACATAATGATGGGGAATCATTAATATTCCAGTTGACGAGGAACTGATAACGTATGCCCCAGATACAAATTCCTGGGATGTAGGTGATGAACAGATGATTACAGTACAGGAGTATCTTAGCGAGAAGGGATGTGAGGAAGATCTTGCGCGGCTCATCTGCCTGATTGCAGAACAGGCAGGACCTATACGGAGAGCGTTTATCTCAAACCAGCGGTATGCCGCCTCTCTTAATACCTCTGGCGAGGTCCAGGCGGAGATGGATACCTGGTCTGACCGACATCTTACACAGCAACTTGCCGCATCCGGTCTTGTTTCGCGGATCGCATCTGAAGAACAGGATGAAGTCTTTGAATGTAATGCCTCTTTTGGGAAGTATTCTGTTGTGATGGATCCGCTTGACGGCTCTTCGCTGATTGCAGTCAATCTCGCAGTCGGAACGATCGTTGGGATTTATGAGGGGTGTTCGGTCCTCCGCAAAGGAAAAGAGATGAAGGCCGCGCTTTATCTCCTATACGGTCCGATGACAACCCTGACTCTCTCGATAGGATCGGGGGTCGCGCTCTTCTCTCTGGATGATGACGGACGGTATCTCCTGATGGAGGATACTATCAGGATGCCCGAGGGCACCATCTATGGCAGCGGCGGTGAGAGGCCGAAATGGACGAAAAAACATGCTTCTTTCATTGCCGCCCTAGAAGCCGAGGGTGCAAAGAGCCGTTATTCAGGCTCTTTTGTGGCTGATTTCCACCAGATACTCAAATATGGGGGCCTCTATGCATATCCTGCCGCGCTTGGCAAACCTGATGGCAAACTCCGGCTGGTCTTTGAGGCGCAGCCGATCGGTTTCCTTGCCCGGGAAGCCGGAGGGCGGATCAGCAACGGATCAACTGATATCCTTGAAATAATGCCGGAAAAAGTCCACCAGAAGACACCGATCTATGTCGGGAGCAGAGGCATAATCGAGCGGCTTGAAGCACTCCAGGAGTAGTATTGGAATATGTCGGGAATCTCCTTTTTACACTGCACCCTTGTCACTGCACGCCTCGGAGGGTATCCTGCCGGACACCGGGTGCACCCGGGTATGCTCGAGCTGGCTGCCCGCCTTCTAAAGAAGGAGGAAGGCGATATCCTCATCGACTCATATGTATTCCGGTGTGGGGATGCAGTAGCATTCCTTCTGACTCACAGGGGAAAAGAGGAGATTGATACTCTTGTCGGGGCAATCCTCGGCTCCTGCAGGGACTACATGGGCAAAAAGAAGATCAGCTCCCCCGCCTCTGCTCCCATATCATCATGTTGCCTCTCGTTTCAAGAGAGGGAATCCGAAGAAATCGTTGTTTTCCTCTCTGATCTCCCGACAGTTGATCTCTATAATCATCATCTCTATCGTATCTTTGGTGATCCCTTTTCGACAACACGGCTTGTTTTGGATGAATGTCTTCTGGAAGGTTTTGTCTTTACCACATCCGCGGGCAAATCCATCATTGATTTTTCCCTTCCTGAGGATACATACCGTTTGTTAGCCTCGATCCGGAGGCCGAAGGAGTCACGGGTCTACATGGTGCGCAGGAGGGATGGAGAGCCGGCTGCATCAGTGGCAATACCATTTGGGGTCGGCGCGCCGGGTCTTCTTCTCCGCTCCGGCGGTGTCTTCCCAACCTATGGTGAGGCGGCCGAGCCGTTTGCGCAGCCTTTCATGGTGAGATCATCTGGTATAGAGCGACCTATGATGCCACTGCTCCCTGTCTCTCTCTGTGATGCGCAGGGTTCGCGTTCAGGCGGCCCTCCACGGGTTATCTGCCTTGCTTTTACGATTGCTGGCGGTCGTCTTATTGGTCCGGCCGATATCTTTGACGATCCCGCTCTGGATCAGGCCAGGCAATTCGGATCAAGGATTGCTGGATATGCTCGCGCACATGGGCCATTTGATCCGTTTGTCTGAATGGATATCTCCACCAAAAAGAAGCAGGATGAAAAGTTTAATGAGGCAACCCTGCTATAGTATTCATAATGGTGTCAAGTATCGTTCTGCCTATTAAAAAAGTGAATTCTCTTGTTGAATCTAAAATTATCGTTGAAATTAAGGATGATGGGCGGAAACTTCAGGGGAGGCTTATTGCTGTTGATGAGTATCTTAACCTCCACATGGATGAAGCAACCGAGATTACAGAAGGCTCACGCGAACGCAACCTCGGCTGTGTCGTTATTCGCGGGAACAACATTCTGAGCATCGCACCTGTCCTCTGAAGCACTATGACTGATGAACTATTTGATGAAGCGCTCCAGATGATACAATCGAAGAGTGAAGGCGTTCTTCAGAGCGAATTGTGGAAACTCCTCGATGTCGACTCAAGGAAATGTTCGCGGATTGTCAAGAAGCTCATCGATACCGGGATGGTTGAACGGCATGAGTACCGGAAAAACGGGATCAAGACGTATCTTCTGAAATCAACGAAGAAACGTATAATAGATCCTTCCCTCCTGATGGCAGGGGAACACCTGATCCCGTGTGTTGGTTGTGAACGCGAGTGTGTGGTTGAGAGCTGCGAACTCCTTCTTGACTGGATGTATGAGCTCGCGTTTGTCGGTCTTGAAGAATAAGCCTTCAATCTCTCTTTTTTAAACCTTCCTATAACACTTTACCATAACATATATGGGTAAAAAATCAACCTGATTTAGTGAATAAAGAGCATTCCGGCGATGCAGTATCCCAAGTTCAAGGAGTATTAATCCTCGTTGTCGTGACGATCATTCTTGCTGTTCTCCTGCTTCTGATGCTACATATACCGCTCTGGTCTGCCGGACTCGCACCCGGCCCTCCTGAGATCTTTGCGATTTCGGAACTAAAACATCTTAACGAGATGGGTACGTTAAATTATGACAGCCGGATGACGATCACGCATGTGGGTACAGCGATCTATCGATCTGATGATCTCCGTGCAGAGATCCTCGTCAATGAAGAGGATACTGGCGCTCTCATCAATTCAATGAATGCCCATCTCTTCATCCCCTCCTACCATATAGGAGTGCAGCGGTTGTGGGGTCCCGGTTCAAATGGATTCTACTGGTATCCGGGATGCCAGATCTTCCTGGATCTGACAGATGGCACGTTTCGCCAGGGCGATCTCGTCAGGCTTGATGTGTATCACAAGGATACTGATCAGATACTTTCCCGATCTGAAATGATCGCATAACCGAACGTGCAAAGAGCCGGGCAACCCTGACCGGCTCCGGCACCCTGCCATCAAGGGTGAACCTGTTGATGATTCTAAAGGCGGTATCAGGTGGTATTCCGGCTCTCCTCAGGAAGACGGAATGCCCGGTTGCAAGTTTGATGCAATCCCGCTCTCCAAGAGCTTGATATGCCTTCATCCTCTTTGTATCGTCTGGAAAATGACGGCTGATAGCCTCTTCCAGCCCACCCGACTCCTCATAGGTGATGATGACAACGGGAGTCTTCGTCTCTTCCCAGATCAGATTCGGACTGATGATATTGTACCAGGCGATCGCGGCACCTGAGATCAGAATAAGGTTAATATCCGATCGATGAAGCAAAGAGAAGAGTCGGATCACCGCATCTGTTCCATCCATTCCTCCAACGGTGACCCTGGTTATCGCAGATCCATCGATTCTGAGATCCCCTCTCATAACAACCCCGGCAAGGTAAGAATGGTCTCTTCCAGTCCAGCTCTCAGAGATGCCCAGGATACGTATCCCTGGCTTTCCGGCATGCATACAAGGACTTATCAGAATGTACTTATTAATTATTGTTTGATGTCCATCGAGAGAAAGGATGTCTGCATCCTCATTCCGACACTTAATGAAGTGAAGACTATAGAATCCCTTATCCGCGATTTTAGGGAGATGGGTTTTTCAGAGATATTTGTTATTGACGGAAAGAGTACCGATGGAACCGCTGATGTGGCGAGGCGGGCAGGAGCGAGGGTTGAAATACAGGTTGGCAAGGGTAAAGGTGCGGCGATTATCGAGGCATTCTCAATGATCAAAGAGCCGTACATTCTTATGCTTGATGGAGATGGAACCTATGCCGCAGCGGATGCCGATACAATGCTCGGACCGCTTGAGCATGGGGCAGATCACGTCATTGGTGAGCGCCTCTCCGGTTATGAAAAAGGTGCCCTGACTCGGCTGAACCGTTTTGGAAACCACGTCATCAATGTCCTCTTTAAATGGGCTCATGGGAGATACCTTGAGGATATTCTCTCCGGATACCGGGCTTTCACACAGGAGTCCCTCTCACGCCTCAACCTGAAGGAGTCCGGTTTTGAGATTGAGACGGAGATTGCCGCAGAGGCTGTCAGAAATGATCTCAGGATTGTGGTGGTTCCGGTGAGCTACTGCCAGAGGCCAGGCACTCCCACAAAACTCCATCCGCTCCGGGATGGATATAAGATCATCAAAACGATCTACCGGCTTGCCAAAGTCGGAAATCCTCTCTTCTATTTTGGTCTCGTTGGGCTCTCGCTCACCCTGCTTGGTATTATCCTTGGTATCTATGTTGTCTACGACTGGCTCCATAATATTGAGCGGATACCAATGACCGTTTTAACCGGCCTTCTGATTATGTCGGGTTTGATAATTACGATGTTTGGTTTCCTTGGCGATATCTTTCTTGCCTATCATCGCGAGACGAATGCAGAACTCAGGAAGCTGCAGATACAGCTAGATAAACTTGAGGGGCAGAAAAAGAATTGATTATTATCCTCTTTTTTCAAAATCCCTTTGAATAAAAAAGAACACGGGATGCATGCTCCGCAAGCGAGGTATAGAGATATGCTTCATCGAGTGTTCTTCCTGCTGCAAATGTTCCGTGACCACGTGCTATTGCCAGATTGGCAGATTGAAGGGCAGCAGCGATCATATCCGCAAGTTCCTGTGTTCCGGGTGCACCCTCTACAACAGCGATTTCCGGGCAGAGCATCTGACCTTCGCTGTCGATTGGGATAATCCGATCCATACAAATTGATGCTGCTACTGCACATGAAGGGTGGGCGTGGACTATCGCTGCATGCCCGGTGTTGCCATATATTGCTTCATGCACCCTGTATTCACTTGATGTCTCTGGTCGTACAGGCTCCCCCGGTATCACAGGCACAAGCTCTCCCGGCTCATCAAGGTATGATCCGCTCCGTGTGATCAGGTAGCCGGGATCAAGGCGTATGCTCATATTCCCAAAGTTGCCTCCGACAAGCCCCTCGTTGAAGAGGCGTTGGCCTATCCGTTTAAAATCTGTATTATGCATTCCGGACATCTCTTTTTTGTGCAATACTCTTTTGCATATTCAACAATCTGTCCATGGCAGGACCTAAGAAGTGCGTTATCTGAGGAGAGAGCTGATAGGAATAGTGAACGCAACTGATCATCTGATGCTGATATCTCTGCACATCCGCATATCCTGCGTGTGTAGGCATCGATAACAAAGGTGTCGCGGAAGAGGCCATAACAGAGGATGCTGTCTGCGGTCTCTTCTCCCACTCCTTTTACTGTAAGGAGCAATTTTCTCAGCTCATACGTTGGGATCTGTTTGATATCTTCATCAAGCCCAAGAATGAATTGTGCAAGGTTCTGGAGCCTGTGTGCCTTAACACGATAGAAACCGGTGCATCGTATACAGGATTCCAGAATT
The DNA here is from genome assembly GCF_024372745.1 of Methanocalculus taiwanensis. Classification (GTDB taxonomy): domain Archaea; phylum Halobacteriota; class Methanomicrobia; order Methanomicrobiales; family Methanocorpusculaceae; genus Methanocalculus; species Methanocalculus taiwanensis. The sequence continues at coordinate 10,226 of NZ_VOTZ01000033.1, forward strand.
GCAGGATCTGTGGCAATAACTGATGCAAGGGTCTCTATTCCTGCGGATTTCAGCTTGCCAAACGCTCTCTCCACATTATCCCATCGGGTCTGCTGGGTCAGGATCGCCCCGATCACCACCCCGTCAAATGATGCATCCCACCACGACAGGGTGCCGTATCTCTCGTTTAGTATCGAGATGATGGATAGAATTTTTTTCCTGTTATCCATCAGATAAGTGGCTTGAGAAGTTCTTCCAGCCGTCTTGCGTCGGTTACCCCTTCAAGCTTATGGATGACGGCTCCATCCTTCTCGATGATCAATGTCGGGACAACCTGAATCTGGTATTTCCCTGCAAGATCCATATGGTGATCGACATCAATCGTCTTTATCTCTACAGCATCCCCGAGCTTCTTTTGCAGATCTTCAATGATCGGTGTCTGCATCTTACATGGTCCACACCATGTGGCGAAAAAGTCAATAAGAATCGGTCTGGTCATGGAACTACCCTCTTTTACAGTCGTTGAAAAGAGCAATAAAGCTTGTCTTTTTCCCTTCTCCAGAAAAGAAACGTATGTCTATATACTATTTTCTTTAAACCAGAATTTTTGTTTATTCAGGAAAATGGATGGAATTATTAGATGATTGGATGTTGATGAGCTGCTCTCTCAGTGTAAAATCACTGCTAAATAGCAAGCATTCATCTAATACATGTCAGGTTTGATGCTGGAGTTTCGAGCACTTATTCTGCTCTTGAAAACGATGGTGCTAAATTGTCTCAATCCAGATATATTCTATGAGTAGTATGATCGATATCGAGATCATCGGACTAAAGGAGCTTTCCTGCGGACCCTTTCCCTGTAATGATGAGCGAAGTTGTGAGCTGACCGAGTGTGCGCCGACAGAAAAGCTCCTTCCTGCCGTTTCAGCGCTTCAGAAGGCATTGAAAAATGAGTATGGGGAGTCTGTTTCAGTTCAGCTGACGCTTCTTGATAACGGCGTGCCGCCGCGAATCAGGATGATCATCGAAGAACACCAGCCTCCTCTTCCAATTGTTGTCGTAAACGGCCGTGTCACACCGGTAGGCAGGATCTCTCTTTCGCTCATCCGGGCGGAGATTGAAAAAGAGTTGAAAGATAGTTCTATTTAATCTCTTCAAGTTTTCCATCTTCAAGATAGAAATAGAGGCCGTAGATTCCTATCTTCTTCTCATCTTCTGCCTTTTTTATAATTGGATATGTCCTGAGATGCTCGATCTGGAGCCGGACATTCTCCTTCTCGATCTCGGTAAGCCGTTGTTTTGCTTCTTCCGGGTTTTTCGGAGGGGATAGACGGGCATCGACTCTTATCTGTGCCTCGCGTGCATTATTAATCCAGAGGGGGATATAGGAGTCCTGCATCTCTTTATCAAGGGCTTTGATACCGCCACATTCTGAATGGCCGCAGATGATGATATTCTCTACTTTCAGGTGGGCGACTGCGTATTCAAGGACGCTCGCGAAGTTCCAGTCATGAAGCGGCACAATATTGGCGATATTTCTATGTACAAAGAGCTCACCGGCTTTGGCATGCGTGATCCGCTCAGGGTCGATACGCGAGTCGGCACACCCAATCCAGAGTGTCTTCGGACTCTGGGATTTGGCGAGATCAGCATATCGTTTTCTGTCCTGTTCGAAGTCGTCTTTTATAAATACCTTATTTCCGTCGAAGAATTGATCTATCATACTATCACATAAGGGCTTGAATGTGCCCCTATAATGACTTCCATGTTTTCCACATATTAATTTATGTAAAATTTTAATCCAACATATTGGCCATATTTTTTCGAAAAGATGGTAAATAATTGATTTTTGGAAGAATGCACCTGAAAAGGGTGACAATCTGCTGATAGAAAACCCAAAAATCATGCGCGCTTATTACAGTACCTGATGATTCACTATCATCATCCTCTCTACCGGGTAACTGGAGAATGGTTGTTATGAAGAAGCGTTTGTCTCCGAAAGCTTGTCCTGGATATGGTGAATGAAATATTTGGTTTTTAATTATTGAATTTATTATTATATTTTATTATTGTGATTATTTTCGAAATTCTCTTATATATTGGGAATACTACGCTTATATTCATTTATGTAGTGGGTGTCAATACAATGCGGGTATTTTTTATAGGATTTGGTCAGGCCGGTGGAAAGATCGTCGATATGTTCCTCGCCCATGATAAGAAACTCCAGAATAGCAGTTTCCGTGGTATAGCAGTGAACTCGGCACGAACAGATCTCCTTGGTTTACATAATATCGATATGAAGGATCGTCTCCTGATCGGACAGACGGTTGTAAAAGGACATGGTGTTGGGACAGACAATGTCTGTGGTGCAAAGATCACAGCAGATGAGATCGACACAATCATCAATGCAATAGATACCCGGGGAACACATGATATCGACGCGTTTATCGTTGTGGCCGGGCTTGGAGGGGGGACTGGATCTGGTGGGACGCCAGTTCTCTGCAGGCACCTGAAACGAATTTACCGTGAACCTGTCTATGCACTAGCAATGATCCCGGCACCGGAAGAAGGGCGTCTCTACTCCTACAATGCTGCCCGCAGCCTTGCTACACTGGTGAATGAAGCTGATAATACCTTTGTCTTCGATAATAGTGCGTGGAAAGAAGAGGGGGAGAGTGTTAAGAGTGCATATGACCGGCTGAATGAGGAGCTTGTCAGGAGATTTGGAGTACTATTCAGAGCAGGGGAAGTAGGGCAATTTGGTGTGGGTGAGATGGTAGTTGATTCTTCAGAGATCATCAATACACTCAGAGGTGGCGGTATATCCACTATCGGGTATGCAATATCAGACGTTATCACAAAAACCAAGCCGAAGAAAAGTTTCTTCTCTGGATTTGGGAAGAAAGATAAGGAAGGGAGCTCTCTTACCGGTGAGGATAAGTCTGCAAAGATCATCGGTCTTGTCAGGAGAGCAATGCTCGGAAGACTGACACTCCCCTGTGACTATACAACAGCAGAACGTGCCCTCGTACTTGTTGCGGGACCGCCGAATGAACTGGACAGGAAGGGTGTTGAAAAGTCTAAATCCTGGGTTGAAGAAAATATTGCCGGAATTGAAGTGAGGGGAGGAGATTACCCTGTCGGATCGAATTATATTGCCGCTGTAGTCCTCCTCTCAACAATCGGAAAAGCACCAAGGATAACAGAACTGCTCGAACAGGCGAAAGAGACAAAGCAGGATGTTATAAAGTCTGTTGACAGGAAATCCAACTTATTTGAAGATGCGATCGATCCGCTCTTTGAATAAATCTCTTTTTTTGGTTATTTGGAAGGCAGATATACTACTCTTAAAAAAATGGTATGGTTTATAGTTGAACTGCGCCTGCATCTGCCTGACCGACGGTCCTGGCATATCGTGCAAGGACGCCCCGTAATGAACGATTCTTTGGCCGCCACATGCTCCGCCTCCGATCGAGCTCGAGATCATCGACATTCAAATCAAGGCGTTTTGCAATAAGGTCAACTGCGATCTCGTCCCCATCCCTTACAAGAGCGATCGGTCCACCGGCTTCTGCTTCAGGTGAGACATGCCCGATACAGGGTCCTCGTGTGCCTCCTGAGAACCTGCCATCGGTCACAAGAACCACACGTTCATATCCAAGACCCATTAAGGCGGATGTCGGTGAGAGCATCTCAGGCATTCCCGGTCCTCCTTTCGGCCCCTCATACCTGATGACAACAACATCTCCCTCCTTGATCTCGCGGCCAAGAATCGCTTTCATTGCGGGTTCTTCGCCATCATAGACCCTGGCAGGTCCTGTATGCTGCCACATCGACTCTGATACGGCTGCATATTTGACGACTGCTCCATTCGGAGCGAGGGTTCCAAAGAGTATCCTGAGCCCTCCAGTTGTGTGGATCGGGTTCTCGGCGGAATGTATGATCATCTCATCCATTCTGAGTACTCCCTTTGCAATCTCAAGGACAGATCTCCCGGTAACGGTCTCTGCGTCCTCAAGATGATCAACCAGACGTTTGAAGATTGCAGGGATGCCTCCTGCCCGATTGAGTGCGACCATTGCGTGCGGTCCTGCCGGCTGCATATGGCAGAGATGAGGAGTTTCATCACTTATCTGGTTGAAAGATTCAAGATTGAGCGGAACCCCCGCTTCTCTGGCAATCGCCATCAGATGCAGCACGGTATTTGTGGAGCCGCCCAGTGCCATATCAACCCGGATAGCATTTCTCATGCTCTTCTCTGTGATGATCTTCCGTGCAGTAGTTCCAGATCTGACAAGATCCATGATCCTGTATCCGGTTTCATGTGCTACCCGGAGCTTATCAGACTCAACTGCCGGTATAGCGGCTGACCCGGCTAAGGACATGCCCATCGCTTCGGTCATGCATGCCATTGTGTTTGCGGTATACAGGCCCTGGCAACTTCCGCATCCTGGCATTGCTGCACACTCCAAGGTACAAAGCTCTTCTTCAGGATAGGATCCTGCTGCGACTTTCCCAACCGCCTCGAAGACATCGACGAGCGAGAGATCCCTTCCATTGAGTGATCCCGGCATCATCGGGCCGCCTGTGATCAAAATTGAGGGGATATCAAGACGTGCTGCTGCCATCAGCATGCCGGGTACGATCTTATCGCAGGTACCAACACAGACGAGACCGTCAAAGCGATGTGCTTCAACCATCAGTTCGATGGAATCAGCAATATTTTCACGTGATGGAAGCGAATACCGCATCCCCATATGTCCCATTGCTATCCCATCGCAGATTCCAATAACTCCAAACTCAAATGGAACGCCGCCACCTGCTGCGATGCCTTCACGGACTTTATTGGTCAGGTTTCTGAGGTGAATATGTCCGGGTACAATATCATTCCAGGCATTGGCAATCCCAATGAATGGACGATCCATCTCGCTGTTGCTTAAACCGAGGGATCTGAGAAGAGAGCGGTTTGGGGCACGGGGGTACCCTTTTTTTATTTCATCACTGCGCATAGATGATCAAGATACGTCGTCTTCAATACTGATAAATAGTGTCGGAGAGCATTACCAAAAACCGGATCTCCCTGTATGAATGTAAAAACCCAGACGATTGTGATCATCACCCTGGTAAGCCTCTGTCTGATCGGAGGGCTTGGCTTCTTTAGCCAGTCATTTATGCTTGAAGGATTCGTCGATCTTGAAGACGAGATCCTTTTGGAGACGATCGATCGCACGGTCAGGGCAATAGATCTTGAACGCACATATCTCCGGATGACTGTGGTTGACTGGTCAATGTGGGATGATACCTATTATTTTGTGCATGGTCTGGACCCTGATTATTCTCAAAGAAATCTACAGGAAAGCGTTTTTGAATACCTCAATGTCCAATATATGATCTTTACCGGGCCCGATGGCGGGATCGTCTATGCACGGGGTTACGATAGCCTGACTCATGAGAATCTCGACATACCAGCCACATTATTCGTACTGCATGATCATCTTGTTACAACAGGATCTGAGGAAATCTCAGGTTTCTATAATACTGATGCCGGACTGGTGCTTGTTGGAGTACAACCAATCCTTTTGAGTTCCGGCGATGGGCCCGTCGCTGGCACTCTTCTCTTCGGGCGGCAGATTGATGAATCCTGGGTTTCGCATATCTCCGAACAGATGGGTATTCCCCTGGCCCTCTCAATTATTGAAGAGGAGCAATTTCAATCAGCCGGACTCGAAACAGAGATCTATCGTGATCAGGATTTTATTCGGGGTTCAAGGGTTATTCATGATATCTTCGGCGATCCTCTTATCCTCCTTACGGTGACGCAGGATCGTTCAATCTACCAGAAAGGCCTCCTTTCCTATCAGTCTGCACTCATTGCGATCATCGGTTTTGGCTTAATATCAGGCGTACTCCTCTATCTCCTTATCAACCGTTCAATTCTTGAGCCCAAACTATGCTCTCACTTAGGGAATAAATCAAGTTTCAGCTTCTTCTCAAGCTCCCGGACCTTCTTTGGCACCTCAGTGATCTGGTCAAACCCTTCATAGGAGATCCGCATCACCTTTGAAAAG
>NZ_VOTZ01000034.1 GCF_024372745.1 Methanocalculus taiwanensis
CCCAAATATCTATTAATCTCTCATTATATAAGGATCTATCGGTCATACGGGCGTATTTTCCGAAAAGTGGGGGTGTGTGATGTGAGTTAAGGAGAGGTCAGGAGAGGGGGTGCTGACCTGTTACAATTCTTTTTCAGCCTATGAAAAGTCCTCCCCAAATTCTTCTGACCAATGAGTAAAAAGGTCGAGATCCGCTCTCGTGACCGGTGACTTGATTCTGGCAATTGCAGAATCAAAATCATCCATTGAGAGAGCCCTGACCTTCAGGGATCGCTTCTGGAGTTCATCAAATGGAAGCAATGCAAGATTATGCAACTCCGTATTTTCATCCCGGATCATCGTCCACATCGCCTGCTGGCAGAGGGTATGGATATCTCTTCCCGAATAACGTTTCTTCACACACTCTGCACCCAGCTCATCAAGATTCAGGGACGAGATATCAAGTGATTCTGTATGAATCCTGATGATCTCCCGGCAGGCTGCCTCATCGGGGAGTGGGATGAAGATCCGGCGGGGGAACCGGGACAGGACAGCAGTATCCAGATCCCAGGGGGTGTTTGTAGCGGCAAGCGTCAGCAGCAGCCGGTCACTCTTCTTATCCTGGAGGCCGTCCAGTTCGGTCAGGAGGCTTGATAGGAGTTTTCGGGTCGCATCACTTGTATCATCACTCCGGGACTGGCTCAACGCATCAAACTCATCGAGGAAGACGATTGAAGGGGCGTGTGATCGTGCCGCAGTGTAGAGGCCCGAGATCAGTTTCGAGGACTCGCCAAAGTATTTGGAGACGATCTTGTCTGCCTTGACATCAAAGAACGAGGCATTCAGGCTGCCAGCCGCAGCTGCCGCAAGGAGCGTTTTTCCGGTTCCCGGCGGTCCATACAGCAGGATACCTTTCCAGGGTTTGACCGACTCGGGCTTCTTCAGGCCGGCTATCACGATTGTCTCCATCATCAGCCGTTTCACTTCATCCAGACCGCCGATATCATCCCAGCGTACCTGAGAGTGAGTGATTAGTGATGATGCATTAAACGCGCCATCGCCATCCTGCTCTTCCTCAGCCTGCGATCTTGTTCGGGAGCCTATCCCGGCACTTTTATTTCTGCTGCCCCTCCTGTTGGCCGGATGGGGTGAGCAACCGGTTGCTATCTGCTCCCATCGATCGGCATGACCCATGTATTTCTCCTCCAGGGACGGCACATTGGAGGCAAGCCGTCGGTTCAGGGCAGCACAGGCAAATGCCTTCTCTTTCGCCAGATCATCATCTCCAGCGGACTTTGCCTTCTTATACTCATCCATCATATCCCGTAGTTCGGATAGGAGAAAACCACTCAGATCAATTTTCATTTCATACCTCCTCGATTATTTCCATTACCACTACTCTCTGGCATAAAAATATCATCTGCTCTCCTCCAGAAACGTGTGAAGATCTTCATCGATCTTATTGGTGACAAAGGGGACGACATTCCCAAAACCAGTTATAGTAATAACCACTTTTGTGCCGTTATCCTGGGTTGTGAACCTTGTTCCAATTGATGCTCTTCCTTTCCTGGTATAGACAGAATAGCTCTCAATTCCATTTGTAACACCCTCATAACTGGCATTCATCTTGTTCAGAAGGAAACGTGTGAATTTTCTGACGGATTCAGTCTCAATACCTGTTTCATATACAATCGTTTCAGAAATTTCATCAATTGTCGACGTATATTCTTCAGAAGCATAAATTCTGACATTTTCTCTCCCCTTTTCAAGACGCGCATATAGATCCTGGAGGAATTCCTCGATATCATCACCACCAAGGCGGATGATGACGCCCTTCTCACGGTGGATCTCAAGCTTTGATCGAAAGCGTTCAATAGCGCTATCGATACGCTTTCGTTCAGCATCTGTCTCATAGTCAATGACAAGGAGATGTTCCATTGTGAATGAATATAGCGACTCCACCTTATAAAAGTTACATCCAAAATGGAAACTGATATCTTAAGTGTTTTCGAATTATCTCCATTTTGGAGGATAAACTTATTATAGATGAGTGACTATGATGAATGTGTGAGAAACAATGGATTTCATGGCAATGTTTCGGAAGAACCCTATTGACAGCATCAAGACCGCTGAGCTGCAGGAAGAGGAACTCAAGCTGAAGAGCAGGATCAACCGGCTGAGAAAAGAGATCGATAAAATCGAGAAGCAGAAGAAGGATAAATTCAAGGAGGGTGTGGGAGCGGACTTAATCAAGAAGAAGATGATCGCCCAGGAACTCAAACAGCTCGATATGGAGGCGAAACTGAAGGTAAAGAACTTCATGGCCCTTCACAAGCAGTACATGTTCGTTTCAAATCTTGTTGTGATCAAGAAGTACCAGCGGGATCTCCAGAAGACCGCCCTCTGGACTAAGATCCAGGCGATCACCCCGGATTCCTTTGAAAATTCACTTATAAAGGTAAATCTTGCCGGGAAAGGTTTTGACCGTGTCATCGATGATTTAAATCAGATCTTTGCGCTTGATATCACTGAATCTGACACAGATATGGATGAAGCTGAGAAACAGATGTTTGATGTCTGGAACAGTGTCGAAGACGGATCCCTGGATCTCGAACATGCCGAATCGGTTCTATCAATCGACAAAGATATCGAAAAAGCGCTTGAGAAGATGGAAGATTAAAAGGACCTTGGACTGATTTCTATGACATTCCTGTCCCGGTTCTTTGCAAAACACCCCCTCGACACCATGAGCCTTGGTGAGCTGAAGAAAAGCGAGGCGCAGCTCACCCGCCAAATCAATAAGCTGGGGAATGAAGAGAAGGCTGCTGAAGCTGCGATCCAATCTGTGTTTGCCAAGGCAGCAGCAGATACCGCAAAGGAGAAGGAGCAGTATACGCTCCATATCCAGTCCCATACTAATGCCTGGCAGCTGAAACACCGTTCTCTCCTTCAGGCAGAACGGGATCTCACCATCATCAGGAACATCATCACCATCAAGGAACATGAGAGGACAGTTGGAACTTCAGGCACCCTCTCACGAATCAGAGAGCTTGATCCCGAAGAGCTGGAGTCATGGCTGGCTAAGAAGACACTGAAAACAGATGGCAGGACAATACAGCTCGATGAGATATCCGAAATCACGTCAGGGCACATGGCTGGCGTGGATTCAGAACCCGTTGACGGGGAGACGGTCGATAATATTCTGGCACAGGTGCAGAACCAGGGCATGACCCCTGATTCTGCCCTTGAGGATCTCCTTAAAAGATTAACCAACTGATGAAAAACGGTGGTATCATGATATTTAAAACAAAGTCGGATACAGGTTGTCCAAAATGCAATGCCCCAATAGAACCGGATGCCAAGTTCTGCCCGAAATGTGGGACAAAAACCAGCTCATCCTCCTGTATTAAATGTGGCGGCTCCATTCCGGCAGATGCAAAGTTCTGCCCCACCTGCGGAGCCGATCAGCAGACATCGAAGATCCGGTCATTTGTCGGACTGGATGACGAAGACTTTTCACGTCAGCATGAATGGAAAAGATCGCCTGGTGATTTTGCACGGAGATTTGAGGTTGAAGATCTCCGTGGGATGCTGAAGAAGACGGTGACGGTTGCCGAAGGTACCCGGGCACTCCTCTTCCAGGGGGGTGCATTTGTGGCGGATCTCTCATCGGGCCATTACAGTATCGGCAACATCCTGGATTCAAAACTCCCGATCAACCTGGATAACCGGGCATCGGTGGTGCTCGTTGATGACGGGATCATCCCGGTCGATTTCACCGTTGATAAAACACGGGGAAGGACACAGGATTCGATCGCAGTCGGGTTGCATGGGCGGCTCTCGGTTCGGAGTGTCGATTCCGAGAAGCTGATTGCAAATCTCCTTAAGGGAAAAAGCCGGGTTCAGCTCGATGATCTGATCCGGGATCTTTCATCTGATCTTGAGATGGTTGTTCAGTCTGTTCTACGGAATTACCGGGTTGATGAGCTTTATGGCAATACCGGGTTGAAGAAATCGATCGAAGATGAGATCAGGTCACACATCGGCACCACGATCACGGGTTTTGGCTTTGAGATTGAGGGGCTCCGGTTCGTCAGCTCAGATGATTCTGAATGGGCAGATATCATTGCCCAGCGGGGAGATTTAGCAAAAACGGTTGCCGGAAAGGCAATCGAGATCGATCTTGAACAACAGATCAGATCCCTCCTCTCAGATGACCGGATTAACCATCTCCAGACCGAAGAGAAGGTAACAGCCTATACCCATGATCTCGCAAAAGCGGGAGTCATCCGGGATCATGAGGTTATTGAACTGAAAGCCGAACTCCTGAGAAACCGGGAAGATTCCGAGATACAGAGGCGAATTATTCGGGAGAGAGTTGAATTAGCACATCGCCACGTTCTCGAGAAGATGGATGCTGAGCATGGGATCAGTATCAACGATACCCGGCAGGAACATGACTATAAATGGAAAGAGAGGGAGCAGGATCTCGAAGCACGTGAGATCGATCAGCTGATCAATAAGAAGCGGCAGTGGGATGAGGCGCTCCAGGCAAAACGTTCTGCCGAACAGGAGCTGAAGCACCAGGCTCTTGAGAAGGATGTCGATCTTGAGGGGCGGCGTCTTGAACACCGATCGAATGCCTCGGTTGAAGCCCTTCTCTCAACAGTAGACGGGAAATCCGGCGAGCAGATCACCGAGCTTGAGAAGATGAAGCGGGCCGCTGCCCTCACCGAAGAGCAGATCATTGCACTCTCAGCAAAAGAGAGTGCAGCAGTTGCCGATGCCATGAAGGCAAAGTTTGGATCTGATCGGATGGAGGAGCTCTTCAAGCTCCGGATGCAGGACCAGGAACGATACATAGAGACTGTCCGGAGCATGTCGACTGAGAATGCCGAACGTCTAAAGAGTGTAATGGACAAGGCGCTGGATGCGATGGATAACACCGCTACCGCCCGGAGCCATGCCCACCGTCCGCAGGGTGCAACGGTTGTTGCCAGCGGCGGGTTGCAGCCAACGATCATCAACCCTGTCCAGCCGGGGGGGGGCAACACCTGCCCATCCTGCGGTGTTTCTAATAATGCGTCATCACAGTTCTGCAAAGGATGTGGTGAACGGCTATGAAAGTGCAGAAACATTCCATATCCATTGTCCCACCATTACCAGATGTCCCACAATCATACATTTTTCAAACAATATCCACTATCCGGAATACACAAATACCATCTCTTTTTAAGGTTTTTTCTCTTTCTCTCCCTCGCTTTTTGACTCCCAGGTCTCATCACCAGAAACATAATGCAAGTGATGCCTGATGCCCGGCCGCGGCGATCTCAACTGTGCAAAAAAACTCGTAGCAGATGCCGAACGGATTTTGCAGGCAGGCAGGGGCTGTTGCCGATGGCCGCTTAAGACGCGGGAACAGTTATGGGGGGAGATCCTGGCGCAGTACCAGAGGTTTCAGGATCATGAATGCGGCACACTTCCACGGGATATCGATCAGCATATCAGGTCTAAGTTCGAGGTGGCCCTCCTCACGCTGGCAGTCTCATTCCGTGCCAATGGTGAATCTTGCCCGGATATAGAGACAAGTCGTAATGGAGAGATATTCAATGATGATGAGATCGCCCTCTTTGAGATCATCGACCGCTATCAGGTGCTTCCCGGCAAAGAAGATTTGAAGAAGATGCTGCTTGCCAGAAGCGGCGGCGATTCCGATTTTGTGAAAGATCTCATTCACGTCCATTATACCTATATTGACGGGCTCGTCACCGGGATGCTCAGCGGCGAGTCGAACCGGGTGAACCCGCTGATCATCCAGTATATGAAGAAGGAGTGGAAGCGGTTCGATTCAACACTGAGTAACGCGGTCATTGATGCAATCAAAGCTAACGGGATGCACTGGTTCTTCACATTTGCAAGCAAAGGCGGCGGCCGGGCCGAGCAGGTAGTGTACCAGATCTCAGGCGGACACGTGAATATCGGATCAGGCGTCCAGATCGTCGACAGTCTCCTATCCCGGACAGGGATCTCAAACGAGCAGGAGAGCGGTGGGCTCTTTCCGAGGGTTGGCAAGGAGGCCGATAGCCAGGGCGGTGTCAGTGTGACTGATAGCCTGGTGAGCCGCTCGTCGATTGGGGGAGCTGGTGAACATTGCTTCTGCCCAGAATGCGGCGGCAAGAATGGGAGCGATGCGAAGTTTTGTATCCAGTGTGGAGGGAGATTGCGGTGAGTAGATCCGGACAAGTGGCGGTCCATCTCTGTTCCTAATCTTCTGTTGGTGGGATTGAACATGGTTGAATTCCCATCAGTTGAATCACAAATCTTCGTCTGCGGGGACTTCTGAGGGGAGAGGGAATGGGTTTCCATTACGAATTATGAATTTAGCAAAGTTATGGTGTGAATGTGACAATCGATAGTTATGGTGGGGAGATGAGTAGGAAAAGTTACAATGACACTACTACTCACTCGGGATTGATCATGCATTGGTAACCGGAGAGATATAATACTGATTAGCAGGGTTGGAAAAACATGGGTCTGTTTGATTTTCTGAAGGGCAGCAAAAAATCCGAAGATGTTACTGCAAATAAAGAATTGGAGAGGAAAACCAACGAATGGGGCTCATATGGTACAGGCGACGGGCAGTTAAATGGGCCAACCCACATTGCAGTCGCTCCGGATGGTACAGTCTATGTAACAGAATATTATAATCGCCGCATCCAAGTATTCACGGGTGACGGTACATTCCTGAGAAAATGGGGATCATTTGGGACAGGCGACGGGCAGTTCCAAATGCCACAAGGCACAGCGGTTGCTCCGGATGGTACCGTATATGTTGCTGATGCCTACTGCATCCAGCTATTCACGGGTTATGGCAGATTCCTGAGAAAATGGGGATCTTGGGGTTCAGGCGATGGGCATTTCATAGAGCTAAAGGGCGTTGCGATCGCTCCAGATGGGACCGTCTATGTCGCTGATACTCGGAATAGCCGCATCCAGGTATTCACCCGTGATGGCACATTTCTGAGAAAATGGGGATCAAAAGGTACAGGTGAAGGGCAGTTCACAAGCCCATCCGGTATCGCGGTCGCCCCTGATGGCAGCATTTATGTCACGGAATCGGGTAACCAACGTGTTCAGGTCTTCACACCTGAGGGCAGCTTCATCAGGACGTGGGGAAGAGGGGGATCAGGCGACGGGCAGTTAAGATTACCACAAGGTATAGCAGTCGCTCCAGATGGGACCGTCTATGTCGCTGATACCAAGAATAACCGCATCCAGGTATTCACAGGTGACGGCACATTCCTGAGAAAATGGGGATCAAAAGGTACAGGTGAAGGGCAGTTCACAAGCCCATCCGGCATCGCAGTCGCTCCAGATGGGACCGTCTATGTCGCTGATACCAAGAATAACCGCATCAGTTTCTTTGATGAGAAAAGTAAAAAAGAAGATATTCGAAACAAGATCCTATCACTCGATAAGAAAGGAATAACCTTCACCAACGAAGGTAGAATAGAGGAGTCACTTGAGTGCTATAAACAAGCCCTTGAACTCGATCCTGCAAACTCACAAATCAAAGAGAAACACGATGCCCACAAGATGCTAATATTAAATAAAAATGGCCTGACCTTCACTAGTGAAGGCAGATTTGCTGAGGCACTTGAGTGCTATAATCTATCCTTGGAACTCGATCCTGCAAACTCACAAATCAAAAAGAAACGCGATGCGCTGATAGCACGGACTCCTGAGATCTCAATTGCGTTCTCGAAGACCTCGCTTGCTCCAAACAAATGGGAACAGATTGATTTTACCCTAAAAAACTTCGGCAAGGCCACTGCCGAGAAGCTTACTGTCGGTTTCTCAGATATCGCGGATGTGAGGAGAACTGAAACCACGTATACGGTTCAAGCCGGAGAGTCAGTGACCGATACAGTGAGCATTAAATCCGATGCCCACGGGCGGGCACCGCTTGATGTTACGATGAAGTATCGAGATTTTGCTAACCGGACATTTGAAACAACATCCACCATCTGGCTCACCATCTCTGATACCGGGGCCACATCAGCACCTGGCTTCTCTGCATCTTCTCCACCCCCCACCTCATCAACCGATCCCAGCGCCTTATTTGCCAGATACCAGTCCCACGATCTGATCGGCGAGGGCGGGTTTGCACGAGTATACCGGGTGATCCGGGATGGTAAGGTGTATGCGGTGAAGGTGCCGAAGACCCCGGATTCGGCTACCGGAAAGACCTTCATCAGCGAGATCCAGAACTGGACACGGTTGAATCATCCGAATATCGTGAAGGTCTTTGATTACAATATCCTCCCGACTCCCTATTTCGAGATGGAATATTGTGAAGCGTCTCTTGACAGCCTGCCAAAGCCAATGAGCCCGGATCAGGCTGCATGGCTCATCTACGGGGTCTGCACCGGGCTGCATTATGCCCATTCCCTGAAGATCATCCACCGCGATCTGAAACCGCAGAATATCCTCATTAAAGAGGGTATCCCGAAGATCACGGACTGGGGACTCTCAAAGGTGATGACCGAGTCTAAATCCACGACCTCTACCTCGTTCACCCCCTATTATGCTGCTCCCGAACAGATGGGATCGCAACCAAAAGATGAGAGAACGGATATCTGGCAGCTGGGTGCCATCCTCTACGAACTCGTGACCGGCACAGTACCGTTTACCGGCGATAGCATGATGGAGGTGATGATGGGCATCATGTCACGTGATCCGGTGAAACCCACTGATCTCAATCCCGATGCGAAAGAGCTCGAACCGGTGATCCTCCGGTGCCTGGAGAAAGATCCAGCAAAACGGTTTGGTTCAGTCACTGAACTCCAGCGGGTGCTTGCCTTCTACCTGAAGGTGACCTATACCGAAGCCCTGAAGAAAAGCCAAGGCTCAGATGACCGGAGATCCGCCTACCTCTGTGGTGAGCTGCTGCTCATCCACCTCGATTCCGGTGAGCTGCCGAAAGCACTTCTGTATGGGAAGGATCTAATCCGCTATACGTCTGGTGAAGGGAGAGCTACCCTAGAGAGTCTTGTTGAGCAGATGTCATTCTGTATCGATGAAGGGTTGGACGATCTGCCGGAAGAGCTGATGCGGAAGGCCGAGTGGATTGTGCATGGGTCGAGGTTAGAGGGGATGGGGTGAGATAAGGTTGATTACACCTTTTCATCTACTGGAGTAATCGTGATGCGTTTCTTCAAAGGTTCTGATAATTATTCCACAGGATATCAATGGAGTCAGCTCGCCGATCCTCCAGTCTGGGTGATGGAAGCTGCAAAGAGGTGGTATCATCATCAGAATGTCCCATCCTATGACGGGGTAAGGCATTTTGTTGGGAAGAAATATCTGTATCTTGGTTTCTTTGAGAGGGAGGGCCAGGGTAATGTTCAATGGTATTTTTATCGGATCTTAAAAGGCAGGCATCCTGATATGCTTCTGGAGAAACTAAAGGGAGCTGTTAGCAGGTATGAAGAAGCAATCACCTGCCAGAATGCTATGCTGGCTAAGAATCCAGATGATCCTATAGCGTTGCAGACCAAGGCCATCGCACTAAAAAAGCTTGAGAGATATCAGGAAGCCTTTGGCTGTTATGAGCGGATGCTTAAAAATAACCCGAATAATCCTAATTCGTGGAACAATAAAGGCTTCGTACTCCTTAAACTTGGAAAATATGAAGATTCTCTACAAAGTTTTAATCGTGCTCTAGAACTCGATCCAATGAATTCATGGGTTTGGAACAACAAGGGGACAGCAGTCCACAAACTTGGAAGACCTGAAGAAGCAATTGATTTTTTTGAGCGGGCTCTCAGGATTGAGCCGAAGTATCCCGATGCATGCAACAACATGGGTGTTGCGATCAAAGATCTTGGTCGGTACCCAGAGGCGATCAGTTGGTTTGATCGTACATTGACCATCAACCCATATTATGCCTGGGCATGGTTTAACAAAGGCCTTTCATTCAGCGAGCTTGGCAACGACGTGGAAGCAATGGCATGCCTGAATAAGGCTGTTGAGCTCTTTCCGCATCCATCGATCATTGAGCTGCAGAAAGTGCTAAAAGAGCAGCTTAAGAAGCCCATTCATGATTATTCTGAGATTCCTCGATTACTTGGTTTGATGCAATCTGAAATACCACAGGATAGGGTAAATGCATCATATCAACTTGATTTAAAGGCAAAAGAAGGATCGGCAGGAGATATTATCAGGGAAAAACCATTTGATACTTTTTTTAGTACCATCAAGGATACAGCCCCTGAAACTCGACGAAATACTCTTTGGATTCTTGGAAATCTTGGTTATCATGGTTATTCCTATGAAGTGGCTCAGTCAGGGATAATACCTGAAGTAGTAGCACAGCTTTCTGACTCTGAAGAGATGGTCAGGGCAGCTGCAGCATGGTCTCTTGCGATGCTGGCGGAGGCGGGACAGGGTATTGCGGTTGCTGATTCAGGAGCGATACTACCCTGTATCCATATTTTAAATGATAAAGAAACTGTAGTTCAGGAGTGTGCTGCTCTAGCCCTGGACAAAATTGCCTTTTTTGGAAGCCCAGAACCTGTGGTGCAACATGGGGGTGTTTCTCCCCTTGTAAAACTTCTGGAGAAACCACATGATGAGATCAGATGTCGTGCTTTATGGGCGCTCTGGTCAATAGCAATTCGTGGCTATAGTGACGAAATCTGTCAAGTGGAGAATTCCATCACTGCCCTGAAATTATCAGCAAGGGATTCGAATCTGGAGATTCGGAAAGCTGCTGTATCCATCATTGGTCTGTTGTCTAAGACACGTGATAAAGCGTTCCTCGAAAAGAAGGATCTTGAAAAAATATTATTGATCTGTGTCAATTCACGAAGCAACAGGGTGAGAGGTGCTGCAATATGGGCTGCTGGCATATGGGCAGATGAAGGACTCGGTCAGCTCCTTATCCAAGCAGGAGTAAAGGATGCAATTCAATCCCTTCTGAATGATCGAAGTCGGGTTCATGTCTTCTATGACAATGAACACCGGTGGAAAGAACGCTCCATTGGCTGTATTTCTAAGGATGTCATAGAGAAATTAACCCAAAAGCCACAGGCAAATGTCATCGATCCCTGTAAGCCTGATTACAGAACTGCATATTTTATTTCCCAAAACCTTCTTCAAGCCCTGGAGAAGAATAATCTGATTAAGGCACAAGCATTTATTATTCATCTTGAAGATGTCGTCTGTGAAGAGATTCTCAAAGAAGTCGGTCAAAAAAGGGATCTTCTGCTCCTATGCATTGATGAAGGAATAAACTCTGTTGGTGATGAATTCATCAATGAGGTGAATCTGCTGAAGGAAAAGATCCATCGAAAAGCGATGAGGAAAAGCTGAGGTGTTGGTGTGAGATCATACAAGCTGCTTATGGTTAATCCGTTACAGGCAAACAAGGTGGAGATTGAGGGTGTTCCCATGCATTTTAATTATAAAAATTAAATAGATATGAGGTTATTTAATTATGGGATTATTTGGGCCATCAAAAGAGAAGTTAGAATGGGAGAATAAAGGTGACGTATGCCTGGCCGAAGAGAAGTATGAAGAAGCAGTTAATTGTTATAAAAAAGCGCTGGATTTCGAAAAGTGGGATCATAGAGTTTGCACGAATATGAGTTATGCTCATATCAAGCTCGGTAAATATACTGAAGCATTAGATTACTGCGAGCGGGCATACAAAATGTTCCCCAATGATTTTCGGACACTGTCATTTTTGGGAATTATTTTTGCGAAGCTTGGTCGCTATCAAGAGGCACTCGAAACCTATGATAAAGCTGTTACTATTGATCCCCAACACGCTGATTCATGGCATAAACGTGGGATAATATTGGATAAACTAGAAAGACACAAAGATGCCAGAGAATCTTATAAGAAAGCATTATCCCTTGATCCTTCTCTTACTGTGCATCAAAGACATAAGGGTACAGAGCTGAAAACAAATATTCAGAAAGAGGTGGATGAAAAAGCCGAATTCAGAAATATTAAACATGATATAATCTTAAAAAAAAATATTGGCTCGAAGGGCTCTGGGGATGGACAGTTCCGGGACTTAACCTCTATTGCATTAGATGCAGCAGGCAATGTCTATGCGGGAGATGCTGGCGTCCTACTGGGCAAGACTCGCATTCAGAAATTTACCAGTGATGGCACCTTTATCACAAAATGGGGGTCATACGGATTAGAGGATGGGCAGTTTTTTTTCCCACGATCCATTGCCACGGATGCTGAGGGCAATGTATATGTTGGAGATGCTGGCAACCATCGAATCCAGAAATTTACCAGTGACGGCAAGTTTATCACAAAATGGGGATCAAAGGGCTCTGGGGATGGGCAGTTCCATGGAGGGAGCACGAGTGATGGAATACAAGGTATTGCAATAGATATAGACGATAACATCTATGTAGCAGATACAAATAATTATCGCATTCAGAAGTTTGACAGGAATGGTGTATTTATCACAAAATGGGGCTCGAAAGGCTCTGAAGAGGGGCAATTCCGAAGCCTAACCTCTATTGCAGTGGATGCTACGGGTAATATCTATGTGGCAGAAGCTGGTGGCACAGATTTATACTCAAGCAATCATCGCATTCAAAAATTTACCAGCATTGGTACTTTTATTTCAAAATGGGGCTCGAAAGGCTCTGGAGATGGACAATTTTATTTCCCACGATCTATTGCCGTGGACGCGGTGGGCAATGTATATGTGGGAGATGCTGGCAACCATCGCATCCAGAAGTTTGACGAAACGGGAAAATTTATCACAAAATGGGGCTCGGAAGGTAAAGGTGAGGGCCAGTTCATTTCGCTACAATCCATTGCTGTGGATGCTGCGGGCAATCTCTATGTGGCAGACAAAAATAATTACCGTATTCAGAAGTTTGAACAGCCGAATTATATCAAATCACTCATTATCGCATCAATCAACCGTGATGGACATAGTCGTCAAGGTGCTATTGATGCCTTATTCAATATAGGTCAGCCCACAATAGATCTGTTGGTACAAATCATAATAGGTGGAAGTAGTGAATCTAAAAGAGCAGTAACCCCACTCTTCCTCAAGTTTGGAGCTCCTGCTATTGATTCTCTCATTAAAACTACTAATAAAAACAATATAAGCAATATTCCCATTGAACCTTTCATACAGGCTCTGAATAATGATGACCCGGAAGTGAGAAAATATGCTGCTGAGGCATTAGGGAGGATTGGCAACCAGAAAGCATTCCTGCCACTTAAAAAGGCACTCAATGACACGAATGAGGAGGTCCGCATAACTGCTGTTAAAGCATTGAAACCTTTTGGTGAGGCGAGGAAACCTCAAGTATCAATTAATCTTTCTACAACAAACCTGACAGCCAACCATTGGCAAAAAATCGATGCAACACTTCAGAATACCGGTCAAGGAGAGGCTAATACTATCGGGATTTCACTCTCAGATTCCTTCGAAACAAAAAAGACAACTATTCAATCACTCAAACCCGGTGGTTTAGAAACAATCGAGATCCCGATTCGACCTAAATATTTAGGGTCTGTCCCACTAACGATTTCATTGACCTATACCGATGAGATCGAACAACTTCATACTATACATAGTGATTTCTGGATCGATGTTATTGATCGGGTTTCAGGCACTTCAACCCCCTCCCCGGTCGCCGGCTTCACCCCGCAGCCCCAGACCCCAACCACATTCCCGCTCGAACTCGCGAACAAATACACGGATGTCTCCCTCATCGGCAAAGGCGGGTTCGGCCGTGTATTCCGTGCAACCCGGCAGGACGGTACCGAGGTGGCGGTGAAGATCCCGCTCTCGATCGATGCTGCGACCGGCAAATCATTCATTGCAGAGCTTCAGAGCTGGACACGGCTCTCTCACCCAAATATCGTCAGACTCTATGATTACAACATCATGCCTATCCCATATTTCGAGATGGAATACTGTAGTGACGGTTCGCTTGCTGACAAGGCGATTCCCATGGAACCAAGAGATGCTGCCTGGATTATCTTCAGCATTTGTGAGGGGCTAAAGGTTGCCCACAACCAGCAGATCATACACCGTGACTTAAAACCCCACAACATCCTGATGAGGAACGGGATCCCAAAGGTGAGTGACTGGGGTCTGGCGAAGATGCTTACCCTCTCCAAGACCTCAACCTCGGCCTCCTTTACCCCGCATTATGCGGCACCTGAACAAATTAGCAATACTGTAAAGGATGAGCGAACGGATATCTGGCAGATGGGTGTTATCTTCTATGAACTAGTGACTGGTGAACTTCCGTTTGAAGGTGAAAATATGATGAGTATCATGTTTGCGATCACCTCGGGTACACCGACACGACCCCGCGAGATCGTGCCTGATGCTGCCCCGGTAGAAGGTGTCATCCTGAAATGCCTTGAGAAAGAAACCAAGAACCGGTACCAGTCTATTTTTGAGCTGCAACGGGAGCTTGCCCGGTATCTTGAGATGAATTATACCGAGGAACTGAAGAAGAGTGTCACTGCCGGAAATGTCCGCCGAGCAGCTTATTACTGCGGGGAACTGGTGTTAACAGCTCTCCATACGGGAGATCTGAAATCAGCATACAAATATCTCCAAGATCTCCTGGTGTATGCAAAAGGGGACGTGAAGGATGATGTGCAGTCTCTGGCGGATACCCTGCAGTTCATGGTGGAGAACGAGATGGAGGTATCAGAAGATATCCTGATGAAGGCGGATCTGCTGGTGCATAGGATGCGGGGAAGGGGTTGAATGTAAGCCTTTGACGGAATACTCGCGGTAGTAATCATTTACAATGGGCACTCTATCGCCAACCCCTCCATCTCGATACCGAAACAATTCCAGTGCGACACTGAGCAATCCTGGCAGGCACGAAGGGCGATCGATCTTTATGATGAAGGCTCGTGCCTCTACGAGATTCTACAATCCCTATCCCTCTGATAAAGAGATTCAAAGGGAGGTAAAAATCTAAAAGACAGCAATAGCACCATTTAAACTTCAATAATGACGTTAACTATCGAGCTTCGATAAGCTCCTTAAATAACGCAGATGAGCATCACCACATTGTCGATTGTGAGGATGACGATTGACTAGTTCAAAACTTTTTTAGCTTGTGGAAAGAGAAGGGAGAAATGAGCAGGATATCATGAAGAGCTTTATTGATAAAGTCATTCATCGGAACCAGAAGAAGAGAAGATCATTCTCGCTAAAGATTGAGACGCAAAATTCGGCACTGTTG
The DNA here is from genome assembly GCF_024372745.1 of Methanocalculus taiwanensis. Classification (GTDB taxonomy): domain Archaea; phylum Halobacteriota; class Methanomicrobia; order Methanomicrobiales; family Methanocorpusculaceae; genus Methanocalculus; species Methanocalculus taiwanensis. The sequence goes on from NZ_VOTZ01000034.1 coordinate 15,246, forward strand.
ACAGATGACACCATTGCGGAAGCACTGACTGAGCTTGCCCAGATGATCAAACGTGGTGAAGGCAACCTTGATATCGAAGGCAAAGTGCGATATATCATCGGAGACGTCGTTTTAGAGGGGCGGATGGATATTGAAAAAGAATGACACGAACCGATATCACATGTGAGATGGGATCGTGAAATGGGATCAGATCCATGTGTGTATAAAACATATCCGGAATTAGGCAGCAGCTGGTGAGTAATTATCTCCAATTTTACTATGTGAACGCATAGATCCCCGGATCTGCCACTCTATTACAATCCTGACTTGTTTTAAGCCTTAAAAGAAAAATACAGAGAATTTCTGATACTATCTAAGACTGAATCAGGGATATCAGTTCTTCCAGATCCATATCTACTGTTCAACCACCACAATATAAAAATGGAACGCAAGACCATCTATCGTGCCATTTTTTGTCAATGTCGGTTTACTTTTCCCCAGTTTCGTCGGCGTAAAAATACCCAAATGCGTCGGGATAAAACTCCCCAGTTGTGTCGGAATAAAAATCCCCAATGTGCAACCAGAGAGTATCTGGGATTCA
>NZ_VOTZ01000035.1 GCF_024372745.1 Methanocalculus taiwanensis
TGGGTGAACAAGCATGAATCGGCAGAATAGAGGTTTCCTAATGTTTGACAGAAAATTAACGATAGGTTTAAGTGGGGTGGGGAGAATTATTCCGACGTACTTGGGGATTTCTAGACCGACGTTGACACATTTTTCGATGAGACGAATTGAACGATAGAGATTTTTATTGAAGTATTAATCTCTCTGAGGGGCGCTTCCGGGTACGTGCGATCCGGGTAACGTGGGCAGTTGTTCGGAGTGACACCTTCTTCCTCTGTCTCTCTCTCAAGTAACCTATGCTTTCTCTCTCAAGTAACCGATCCTTCAAAGCTTCTGGATCTTCGGGAAGCCAATCCTGCCGCTGTCTGGTATAATCCTCTCCTCCATCTTCCAGACCTGTCTTCTCATTCATCTTCCACATCATCCTCTTCATCCTTTTTCCAGATCAGCCCTCTCATTCTTCTTCCCGTTCATCCTCATCTTACAGTTTATCCTCACTTTCCACATCATCCTCCTCATCCTTCTTTCTCATCAGGTACGAATTCACCACCATATCCCCCGGCACCGGGCCGCCCGAGAAGATTCCAACCTCTTCAAACTCCCGCTCAATCTGCTCATACTCCTCGCGGCTCTTCTGCTGCTGCCGCTCATAGTCGCCGGGGATATCTGGGTTGTAGAAGATCATTGTGCTTAATGCTGGGAGCCGGACGTGCCTGCCATCCTCATAGATCCTGCCACGGGCATCCCCGCCGATCCGGTGATGGGCATAGTATTCCATGAACCCGGCTCCCCCTTCGGTATCATCAGATCCAGTATTACCAGTTCCAGTAGTACCTGTCCCGAAAGCATCATTATCAGAAGTATCAATTCCAGAAGTATCAATCCCAAAGGCGAACATGATCCTGCCGCTTCCATAGGGGAGGGAGCCGGGGGTGCCGCTACGCAGGTTTTCATCGGGTATCTTCAGGTTATGGTGTGAAAAGAGCTCCATGAAGATTCTCTGGATGGTTGAACGGTCAGCAGGCATGGGGATCACCGGTTTTCACGATACTATTGTATCAACCCCTCTTGCATGGGCAGCACCAAGAACCTTTGCCATCTGATGGTAGAGAGGGGCTGGGGTGAGCGAGGGGCTTGGGTGCGGAAGTGGCAGGTGGGCATCTGAGCACGTTTCGATCGCCAAACGTGAGCATTTTTAGACCGCCACTGACAACGCATCGGAAACCATTGACAATGCTGCAACCGGGATCCGTCTCCACTCCGGAGTGCGGAAGGGAATAAAAACCTTAGGGGGGTAAACACATATGAAGGATCATACTCGTATGAAAGATCATACGAAATTGGTTTTGAAGATGAAATGATTGAGAGTGTACACTCCTCCTGATATCTCTCAATATTCCTCTTCTAAGATCGATATCTATCATTATCAGGAGATGAATATAAGGGGTTTGTATGCGGACTGTGAGTGTTTTCGCCTTTTTTCACCGTCTTTCTCCTTTTCTGTCTGAGTATGAAAGATCATACTCATCATACAGATCATACCCCCGATAGGTACTAGAGCTTTTTTTCCTGAGTGAGTGGATGGAGGTAAATGTGAGAACGATCTGGGGGTTTAATGATTAGAACGGCGTAATTTTCAGATGAGATTGGTGAGTTTTATTCCGACGTTGACACACTCCATTCACACTTCCTCTAACTCCCCCACCTTCCCCCTGATCTTCTCCATCATCACCCTGCTCCCCACAACCGTAAGCAGCATCCGGGCCCGGGAGAATGCAACATACAACATCTCGTCGCTGTTGATCAACGCATCGTCCAGCACAACTATGGCGACCGGGCTCTCAAGCCCCTTGAACCGTTTGACGGAATCAAAGATGATCGAGTCGGTGTTTCCATTCACAAACCGCTCATTACAGAACTGGTACTGCTGCCCGCCGATCTCCCTGCCGGTGCTGTACTTCTCTCTGTCATCACGGGTCGAGATTAAGACCGCGATATCGGATGGTGGAATCTGTTCTTTCTCAACAAGGGTATGGATGTATGCTTCGAGTTTTTGCCGGGCAAGTGCCGGAGTTCCGGCCTCGATCCACTCGACCTCAAGACCCGGCGGCCCGATGGCCGTCGTCTCCTGCCCCTTGTAGAAGAGCCGGGCGATCTCGTGGATACGTTGCGTATTGCGCAGGTTTAAAGAAAGGGTGAAAGGGATCTCATAGAGTTGTTCTAAGTACCTGCCCTGGTTGTGGTAGACATCCTGGTTATTGTCATAGAAGAGCCGTATCTTCTGTTTTCCATCGGGATCCAATGCGGACTCAAGTGACTTGAGGAGCAGCGGGGGGAAGTCCTGTCCTTCGTCAATGATGATCGTATCAAAGCGCCTCTTTGGCAATGATTCAAGTGCTTCGAGCAGGTGTGCCGGGTACTTCTCCAGGAAGAGCCTGCTGTCGATCGTCTCCATATCAACCTTGATGCCAGCTTCCCTGAAGATTTCATCGCAGACCTTGTGGTAGTTGCCGGTCATCAGGAGATCCGGTGACCCAATTATCTTCTTCATGTACTCAGAAAGCGGCCGGTTGTAGCAGGTGAGAAGGACCCGCTCCCCTGCCTGAATGCAGCGATGTGCCTCCTCCATTGCGAGGATCGTCTTGCCGGTACCGGCAGAGCCGGAGATCGCCACCCGCCGGGTATTGGAAAAGCCTGCCAGGATCTGGTACTGCAATGGTGTCAGGGTCTCGATGACTTTCTCGTCATCTTTGATCACCCGGTGGAGAGGCACATTCAGCTGGAAGGGATGAGCCAGGATCTCTTCGAGGATTGCCATACCATCCTGACCAAGCGGCTTTTGCCGGTAGTCGCTTGCCATCTCAGCATCCAGCAGATCAAGAATCCAGAACCGGAGATCTGATTCAAACTCGTCCATGCAGCAAAGGATATTCCGGGGCATATCAGCCCCAAGATCACCGTCGATTGCCGGGATATCGGGCAGGATAACACCGTGGCTGATACCAGTGTGCCGATACCCCCACTTCGGATGGGCCTGACATTTCTTCAGGATCTGATGTTTTGACTCAACAGCCTGTTTCACCGGGTTTTTTATATCCCAGGTGCATCTATTCCGATCGGTGCTGGTCCAGGTATCTGATGCAGGATCATAGGCAATACCTCCCCCCTTCACCTCGATTGTAAGAAAACCATAATCCGGATGGCCGACAACAAAGTCGCATTCACCGTCAATCGGCTTCCCGTTCTTCAGCGTCCCAAGCCAGGGGCGGGAGTAGAAGACGGCGAAGGGATCTTCGAGCACCTCTGCAAGCTTATCGTACACTTTCTTTTCTGCTCTCCTGCCTGGATCGGCGAGGATGTCCGGAGTCAGTTTGCGGGGCCACATTGTTGCCATTGCGATCAGATCCTTGTCTCGATGAGGGTGATATTCTGGATATCTCCATTCTGTCCTCATCATGCATCAATTATCACCATCTGTATTTCCTGTGGGAATATCGATCATACGGGGTTTTCTGTGGAGGGCCGGAGTTACTCGCTCTACCTGATCAAAGACGAGATCATCCCAGAACCAATAATACTAATCAGAAATGATTATTCACCATGCAATACACCTCCCCACGCTCTCTCCCCGTATTCGTCCTTATATCCCTGATAATCGCATTCATCGGAGCAGCGGGATGTGTTGGCAGTTTGGATACCACCGCCCCCGATCACACCACATCTCCTCCCTCCGCAGACAATACATCAACCTACATTATCACAACAGACGGCATCCCTCTCCGGTATGCAATCCACGGTAAAACACACACTGCTATCCATGAGGCCACACAGAATGCCACCAATGGGCAGGGGAGTGGACAGGATGGAGAGAGGCAGCCTCCGATCGTCTTTGTCCTTGGGTACGGGATGACTCTGGACGAGTGGCCCGGCCGGATGATCTCACATCTCTCAGAATCCCGCAGAGTGATCCTCTACAACCACCGTGGAGTATCGGGGGTGAAGAACCCGGATGTGCCGTTTACCATCCGGCAGGGAGCCATCGATCTGCACGATGTTATCCTGCAACTGGCAGGAGAGAACGAGAAGTATGGAGCAGGGATTGTGGACAACTGCACTGATCCGCTGGTCGATATCGTCGGGTACTCTATGGGCGGGATGATCGCCCTTGAATATGCGGTCATGTATCCAGACTCAGTGAACCGCCTCATCCTCCTGAACACCGATTGCGGGGGAGCAGAACGGGTGCAAGCCGAAGAATGGGTGATGGAGTGGATGAGCCAGACCCTGGAAACCCCGGAAGAAAACCTCGATCGTGCGGGATCAGTCCTCCTCACCGAATCATTCCGCACCGCCAACCCGGATCCCTTCACCTGGTTCGTGGACTTTGGCGAGGTTGCTGATCCGGTTGCCGTACAGGAGCAGTTCATAGCCTTCCGTTCATGGAAAGGGGTGTATGCGGATCTCCCAGCAATCCATGCCAGGACACTTCTCATCACCGGGGATCAGGATATCGTCATCCCCCCGGAGAATGCAGTGATCATCGCAGATCAAATCCCAAATGCCACGCTCATCATCCGCAAAGGGCAGGCGCACGGGATGATCTTTGTGGAGCCAGTTGAGATCGCCGGGATCATAGAGGATTTTTTAGGATGAACGCCCAGAGTTTGATGGTTGGGACAGGGAGGCACAGCAGATAGCTGGTACGACGGTCATCAACGGTAGGTAGGATTGAATGGATGTTTGCCTGCTTATTATAGTGAGCTTACAGTTTCTCCCAATAGAAGAGTACATGTAGTTGAGTTGCCTATTCTGTAGTATGAGATATACTGTCGTTCTTGAACCTCAGGAAGATGGTGGCTTCACTATCCAGTGTGTTGAGATTCCCGGAGCGATAAGCCAGGGAGAAACCAGACAGGAAGCTCTTGACAACATTAAAGAGGCAATTGAACTTGTACTGGAAGTACAAAATGAGGAGCTTCAGAAGAAGACGAAAGCCATTAAACTCGAGATCACACAAGTAGAAGTGGCTAATGTCGCCTAAACTGCCTGTTATATCTGGAGCTGAAATGATAAGGTTCCTTGTTAAACAAGGCTTTACCGTACAAAGACAAACCTCCAGCCATGTCATAGTACAAAAAGATTGGCGGGTTTTTTCGGTTCCACTTCACAAAGAACTTAAAAAAGGGACAGAGATAGCGATTCTAAAACAAGCGGGCATAGAACTCTCTCTCTTCAAAAAGTCTTATGAGAAGTAACTCCCACCACATTTATCAAAAATACCATATAAATTTATTGTATTTAATAAATATAAATAAGTTGAATAATTATCCAAAGAAATTCAAAAGGGAAGGTAATCCGTTATGGGCTTTGGAACTTGGGTAAAAAGTATCTATTCTGCCAGACGCGGAAATCACCTTTTTCTCTACTTCTGCATGATGTTTCTCTTCTTCATGCTCTTTGACGGGATTGTCACCTATGTCGTTCCATTGCTTGTCATGGAACAGGGCTATTCCAAGACACTTGTCGGAATAATCTTCTCCTCAGCAGCAATATCCGGTGCTTTCTTCTCCTTTTTCCTCTACAAAATCTTTAACAATGCATACTATCGGCTGCTCTTTACGTGTATGCTCCTCACATCCCTGATCTATTGTTTTGTGATCTGGAGTGCACATGCATTCATCCTGTTTGTTATCGGAATGATCATGTGGGGTTTCTTCTATACCCTGCTCAACTTCGGAACGCTTGATTTTTACAGCAGGTTTATTCCTGAAGATGAGATGTCATCCAAATTCGGGGTTCTCGAAGCCTTTCGGGCATTGGGTTGCCTGCTTGCCCCCCTTGTTGCTGGTTTTCTGGTAATCGACACGGTTGAATGGGAGCCATTTATAACAGCACTCGTCTTCCTCTCTATCTCCGCTTTCTTCTTCCTTCTGCTTCTCCGTGAGGCAGGCGGAGTGAAACAGTTCATTCCATCAGTTGAGTCCCACCCAAAGAAGGGATTATCTGAAGAGATCAGGTTCTGGAGGCGTGTCGGGGGGTATATTTTCCCTCTCCTGTTTCTTATTGCGGTATCAACCCTGTTTGACGCGTTCTTTATCACACTTGGGCCAATCGTCGCAGAACGACTGGTTTTTGAACCATTCGACGGGCTCTTTATGACTGCATACTTCACCCCCCTCCTGATCATGGGTGCGCTTATCGGCCCGATAACAAAGGTTTTTGGAGAGAAGAATACGGCTATCATCGGGCTATTCATCGGATCAGTCATCCTGGCAACAATTTCATTTATTGACAATCCGTTCATCATCATACTGGTTGTCTTCGTCTCCGCCTGCTTCACCTGCATGATGACACCAATATCAAGCAGCATATCTGCAACGTACATACAGACAGCCCCTAGTACCAAGAAAGAAGTGCTTGAACTGAAAGATTTCTTCTTTAATATCGGCTATATCATCGGCCCGATTGCTGCCGGCATCATCGCAGATACTGTTGGAGCCATGCAGGCATTCTCAGTCCTTGGTGTACTGGGCATTCTGTTTGCAGGCATTCTCTTCTTCATTATGCCTGAAAAGTATGAAGCAGCCTCTGGCGCAGAGGAAGCAGGGAGTTAATACCCGCTCATAATTCCATACCGGCAGTTAGAAAATCCGCAAAAGATCAGCGAAGCCCCAAAACAGGCACATGACCCTCATAAAGCCCGCATTAAAAGCGGGCAGAGGAAGAAGACGACCAGCAGGAAGAGGATTATCGGAATAAGAAAACGAATGATACAATTTGAGGTACAGAGACACCCCATCTTGGTCGCCCTTGAATCTTCATCTGGCATAGTATTCCCACCCCCAGGCAGGCAGATACATTCACGGCACCTGCACAATCCAATCGGTCTGGAGTGGAGATTGGCATATCTCATAATAAAGATACCGTCCTTCGCTCAATGCCACATTTTGAGGAACAGGAATCCTTGGGATACGTTATTGTCGAAAACATGAGATCATCGAACTGTGAACTGGATAAGATCCCTGAGAGAATTTCCTGCCTGATTGGACCGATCATGACAACCCGTGCATCGTCAATAAGATCGATCAGTTCACTGACAAGCAACCCTTCATCCTCTGACTGACCACACTTTCTCCTGAGAGCAAGAGATCAGATTGAGGTATCAACAAGGACTTTCATTTTCGCAAACGGTATTTTTTATAATCATACTCGGAATCGTACTCTATCTTTCCAAAGAGTGCTGTGATCCGTGTCTGTTTTCTTCTTCGAATATACTCTTAAAGAGCTTCGGTTACCACCGCCTTCTTCGTACGGGCACCCCCAATGGCCTGAGCTTCAGCAATAAGATGATCATCCAGTGCAAGATTTGTCACCATGTTACACACCACCACACTTTTGATTACACAATAATAGAGATATGTATATAACTATCCCACTTCACCGAGAGCATAGGTTTCAATTCAATTACCATAATAAAACCATCTCCCACCCTCCACATTATCTCCTCTCAGGAGGAATACTCCCGGTATGCCAGATACAGAACCAACCCCGGATGAACGGTACCGGCGGGGGCTTGCCCAGCTTGAAAAGATGGGCGGCGGATCCGTCACAGCCATGCTTGGAAAAAAGCAGGAGATCTCACCGGATCTCGCAGATATTACCGTTGAATTCCCCTACGGAGATATCCTCTCACGGCCCGGCCTCGATCTCAGGTCCCGGCAGATAGCAACAGTTGCCGCATTAATCGCACTCGGCACTGCCCCGGTCCAGCTCAGGGCACATATCGATATGGCCCTTGGTGTCGGGTGTACAGAGGAGGAGATCAAGGAAGTGATCATCCAGATGGCAGTCTATGCGGGCTTCCCGGCAGCCTTAAACGGGATGGCAGCCGCTCAGGAAGTATTTTCTGCAAGAGAGAAGGAAGGGGTCTGAGAATCATTCCTGAGGAGGGCGGTCACCCTTGCCAGGGCAGCCCTCATCTCTTTTGATCCAAAACCGCTGCAATGACAACGGGGGTTGTCGCCCCATTCTTCAGCATTATCCCCCCATAGATCCGTGAACGGGAGAGGAGCACCTCAAGATCGTCATGATCGATCTCGATCCCGTTATGACCGCTCCGGTAGATGATCCGGTATCCCAGTTCGGTGAGGCGGTACATAATCCATCCGGGATCTTCAGGAAAGTGAAACGGATGGATCTCAACAATAATCACCCGTGGACGGATACAGAGCCTCCGAAGAATCTCGATCTCAGATCCTTCACAATCTAGTTCGAGGATATCACAGTCGGGGAGATCTGTGGGGGAAAGCTGGAGAGCCCCTTCACAATCCCCGCCATAGACATCGATGAGGGGGCCAACGACGGCATGCTTCACACAACAGGTGGACGAGAGCCCCTTGGCATCCAGAAGACGGGCGATCCGGGTATATGATCGATCACCGCCTTCAAATATAAACACTGAACCCTCGCAGCCGACCCGCCTCGCTGCGGCAATTGCGGTTCTGCCATCTCCACCACCAACTATAACAACCCGGTCACCACTCTGTGTGAGCTGCATATGTGCGGTAATAATGCCCTTCTCGAAACTGCAGGAAGATGAGAGATACCGGCAGGACCCGCAGAGAAGATCAAGAGCATAATTATGCCTGTAAATCATTCGTACATCATATAAAAGTCTCATAGCCGGTATCCTGTGAAAATGATGGCAAATTTTTGTTTTTTCCTGATAATTCTAAGCATGAAGGGAAGTTATACCAGACTGTATCATCTAAATCAATCTCACGCAGAGTGTTACCTGAAAGTGAGGAAAAAGGAGTTCTGGTATTAAGAAGAATGACCCAAACGATCCATTTCCTCTTTCAGGAGATCGCGGAACGGAGTTGCCCGTATGCCGGGGACTACACGCTTGACCATCTCCTCGATACGGATACGTTCGGTTAGATCCCGGAAGGCCAGAACAACTCCCATCAATTGTTTACGATCATCCTTGATCGGGGCAGCAATATACCCGATATAACGTTTTGTACCGTCCTTTGCGATCAGGACGATCCGTTCATCTTCATCTGATGAAAGTGAACCTTCATTGGCAAGCGCTCTGTTGACAGGATCAAGGGGAGAGGTTCCGGGACCTTCCATTGTAAGGGAGAAGATTTCTGAGGCTGGTTTGCCAATGACCGCTTTCTCATCATATCCGGTTAGATTTTCTGCCACCGGGTTCATAAATTTCACCAGCCCCTTTGTATCAGTGGCGATGATCCCCTCACCTGTGCTCCGGATCATCGTCTGTATCCACCGCTCACTCTCCCGCAGCTTCCTCTCCATTGATGCCTTATAGAGCGCGACCTCAAGCGTGCTGATCACATCGGATTCCTTGAATGGCTTGATGATATAGCCATATGGCTCGGTCTGTTTTGCCCGATCCAGAGTCTGTGTATCTGCATATGCAGTGAGATAGACAACAGGAATCCGAAGTTCCTCCCTGACGATTCCGGCTGCTGTGATCCCATCCATCTCCCCCTTCAGTACGATATCCATCAGCACAATATCCGGTTTATGCTGGCGTATCTTCTCGACCGCATCCTCACCGGATCCTGAGATTCCAAGCACATCATATCCCCGTGACTGAAGGCGGCTTTTCAAATCCATTGCTACAATTGATTCATCTTCTACGATCCAGACAGAATTATCAGTCATATCGAATTCCCCTTTTGATACTGTAATGGCTAAGAGCATATAACCTTGTGGGAGATGACCTGCACCATAAAAGGAGATGCAGAAGATGCCCGAAAGGAGAGGCTGCCTGAACAAAAAACATCACGGCTCCCCCGCACGTTCATCGCCAGAACCTTCAACATCTCCTGGTAATACCCGCCTGAATCAGCAAAGTATATCTGAAAGCATCGATGAATGAATACCAGCCAGAGCCATACTATGACAACAATCAACAAAAAAATCCTGGTGCTGAGCTATTGTGCAAAACTGGGCGAGAGAACCGTCTACGATATCGCCAAAACCCTTGGCCTTGATCATGCCTATATCCACCGGATCGTCAGGCAGATGGCAGATGACGGCCTCCTCACCCGGCTTGAGCCAGTCCTGAATGAGAAAGGTGCGCCGGCAAAACCTGTTGCTCTGACATTATCGGGATTGCGGGAGATCTTCACCTATAGTATGGCAGCAGAAGAGAAGAGTGATTCACTCTATCATGCAGAGTGTAGTAGCAACCTCTCAAAAGGGACAGCTGCAATCAGGGAGATGATTGCCCGGAACCTCGATCTTCATGATGCACTGGCCGCATATCTCTGCTTCTTTGACAGGTGTGCAGAAGAGCTCTTCAAACCTGACAACGATGAGGAGCCGGCTTTACAAAATGTCCGCTGGGTCACATCTTTACACATGATCGTCCATGCATTGATTGCAGCATTGCCTGCCAGGGCAGTCAAGAGAACGGGATCAGTACATTCATTGGGAACAGATCTATCAGAAACAGAAGAGAGCTCCGTTTCCGGCAGGAACCATCCGGACGATGGCAATCATGATCCACTCAGCGAAGGCGTATACTGGAAGAAACATACCAGAGAACCAGTTCATACAGGCAGCTTTGGAGCGGATCTCTTCTTTGCACTGGAAGATGTTGTTTCAGAGATTGAAGAGGTATCGGAATCATCAGGAAGAAAATACCAAATCACCGGATATTTTTCAGATGAGATAGTGCCGCTGTTTAAACCTTATGAAGAAGAGATTACAGCTAAAATTGCTATTTACGAAAAGAAGGGAGCACGCCTCTTGCAGATCAGGCACAGGATGGCATGTGTTGATCCGGGTTCATTTGAGTGCACTCCAAAAGGCACGAGCGATCACGTCTGACTGTCATCCTCATCCTTGCGATAGCTATAGCCATCCTTCTCATACCGTTTTCTCATAAATGCCCTGATCGACTCGGATTCAAGAACCCCACGGTCAAGACGGGTGATGATATCATTTATCTTGTATACCTCTTTGATGATCTTCTCCATCCTCTCCCCGCCTTCAAGATCAGCAAGCCCCATAATCACCGCCATCGGGTTTCGGATCTGGTCGTTTAAGATAGAGGCCTGGTAGATATTCTCTTCAATCTGGGCAAACGCCTCCTCCCAGGCCTCCTCAGCCTGCTTCTTCTCGGTGATATCACGCGAGCTCCCGATCAGGCCAACAGGGGTGCCATCAGAACTCCGCATCAACTTAACAGAATTCTCAAAACAGAGGATGCCTCCATCCTTTGTGTACTCCTCGGTAACAAAAATGACGGTCCTGTCCGGATCGGCCTCGCCCGTTGCTTCATATGCCATCTCCTTCTCATAGAGAGCCTGCACCTCTTCCAGGGAATGCGGAGTCAGCAACTCCTCAGCAGACTGGGAGAGTGCCTCATCAACCGTAAAGCCCTTCAGTTTCAGGACAGAGGGACTGATATACTTCAGGTTGAAGTCCAGGTCTACAATCCAGATCGTATCAGCGGTATTTTCGGCGATGAACCGGTACCGCTCCTCACTCTCCCGCAGTGCCTCTTCAGCCTCCTTTGCCTCGGTAATATCTCTGCCAACTGCCTGGTATTCGATTATTTCTCTATTATCATCAAAGAATGCCCGGATATTCCAGCGCTGCCACCGTGTTTCTCCATCGGGAAGAATAATCCGATGATCCACAGTCAGTACTGGTTCATTGAGAGAGATAGATGAGTACAAGCTGGTATAGATCTCAAAATCGTCGGGGTGAACGGCCGGGGCAAATCCTGTGCCGACTACCTCATCACAGTCGAGGCTGAAATAGTTACAGAATGCCAGATTCGCAAAAGTAATTGTCGAATCCGGAAGGAACCTGCAGATTAGTTCAGTCTGATCCTCTACAACCATCCGGTAATGTTCTTCAGATTCCTGGAGGCTGATCATCATACCCTGGAGCCTACTGACCATCTCCTGTAGCGAGAGTGAGAAGCTCCTGAGTTCGGGGAGTTTTGATATACGAACCGGATGATCCAGATTACCCATCCGTATTGCCTCGGTATCTTCCATTAAGTCATCGATTGGCCTCGTGAAGTACATCGTTGTCGAGAGGGCAAGTCCACCGCCAATCAGAAGAGCCAGAACTCCGATAAAGAGATGGGAGTGGAGAATTTTCTCGAGCCTGCTCTCTATTGGGGCAGTTGTATAGACCAGTTCTGCAACAAGATTCATCTCTTCCGGGTTTGTGCCATGAGAGAGGTCAACAAGCAGGTACCTGGTCATTGTACCGGTGGCCGGATCAACGATCTCATATGATTCGCCCGAAGTGAGAACAAGAGAGATGGTACGCAGTAGATCCTCATCGGGATTAACACCCGAATTTCCAATCTCCTGCCCAAGGACATTAAAAAGCCTGACCGAGGTGAGGAACGGGTTCATCTCCTTGATCTTCGCGGCAGCTTCCGTATATTTGAGATCTCCGCGCATCGACAGGATCTCAGCATCAACATAACTGATCTCAAGAATATACCTGTGATCCGGGGTGGGTTTGTAAACGAACTTCCGTGTCTCAGTGCCACTATACCCCGAAGTAATCCGCTCGGATACAAACTCATCCCTCTCCAGAATCCTGGTGAGTTTTTCATAGAATGAGGGATAAACAGAGAAATCAAGCCCATGATCGGGGGCAAAGGTCGTATACTCGATCAGACCCGCCTCGTTAATGATATAGAGTTCATATCCCGGACCGAACCTGTTCTTCAATGCAACCAGATCGATTGCCGAGGGATCGCCTCCACTCTCCTCATATGCAGAAAGAAAGAGTTCCATTGGTTCACGAAGGCGGTAATCAAGTGACTGATCAAAGAGGATTAAGCCCTTATCAACAAGAGAGAGCGACTGGATCAGGGCGTATTCTGTATTCTCCTGAAGGGTATCAGTATGCTCTTCATGCATACTCCGCGATCCTGAATAATTGACATAGAGGATCACACCAGTCACAATAATGATGATCAAAAAGATCACCCCTACCTGCAACCATCGGTATGAAATACCTGATAAAACTGGTTTATCCGACGGAATGATCCAATACCCCCTTCTTTACATGTAAAGACAGAGGTATTAGATAATATATGTTGTCATGGTTTAAGTAGCTGAAATTTCCCTTCCCTCTACTGAATATACAGCAATAAACCACCAGAAGGTCATCAGTATGGCTACCAGGTACGGCTCAGCGGGGAGGCAGGGGCTCCATATATACTGATCGTATCCTCTCAAGTGTATCCCGGCTGCATACCCGGACGTATCGGTACCCCTCCATATTAACAAAGACCCCCTCGGAGGGATCATACCGGATCTCATTCACCATACAATTACCGACAAACAGCCCGATGGAAGCATCCTCTTCCCGCCGCCAGAAACCCCGGATCATGATCGGATCCTCTGCAAACAGAGGGGCGTAAATCCTGCTCATGAAGGTTCCGATACTCATAAGATCAAGTCTCTCCTCAAACGGCCCAAGCAGCGGATCAGATCCAAAATAGTACCAGCAACCAATCGGCTGAACATGCAACCGTTGTTCCACGGCTGGTGATGAACCAATCTGACCGGCAGACCGTACCTCCTGTTCCACAAGAGCCAGGTACCCGGCAGACAGAAAAGCAACAAATAACGCGATGAAAATAAAGAGATAGACAACATGTTTCCCAATAGGCATATCCTTTTCTCCTGTGATGCAGAACGATAATAACCATTGCCAAGAACCGAAAACAACCCCTGGTACCACGCCAGTGTTTATCCAGGAATATTCATATTATATCGGAGTTCTGCATGATCCTCGAAACAATCCTGATCTACTCCTGCCTGATATCCGCTTTTATCACCTTCGGACTTGGGATTTATGTATGGGCAAAAAATCCGGGCACGAAGACCAGCTTCATCTTCCTGGCTGCAATGATAACGGCAACATACTGGGCGATTGGTGAGTTCTTCATCTGGCAGTGCGCCAGTTACGAGGGGGTGCATTTCTGGCTGAGGGTAAGCTCATTCTGGCCGATCCTTGCGGTCTTTGCCGCACACTTCATCCTGACATTCACAAAAAACCCGCTCTCGGAAAAGAGAAATATGCCTCTCCTCCTTGCTCTCCTCTATCTTCCCGCTTTTATCTTCTCAGGACTTGGAAGCTTCAGCGACACACTCTATACCGTTGTCTTTAATGGAGCACGATGGGTCTACCAGCCGCAACTATCCGGGCCCTATTACATCGCCTCTGCACTCTTTGTTATATTCGTAATGATATGGGCAGTTTACCTGATCACCTTTGCATGGTTTAAGGCACCAAAAGGTAATGTTCGGCGCCAGTACCGACTCGTTTGCGCGGGGTTTTTTTTTGCCATCGGCTTTGGCATGATCTCGGGGATCCTCCTTCCAATACGTGGTATTGCTGCCCCAAACTTCATATTCATAGGAATCTCTATCTTCTCGCTCTGCATCACCATAGCAATCGTAAAACACGGCCTCTTCACCCTGAATCCGGAGACTGCCGGTCCGGACATCATCGCTACGATACCGGACGGGGTGCTGCTTGTTGATCCGGATGGCCGGATCATCTCAGCAAATACAGCAGCAGACGAGATCTTTGAGGCAACAGAAGAACGTCTTCCGGGAAAGAATATCCAGACAATCCTTCCTGAAGAGATTTATGCAACAATTCGGAAGCATGAAGAACAGGGAGAGAGGATTACAGATCTTGAGGCATACCCGGAGGATATCGAAGGAAAAGTAATCAGCATCGCAGCATCACGTGTTTTGTCTCCGGATGGAGAGCCTGCCGGCTGCATTCTTATCATACGGGATATAACTGAAAGAAAGGCAGCAGAAACAGCCCTAAGAATTGCAGGTGAAAAGATCAACTGGCTGACCCGGCTCACCCGCCATGATATTGCAAACCAGGTAACTGCCCTTTCCGGCTATCTCGAACTTCTCAAAGATTTTGGATCAGAAAAGAGAGAGCACTATCTCAGCCAGGCAGGGCAGACAGTCGATACCATCATCAGCCACCTGGAGTTCTCCCGTGAATACCAGGAGATTGGAGCATATGACCCGGAGTGGCAGCCATTACAGTTCCTGATCGCACAGGCTTTGGAAAATATCCAGAAAAAAGAGATCGAGATCATCCGCCTTGTTGATCCAATCGCAATCTATGCCGATCGTCTCTTTGTTAAAGTGATATATAATCTGCTGGAAAATGCTATCCGCCACGGCGATACCATCAGAACAATCAGCATCTTGACTTCCAGGCAGGAAGACGGGAGACTCCTCATCATCATAGAGGATGATGGCATCGGCATCCCTGATAAGGAAAAAGAGCAGGTATTCCGATATGGCTATGGCAAAAATACCGGCTTTGGCCTCGCATTTGCTAAAGATATCGCATCGGTGACAGGAATCACAATCATCGAAAACGGCACTTTCGGAAAAGGGGCCCGCTTTGAATTGACGGTTCCAAAGCGGGGATGGATACAAACAAAAGATCTTATAAACTCCGGATAAGGAGGTACCTTAATAGCATTGATTGATGTAAAACATAATACTATGAAGCCTACATCAATCGCCCTCATTCTTTTCCTCATAGCACTGCTGGTATTTATCCCCGGATGCATGACAGATGAAGAAAAAAGTGAACCCGTACAAGTTCAGACTGGATCATCCGATCTGATCTTCCTGACAGCCCAACTTTGCCATTAACAAGAAATATATGTGTTCTTAGTGATGCTTGAATCGACGAAAATGCAAACAAAACTAAGAACTAATGAAGTTGAGCCGAATGACAATATATCCTTTCCTATCGGTACT
>NZ_VOTZ01000036.1 GCF_024372745.1 Methanocalculus taiwanensis
AGTGACAGATACGGGATTTAAGTGCCGGATTCTCAATTATACAGATGAATTACAGGATATTACGCGGCTGTTCGGGTCAGGGGTGGAAAAATATTATGCATGAAAAAGTAGATGCCGAATGTGGGCTTACATATATCCTATAGAAGAATCCGGAGGGATGTTTGATCGAGAAGATCCGGAGATTCAAAATAATATAAGAATGTTTTAACATAAAATAATATATATCAGCATATAGAATTTTATTTAAAAAAACTTTTTAACCCATGACAGTGTTAGAGATATTATTTATCCCCGGGGGGGGCAATATGACCAAAAAAATAATCCTGCTTATTGTGTGTTTTGCTCTTGCTCTTGTCATGCCTGCAACTGCTGGCGACTATCAATTGAGTGATGAATTGCTATTTAACGAAGAGACAGATCTTGATGAGCCTGAGAATGCAGGCTTTGAAGACGGGACAAACAGCGATAATGATGAGCTGACTTCCCTATGGTTTGATTCGTCCCTCGTGGATAATCATGTCACTTTTGCAGGTGGGAGCGGTACATCAGATGATCCATATCTGGTAGAAAACGCGGCTCAACTGAATAAAACCAGGGATGATCTCACGGCTCATTACCGCCAGATAGCAGATATTGATCTCTCCGGATGGAGTGATGGTGCGGGATGGAACCCAATCGGCTACGGGGATTATAACAAATTCAAAGGCACATATGACGGTGCTGGCTTTTTGATCACCAATCTCACCATTAACCGGCCTGGATCAAGTGCTCAGGGGCTCTTTGGGCAGACGGATGGGGCAACGATCCGTGCTGTCAATCTGAAAGATGTCTCCTTACATGGAGGTTTTGGCACAGGGGCACTGATTGGATCGATGTCAAGTGGGACGGTTGATTCGGTAACAGTCACCGGCACCATCCGTGGTGAGACGAACACCGTTGGAGGACTTGTTGGACGGCAGGGAGGCGGCACGATCCAGAATGCTGCAGTTCATGCAGATGTGCAAGGGATGACAGACGTCGGAGGGCTTGTCGGATCTGGAGGCACTCAGATTCGGCATAGTTACACAGACGGTTCGGTGAACGGTACTGAGAATGTCGGCGGACTGATTGGAAATCTCGGGCATTCAACGATATCAGATTGTTACAGCCGGGCATCGGTTGAGGGAACCGATTATGTCGGCGGGTTCATCGGAAAAACCGAGGGGTGGCTCGGCAGGGTCTCCCGCTCGTACAGCACCGGTCCTGTCAACGGAACAGGTACAAATGTCGGCGGATTCCAGGGCGGCGGCACCAATAACACACAGTTCTGTTCCTGGGATACCGAAGCCTCGGGACTGAGTACCAGCTGGGGTGGTGACGGTGTTGCCGGAAAGACCACTGCTGAGATGCAACAGCAGGCAAGCTATCCGGCATTCAATTTCTATTCACTCTGGACGATTAACGAAGGGAACGAATATCCGATATTCCAGGATCTCGACAGGTTTGACTATACTCCGCTCCCGGATGTGAATCTTGATGATCTGAGTGGATCAGGCACGCTCGAGGATCCCTATATCATTACGTCTGCGGCTGAACTCAATGCAATGCGGAAAGATATGACGGCATACTACCGCCTCAACCGGGATCTGGATCTCACAAACTCACTCGTCTGGAACGGGGGGCTGGGATGGGCACAGATCGGGAGCTACAACCAGCGTTTCAGGGGTGGCTTTGACGGCGGCGGCCACACCATAAAAAACCTCACCATAAACCGCCCCTACCACCATAACGATGCCGGCACAGGCCTGATAGGAGGAACAGAGGGGGCGACAGTCCATTCGATACATCTCAGGAATGTGGCTATCCAGGGCGACAGCCGCACTGGAGCCCTTATTGGGGATGCAACATCGAGTACAATCCGGAATACAACTGTCTCCGGACAGGTTGTCACATTGAGTACCATGACAGGGGGTCTCATTGGATCCCTTTCTGGAACCCTTGAGCAGGCAATTGGAGGGGTTTCTGTTATCGGGGGCCAGGAAACCGGGGGGCTGGTTGGACGGCAAGCCGGTGGCACGATCCAGAATGCCAGGGTGTTTGCAGATGTCCAGGGTGCAACTGACGTAGGAGGACTCGCCGGTTCTGCCGGTACACAGATAAGACATAGCTACGCTGAAGGGTCAGTGAATGGGACAGAGAATGTCGGCGGACTCGTTGGAAGCCTCGGGCATGGGACGATATCAGATACCTACAGCCGGGCATCTGTTGAAGGGACAGACTATGTCGGCGGACTGATCGGTAGGACCGAGGGGTGGCTTGGCAAGGTCTCACGCTCATACAGCACCGGTCTTGTCACCGGAACAGGTACAAATGTCGGCGGATTCCAGGGCGGCGGTACCAATAACACACAGTTCTGTTCCTGGGATACCGAAACCTCGGAACAGAGCACAAGCTTTGGTGGTGCAGGAGTTGCCGGGAAGATGACTGCCGAGATGCAACAGCAGGCAAGCTACCCGGCATTCAACTTCTACTCACTCTGGTCGATCAACGAGGGAGACGACTATCCGACATTCCAGGATCTCGACAGGTTTGACTATACTCCGCTCCCGGATGTGAATCTTGATGATCTGAGTGGATCAGGCACACCGGATGATCCCTATATCATAACATCTGCGGCTGAACTGAACGCCATGCGCAAGAATATGACGGCATACTACCGCCTCAACCGGGATCTGGATCTCACAAACTCACTCATCTGGAACGGGGGGCTGGGATGGGCACAGGTCGGGAGCAATACCCAGCGGTTCAGGGGTGGCTTTGACGGCGGCGGCCACACCATAAAAAACCTCACCATCAACCGCCCCTACCACCTTAACGATGCCGGCACAGGCCTGATCGGAGGAACAGAAGGGGCGACGATCCACTCGATCCACCTCAGGAATGTGGCTATCCAGGGCGACAGCCGCACAGGAGCCCTTATTGGGTCTGCATCATCGAGTACAATCCGGAATACGACTGTCTCCGGACAGGTTGTCACATTGAGTACCATGACCGGGGGTCTGCTTGGGTCCCTCTACCTAGGAACCCTTGAGCAGGCTTCAGGGGAAGTTTCTGTTATCGGAGGAGGGGAAACCGGAGGGCTGGTTGGACGGGATCAGGGCGGCACGATAACCAATAGCTCTGTGTATGCAACTGTTCAGGGAACAAACGATGTTGGTGGTCTGATTGGCAGTGGAAGTGGAACCAACAGCAGATTGTATTCGAATGGAACCGTCATAGGGGTAGAAGATGTCGGAGGGCTTCTTGGCGAATGGAGTGGGGGCACGCTCTCTGATACCTACAGCCGGGCAACTGTCAACGGAACAGATGGTGTCGGTGGACTGGCCGGAAGAGTCTCAGGATGGACAGGGCAGATTACCCGCTCGTACAGCACCGGCGCAGTCAATGGAACAGGTGAAAACATCGGGGGACTCCTCGGTGCCGGTAGTGCCATCACCAGCTCGTACTGGGACATCGACACCTCAGGCCAGAGTACCAGTGCCGGTGGCGCCGGAGCCATGGGGCGAAATACCGCTGATATGACCTATCCCTATGCTGCGGACACCTATGTTGACTGGGAGTTTGGAATGGGATGGGCCGCTGACACCGACTACTCAAAGAATGACGGGTATCCGTACTTCGACTGGAGTGAGCCGGTGCCGGTGCCCCCGGTTGCGAACTTCACCGTGAATGCAACAGAAGGCGTTGCTCCGCTCTCTGTAGAGTTTACCGATCTCTCAACGGGAGATCCCATCGGATGGGCATGGTACTTCGGGGATGAACAACTTACTGCTTCATGGACAGAAGTAAACAGCAGTGCAGGGTGGTCCGGCAGGACAGGCCATGCAGCAGTCACTCTATCAGATGGCACCATCATCGTCATGGGAGGGCTGGATAGCAATTACCAGAATAAAAGGGATGTCTGGAGATCGATTGACGGTGGCGTAAGCTGGGAGCTGGTGACAGCTGCTGCCGGATGGAGCGGGCGACAGTATCATACTGCGGTCGCCATGCCGGATGACAGTATCGTCCTGATGGGTGGCTATGATGGAGCTGTAAAGAACGATGTCTGGAGATCTGAGGACAATGGCGCTACATGGATCCAGCTGACCCAGGCTGCGGGATGGTCGGCACGATTTGGACATGGTACAGCCGTGCTTCCTGACGGAAGCATCGTCCTGACTGGTGGGTTCAACCTTATTACAAGATTCAATGATGTCTGGCGCTCGACCACCAACGGTGAAACCTGGATGAGAATGACAGCAGATGCCGGGTGGACCTCACGATACGGCCACAGCAGCCTCACTCTCCCTGACGGGAGCCTTCTTGTCATTGGTGGACGCACTGGCCAGACTGGCTCATCCGAGGTCTGGAGATCAACTGATAACGGAACCTCATGGACGTCGGTGACGGCAGATGCCGGGTGGGAGACACGGGAAGGCCATGTGACCGTTCTCCTCCCTGATGCAAGCATCCTTCTGACTGGTGGATGGCATAATGATCTGCCAGAGGGATACCATCTAAACGACACCTGGAGATCGACCACCAATGGTGCAACATGGACTCAGGTTTCAGAATCATCAGGCTGGCAGGAGCGGCAGAATCATGCGAGTGTGGTGCTGCCTGATGGAACAGTCGTCCTGATGGGTGGCAGCACAGGATCAGAGTATCAGAATGATGTCTGGCAGCTTCAGACCGCCGGGTCAACCGAAGAGAATCCTGTACACACCTATACCAGGGAAGGAGTCTTCGATGTCACACTCCGGGCATTCAATGCCGCAGGATTCGACACGCTCAGGCGATCCGGATATATTACCGTCACCGGATCCCAAGCACCGGTTGCGAACTTCACTGCCGAACCAACGAGCGGTTACGCACCGCTTACAGTACAGTTCAATGACACGTCAACTGGAAATCCGACCACGTGGAGCTGGAATTTTGGCGACGGAAATACTTCATCGATCCCGAATCCCTCACATATCTACACAATGGAAGGCATATTCAATGTAAGTCTGAACGTCTCCAATGCAGCAGGCTCAGATACCATCACGCAAGAAAACCTGATAACCATCACTGCCCATATCCCTGAAGCACGGTTTGATCTGAACCGTAATTTTGCCGCATCAACTGAAAATGATACATTCATCCCGGGAAGTTATCTATCGTTCCAGACATACAGGCTGCATGCCGAGAACCTTGACGATACGACAGTTCTTGGAGATCTTACCTATGTGGCAGGGGTTGCAAATATAACCTCAGTTGATTACGATGGTTATGCCACATGGAATGCGACATATGCAGAATGGAACTTCCCTTCAGATTATAGAATCGGACCTGGAAGTGGGTTTGATACACGAGCAGACACCTCATATACAGAGGTCAGAACATTCACCCATACGGTAACACGAAACAGCAGTCCGGTTCTCTTTACAGCACCCGGAATCCAGGAGACGAATATCAGCGTTATTTTTGACGATCTTGATTTTGAGTCAGTATTTGTCGGTTTTGCATCAGCAAAAGATCACAATATGACCACAGAGATAATCAACTCGTCTGTTGCAACAAATGCACCACTTGCAGTTCCTCTTCCACCAAACGGAACGTATCACCTGAAACTTGACAAATCTGCTCTTACAACCGGAACAGAGTATTATTTCAGGTTTGATACAACCATCATACCAAATGGCTCCGATGTGATGCATAAACCGATTGCTTATGTCTGGGAGGGTCAGAATAATGGCAGTGAAGAGCTGGGAGTTGCCACGAAAGCTGAAATTCCTGCATCCATGCTCCCATCGGATGCATCTGGGTTTTCGGTTCAGACGAATACCTCATGCAACTGGAGTGTTGTATGGCAGGATAATCTCCTCTCAATTCTGAAAGGAATGTCCGTTCAGATATCTACATCTCCAATAGCGAACTTCACCGCAAACAGAACCCTCGGTTCCGCTCCGCTGGCAGTCGCCTTCACGGATCTCTCGACAGGGAACCCCACCTCATGGTCATGGCAGTTTGGCGATGGGACAAACAGTACTGAAAGAGATCCGATCCACCCATACACTCTGCCAGGCGCGTATACAGTCCAGCTCAGGGTTGAGAACAGTGCAGGGGGCTCAACCATGATATCGGAGGATTATATCACGGTTCTCCCACAGGCATCTGATATGATCATCGGGGCGGGATCTCTCAATGTGGCAACCGGGATGACCGGGGCGATTCCGGTTTCAATAACGAATGTCACCGGTGCAGAGGAGATCATGTGTTCAGTCACCGTTAACCCCGTCTATGCGAATTTCACTGGTGTCGCGGTCAACGCATCGGTTGCCGGGGGAACGAATCTGACCTATCAGATCAATAACAATACCGGGACACTCAATGTCACACTTTCGAGAACAGATGGAAACTATACGGCCGGTACTGAACCAGTACAGATCCTGGATATCACACTTCAGGCAAAGCACCTGTTCGGCGAGAGCCATATTGACTTTGGCGAAGCCATGTGGATTCGAAATGATGTTGAGATACCCTTTGGCAGGATGGAGGCGGGAATCCTGGATATACATCTCCGTTGCGACTTCAACCAAAACAACCGGATCGATATCGGGGATGTTGCAAAGGTTGCATGGATGGCAGCAGGGCTTGTAGAAGAGGATCTTGAAGCGGACTTTGACGGGGACGGGCATGTCACCGGAGCAGATGCGGCAAGGATCGCATACTACTATGTGGGGAAGATCGGCGAGCTCTGATTCCCACTTTAAGATGATGATGTATGAGGGAATTTCCCATCCCTTGTATTTTTCTGGTGGTGAGATAAACTTACCCAGGGTATCCTGTGAGGATCAATGCATAACCGAATTCTCAAAATAACTCTATTTCAAAGCCAAATTAATTTTTAGAGCCATATAACTCAATTTTTATCTATAGAAAGGTATAATACAGTTGAGAGAATCTTACTTTTATTCCGCACCTCATGCACAAACTGGATTGCAGGACGATCGTGATATCGGAATCCAGATCAATATGGATTTCTGTCTGGGGTTCCATATGGGCAGTCAGCGGGCGGTTATACTCTATCATAGTAGGTAAAAACGGTGGGTTGTACAATGAAGCTCCATTATCTCGCAATACTGGTTCTCTTACTCTTCCTCCTATCCACTCCTGCTTCCGCAATGCAGGATGAGGAGGAGAAGACGAAAACACTTCCAAATAGTGAATTTGGAGAGGAAATCCCGGATATCGGATATAATGCTCCACAGAGAGAAGAATTCACTTCTGTTAAGCAGTATGGAATGGAAATGCAGATTGAAAGCGATTCACAGGTTTCAACTGATCCCATAAGCCGTTATACGGTGGAATATGTCGGTGCAAATACAGCGGTAATCACCTGGCAATCCTGGTCAAATGTAAAAGAATACAGGATTTTTAGAAACGGATCCTACGTTGTTCCTTTCTATCCAAATGAAACATTAAAATTCATTGATGTGAACCTTAAGCGGGGAGTTGAATACCAGTACAAAATTGAGCTATGGAATACTGATCTTCCTGAGGAACAGCGCTACATAGGGTATTATGATGGTGACCCCGTTGTCCCTGGAGAGGTCTATGGAGATCTTTCAGCATTTGGAGAGAACGATACATGGAGGGGAGGAGGTGCCACACTCCGGTTTGATACCGGGGGTGGAAGGCTTTACCTGGAAGGAAGTACTCTCATCCTCAAAGACATCATACTGAATGGTGAGTGGGATAATGAGAACCAGAGATTGACCAGTATTTTGGGGGCTTCATCACAGATCGGCGGGGCGATCCAGGCAACCGGAACATCATTGTACGATGTAGAAATTCAGGCATGGAATACCGGCACAGCAGAACATTCATTTCTTGATGATATTTATTCCTCAAACGCCAGGATTTTTTTATATGGACCAAACATCATAATTTCAAACAGTTATTTCACCGGAAACCGTTCATACAACCGCTTATCTCTTGCTAATGATTGTGAAGTGACCGAAAACCAGTTTGTAAATATTTCAGGAGGGATCGAGGTTAATGGAGATCGGATATCTGTTTCCGATAATCTCTTCAATAGCTATGAAGGTCCGGCAAATTACGCTGGATATGCAATCGTTGCCGGGGGATCACAGGGCCTGATCTCAGGCAATACCATCTCAGACTTCCGATCTGCCATTCAAATCAGCGGAAGCCAGAATGTTACAAAAAATACCATCTGGAATACAACAAACCGGGATGCAACCGATCTTCTTCGAAGGAACCTGAAAGTGATTGAAGGGATCGAAGCAGATGGATCGGTCATCAAGGAGAACTGGATCCTCGATACCGATCACCCGCATACGAGCAAAGGCATCATTGATGTAACTGAAACCGGCGATATCGAGATAACGAATAACATCATTGATGGAGGAGGGGGACAATATGGTATCTCTGCCAGCTATCCAACCGGCACTACGGTCATCATCCGGGATAACCTGATCACAAATATGACCCGGCAAGATGGAACTTCCGGGGGTGTCGGCATCCTTGGATCAAATACAGAAGGAGCCGTCTGGATTATGGATAACACCATTCATGGAATACAGGGTTCTGAATGGATTAATACCTGGGGGGTTCGTATCGACCAGCAGGATCTCGTCCATGTCATCAACAATACCATCTCCGGATTTATGTATGGTATCCACACGATAGCCTCCAACCAGACATATGCTGCAGAAAATTCTATATCAAGTCCGGATACCGGGATATACCTTGAGAAATCTATACGTCCATATTCATTTCACGGCAACTTCTCAGGAAATTCCATACAGGCGAATAAGACAGGAATACATCTTGATGCCATCGATACCCTGATTGGTGGAAACACTATCCATGTCACTGGGACCGATGTGTCCCAGACACACACCGGGATCATTGTCAGGAAAGGGGACCAGAATCTTATCCAGAAAAATACATTGAATAATACCGCTGAGAATAGCCCTGTTGATATAATTCTCGAGATTCCCACCGCCCAGCTCCCGGGAACACTCCTTCTCAGGGAGAATACCATCGAGCGGGGAGGAAACAGCACCACATTCAGTATATGCGATTTTACTGAGCAGATCAGAATCAGCGGTGTAAAAACGCCACCAGAACCCCCCCGATATCCTGATTACCTTGTCAACAAAGGTGATATCCACCAGTGGCTCAGCATCCGGAGTAATACCTTTGGAAATCAGGAGAATGTCCAGCTCAATCTTACCTTCCATTACAACCCCGAAGAACTCGAAGCGATCAACCCGGAGAGCCTCTCGGTATGGCAGTATAACAACACACGCTGGCATAACGGGAGTGCCGAGTATCCATGGAACGGAACCCGCTGGCTGGATAATACCACCCATGAGGTCGGTGTAGAGATCCTGACGATGCCGCCATGGTCGGCCGGAACCGTCATCTATGCCCCGCTCGGCAATATGCCGGTTCATAATCTCAATCTCAACCGGGACTATAAAACGATCACCGAGGCATTTGATGACTGGGAAATAGGAATTGGAGATACTATCACTGTGGACAGCGGGTATGTCGGAGTCGAGAACCTGAGGACACCGCGTTCAGATATTAAACTTCTCGCTGCATCTGGCAAGCAATCCGATGTGAAGGTGATTGCAAAGGACCCATCCAAACCTGCTCTTGAAGTATTCTTTGATAATGTAAAGATTTCCGGATTTATCCTTGAAGGTGCAACCAGTTCCTATGGACTTCATTTCCATGGAACCAAGAACAGCAGGATAGAGAAGAGCACCATCACCGGCAACGGCCAGGGAGTCTGTTTTGAGGATTACTCTGGAATCGGTGTTCCGGCAACCACCAGGAACTGCACCGTTGCAGAGAGTACCATCACGGGAAACACCCAGGGCGGTTTTGCTATCCTCTCAACACACCAAAACACCATACGTGATTCAACAATTTCAGATCCAACATTTGGCATTGGAGTTCAGGAGGGCATAGAAAATACAATCTCCGGCAATAGCTTTACAGACTGCCCGGATAGGGCTATTTGGGTACTGCAGGGTGAGGGAACCGTAATCGATGGAAATACCATTGATGGCGGGGAGACCGGGATCCTGCTTGAAAGAGCAACAGCAACCTCTCTTTCCAACAATAACGCAACAAAAGTACAAACCGCATTCAAGCTCGATGAAGCTGAAGATACCACCATTACCGGCAGCTATGTTTCAGGATATGAGATTGGATTCTTCCTGGACGAAGCAACAGGGACAGCAATCACTGACTGCCAGTTTACCGGCGCAGTCCCCGAAAAAACCACAACGGGCATCAGGGTGCAGTCCTCTGATCAGACAACCATTACAGAATGTCTGGTTGCAGAAACCACCTCTCAAAACTTCGGGACAACCGGGGTGGATCTGATCGGATCTTCACAGCAGACCCGGATTATCGACTCAGCCATCACGGGGATATTCAGATCGCAGGTGACCGGAATCAGAGTCGGTGCAGGCGCAGTTGGAACCTGGATAGGCAATTTTTCCGCAGATAACCTCACAGCGGGTCAGGGAGGAGTACAGGGAGTAATTCTTGCTCCCGGATCCGGCACTACGACCATCCAGCGGGGGACATTCCATGAGCTGAGAGCTACAGGCAATATCACTGCTATATCGGCCGATCGTGCTCAGAATACCACCATCCGGAGAGTTAATATCGACTGGATCAACTCAACAGCCGGACACTCCACCGGGGTTGCCCTTAATGGGACATCCGGGGCAGTTATTGACAATGGAACACTCACCCGGCTCTCTGGAGCAGCTGGAACAGTAGCAGTAACTCTCACCGGGGTTGAGCAGTCTGCCATCGGGTACCTCACTGTCGGGGATGCTCACCCCGTCCTCTGCAACCTCACCGTAACCGGCTCCCTCCGGGTGAACGGAGTTGAATCACCACCGGCACCTCCAGAAGATATGGCTGCTATCGGAAGGTTCCTTGCGATAACAAATACCACACCGTCAGATGCTGCGATCCGGATCTACTATACGCCTGGCGATCTGAATGGAGTAAATCCCTCATCTCTCCGCCTCTGGCATCATGCCAATGACTGGTCACGGGTTGCAGGTGAGAACGGGGTCGATACAGTAAACCGGTTTGTGTACGGAACCACCACCGACTTCAGCATCTTTGCCCCGCTTGAAGAGCCGCTCCGGGCTGATTTCACAGGCGAACCGCTCCGGGGGGTTGCACCGCTGAAGGTGCAGTTTACTGATCTGTCAGAAGGAGGACCAACAATCTGGTCATGGACATTTGGGGATGGGGGGGCAAATGCGACACGGCATCCACTCCATACATACCAGTCTCCCGGTGAATATACCGTCAGTCTCCGGGTAGAGAAAGATGATACTCACTCTGAGATGGTAAAAGAGAGCTATATCACAGTTGTTGAACCTGTCATTGCAAACTTCACCGCAAACAGAACAGCCGGGTTCCCACCACTCAGGGTTGCTTTTAATGATACCTCAAAAGGAGATCCAACCGCATGGCTCTGGCAGTTTGGAGATGGGAATTCCTCAGAACTCCGTCATCCGGTACATTCCTATACAGTACCCGGAACCTATACCGTGAATCTGACCGCATGGAATCAGGATGACCAGGATTCAATGAACAAAACCGGGTTTATCGAGGTCTATGGTCCGCCTTCGGTATCCGGAATCACCCCCACCTTCGGGTATCGGAACGGGCTTTCTATCCAGGCAAGGATATCCGGCGACGGGTTCAGGGACGGGGCACTCGCACGACTTGTTGGACCGGGAGATGGGGTTATTGATGGAACAGCGCTCACAGTTGCCGGACTGAACCAGATCACCTGCACCTTCAACCTCACCGAAGCGCTTCCAGGTGCATGGACTGTGCTGGTGGAGAATGCAGATGGAAAGACCGGCCTCCTCCAGGGAGGATTCACGATCCGTCCCCGTGGCGACTTTAATGGGAACGCTCGTGTTGATATTGGGGATGTGGCAAGAGTCGCCTGGATGGCCGTCGGGCTGACACCTGATGATCCCGAGGCACGGTTTGGCGGAGGCGATACGGTGACGGGAGCTGATGCGGCAAGGATCGCCTACTATTACGTCGGAAAGACGCAGGAGATCTGAGTGATCTCCCCAACCACTTTGTAAATAGATCCGGGAAATCACACCTTCCCTCAAATGTGATCGCTAGCGATCCTGAAGGAGATAGGTATATATTTTTTGACATTGTCCTAACAGGTATACCGTACCCCTGTGGTGTGCCGGGACGAGATCCATGTACCTTTTTTTCTTTATGGGGGATGGCAGGGGTGATATACACACACGAGTAGTTTCTTCCTCCAAATCTACAGGATACTAAGAGAACGTAACCTGAGGGGATATCTGTTGCCTTGGTGCAAGAAAAAAATCACAGGTGTTGAGAATGAAGCGGGGTTATTCAGCAGTACTGCTGTGTATAGTACTCCTATTCTCATGCGGCATCGTTTCAGGGGTGCTCTCTGAGGACGGAGATGATCGGTTCGTTGAGCCGGATCTGAATATGACAGGAGGAGATGAGCCGTCAGCTCCTCCTAAAGAGACCAAATTATTCGATCCAGAGGATGAAAGCGGTCCCCTGGAAGAAGATGATCCAGTTGAAATATCCGTGAACATGAATGTGGAAGGAGAACCACATATCCCTCTAGAAGAGCTTGGTCATTCGGAACACGGAGAGGATGAGTTGAAAGGACTCCACCAACCTGAGGAAATACCAGATAGCATACCGTTTTTTCTCGAGGAGATGCCTCCGTTCGAGGGCGATCCTCTGAATGTGTATAGCCGGCCGCTCTATGAGCCCGATAGCATCCTCGTCCAGTTCAAACCCCCGGTGGCATCGAACACCATCCTGATGGCAACCACCTCGGATCACCTCAATGCTCTCCATCAAACAACCACCAGGCTTGATTTAGCAGACTATGGCCAGCCAGGACTGCTTGTGATCAACCTACCCGATGACCTCACGGTACCTGATGCAATCAATCGATTCAGCAGGCACCCGGATATCCTCTTTGCAGAACCAAATTTCTACTATTACCATGATAAGATTCCGGACGATCCAGATTTTGGACTCCTCTGGGGGCTCCGGAATACCGGGCAGATCGTTGGAGGGCAGGCAGGGACTACCGGGGCAGACATCTCGGCTCCCGGTGCTTGGGATATTACGACAGGTTCAACTGATGTTGTTATTGCAGTCATCGATTCGGGAATATACCTGAATCATTACGACCTTAATCAAAACATCTGGAGGAATATAAAAGAGAAGTACAGCGGATCCGACACCGATGGCAATGGATATATCGATGATGTCGATGGCTGGAACTTCTATAATGAGAATAATGATGTAACAGACCTGAATGGACATGGCACACATTGCGCAGGGACGATCGCCGCTATCGGAGACAATGGATGGACGATCGCAGGAGTGATGTGGACAGCACGAATTATGCCACTCAAATTCTCAGGGCCTCATGGTTCAGGTACGACGTTAGGTGCGATCAAAGCGATAAACTATGCAAAGGAGAATGGGGCCCATATCATCAGCAACTCATGGGGGTCAGCCGGATACTCAGAAGCACTCAAAACAGCCATCGAAGGATTTGACGGGATTGTAGTCTGTTCCGCAGGGAACAATGCCTCAAATAACGATATACTGCCCAGATATCCAAGTTGCTATAACAGCTCCAATATTATTTCGGTTGCAGCAACAGACAATAATGATGCCCTTTCCGAATTCTCATGCTATGGTGCAAATACAGTGCATGTCGGAGCTCCGGGAACGATGATCTACAGCACCTCAATCTTATATGATTATGAGGAACTATTCTCAGACCTGACTTTGTGATTTTCTAACTTCACCTCATACCATCACCACACCATCCTGCTACACATTCGACTTATTTTCCTGATCCTCCTTTAATCCAAACAGAAAGCTTTATCGTTTTGTGAGTTATAATT
>NZ_VOTZ01000037.1 GCF_024372745.1 Methanocalculus taiwanensis
TGTTTCACCCTTTGTGCCACCTCAGACCCTATATAAAGGGAAGTGGCGGTTTTTGGCAAAAAGGGGGATCAATTTGGATCGGCGCACCTATATAAAGGGGGGATCAAAAGGAATCGGCGAAAACAAATATGACTGGCACCAGTTTTCGGCAGCGATAGACACCACAGAATTAATCTGTGAGAAGACAAGATTGGTAGTAAGGTGGATCACTTTTAGATGAGCCAAGTGGATCAAAATTAAATGAGCGAAAACAGATGAAAACAAAATTATTGTAAATAATAGCCAGTAATCCCATCGTTCATGTAAATTTTATTATACTTTTCTAAATCCTTGAAAAATTCTATTCCCAAAATTTTTGTCCCTTTTATTCTCCTATCATAGTTTTCAATTCTCTGAAAGTGCATTATGGGCCGATTCAGCATATAGTTTCTCCACATAAAAACAGTATCGGGTGTATTACCTAATTGCTGTTCTTCTTGAAAAGTTATAGCTTCCGCTTGATAATTTGTTCGACTTACAAGTGAAAAATACCTTGTATCGGACATTACCCTATTTGATATCCTTGTTATAGATTCAGCTCCAATACCTTCTTGATAAGTATATGTTGTTGAAATTGAAGATTCTTTCAACCAAAGAGGACTATCTAAATTTGAAATGGTATTTGCAGTCATAAAAAAAGTTAAAATAAATATTAATAAGAAACAACCAATTATTCTAAAACAATGGTTTGTAGTCTTCATTAATAAAATAATAATAGCAAATGCTGCTAATATACTTAAAAAAAAGTAGATAAATGCAAACCATCGGGTAGGCATAATATTTCTGATTCCCATCATAGGAAATGCAAAAGTGACGAATAAAATGATCACAGATGATATTAATATTGAAAATGTTAATTTATTTTTATAATTATTTGATAGCCAGAACAAGCCTCCTATTACAGAAAATCCAATCAAAATTGTTAATCCTATTGTCTCTGCAACCCTCTCAAGAAAAGGGGGAAGTGCGGTTATATATTCTGGAATTGTCTCTGGCCTATTCAAAAAACCTGCGTATTCAGTTAAATCAAACTGGAAGCCAGATAAAATCTTTTCAAAAAAGCTAACTTCACCTTCGAGACCATGATATAATGCGATATCCCAATGATGAATTAATATGATGGAAAAAAGAAAAAAGAAAATTATCGGAGGAATATAATGACGCTCATTATTAAATATAAAATTATAAATAATAGATCCAATAAGTAATCCTAAGATTGTAAAAAACGTTATAAAAGATGAAATTGCATGATTTAATGAAATACTTACTAAAATTATTAATGACAGCATGGACCATAACATACGATGAGTTGTTGTTAATGATGCAATTATAATAGTATAGATCAAGAAAAAAAAGAGAACAATCCCAAACGTCGTTGTTTGAGGAGAGGAACCCCACATTATATGGAAGTCTGATATATTAACTAATAACAAAGCAAGAAGGCCAATCTTGACATTCAGAAGTCGTTGAGCTATCAGAAACACGCACACTGAAGAACAAACAAGCGGTATAATTATGCCAAAATTCGTTGCATCCTTAATTGGAGATCCAGTAATTATCTGATTGACTGCAACTTGGATATGCATAAGAGGGAAATATACTTCCTTTCCAGATAATACTTCAATGAAGCCGTATTGAGTTAGATTATAATTATCAAGAAGATGTCCCCAATAATCGACTCCTACCCCCC
The DNA here is from genome assembly GCF_024372745.1 of Methanocalculus taiwanensis. Classification (GTDB taxonomy): domain Archaea; phylum Halobacteriota; class Methanomicrobia; order Methanomicrobiales; family Methanocorpusculaceae; genus Methanocalculus; species Methanocalculus taiwanensis. The sequence goes on from NZ_VOTZ01000037.1 coordinate 1,730, forward strand.
AATAAGAGAGAAATAGAGAATACTTCAAATTAAATGACACAAGAAATATTTTTACGATCTGTAATGATATCTCAATTCGTGTTTGTACGGAAAGAATGGATAAAGCAAGAAAACCTGAGGATAATGCAATTATTATAAAATAAATTGATGGGCGATCAGTATTTACATGCAGAATCAGTAAACTCCCTACAAATAAAATAAAAAATGTAACTTCAATTATAATTTTTATTGATTTTGAAACAAATGTATCAGATGTATTTTTACGATTCTTTATTAATAAATAAATTAGAGATGCAAGAGATAGCGCAAGCCCTAACATCAGAAGGTGGATGGTCTTACTTATGAAGAGATACATTGAGATTATTAAAAGACCGCACAAAATTCCAATTATTGAACTATATGTATCAAGATCGTTCAATACAGCCAATTGTATTTTCTTTATGACGATTTGAAACATATATCAACACCATAAATAATTATTTCTGAAATATAATGATTGGATAAAAACTCCCCAAATTTTTTTTAATAAAACAATGAAGTATATCATTCAACCCTTTCCAAAGTTTATTCAGACTATCATATAATTTTATCATATATTGATTTAATATCGACGGCAATTTTATTCCAGTTAAATTGCTCTGCATACTTTAGGATAGCTTCCTTATCCCACTCTTTGTCCAGTGCCACCAAGATCTTATCTGCTAAGTCTTCTGAATTTGAAGGTTCAACTAAAATGCCATATTTATCAGAATTAATAATCCATTCACTACCACCATTTTTTGTTGCAATAACTGGTTTTCCACAAGCCATTGCTTCGACCTGTACAGTCCCATAGCTTTCCTGAAGACTTGGTAATATAAACAAATCACAACTATTAAGCCAATCCGGAATTTGATGGTGGGGCTTTCCACCCTTCAAAAAAACTAGATCCTGCAATCCATACGATAGAATGATTTTTTGCAACTCATTCTGTAATTCACCTTCACCTACAATAACACAGATAACATCATCTCTAAATTGTTTAATTTTGCTCATAGCCCCAATTAGGTATTTATGACCTTTTATTTCTCTAAGACTTCCAATTGCTAATAAAATTTTTATTGAGCTTGGTAAACCTAATTCAATTCTGGTTCTTTGTATGTCTCTAGGATAGAATAATTGATCTCGAAAACCATTTGGGATAACGTGAATTGGAGAGGTGATATATAATTTTTTTAGATAGGGTAAGTTACTCTCACTTGTTGTAATAATTTGATCAGCAGTTTCCAGTACATATGTAATTTTTGACCTCCATTCATCATCTTTAAAAGGTAAAGAATAAATGTCATAGCCCCTAGCATTTACAACAAAAGGGACACCATACTCTTCCTTCAACTTTGCACCTACATATCCTGCTGACCATGTAAAATGAGAGTGTATTAAATCAAAATTAATATTATTTTCGTTTATCAACTTTTTCACTCGGTAGAGATGCTTTTCTCCCAATAATTTATAACCACGATCTGTTGGTAAATATGGAATTGATACAGGATATATATTCACATTTTGTGGCTTATCCTTTAGATCAATTTTATAGTCTGAAGAGTATGGTTTAAAATATTTCATTCTGGAATGTTTTCCAATTTCTACAAATGTATTCGTTCTAACAATAACATTTACGAAATCAAACATATCTGATACTAAATTAATTGCTTCTTTCTGAAAATTACTATAACTATGAGCACAAACTAAGAGACTTTTTCCCATGCTAACACCTTTAAATTATTGATTTTAATGAGCCATTAAAAAATACAAGCATTTCGGTATTTTTCACAATCATTTCGTCAGCTCCCCATTTACAATTGTAAACAATTGCAAATTTTCAAGACTCTATTGAACGTCCCTTACAAGTGATTGTGATGCCACATATCCTGATTCTGCAAGCGCGACACGGCAGGTGGTGTCGGTGTCATTTGTGAATGTTTGGAGTATGATGGCGGCCATTATATTGATTATTCAGAAATTATCCATAGAACGCTCCTCAACATAATTGTCCACTATTATTTAGATACTATAAAATCTCCAAGAGCAAGATATTCCAACCCTGAGTTTTCAAATACCCAAAGAGCCTCCTCGGGACCATTAACCATTGGATAACCATGCAAATTGAAAGATGTATTTAGCAAAACACCTCTCTCAGTAATATTCTCAAATTCTTGTAAGACCTTATAGTATCCACTATTCCATTCCTTTTCGAGAATCTGTGCCCGGGCAGTTAGATCAGCCTGATGTACACCGGCCATGAAATCCTCCCTTTTGTCTGTTGTGTCAAATGATAGCATCATATAGGGCGATTCAACATTTTTTGGATTGATTATATATTCAGATACTCGTTCTTTCAATATGACAGGAGCAAAAGGCATCCAGAAGTCTCGCTTTTTTACCATCATATTTATTGTTCGTATACAAGATTGGTTTGATGGATCAGCTAAAATTGATCTGTTTCCAAGAGCCCGAGCTCCAAACTCCATTCTGTCCTTACACCTTGCCACAACACCACCCTCCGCAATAATTTGTGCAATTTCACTTTCAATATTATTAAAATACTTAAAGTTATACATTTTTCCTTTTTGATCTAATAGCCTTCTTATTTCTTGTTCTGTAAAGCTATTCCCATAGTAAATATCTCTAATAGATTCGATATTATTATCTTCTCCATATTTTTTACATAGTTCTGCATATGCCCAGAAAGCGGCTCCGATTGAATTTGATTCATCTCCACATGAAGGAAAAACGAAGATATCATCAACACAATCAAGCTCCATTATACGTTTATTAGCTTTTACGTTCATGAATACGCCTCCTGAAAGGGCAACTTTACGAATACCGGTTTTACTTACAGCATTCGTTACCCACCGACAGAGAAGATCCTCTGTCATTTCCTGAACACCACCAGAGATCCAATCAAACCGATGGAACTCCAGATCACGTCGTAATCTAGGATATATCCAATGTGTTGGTTCTGAAATATTTCTGGAAAACGTCAGCTCCTCATTATTTATAGTAAGATATTGTTTAAATTTGCTATAACTCTGTTGAACACCTTTGATAGGTGCATATGGCGCCATACCCATTATTTTCCATTCGTGTTCCCATGGAACCAATCCCAATAAAAAAACAGTTCTTGAATAGATATTCCCTATAGAATTACCTTTAGGAGTTTCTGCGATTCGCTTAATAGATCCAGAATCCCCAACTGAAACAGTTGCACAGAGATCATCACCCGATCCATCATTTGTTAAAATAAGTATATCTTCTGTTTTCCACCATGGAGAACCAAAATATGCTGTTGCAGCGTGACAGAGGTGGTGCTCAACAAAGGTAATATTATTATGGTTAACACCCAAATCCACGAGATTCTTTATTCTTATTTTTTTTATTTTATTTTTATAAAATGAATATAACGGAGTTTTAACTCCTAAATCCAACATTCGAGATTTTAAAGAAAGGGATTGTTTGTATGAACGAAGAACATCACCATCTCCAATTGCAGTATGATTAGAGGCGTATGCAAATTTATCAATATTTTTAATTTCAAGATTTGTTATTCTCAAGATCTCTTTCAAACTTTTCTCAGGAAAACCATAGAAGTTTTTTTTATTTGTTAATCTTTCCTCTTGAATACAATAGACAATTTTCCCATCATCAATTAAACAGGCTGAAGCATTGTGTCCATCATGAATTCCAATAACCTTCATTTTTATTACCTCATTTGTGCGATTGTTTAAAATTTTTCTTGATATAATCTTGCCTAATCACAAAGAACATGTGGATTAGTAATTTAACCATTCTTATGAATCCTTTTTGTTTAATCGTGATACCAGACGACCCCTGATCTCTGGAGTCGAGGTTCAGTGTGTGTTCTTCTGTGGGATAGGATATGCCAACGGCCTTTAATTGTAGATAGGATCTTTTGCTGAGAGGGGGTTTGTTGTCTGAAACATAATTTGTAACACGAAAATTTTGTTATTTTAATGGAATAGGGGCAGATGATGTAAAATCTCATCTTAGCGAAAATGAAAGAGTAATATGCAGATAATCCTGACGATAATGTGTTCATCGCTCATCACCCACAACAGAAATACAGGAATACTGTACCCTAGAGTTCTTTCTCATCTCTGTAGCACTCTCCGGATAATTCTCTACAAACCAGACCATGAACGCTGTTACATCAATCTTATCAGCCAGTAACCTCTCCCGCTTCACCTTCCCTTTTGCCTGCAGATCTGGATCACGCAATAATTCCTGAGCTTTCTCAAGCACCCCCTCCTCCATCGTGAAAGGATCAGAGAACGTATATACAAGCTTGTACTTCTCCTCTTCCTCATTAATATAGCCCAACCGAAGGGTATTGACATAGATCGCGTGAGTTCCAAGCACGGCGCACTCTGATGCCGTAGTCGAACCCTCCCCAACATACAGAGTCGCATAGTACAGCAGATCATGCAGCTTCTCCGGCGAGACCCGCATCCGGTATTCTTCAAGCTCGGTTGGAAGGACCCCCTCTGAGGTGATGATAACGCGACCGTAATTCTCCAATTCCTTCACAAGTCCTATTTTGTCACTGATTCCATGCTGACCAATATCATGATGAGCATCCCAGGCGACAAATCTTACAATAATGAATCGTTGATTTTCATCCACATTAATTTCTTTAAGGATTTGATTATTTGGCGAAAAATAATTTGGATGTAGGTAAAATAATTCTTTATAAGCTTCAATTTTCAATTGTTTACTCCCAAGATCTTTTGTAAAACTAGTTGATGTGACAATTACATTCGAAAAAAGTCTGCAAATTGCTAAACAAAATAATGCATGTTCAGTATCTTCATATATTATATGAGGTTTTCTAAATAAAAAACTATTTATAGCCATCATGGGTGAATACCTTCCAATATACATATCTGGCTTAAATTCCCTACTTATATTGAAAATTTTAGCTAATGTATTGAAAAAAACGTAACCTTTTTCAACAAAATTTTTCCCTGAGGTTTCAGATATTATTTCATAGGGTATATCAAAATAATCAAGTAATTCGCACGTAACATCCTTTCTAATCGCAACAACTTTGATTTCATGCCCTTTATTCGTTAATTCCTTAATTAAATATCGGAATTGGTGGACCCAAGCGGGGTGTTCTACAGATAATAATAAACGCATAATAATTCACCAGATATTGTCCCACATTTTTGGGATTGAATGAATAATAGTGAGAGCATCCTCAAGATCAAATCCTATTGTTTCTGCATACCATTCGAGAGACTCAATTCTGGGTTTATTCTCTTCTTCTGCCAGCTTCAAAGCCTTTTCACGAGTAATGATTCCTTCTCTAATCTGATTACTCCGGAATGTATCATTTTCTGAGAATCCAGCCACAATATAATAGATATAATTATAAAATGAAGCCGTTCCATCTCCAATCCTCCATGTTGTTGTCGTATCTGTTGCTATCTCCCAATCATACTCCTTCCGTAAAATCGATACAATTTCGTTTTCATCCCATGAGATATAATTATAAAAATACGTTGAGACATCCGGAATGAAATATGATGTATAATATGCATGAAGTGTATCAATGATTGAAGAATTAATATAAGATGGATTTAATAAATAATTTTTTCCATAGAATAGTGCCAATTGGAGTTTATTGGTTAATGATATACCTGTGTATAACTGACCTTTATTATGATTGATTGATTCTTCTATCCCACAGAAACCCAATTTAAAACCAGTCTTCTCAAGCTGATTAGAGCCATTAAAGAATAAATTGATACCTGTTTGTTGCATTAACTTATAAGGATAATAATTAAACATTTGTTTATCTCCGGCCATAAGAAGGGGAATCATCCCCAAATCCGGACGTTTCAGCCATGCTCGTATATTGTCTCTAATATATTTACGCTTCTCTTCAATATCTGCCGATATAATTATATTCTCAATTCCAAGTTTTCCACATAATCTAGCTTGGTTCCTTCGGGCAAGATCTGTTACCATACCCCAATCATAACTAAAGGCAATTGGATTTAATTTAAGCACTTTTTTAACATAATGTAACATGTACGAGCTATCTCGCCCTCCACTAAATCCTACAAGACAATCTGGATCCCCATTATCACTTCTAAACTCTGAAATAATCATTTCAAGCGCGTCTTTCCCTTTATAGTCTACTTTTGAATAGTTCTTGCAATAATTGCATACACCTTTTTCATCGAATTCTATGAAAGGGAATGTTTCTGGAAGTATGCAACATGTACAACGCTTTAGTTCGGGTAAATTTTTTATTTGATCCTCTATCATACATTCAAGCTTAACTCTATTCTCAAGGGATAAGGTGTGCGAGTTTCTTCGAGCTTTCATGTCCTGATTATATGTTTTAGGTGAAAGATCCAACACTTCAACAGATGTTTCGGCGCAATTCTCTTTCAATTCAAATTTGTATTGCTCAGGGTTTAATGAAAAAGCCAAGTTACTCAAATTATTTATATCTACAATACATGCATGGTTTGGCCCAATCTGGGAAATTTTTTCGAAATTTAACCCATTGTTAATCCTCACATCTTGAACCAGTTGATTTAATATATACTGCTCTGATGCGAAAATAAAAAGATTTTTACTTAGATCCTGAGTAATGTATAAGGAGCCAGTATTAGTTGCTAGAAGTAAATTATCCATATTTGAAAATAGAACAGCGACAGATGCGGATCCTTCGATAGCAGAGAACGTTTTAATACAACTTGATGCAAGTGATTTTGTGAGATTATAATTGTGTTGAAGAAGCGCCAGAAAAACCTCTGTGTCAACATCCGTACTCCTATGTATTTCTGGGCACTGCTCCCAGAGTTTATCATTGTTAACAATAATTCCATTATGCACTCCAACAACACAGCCATTCATTACAGGTTGATTATTTGAATTTGAATCTTTAATTCCATTTGTTACAAGTCTTGAATGGCCAATGATAGCGAGATATTGTTTATCGGAAACTTCATTTTTCAGGGCATTATTAACAAACTGAATATATTCTTTAGTCAAGATCATGTGAGAAGCTGGTTCGGGTTTCTTATATACTTGCAAGTTCTTACTTGTCCTTATTGCTAACCCTGCAGATTCCTTACCTCTGCTCTCCGAGAAAACAAATAACTTATCGGCAATATACTTGACACGTTTCTCAGAGCAATTGTTCAGATTTGGGGTTACGATTCCAAAAATACCACACATTAGAGTTACCTCATCTGTCAAATCAATTCTATATACCTACCTCTTGTTGCATATCAAAAAGCATTGCAAATGAGAGGAACATAATCCCAAGCATAAATGCCAGCATCGAGAGAGTACCATGAACGAAAAGAACAGAGTACCCCATAACAAATTTTTCCCACAATGCAATCGCTCCGCCAACTATCCCGATTAGTGCTAGAATCGATCCAAAAAGATAAAAAAATACAAGAGGATGGAAGCTGAGTATTACGTATTTCATCTTAAGCCGCCGAAGGAAAGTCCGGAGGAGGAGATTTGAAACCCGAACGATATAGCGACCATACTTGATGGTAGACGTTTCATTGCCGTACTTCGCAGGGTGAGCAATATTCTTTATCCGGAAGCCGTGAATGTTCAGCCGGACCAACCGATCATTCAGGTAACCATATCTGGGGTACATGTCCTTGAATTCAATTCTTTTGAGGGCACGGCGAGAGATCGCAGTGTAGCCGTTCTGGGGATCCATCATAGACCAGTAGCCCGATGCAATCTTCGTGAGGAACGTAAGAATTGCATTGCCGAAGAACCGCCACTTACTCATCCGGCCCCGGTATTCTGAAGAAGCCAGACGGTTTCCAAGGGTAAAGTCACATTTTCCATCAACAATGGGATCCAGAAACTTGGAGAGGTACTGGGGATCCATCTGGCCATCGCCGTCCATGGTTGCAACGATATCTATCCCATCACTGAGAGCCCGGGAATAGCCGGATATGACCGCTGCTCCCGGTCCCTGGTTAGGATTCTGGTGGACAGGGACAACCCGGGCGTTGTAGTGAGCGTAGTTATCGATGATCGCCCCGGTCATATCTGTCGAGGCATCGTTCACTACATATATCCTGGTGACAAAATCCGGAATGCCATCCAAGGTTCCCTGGATCAACTTCTCCTCGTTGTAGGCCGGTATCACCACGGCGATCCGCTTCCCGCGATAGCGGGCCCCGTCGGTCGCGGCCGTCCCGGAGGGGATCCCGGCAACCTTCATGCCGTGCACTTGCGCCAGGATATCGGCCCCGGCGTAGACGCCGTTCCCGCCGGGCCGGATCGCCTCGATCGCCCGCTGCCCATAAGCCCCGAAGCCACTCTGTGTACCGGCGACCGGGATGACGACGTCGTTACCCTCTCGGAGTTCGCTCAGGAGCCGCTTTATATCCTCCGGGTTGTGCTGGCCGTCGGAGTCGATGATCACAAGCTCCTGGGCGCCCAGCTCGCGTGCGGTGGCAAAGATGGTCTGGAGGGCGCCCCCGTAGCCCCGGTTCGTTTCATGCTGGACGACGAGGGCGCCGAGTGCTTCGGCAATCGGTACAGTGTCGTCGGTTGAGCCATCATCAACCACTAAGACCCGGTCAGCATACTTCCGGGCGCCGAGAACCGTTTTTGCGATGTACTTCTCCTCATTGTAGGCGGGCATCGCGACGAGGGTCAAACCCAGGTCTCCTGTTCGGGAGAGAGCATCCGAATCTTCGCTGAGATGAGATGTGTGTGTATCCCTATCCGTAGGGGAATATGAGGTTGTACCGGACATGACTGATCCCACGTTCACAGCCTCCTGAGATGATACTGGCCGGCCCGCATCCTGTTCTGCTGCACCAATACCTGATTGGGAGTTATCTGATTGGAAGTTCCCTGATTGGGAGTTATCTGATTGGAAGTTCCCTGATTGGAAGTTCCCTGATTGGAAGTTCCCTGATTGGAAGTTCCCTGATTGGAAGTTCCCTGATTGGGAGTTATCTGATTGGAAGTTCCCTGATTGGAAGTTCCCTGATTGGAAGTTCCCTGATTGGAAGTTCCCTGATTGGAAGTTCCCTGATTGGGAGTTTCCTGATTGGGAGTTTCCTGATTGGGGGTTATCTGATTGGGAGTTTCCTGATTGGGGGTTATCTGATCGAGAGAACCCTGATCGGGAAATTGACTCTGCGACCAACGTCCCGTTAACGAGAGGATCGATGCAGGAATGTGTATGCCGATGGCCGCCTTCTCCATTCAATAAAGATAATTAATGCATCCCATCCATTTAAGCGTAATGATGTGCCTTTCGGCGCCAGGTGCACACGTGCATGGATACATTCATTCATTCATTCATTCATTCATTCATTCACTCCCACAATCCATCCATCTTCCTTTATTTTATTCATTTAACGGCAATTTGGGCTCCATCTACCCCGACTGCCATATCCACACAGATCCTTCATTGTTTCCCGCGATGACGGATCGTGAATCACGGGTAGTGAATCCCCTATAGTAACACGCAGTCAGACGGATTTGAGGAATTGAATGAACGGTTGATCCGGGCGGGGTTGGTTCAAGGAAACTATAGGGTGGATAGGATGAATAGCATGGATAGCATGGATTGATCTCAGTAAAAATATCGATTTGGTCTCTTCAGCGATCCAATACAACACCATAAGCGCGGGAGCGCTCCCATCCTCTCTGCGGGGCGGCGAGCCCCGTTCGGTGGCCGAAGGCCGCCCACCCTGAGAACCGGAGGGGGGTTGGCGGTGCCCCCCCGGAGGGGCGAGGGGTCAATTTCAGGTTAACATGCCTAATTCAACCTCTTCAGACAAGCGCTTACAGGCAGCTTCCATCTCCCATATGCCCTGACTTTGTGATTTTCTAACTTCACCTCATACCATCACCACACCATCCTGCTACACATTCGACTTATTTTCCTGATCCTCCTTTAATCCAAACAGAAAGCTTTATCGTTTTGTGAGTTATAATTA
>NZ_VOTZ01000038.1 GCF_024372745.1 Methanocalculus taiwanensis
CATTCTGATTATCGGAAAGATAATCTTCGATAAATGCATAGGTATCCATGGCCCTGTGTCTCCTTTCTGCAAACAATGGTAGGCTGCAGGGCCAATTTAATTTTTACAGAAGATTTGTTACGTTACCTATCCGAAGGGCCGATGTTGTGATTATAGCTGTTCCGACTCCCGTAACAAAAGCTAAAGATCCCGATCTCTTCTTTATTCGGTCTGCAGGTGAGATAGTGGGGAGACATCTCAAGCGGGGTGCAACCGTTGTACTTGAATCAACGGTCTATCCCGGTCTCACCGAGTCGGTACTTGTTCCCATTCTCGAAGAAGCCTCAGAAATGATCTGTGGGAATGACTTCTTCATCGGGTACTCTCCGGAGAGGATCAATCCGGGTGATGATGTTCACACTCTTGAGAAGATCACCAAGATCGTTTCTGGTATGAATAATGAAGTTACGGAATATCTCGCCTCTCTCTATGGTCTTGTTACACATGTCTTTGTTGCTCGTGATATAAGAACAGCCGAAGCGGCGAAGGTGATCGAGAATGTCCAGCGGGATCTCAATATCGCCATGATGAATGAGCTTGCAATCATCTTCCATAGATTGGGGATGGATACACATGCAGTTCTGGAAGCAGCTGGGACAAAATGGAATTTCCACAATTACACTCCTGGTCTGGTTGGTGGGCACTGCATCCCGGTGGATCCCTATTATCTTGTGATGAAGGCAGAAGAGACTGGATACCATCCCCAGGTAATTCTAGCTGGAAGAGCGGTCAATGATTCCATGCCCAGGTACGTTGCTCAGATGGCAATTAAGGCATTAAATGCGGCTGGAAAAGTGATCAAAGGGTCAAAGGTGTTGATCATGGGACTCACCTATAAAGAGGATGTGGCTGACGTACGCGAGTCACCGGTTGAGGAGATGGTATCTGAACTGAAGGAGTATTTCTGTCAGGTGTATGGGGATGATCCTCTCCTTTCAGATGAGATTATCCGGAAGTTTGGTGCCGAGCCTTATCATGGTGAGAAGGTTGATGCGGTGATCATCGCTGTTGCACATAAAGCATTCCGTAGATATTCTAGTCAAGATATACTTGGGAGAATGAATTCAGATCCTGTGATCGTGGATGTTCGTGGTATGATGAATCCTGATGGATTTGCGGGCGTGTCTTATTCGAGATTGTAGGTGGGGAACTTGGTTGCCGATGCAATAGATTCATAAAACCACTATGATGGTCTGGTCAAAACTTAAGAATGATAGCTATATATTCTGATTTGATGCATAGAATAATCTGATGTCAAAGGAGTTGAATCTTCAGATAACTAAGCGGACGATCCGATACTCTTTCATCGGTGCCTGCTTAATCGCTTTTTCCCTTTTAACATTCTGGCTGAGGACACTGCCAATCCCGATGATTGTCTCAGAGAACTGGGTCAATCTCCTTGGAAACGATCCCTGGTTCAGTCTCCGTCAGATAGAACAGATGGCGCCTGGTTTTCCAGCGTACTCCTGGTTCGATCCGATGACTGCCTTTCCATTTGGAGAGGCGATATACTGGGGCCCGCTCTTTGGATTCTGTGCAACTGTTCTCGTCATTCTTGCAGGGGCGTCAACCCGCCCGGAGATTATGTATGCCGCCTCCTTCCTGCCGCCTCTGATGGCAGTTGTGATGGTCCCGGTGATGTACGGGCTTGGCGCAAAGCTTGTGGACTGGAAGACAGGTATTGTTTCTGCCGGGTTCATCGCAGTTATCTCCGGTCAGTATGCATACCGGTCGTTATATGGTTTTGTGGATCATCATATTGCAGAGACGCTCTTCTCTACGCTATTCTGTTTGTGTTTTATCATCGCACTTCTGAAGATGAAGGAGAGCGGGGTGACATTTTGTGATATACAATCACAAAAGAACCATGTGCTGATCTATCCGGTCCTTGCAGGGATTGCATTTCTTTTCGGCTTTTACACAATGACGACAATGGTCATCTTCGGAGTGGTGGTGGTAATCTATACGATCATCCAGATAGTCGTGGATCATGCACAGAAACAAAAAACCGATTATCTCATCCTGACAAATTGTGTTACTTTCTTTGTTGTCATTCTTGGGATCCTACCCTTTGGTTTGAAATCACCAGGTCTCTCTATAGGTGTTTATTCTGCTGGCAATATTTTTATTTATGGACTCATAATCATCGGATCGATCCTCCTCTATAGTATCTCCCGTTATCTGGCCGATCGGCCCTGGTACTTCTATCTGGCATCACTTGCAGGTCTAACGATTGGTTCTCTCGTTCTTGGTCTTCTCATATTCCCAACCCTTGTTGGGGGCTATATCAGTCAATTTACTGCTGTTTTTGGGATGAATGCACAATTACTCACGGTTCAGGAAGGGATGCCCTGGCAGTTTGAAAATGCAGTTTCAGTATTTAATTGGGGCTGGATTCTTGTTGCTGGTGGGATAGTATCACTCCTCTACCGAATCAGGAAAAATGATGATAGCCCAGCACTCTTCACGCTAATCTGGTTTGTACTCATCTTCCTTGCGACGACCCGGCAGGTCCGGTTTGAGTATTATCTTGCTGCAAATATCGCACTTATGGCCGCCCTCGCTGTTGGGTGGGCACTCTCTATAGGTGGCCGGGATCTTCTTCGACTTGCTGGTGTTGAGAAGTTTTTCAATCCAAAAGATAAAATGGAGGAAGTGGCATCTCCTGAAGTATCGGAAGAGAAGGGGAAAAAAGGGAAGAAACAAGTTCAGAAGAAGAAGGTCCCTTCGAAACCTTCTGCAAGCCCTCTTCGTTCAGGTGTCCTTGTTATTACCGTTATCATCGGACTCCTATTTGCATGGTCCGGGGCATCTGCAAATGTCACGCTTGGATCAAATGTCGGTGGCGGGATGAATTCAGACTGGACAGAAGCGCTCACCTGGTTTGGGGAACACTCTCCTGATCCTGGTGTCGATTACTACAAGATCTATGACTCCCCACAGGCACGGGATACCTTTGAGTACCCATCCGAGGCATATGGTGTTATTTCATGGTGGGATTATGGCCACTGGATCACTTTTGTCTCAAAACGGATTCCCCATGCAAATCCTTTCCAGCGGGGAGCGACAACATCTGCTCATTTCTTCATAGAGACTGACGTGGATGCAGCCTCTGCTCAACTTGATGATCTCGGCGTTCGCTATGTGATCACCGATATCGAGATGGCTACAGGTAAGTTCTGGGCAATGGCAACCTGGCATGATCCGGTGAATGCGACTGCCCTATTTCAGCAGCGTATGCTCTATCAGGAGTCAGAAGGCTCCTATTCCCAGGTGCAGCTCCAGCGGGAGAGCTATTTCCAGACGATGATCCAGAGGCTCCATGTTTTTGACGGCTCAGCGTTTGCTCCAAAGTCAGTAATGGTTGTTCAGTCTGCACCGGCATCTGCACTTGGACTTACCGGGGGCTCAGCTCCTGTGATCACCGGCATTGGTGAGGCGAAATCGGTAGATGAGGCACAAGCAATTATTGCTGAGTATAAGAAAACTGCGCCTGCCGGGTACAGGGCCGAGATTCTCACTCCGGAGATGTTTTCCTCCTCAGCTGAGCTTGATGCCCTCCAGCGGTTCAGGCTTGTGTATGAATCACAACAAAATGTACTCAGTGGTGGTGGCGATATCCGATATGTGAAGATCTTCGAGTTTGTTCCTGGTGCAATCCTTTCGGGAGAAGGGACTATCGAGGTTCCGATAGAGACAAACACCGGCAGGACATTCATGTACCGGCAGAAGAGCCGGAACGGAGTCTTTGTGCTGCCGTATCCAAATGAGGCAGGACCTGATGATGTGGTTCTCACTACTGCACCATACCGGATTGTGGAGACTGGGCAGCAGGTCGTGGTGCCGTACCGGGCTGTGATGGAGGGTCTGCGGATCTGATGATAGCGTCTTTGGACCTCCTTCGTTTTCTTTTTCTCATCGAATAGTAAATACGTCTGTCCGTCAAACATTGCAGAACCAACGAGGATCTCACGTGTCGGTCATCAGGAATGCAATTCGCATTCTTTACTATCTCTTCGCCCCCTTCAGGAAGATGCTCGCCCTGTATCTTCTGGCGGTCATCGCACTGGCGGGACTGGAAGTATTCCGGGTCTCACTCGTCTACCCGATTATTAATTATGGACTTGATGTCGAGAACCAGCACCGGCTGCTTGATACAATCTTTGACCTGATTCTGCCAGCATCAGTACATCCGTTCCTTGCCTCAGCACTGCTCCTCCTTCTGACAACTGCTGTTATCGCCGGATTCTATGGTGTGGTGGCATATAGTGGCGCGTATGTCTTTGCAACAGTCCGGGATTCCCTTGACCGGCGGATCTTTGATCGCCTGATGGGCAATGATTATAGTTACTTTGCGGCAAAAAAGCAGGGTGATCTACTGTATATCGGGCAGGGTGCGGTGACTGAGTGTGGTCACTCGATAAGCAACTTTATGGAGTTTGTTAAGAACTCTCTGATGGCATTATTATACTTCCTGTTTATTGTGTATCTCTCCTTCTGGCTTGCTATTGCGCTAGTGGTACTTGGAGTGATCTATGCATATCTTATAAGACAACAGCTCTTTACACGTGTCTACCGGAACAGTTCAGAGCTGAATGCTGCACTCATGCAAAAGTCGGTGGTCTATCAAGAATTCATCTCGGGGATTAAGACGATCTTTATTACGGGATCTCATTCCTTCTGGGCTGAAAAATATGATGCTGCGGTTTCAAGGCTCAGGCAGGCATACACGTTTGTAAATGCTCTTAGCAAGCTTCCATCAATCATCAATGATTTCCTGATGTTTTCGGTAATTGCAATTGGTGCTCTCGCGCTTTATATATCAACAGGCGGGGATTTTCTTCCGCATATCGGACTTTTCGGGACTTTCATGCTTGCATTATATCGCCTGGTACCAACGGCAAGCCAGGCGCAGAGTAATCTTACCTACATGGTTCAATACCTGCCCGCCCTTGAGCTCGTACATGCAGAACTCATTCAGGAAGAGAGTGAGCGCGAGAAGAAGAGAATGCGAGGTAGCGGTCTTCCCTTCTCGTTTGAGAGATCGATTGCGTTTGAAGGCGTAACGTTCCGGTATCCGAATGCAGCTGGGGATACGATTCAAGATCTCTCGTTTGCAATTCAAAAGAATACCTCGGTTGCAATCGTTGGGGATTCTGGATCCGGCAAGACAACGATCGCAAACCTTCTTGCTCTCCTGTACTCTCCTGATTTTGGTAAGATCTCAATAGACGGGGTGGATATCAACAAGTTTGATTCAGCGAGCTATCTTCAGTCACTCGGGTACATCGGTCAGGAGACCTTCATCTACAATGATTCTATCAAAGAGAATATCCGGTTCGGGCTTGATTGTAACGATGACGAGATCATCGAGGCAGCCCGGCGTGCCGATGCGCATGAATTCATCATGCGAACCGATTTAGGCTATGATACGATCATCGGTGACCAGGGGATGAAGCTTTCCGGCGGGCAGCGGCAGCGGGTGGCGATTGCAAGGATCATCCTGCGTAACCCAAAGATCCTGCTGCTGGATGAGGCGACGAGTTCGCTTGATAATATTTCTGAGAAGAAGATCATCGAATCGATCAATAAGCTCTCAGAGAATATGACGGTGATCACGATCGCCCACCGTTTGTCGACGATCCGAAATGCAGATGTGATCTACGTGCTGAGGGAGGGCCAGATCATGGAGAGTGGATCGCATGAGGAGTTGCTTGCAATGAAAGGGGAGTATTATCGATTGTACCTGGGACAGGAGAGGGAGAGGATTCGGGAAGGGGATACTGGAAAGTGGGGATGAGGTGGTGCAACAACTATACCTTAATTGGTCATTATGAAATCAGTTATAATTATCTCGTTTGTACGGATATTCAGATTGGGAACAAACTATTTTATAATATATTATTTAATCATATTATTTTTTTTATTTTACCGCCTTCATCTTTATATGTTAAGCTCGCTTTCTCCTTAGTTCTCTGCCAATAAATTTCATTCATATTGATATTGATTTTTAATAAATTAGGATGACTCCGTAGTAAATTGAGAATATCATCAAGAGTGAAAATATTTTTCCCATCATATAATTTTTCATATATATTTTTGAATAGGTTAAAATCCTCTGGGTAGTCGAGAGTTAGTCTGGCTGAGTGTAATATATGTTCTTCTTTAATGGGTTTAATAATTTTATTTTTACATATGTTAGTTTTTGTAAAGTAATAAATAAAACCAGTGTCATTATCTGTTGTTTTATATGATTGGTAAACTTTTATCATAGCTTCTTTTGTAAAACTTTTTGAGCCTATTCCAAGTGGTAAGTCTTGACAGGTCACGATATCTAATGTTGGATCATCGATTAGATTTTGCATGGTTAAATCCATATATTGTGGATCACATAACGGATCGTCTCCATCAATCTGAATTACTGCATCAAATGAATGCCACATAATTGCATCGTAAAATCTTTTTATTATATCATTTGTGCTCCCTCGAAAGACCGATGCTCCGTAATCTTCAACGATTTGAACTAATTGATCATCCTCAATATTTTCTGTAGTACATACAACTACTTGTTTTTTTGACCGAATAAATGAACTTTGATATGCTCGATCAAGTAGGTGGCATACAATAGGTTTACCACAGATTTCCATAATTGCTTTATTTGGAAGTCTTTCTGAAGCAAGACGAATTGGTATTATAATCCCGTAATTTTTCATAAATACTCCAACCTAGTCAAAATACTCAATGGTTTGTTTAAGTGCATTTACTTTATTTGTTGCCTCCCCAACTGAGCCATAATTCGTTACAAACTGCATAAGTTTTGGTTGGATTGATTCTGCAATTGGGCATAAATTATCTTCATTATAATAAACGTCTTTGTAATAGTATGGTGCTCGCTTTTTAAAAGTATCAGTGGTGAATAATAATTCTTTATAACATAAGGCCCATGCCGCATATATTCCATCTCCGCCGAACTCAATATACTTTCTCCTAAAGTCCTGCCATGGTATATCATCTCGTTCATATTTTATGGCATAGGTCCAGTAAGTATGGCGATCTCCATGGGGGTTTTGTTGAGGAATGATATAATCACAATCCTTCACGACTTCATTATACATTTTGGCAATTTCAATACGAAGATTTACAAAAAAATCCAATCTCTCAGTTTGTGCTACTCCGATAGCAGCTGCAACTTCTGGCATACGATAATTATACCCAAACTCATCATGTCGTTTGTAATTCGGATCCTGGAAAATCTCCTTATTCAAACGTATTCTTCCATCTCCAGATTTCATAGCTGCGTATCCTAAGCTACCAAATTTTCGCATTTTGGTAGCGAGTTTCTCATCATCTGTTACAACAATTCCTCCATCGCCTGTTGTTATGTGCTTAGAATTTTCTAAACTATAACTTGTGATATGGGCCTGGGTAGCAATTGGTCGTCCTTTGTAATCAGCCATGAATGCCTGGGCTGCATCATTTATAATGGAAATATTATAATCTTCTGCAAGTTTCAGGAGCGGATCAAGATCACAACATAATCCATATAATGATACAGGCATGATGGCTTTTGTTTTGTCAGTAATAAGCACCTCAACTTTTTCTGGATCAATATTAAAGGTATCTGGATTTATATCGGCAAAAACAGGTATCGCATTTTGTGCAATTATTACATCCGCATTACTTATCACAGTTAGGGGTGTTGTTATCACCTCATCCCCTGGTCCAACTCCAACTGCGTTTAAGGCAGCATGTAAGGTTGATGTTCCTGAATTAAAAGTAATTGCATACTTTGAACCTACTTTTTTGGCGAACGTTTCTTCAAATAAATTATTCATGCTGCCTGATGTGCCAGATCCAAAGCCCGAATCAAGCACTTTATGAATATAATGAAATTCTTTCTCTCCAAATCTCCAGGTATTTTTCATTGCATCAACCTCTTTTTATTAATGATTATAAACTTTTTTCATCTAAACGAACTCATTTGTGAAAAACAATTTATAACAATTATATCATTGGTTTTTCAGATATATTTATTTGTACTATAACCTAAAATAATTATATCATTATGTTGTTGCGGAAGAAACCGAGTTTAGAATAATTAATCCTAAAAATATATATTTGAATATGATTATTAATTAATTTGAATTAATTGGGGGATGATTATACTTTATGTCAAATTACCTATTGGACAAAAAAATTATTATTTCTGGCGGATTGGGTTTAATCGGTACAAAGTTTGTTGAGGTTTGTGCATCTTGTGGAGCTTATGTAACAATTGCAGATATTAATATTGATATGTCAAATTCTATTGTAGATAATTTAAAGGAAAAGTCAGGAAACCATAATATTTTTTTTCAATATTGTGACATTACCGATCCAGATACAATAAACGAATTTTTATCTACATATACAAAGAAACACCATACTGTGGATGCTTTAGTTAACAATGCATATCCTAGAAATCGGAATTATGGTAGAAAATTCGAAGATGTTACGTATGAAGACTTTTGTCAAAATCTCTCAATGCATCTGGGGGGTTATTTTTATATGTCAAAAGCAGTTGCACTGATGATGATGAAGCAAAGGTGTGGAAATATTGTGAATATGGCTTCAATTTATGGTTTTAGTGCTCCACGATTTGATATTTATCGTGGAACAAACATGACAATGCCTATAGAATATGCGGCAATTAAAGGAGGTATTATTTCTCTTACAAAATATCTTGCATCATACCTTGGTGAATATAATATCCGTGTAAATGCAATATCGCCAGGTGGTGTCGAAACAAATCAAAACGAATCGTTTATAAAAAAATATTCATCACGTGTTCTTCTAGGAAATAGAATGGCACAAACAGAGGATATTTCAGGAGCACTTATTTTTTTACTTGGTGATCACTCTAAATACATCACAGGACATAATATTATAATTGATGGTGGATGGTCTCTTTAGATTTCATTATTAATGCATTATATTGGTCTTTCTGAGGACATTGTCTTTATTAATCTTTAATTAAATTATCGATAACAAAGCTTTTATTGGGTTTGATGTATGAATAGTAATTTAGTCGCTGTTTTTTCAACTGTATACCCAGAAGGAACTCAATATTTATCAGATTGGTACAAGTCAATCCTAGCTCAAACTGATGGCAATTTTGACATATGGATTGGCTGCGATCGGATCTCGGTTTCTGATGCTGTAAAGGGGATGGGAGGCACATTAACTGCAACATGGATACTCAAAGAGGAGAATGAATCTGCAATTCATCTTCGGGAGAGGATGGTGCGGGAGATTGTCAAGGATTACTCAATGGTAATATTTGTAGACAGTGATGATATCCTCATGCCAACAAGAGTCGAAGCAGCAAAAGAAGCTCTGCAGTCTAATGACTTCTATGGATGTTCGATGACACTGATCGACGAATGTGGTGCGAATTTGAATCGCCACTTTCATCCGCCAGAGTATTATGATGTTTTTGATTTGATGGTTCGAACCAACATATATGGTTTATCAAACACTGCTTATCGAACTGATGTATTGGAAAAATGTTTGCCGTTTCCGGAAAATTGTATTCTTTTAGATTGGTTTATCGCAACAAAAGCCCTGAATAATTCTGCAGTCCCCTACTTTGATGAGCAGGTGAGAATGCTCTATCGACAACATTCACTCAACACCGCTCGTGTACTCCCTCCATTCTCTTGTGAGCAAATTCTCCTTTCGACTAAGCGAGTACTGGATCATTACAGCTGTGTTTTAGCATATATCCCTAATTTATCATTAAAATTTAAGGAAAAAATCATTCTTGCTCAAGCCGAGGTTGAAGAGTTTAACATACGTATCTTGGAATCAGAAGAGCTATTACAATTGTACGTGAATGAACTAAATGAGTTATCAATCGATCACATATGGTGGTCGTGTTTAGCAAACCCACAATTGGAGGAAATATGGAGAAATTAGATTTAAATGGACAGCTGGTTGGTAAAAATGAACCTCCGTATATCATTGCTGAGATTGGATCTAATCACAATGGAGATATGGATCTCTGCAGGAAAATGATTGATTCGGCTTATGATTGCGGTGCTAATGCTGTGAAATTTCAGTCATGGTCTGAATCATCCTTGATCTCTCGTGCAGAATATGCACGAAATACTTCATATGCTGATAAAGAACGACATTTTGGTTCTTTAGAGGAGATGGTGAGAAGGTATGTATTCACACCGGAGCAACATGTTGAAATTTTAGATTATTGCATGAAAAAGGGCATAACTTTTCTATCCAGTTGTTTTTCACAAAAAGAGGTCGATTTTTTAGATTCATTGGATGTATGTGCATTCAAACTAGCATCAATGGACATTAATAATATTCCGCTTCTTGAATATATCTCAAAAAAGGATCGGCCTGTAATTGTATCAACAGGTATGGCAACACTTGGAGAAATAGAAAAAGCCGTTCATATACTCCAGTCCGGGAATTGTGGTCCAATAGCTTTGCTTCATTGCATTGCCATTTACCCTCCAGATTATAAAACAATTAACTTACATAATATCAAAATGCTCGAACACACTTTTGATCTTCCGATTGGTTTTAGCGATCATTCAATCGGTACTTCGATACCCATTGCCTCAATCGCATTAGGAGCATGTATTGTAGAAAAACATTTCACAATAGATAAATCTCTTGATGGATGGGATCATGCTATCTCCGCAGATCCTGAAGAATTGGCCATTATCGTGCGAGAAGGAAATAATGTATTTAATTCTCTTGGAAGTACAGTAAGGGTTGTCAGTACTGATGAGTTGGTAAAACGGAAGGTATTCAGAAGAAGAATGGTTGCAAAACATTCTATGAACAAAGGTAATGTTATCACTTTGGATGATATGGATTTCAAGAGACCAGGTAATGGAATCAATCCTGATGAATATAAGTATGTTGTTGGAAGAACTTTAAACCGTGATGTTGAGACAGATGAAGAACTCGAATGGACGGATTTTTATTAGAGAGGATGAGCAATGGGTGCTTGTCATTAAAATATTTAATATAATAATTAATATTTCAAGATACTTTGATCAAAATCACCTGACAGTGAAACGTGATACAGTCCCACAAAGGATCTTAATACCTGTCTTCGGCAGTAAAACCTTAACTATCAAACATTTACGTACATAGTTTTATATGCAAGTACAGGTTTAATATTCAATTGTTCTACTATGGCTCTTGTAGATGGCTCGAATGTCACAATATCCC
>NZ_VOTZ01000039.1 GCF_024372745.1 Methanocalculus taiwanensis
AGGAGCTATCCTAATGGACATCAACGAAGAGTGGGTTACAGGCAGAAGATATTTGTCGGACGAGAGAGAATGATCAACCAAGGAGAGCAGGGTCAGAGAATTTACAGAAAGAAAGGTACGTTATCATAGACATTGGTGCAATCAATGACTCAGAACCATCATATTCAAAGAAGCTGCCTCAGAGGATTTCTTGTACTCGCCCTGATCCTTGCAGCGATCATCACACCTGCAACAGCAGGTGAGAAATATCTCTATGGCTCCCCGGACCTCAGGGTTGCAATCACCGGGACAAACGAGTTTTCTCCGGGCGAAGAGGCAACTGTCACCATCAGAGTGGAAAACACCGGACTGAACACCGTAAAGATTATCAGAAGCGATATCGTTTCAAGGGATGACCGGCCAGACACCGCCAAGATGGCAGTTGTGACCCTTGCACCGGGAGATGCGCCACTCACCCCAAAAACCGATCCACAGATGATCGGCGATATCACCGGTGGAGACAGCGCCACCGCATCATTCACCATCCAGTTTGATGAAGATGCAAAAGCCGGTGTCTACAATGTACCGGTCAGCATCGAATACACCTATCTCTCAAGTGCCGAACAGAATAGTGATGATTTCATCAGATACTTCTACAGCACAAAAATAGTTCGCGAAGAACTCCAGATTGTCGTGAAACCGGACGTGAGACTCCTTGTGACCGACATACAGGCGGAGGCAATCAATGTCGGAACCGAGGGATATGTCACCATTACCGTGCAAAACGTCGGATCCGAAGATGCACGTTCAGCCACCCTCAAGATAGACCGGAGTGGAGCAAGCCCCCTTATCCCGACTGATGGTAGCGCATATCTCGGCGACTTCCCTGCTGGATCGACAGTAACCAGGAAATTCAAAGTGTCAGTATCAACAAATGCTGAGCCACGTGAATATCCGCTTTCAGTCTATACTGAGTATAAAGATAGCAACGGCCAGATTGTAACATCAGATCCACGGACATTCGGAGTCGGCACAGGCGGAAAGATTGAGTTTACAGCCATCTCACCACCCGCTATTGTCAGTCCCGGCCAGAAGACCGTCATTGATGTTGAATACAAAAATATTGGTGATGCGCCGGTGTACCGGGCCACTGCAAGGATATCAGCAGTCGATCCATTCACCTCAAACGATGATACCGCATATCTTGGTGATCTTGCCCCCGGAGAGACGAAGGTGGCACGGTACATCCTGAATGTAGATTCAGGGGCAACTGAGAAAGTGTATGGCCTTGATTCTGAGATCCGGTACCGCGATGCACTCGACAACACCCAGATCTCAAAGACGATGAAGGTCGAGGTGGAAGTTGTCCCGCGTGAGGGATCAATTCCACCGGTGCTGATTGCAGCTATCCTGATTGTTGTGATTGGTGCTGGATACTGGTACTACCGGAAACGGCAGTAATCACCTTTTTTTTAAGGAGACGACTGCTACCATGCAGATCTACGAAAAAATCTCTGATGCAGTAAACAGGCATCCGGTAAAGATAGCACTGGCAATACTCCTGCTCCTCATCATCGGGCTCTATGGCATGACAATGACCGAGATGGAGACGGGTGCTGAAACCTACATAGATCCCGATACTCCCCGGTTTATTCTTCTCGATAAGTACCAGAGCACGTTCTCTTCAGACGCCATTATGATCCTCGTCGAGACCGAGGATGTCACAAATCCGATTATCCTCGACTATATGGCAGATCTTAAA
This sequence comes from Methanocalculus taiwanensis, assembly GCF_024372745.1. Classification (GTDB taxonomy): domain Archaea; phylum Halobacteriota; class Methanomicrobia; order Methanomicrobiales; family Methanocorpusculaceae; genus Methanocalculus; species Methanocalculus taiwanensis. Next base: position 1,742 of record NZ_VOTZ01000039.1, read on the forward strand.
AGAGATCTTGTACGTGAGAGGCATGTCACTGGTGTCATCGGTATCACAGATTACCTCACAACTGCCAATGGCAAAGAGATCCCTTCCTCAATTGCCGAGGTAGAGGCTGCAAAAGAACAGATTGATCCTGCACTTTATGATCGCCTCGTTCCTGCCACCTCAATGACGATCATCCAGGTTACCCTTGATACCGGCCTCTCCCAGGACACCCAGTTTGAGATCGTCGACTCACTCGATTCGCTCATCCGTATATCTGATCCACCGCCCGGAACCACCGTCTCGCTCACCGGAAACCCTGCCTTTGGCAAACAGATGATGGAAGAGATGGGCACCTCAATGGGGAGCCTGATCGGCATTGCGATGCTCCTGATGGTGTTAGCCGTCGGCCTCCTCTTTAGTGCCGTACGGTACCGCCTCCTCTCTGTTGCAATCGTGGCAAGCGGCCTCATCTTCACTTTCGGGTTCATGGGCCTGACCGGGATCAAAATCAACATGGTCACAATCGCCGCGTTTCCTGTGCTGATCGGAATCGGGATAGATTATGCGATTCAGTTCCATTCCAGGCTTGATGAAGAGGTGCGAAACAAATCTCTTCCGGAAGCAGTGAAAGAAACAATCACCAGATCCGGGCCCTCGATCCTGTATGCAATGCTCGCCACCTCGATGGGCTTTATCGCGATGTGGACTTCACCGCTTCCGATGATCAGGAGTTTCGGAGAGGTCTGCGTGATCGGAGTTGTCTGCTGCTACCTTGCTGCACTCTTCATCGTCCCCATTTTTGCCACCCTGCTGAAATACCAGCCAAAACCGATCCCGGAAAAGAAAGGGCTTGCACTGGGGGATCGGTACAATCTTGGCATTGGAAAGATGGCGAGTACTGTAGCACGTTTCCCATTGATTATTCTCGCCCTCTGCGTGCTCCTTGCCGCAGGAGGATTTTCAGTTGATGACCAGATCATCGTCAATACAGACGAGAACACCTTTGTCCCACCGGATATGCCCGCAAAGGTGCAGATCGATAAAGTGACCCGTGCGATGGGGCCTTCAGATGCCACTCCGATCTTTGTGAGGGGCGACCGGGTATCGGCTCTGGACTCGATCACCTGGATGCATAGTTTCCAGCGGTACCAGGAGGAGAATAACGATAAGATCACCAGCACACGGAGTATCGCCGATCTTGTGATCCAGTACAACGGCGGCAGCCTCCCAGAGACCGATGCTGAACTGGAGATGGTTCTTGAGAGAATACCACCCGAGCTCCGTGATCATTACTTAAGCGGCAATTCGATGGCGCTCATAGAGATATCCACAATCGATATGGATGCCGCAATCGGGATGTCCTTCATCAATCAGCTCCAGCATGAACTCACATGGCACCAGCCGCCCCCCGGCATCACCGCTTCGCTCACCGGGATGGGAGAGATGTTTACTGATCTGATTACCCAGATCCGGGAGACAAAGACCACCATGACCATCCTCGGATTTATCATGATCTTCGCCTTCCTCTTCCTCGTCTACAGGAAGAGCTTAAAAGCGGCAACACCACTTGTTCCGATCATCCTGATCGTGGGGTGGAACAGCCTGATCATGTACGAGCTTGGGATCGACTACTCTCCCATGACCGCAACGCTCGGATCGATGACAATTGGTATTGCATCTGAATACACGATCCTGATCGCAGAGCGGTACTATGAGGAGCGGGAGAGGGGCTTATTGAAGATGGATGCAATCCGGGAGAGTGTCCAGAAGATAGGGACCGCCATTACGATCTCAGGCCTGACGACCGTCTTTGGGTTCTCTGCGCTGATCACCTCCAGCTTTGGGATCATCAGCAACTTTGGTATCCTCACGGTCATCTCAGTCGGGTTTGCCCTGCTGGGGGCAATCATCGTGATGCCCGCAATCCTCTCCCTGATCGGAAACGGTGTAGAGGAGAGGGCAGAAGAGACGACTGCTGTATAATTCTCACAACCCCCCAATTTTTTTAGATCTCCCGGACAACAGGTACACCAGATGAACAATCCAGGCACCGGCGACACGGTTCATGTCCACTTCATTGCACAACTGGATGACGGAACTGTCATCGAAGAGTCAGATGCGGATGCCCCCGTGGTTGCGGTACTTGGTGCAGGCACGATGAATCCCGCCTTTGACGAAGCACTCAGGGAGATGGGTAAAGGCGAGAGCAGGACAATCACCCTCCCCCCGGAGAAGGCATACGGGAAGTACAATAAGCGGCTCGTCTTCAAGCTGAAACGCACAAAGCTTGATCTCATTGGGGATCCGAACGAGGGCGATTTTGTCAGGGTCAGCCTTCCCGGAGGAAAGAAGGCGCTTGTCACGGTGCTCGCGATCGATGAGAAGAATGTCACCATCGATGCAAACCACCCTCATGCCGGGGAGACGATCCACTATACGCTTACGCTTGATCGGATCGTGCCAGCACCAGATCCAATGGAGCCCAATCCATGAAGCCAAACACAATCTACCAGATGGACTGTCTTGAAGGTATGGAAGGAATGGATGCAGGCTCAGTCGATCTGATCGTCACCTCACCACCATACAACATCGGTAAGGCATACACCACCTATGACGACACCATTACCCGGGATGAGTACCTGGTGTGGATGAGAGAGGTAGCAGAAGCCTCTCATCGCGTTCTCTCAGAGAGGGGATCCTTCTTCCTGAATATCGGGGGCACGCCGAAAGATCCCTGGATCCCAATCGATGTGGCAAATGAGTTCCGGAAGAAGGGGTATCATCTCCAGAATATGATCCACTGGATCAAATCGATCGCGATCCCAAGACCCGATATGGGATCGTACAATAATATCACCGGGGATATCGCGGTTGGCCACTACAAGCCAATCAACAGCAAGCGGTTTCACCATGACTGCCACGAATTCATCTTCCATTTCACAAAAACGGGGGAAGTAACACTTGACAAGCTGGCTATAGGCGTGCCATACCAGGATAAGAGCAATATCGGAAGGTGGAAAGGGGCGGGATCCGACCTTCGTGACCGGGGGAACACCTGGTTCATCCCGTACGAGACGGTCAATGAGAAGCGGCCCCATCCGGCAGTCTTTCCAATCGGCCTTCCCACCCTCTGTATTAAGGATCACGGAGTCGGGCGGTGCCGCCTCGTCCTCGATCCATTTATGGGGATTGGATCGACCGCAATCGCCTGTATCCGGCTTGGTATTGATTATATCGGCTTTGAGATCGATGCCTCGTACCGTGAGATTGCGCTTTGGAGGATAGAGGAGGAGGAAAAGAAAAAAATACACCTCAAAGACGAGAATACCTCTCCCTGACAGCCGCAACCACCTCTGGCAGGGAATAGATATCCACTGCCGCCATCCTCTGCCGGATCTCATCCGGAAGCAGCCTGCCAAATGCCCAGGTCTCAGGCGGGAGCGGCGGGAGCTGTTGGATCAGCTCCTCTTCCGTTGTTCTTATCAATTGAATAAGCGCTTCCCGAACCTCAGCTTCTCCAAAATCACCACGAGGCACCTCCACGGTGACAGCAGCATACGTGCTCCGGACCGGCCAGCGGGGGGGCAGGAGATGTCTCATCAGGTGGGCGAGGGTTGCGTTCTGCCGCTCCCCAAGAAACGTCCAGAGCGAAACGAGTTCACCTTCAGGAAGCGGCTCTGAGATGACGCAGATCTTCTCCGGGCTGATGCCATATGGCCAGGAATGGATCTCGTCATTGATCACCTCATGCATCTCTTCCGGGAGACTAAGATCGGATCCCCGCCGGGCAGCTATCCTTCCCACCGCGTGTGCGAGGAGGGGCGACACCCCTGCCCTCCCGCCGCCGGTCCAGAAGGGCCGGGGCCCATGGCGATCGGATTGAACTACCAGGAGCCCCCGCCGTGCATCATCCCGTGAGATCACCCGCCACCCCCGTCCGGCGAGGGTGAATCCTTCTTCGGCTGCGATCTCAACAAACAAGGAATCAAGGGTTCCCACCGCCTCCCCATCCGGCGTCACTGCCCGGTATCCACCTCCTGCGGAGATGACTGAGCAGAGGGAAATCCAGTGCGAGCGTGAAAGTTCAGCCTCAGCAGTCATCCCGATCACAAGCAGATCCCCATCCATCGCGAGATATCCACTGTCAAGCAGGTGATCGAGGATCAGATCCGCGTCCACTGTACTAATCCCGGCAAAAGGAGAGAGATGCAGGAGTGCTCTTAGTAGAGAAGATCTTCCAAGCATACGCCTCTGCCTCAGAAGTACAAAGAGCTGTTGCACAAAGACATGGCAGGGGAAGCGGAGCGGCAGGAGCGGCTCTGCCTCACGGTTCCGGGCGGACTCGATTGCCGCTGCCGCCAGAAGCGCCTCTTCTCCTGAAGAGAGGATAAACACCATCTCAGGCGGCCTCCCTCTCCTGCCGGATCTTCCGAGCCTCTGGAGGAATGATGAGACCGAATCCGGGGCACCGTACTGCACTACGAGATCAAGCCCTCCGATATCAATCCCGAGTTCGAGTGTGCTTGTACAGATGATGCATGCAGGACTATCACCCGCCATCTCTTCTTCTGCCCTTGTCCTGAGATCAGATGAGACTGCTGAATGATGGACATATGCTGATTTATTTCGTAGTGAAAGACCAGAATGGAGTTTTTCTGCCTCACTCCTGCTTCCGGTAAAGACGAGCGCTTTTTTCCCGACAACAACCCGTGCAAGCGAGAGAATCCGCTTATATTCCACAGAATCAAGGATAAACGAGAAACGCCTGCCCACCCGGGGAGGAGGGATCGCAACAAGATGCTGTCTCCTCTGTTTATCAGAGAACCATTCAAGCAGTTCTTCTGGATTTCCTATCGTGGCAGAGAGGCCGATCCGCTGTATTTTCCGCCCTGACAGGATATCAAGGCGGTCAAGGAGGCAGGCAAGCTGGACCCCGCGATCTGATCCCATGAATGCATGCACCTCGTCAACAATCACCGATCTGAGATTGATGAGGGCAGATCTGTACTCAGCATCGCCAAGCAGTATTTCAAGGGATTCTGGGGTTGTAAGAAGGATGTGAGGGGCTTCACCTTCCTTCCATATCCGATCACTCCGCACAATATCCCCATGCCATGCACGCACCTCAAGGCCGAGTGGTGCTGTCATCCTGGTGATCCGATTGATCTGGTCATTGATCAATGCTTTGAGAGGGGAGATGTACAGGACTCCAACCCCTGAAGCGCCTGTTTTCAGGAGAGAGTCAAGAGCAGGCAGAAACCCCGACTCGGTTTTGCCTCCGGCAGTAGGGGCGATGATGATCAGATCAGATCCAGCAGATCCAACAGAGAGCGCCTCCTCCTGGACAGACCAAAGATCATCCCAGCGGAGCCTTGAGGCGAGGATCTCACGGAGCGCAGGATGGAGACGTGAATACGCACCTGTTGTAAAAGAAGTATCTTTCTCCGGCATAGAGACCGGGCACATCCTCAGACTGATTCTGCACCAGGCGGGGGAAGCCCAAAAGCCCGGATAATCACTGAGCGAAGCGTCTCCTTCGGAACTGCGCCCGTTACCCGGTCGATCATTTTTCCGTTTGCATAGAGGATTATCGTCGGGATCGCCGTAATATTAAACTGCCGGGCAATTCGCGGAGCTTCATCTGTATTGCATTTTGCAAATGTAACAAGCCCCGCCATCTCATGAGAGAGGGCTTCTACAACCGGTGCAACACGCCTGCATGGACCGCACCATTCAGCCCAGAAATCGACAACAGCAAAGCGGTTTTCAGAGATGAAGGTATTGAACGTGATCTCGCTCACCGGCACAACACCCTGAAACGATGCCTTCCGCTCCATCTCAGCGAGCCGTTCCCGGGCGCGTTTCTGCCGGAGAAATTCCAGTTCATCATCCATACAATCTCTTCTCTATCCATTCAGATAAGGTTTCGCATCATAAATTCATGGTAAATAGCAGAATTGATCCGACCCTGAGGGAAGTATCCGGAATACGTCAGTTTGCAGCCACAGAAACCTTTTGATATGCAGTAATCGGTAAGGTATTTAAGTAAATAATTGGAATATTAATACTCCGAAGCGAGGTAGGGTAGTCAGGAGATCCCGACGGGCTCATAACCCGTAGATCGATGGTTCAAATCCATCCCTCGCTATCTGTTCTGATGTTTTTTTAATGGAAGAGGATACACCTTCCAGATACAACATAACTCAAAATACGCTAATTATGCCGCCAGGAGCAACAGGCATGCAAGATGAAAATGATAAGTGCTCATGCAATTATCATCTAAAAAGAGATTAGAAATCCAGCCGGGTCTGGTATGAGCCGTGGATAAAATCAACATGGCGGCATGCCGAACATTCATTTGGAATCTTTACCGGGTAACACCCCGTCAGGCAGCCGGTACAGAAATCCGCTGCATCGATTCCTGTTGCTTCGATCAATGCCTCAAACGAAACATGATGAAGCGAATCTGCGGAGATACAGGAACAGACATCGTCGGTCGCCCTGTTATGTGCGATCAGCTCCTTCCGCGTTGGAAGATCGACACCCAGATAGCAGGGGGCGGTAACCGGGGGTGAACCTACCCTGAAATGAACCTCACGCGCCCCAAATTCCCGCACCAGTTCGATGATACGGCGGGAGGTTGTACCCCTGACAATCGAGTCATCTACGAGCACAACCGACTTCCCCTTGATATGCCCACGTACGGGATTTAGTTTCATCCGTACCGCGTTCTCACGGAGCTTCTGGGTCGGCATGATGAAGGTTCTCCCGATATACCTGTTCTTAATCAACCCTTCCTTGAACGGAATACCGGATGCCTCAGAATACCCTACAGCAAGCGATGTCCCGGAATCTGGTACCGGCGAGATGATATCAGCGCCAACCGGCGCTTCCTGATGCAACATCTCTCCGATCTTTCTCCTGACATCATAGACGAGCACCCCGTCGATCACCGAGTCAGATCGTGCAAAGTATATATACTCAAAGAGGCAGAATGCAGTGTGGTCGGACTTGGTGATCTGGCGGCATGAGATACCGCTTTTATCGATTTTAATCATTTCACCGGGGCGAAGATCGCGGATGAAGATCGCACCAAGTGCATCAAGTGCCACACTCTCAGACGCAACCATATACCCGTGATCTGTCTTCCCGATACAAAGCGGCTTGATGCCGAGCGGATCACGGAATGCAAAGATGGTATCATCAAGCAAGGTGACAACAGAATAGGAACCCTCCAGCTTTCTCATGCAGAGGACAATAGCATCCTCCATCGATCCGGAAAGTGTCAGCTCACGCGCGATGATCGCGGCTATTACTTCGGAATCGGTGGTTGTGGCAAAGATATGCCCGTGTTCTTCGTATTCTGATACAAGCTCGTTATTATTCACGAGATTACCGTTATGAACGATTGAAAAATGATGCCCTTTGAGCGAAAAGTTCAGTGGTTGTGTATTCTCCGGGCGGTTTTCACCGGTTGTCGGATACCTGACATGCCCGATCCCAACCGATCCGGGAAGCTGTTCAAGAATATCCCGGTCGAAGACCTCGGAGAGAAGACCCTGTGCCTTGTGTTTATAGAGCGTTCCGGCGTCAAATGTGCTGATACCGGCACTCTCCTGCCCACGATGCTGAAGGGCATAGAGGGCATAATACAGGGGGAATGAAACCCCGCCTGTGTCAACGATGCCGACAATGCCGCACATGATAAGAGCCTTATGTCGCGTTATGCTCTCAGTGGTTTCCTGTTCGTCCAGGCATATGAGCGCAGACGGGCACTCCGTCCGAATCCACAGGCTGAGCAGATCTTATGGCGGGCATGGTACGAGTTGCGGCCACACCGTCTACATACAATATGGGAATGCTTGTTACGCAGACCCTTCGATGGAGTTCCTTTCGACATGGTAAATCATCTCTATTATTCGATTGAAGGGGATATATAGATCACATTGTCACCACGGACGATCAGCGTGCCAAGTTTCACAACGCCATCCTCCGTCTCTTCTTCTGCCCGGTCAAGGACGAGGTTCATATGGACATCGTAGCCCTGCAGTATTCCACGGATTTCACGTCCGCCTTTCAGCGAGATGAACACCGGTTCCCTGTTTAAGACCTGTTCCAGAATATCAAGCGGTCGTTTGGTCATAAAAATCCCTTTGCATCTCCCTGGAGAGTACCATATATGCGCCCCAGTCTCACTTAAAGATAGCGCACCCCCCGGGAAATCCTTTAGTATCGCAGGGAGGATAGTACAGAAGAGTACATCATGGCTGATATCACAATTCGAAAACGGCATGCAATTAAAAAGAGCCAGGTTTCCGGGATAAAAAAGATGATTGAAAGGGCTCTTGGCGAGGAGGCTGCACTCTTTGACACCACATCCATCGAACGTGCCGAGACAGATGCAGATCTCTCGATATTCCTGATTGACAAAAAGCCGCTCATCATTTCCCGTGATGAATGGGCATTTCCTACGCTGAGAGGAGCACATCTCCGCCCGTTTTCTGCCAGAAGGATCACTGTCGACTCCGGTGCAGTCTCCTTTATGGTCAATGGAGCTGATGTGATGCGCCCCGGTGTCATTTCGGTGACAGATGATGTCAAAAAGGGCGAGCCCGCGCTGATCGTTGAAGAACGGCATGGAAAGCCGCTTGCGGTTGTTATCGCACTCTATGACGCAGATGAGATTATCGCAATGGAGAAGGGGAAGATTGCGAAGAATATCCATTATGTGGGCGACGCTATCTGGAACCTGGAGATGTGAACTACCCCGCCCTAAAGGGCCGGGCTTCCTGATTCATCCTCCCTCTATTGAGGAGAGTCCACAGGCCCGACGGTGCGTTCCGCACCTGATACCCCGACAAGGTTCTGTACTTGCAGGGCGAACTTCTTGTATTGACCGCCGCGTTGATGTCGCGGTCATGATGATTACCACAATCAGGACAGATCCATTCTCGCTCAGAGAGGGAGAGATCCCGCTTGAGATGGCCGCATTTACTGCATATTTTTGAGGAGGGATCAAACCGCCCGATCTCCAGGAGGGTCGTCCCGTACTTTCGGCACTTGTACTCCAGCATCGTGAAGAATGTACTCCACGATACATCACTGATGCTTCGTGCCAGTGTGTGATTCTTCTGCATCCCGGCGACATTCAACGATTCTACTGCTATGGCTTGGTTCTCTCTCACGATTTGATTAGAAAGTTTGTGCAGGAAATCGTTTTGCTGGTTTGCAACCTTCTCATGATACCGGGCTAATTTCTGAATCGCTTTCTGTCGATTCTTTGATCCCTTCACTTTTCGAGATACTCGTCGCTGCATCACTTTCAGGCGCTGGACGGAACTCTCCAAGTGCCGGGGATTCGCAACTTTCTCACCAGTCGAGAACGTTGCAAAGTCGGTCAGACCGACATCAATCCCGATGGTGGTGGATAACGTACCTTTCTTTCTGTAAATTCTCTGACCCTGCTCTCCTTGGTTGATCATTCTCTCTCGTCCGACAAATATCTTCTGCCTGTAACCCACTCTTCGTTGATGTCCATTAGGATAGCTCCTAT
>NZ_VOTZ01000040.1 GCF_024372745.1 Methanocalculus taiwanensis
TTCCCCTGGATGTACTTGATCTCAAGGCACTTCTTTCCCATCTCGCGCTGTTTAGCAAGCCACTCTTCCGCCCAGTCTTCCATGTAATAATATTAGGGAATAATAATATATAGATCTTTTGGTCGTGTGGCCTTGGTTTGATGAAAAGAGTGCTATGTGAAGAGATTATGCCCTATGTGTGGAAAAGTTTGGGCTTGAGAGAATTTCTGCCCTGAACAGGGAGGTGCAGGATATTGGCGGCCAATCTCTTCAGATAGGATCAGTAAGGGTGCAGGGTGACGATGAAGTTACAGAACTTGCCAAATCGATCAATACGCTTCTCAATTCAATACAGGTAATGCTCAGATCGATCGAGGAGGATCAGCAGGTGATCTGTGAAAGTGAAGCGCGCTATCGGCTCCTCTTTAATGTAGCTATGGATCCGATGCTCCTTGTTGCACTTGATCTGGATGATAAACCAGGTATAATACTCGATGCCAATGAGGCTGTTCTTTCAATGCTTGATATATCACGGGATGCACTCATCGGATTGCGCCTCTCGAAGGTCTTTAGCATTGATGAGGATGGAATCAGACTGGATAATCACTTTATTCTTGGGCATTTCCTTCCGTCCCGCTCAGATCCGATACCTGTTGAGGTGAGTATGCATTCGTTCCTTCTGAATAACAGGCCCTCAGCCATATGGATTGCGCGTGATATCTCTGAACGGGTTAGGATTGAAGAGGAGCGGCAGGTTTCAGTTGAACAGCTCAGCCATAATATCGAACAATTTGCCATACTTGGCGATAATATCCGGAATCCTCTCCAGACGATTCGCGGATACCTTTCTCTCTTTGAAGAACGTACCGAGTATGTTGAGATAATCGAGGATCAGATCGAGCAGATTGATGCTAGAATTAAAAAACTGGATGAAGGGTGGCTTGAGTCGGAGAATGTAATCAATTTCTTAAGGCGGAATCGAAAATAGGGTTATTGGTTCGTATTCTTCCGGCTCCACGCCCCTTCGCTTCCATCACGGTAAAGGGAGACGACATCCCCTATCACGATGATTGCAGGTGGCGCAACTCCCGTTGCCCTGGCTTTCTCTGTGATATCTGATAATGATCCTATGGTAACCCGCTGATCCTGGCGAAAACCCCGCTCGATGATTGCCACAGGCTTAATGCCGGGCATTCCATGCTTCATGAGGGATGCAGTGATCAGATCCAGATTTTTCACACCCATCAGGATCACGATAGTACCGGGTGATCTGGCAAGCCATTCCCAGTCTATTGCTGATTCTTCTTTTGTCGGATCCTCATGGCCTGTCAGAAACGTAACCTGGCTCGCATGGCTCCGGTGGGTGACCGGGATACCCGAGCATTCAGGCACTGCAACTGCGCTTGTGATCCCGGGTACGACTTCAACGTCGATATTCTGTTCTCTCAGCACCTCCATCTCTTCTCCGCCCCTTCCGAAGACAAAGGGATCGCCTCCTTTCAGCCTCACAACCCGTTTCCCCTGATGCGCCCTCTCAACCATCAGGCTTTCAATCTCTTCCTGTTTCATGGTATGGGAACCACCGAACTTCCCACAATTGATCTTTTCAGCAGATGCCGGTAAGGTTGCGAGTATTTCATCTCCGGGCAGCTGATCATAGAGGATTACATCTGCTGAATCGATCACTTCACGTGCACGAAATGTCAATAAACCAAGGCCGCCCGGCCCGGATCCGACGAGATATACGATTCCGTTCATCGCTAATTCAACCCCAGTATGGCTTTTGCTTCGAGGATCAGATCCAATGCGCGCTCTCTCAACTCTATTCCAATTTTGCGTGCATCATCAATTGTCTCCACGTGTTCTTCCATCCTTTCAAATCTCCCTCCATCCAGAGAGAGTACTTCTGCAATCAGGTTGCCGTTTTGGCAGTATATGCCCTGAGGCGTAAAACAACCGCCACCAACCTCTTCCATCACTGCACGCTCGATAAGTGTATCCTGCCGTGTGGCAGGATGGTCAAGTGGCTCGAGCGCTTCTATGGTCTCAGGTGCATCCCGGCAGACGACTGCAATTGTCCCCTGATTTGGTGCAGGGACAAATTGTACTGTCGGTAACCTGATTCCGTTTAAGTGGATTGACATCCGGGCAAGCCCTGCTTCTGCAAGCATGATTGCGTCGTACTCACCTGATCGCATTTTTCTAATCCGGGTATCGATATTGCCCCTGAGTTCTTTGATCTCAAATTCCTGGTCATAGCGGAGAAGTTGTGCCTTCCTTCTCGTACTGGAGGTACCGATACAGGAGATTTCTTCAAGCGGAATCTCGAATGCAAGGTAATCATAGGGAGGGTCGCGGGCAAGTACCGCTGCTGTTCTGATCCCGTCAGGTCGGGCAGCAGGGATATCTTTCATACTATGGACCGCACAGTCAATCTCACCACGAATGATCGCATCATCCAGTGCCCGGACAAAAATTCCCTGTCCGCCCACCTGGTGAAGGGGAACACCGGTATCGGCATCCCCTTCGGTTTTAATGATGATAATCTCGGTTCCAATGCCATTCTCATGAAGAAACCGGGAGACGATCTCAGTCTGCCGCCTGGCAAGGGCGCTTGCCCGTGTGCCTATACGGATTATGGGAGGCATGAATTGTAAACCCCGGCAATCGTCTCGATATCTTCATCTGTGTGTGCAAATGAGAGGAAGTTAGATTCAAACTGGGCTGGTGGGAGGAATACTCCTTTGGTAAGCGCACCCTTCCAGAACCTTCCGAATGCATCAGTATCGCTCTCTTTTGCTTCTTTGTAGTTATTTGGCGGATTCTGCCTGAAGAAATATTTGAAGATTGAATTCAATCTGACAAATGATCCCCCGGCAGATGATGGCAGGCTCTCTTCAATTGCACGGGTGCGCTCCTCAGCATGGCGATACTCTTCCAGGTGAGCATTAAGATAGTCGATCGTCGCTATACCGGCAGCAAGTGAGAGCGGGTTGCCGCTGAAGGTTCCTGCCTGGTATACCGGGCCGGCCGGCGCAATCATCTCCATGATCTCACGCTTTCCTCCAAAAGCGCCGATTGGAAGTCCGCCACCGATGATCTTTCCAAGTGTAGTCAGATCCGGGGTGATACCATACTCCTTTGCAGCCCCGCCGATGCAAAGCCTGTATCCTGTGATCACTTCATCAAAGATGAGCAGAACATCATGAGCCTTTGTGATCTCCCGCACTTCTTTTAAGTAGTTATCATCCGGCAGTATAGGGCCGATATTCCCCATCACCGGTTCCAGAATGAATGCCGCGATATCAGGATCGGCAGCAAGGATCTGTTCCAGCGCCTCGGGATCGTTATAGGGAACCTGTCTGGTAAATTCCGCAACACCTGGAGGAATTCCGGCTGAGTCTGGTATTCCAAGAGTGGTTGCACCTGAACCCGCCTTGATCAGGACGCTGTCATGGGCACCGTGAAAGCCACCTTCGACCTTCAGAATCTTCTTCTTCGCTGTATATCCACGTGCAAGCCGGATAGCTGCCATTGTGGCTTCCGATCCGCTTGAGACACACCGTAGCATCTCAATGCCGGGCTGATCACGGATGATCCGCTCTGCCATATTGATCTCCTGTTCTGCCGGTGTTCCATAGAGCCAGCCGTTCTCAAGCTGTTCTAAAATAGCATTTTTAATTGTTTCATGGGCATGCCCAAGGATCAATGGCCCATATCCAAGACAGCAGTCAATGAGATCGGTTCCATCAGCTGTTTTGATCCGTCCTCCTTTTCCAGAAACGGTATAGAAGGGATAGGGTTTAATTGCCCGGACAGGGCTGCTTACCCCTCCGGGTATGATTTTTTGTGCTCGTCTAAATAATTCATCGCTTCTCATGCAACCACCTGCAGGCATCTTCTGCAAAATAGGTAATGATCAGATCTGCACCCGCCCGTTTGATACAGGTCAGGGATTCAAGGACCACCTGTTTTTCATTGATCCATCCTTTTTCTGCGGCGGCTTTAATCATCGCATACTCGCCGCTTACCTGGTATCCTGCAACCGGCAGTCCAAGGGATCGGATCTCTTTTAAAATATCCAGGTATAATCCTGCGGGTTTCACCATCAGGATATCAGCTCCCTCTTCAGCGTCAAGTTCAGATTCCCGGAACGCCTCTCTTGCGTTTGCCGGATCCATCTGGTAGGTGGTCCGGTCTCCATATGAGTACCCCGAATCTGCGGCCTCACGGAATGGTCCATAGAGGGCGCTTGCGAATTTTGTCGAATATGAGAGAATTGGCGTCTTTTCGAATCCACTTTCATCAAGTGCAGCCCGGATTGCTATTACCTGTCCGTCAAGCATACAGGAAGGCGCAACAATATCCGCCCCCGCCTCTGCATGGCTGACTGCAATCTTTGCCATTAGTGCAAGAGAGCTGTCATTATCGAGATCCGGCCCGTCCCTCTCTTCGATGATAATTCCACAGTGGCCGTGATCGGTATATTCGCATGCGCAAACATCGGTCATAATGACCATCCCGGGAACTGCTTCCCGAATCGATCGTACTGCATTCTGGATCACTCCCTCTGGATCAAAGGCAGATGATGCATGAAAGTCTTTCTTACCCGGAATCCCAAAGAGGATCACAGCCCTGATGCCGGCATCATACAGGCGCCTGGCAACAGAAGCAATTCCGTTTGGGGGTATGCGTGACTGACCCGGCATAGATCCGATCGGATATTCCCCGCAAATCGTCTCGTCAATAAAGAGGGGTGCAACGAGATCTGTTGCCCTCAGTTCAGTCTCCCGCAGAAGTGGCTGAAGTCTCCGTTGCCTGAGTCTTCTTAATCGTGTCTCTGGAAACATATCTTCTCTCCTTTTGTGATTGCATCTACGATCATCCCGGCAGATTCGAGATCGCATTGTTCTGCGCTTATCCTGATTGCCATCGTTGCATCTGCCAGGATCTTGCCGGTAAGGACCCGGGAAAGATCGTCAACAATCTGAATGGTTTTGTGATCTGCTTTTCCAAGCCGGTTGATTGCCTTGTCCCGTTCACGTATCCGGATAGCTTCTGCCCAGGTATGTAGGGCGGCTATAGTGTCATTTGCAGCGGCACGGTTGATCCGCTGGATGAAGGTTCCAAGTTCAGCCTCGATGAGTGAGCGGATAGTGTCTGTTTCGTTCTGCCGTGCAGCCAGGTTCTCTTCTGAGATTGACCTGAGATCGTCGATTGTATAGAGATGGACACCAGGGATCTCCCGTATGGTATCATCGGTATCACGAGGCTGGGCGATATCGATAATGACAAGGGGTTTTGGCCCGGTATCAAGGGGCCAGGTTCTCCCCTGCATCGCTTTTTCGAGATCCATATGCCTTATCACAGGGTGAGGTGCGGCAGTGCAGGAGATGACGACATCAGAGAGTATGATAAATGGGAAGAGATCCTTGAAGGTGACGGCTTTCCCTCCGATCTCATCCGCGAGTTCAACGGCGCGTTCATATGTCCGGTTTGTCACATAGATGGCGGTCAGGTCCTTCTCCTGAAGCGCTTTTGTGACGAGGCGCCCCATCTCTCCGGTACCAACGACAAGGATATGCCGTTTCTTCAGGGTTCCGAGGAGGTCTTCAGCGAGCCGCACCGCAGCTGACCCGATTGAAACAGATCCACGGTTGATCATCGTCTTTTGCCTGACCATAACCCCGAAATGGATTGCGGTGTTGATGCAGATATCAATGATCTGACTGTTTCCTCCATATTCTGTGGATGAGAGGAGTGCCTGCCGCATCTGTCCGAGGATCTGATCTTCACCCACGATCATGGAGTTGATGCCGGCTGCGAGCCCGAGGAGATGGCGGAGTGCACCCAGTCCATGATGGATGGTAAACTGGTTTCTGCCGGTACCCTGCATGAAACGGGCAAGATCGTCTGGTTCTCCCTGGACGAGCACCTCAACACGGTTGCATGTCTGAAGCAGAATCGCACCTTTGAAGAGGGATCGAGCCTGGCGGATGAACTCTTCTTCATCCTGGAACCTGAATGTTTCCAGATCCTTCTGGCTTGCTATAGTGTGATCGAGCCCGGCGATGGCAATTTTTACAAGAAGCCCGTCATTCATCGCTATTCCCTCTGTTGATTTTGGGCATTGTCTCACTACTGTACCGCCTCAGAGCAAGATGAATGGTTGCATCCATATCCTTTTGAAGCCCTTCCCGGATTTCCGGGTCAATAATTGCATCTCTCAGCCTCTCAGCCCGCTCTTCCTGTTTCAGGTTGGTTGCTTTTAATGCATCCCGAAGTACAATCTGGAGATCGACCATCGCATCGATCTCGGGTATTATAGTCTCAAACCGATCCCTGAGATGCCTGCTGACGGCCGGGCTTTCGCCGCCAGTTGAGAACCCTGCGATGAGGTGGCGTCCACGGAGAATTGAAGGTATGATCACATCCCCGGCTTCCCCATCGGCATTATTGAAAAGGATGCCCGCTTCGGCTGCCAGCCTCCCAATACGGTTGTTCTGGTTTTTATCCGGGAGTGCGGAGATCACAAGGAATGCACCTTCCAGATGAGACAGAATCTCTTCGTCACTCATCTCCCCGACATCGGATTGCATCAGGTTCGCCGGAGATGCTTTAATTGCATCAGAGAAACTTCTGCTGATCACCGTTAGTTCAGCCTCATCCTGAAAGTAGCGTGCTTTTCTGGCAGAAACTGCACCTCCGCCGAAGATAACGACTTTCTTCCTGCTGAAGTCGATGATCAGGGGGATCATTTCTTCAAGGTTAGTGATGCTCGCCTATTAAGATGACGATTTTTCTGAGGCGATGCTATTTTTATCATCTAATCGTCAGATCGATCTATACTGGATTGGTGGTCCTCCTCTCCACCCACCCATTCTCCCGAATTCAAAGTCAGATCGACATGAATAAATACGGACAATTCCTATAATGTAAGGTCGCAGGGCAGCGATGTCCGAAGTGCGCCGATAGTGTAGTGGTTATCACTAGGCGTTGCCAACGCCTAAACCCGGGTTCGAGTCCCGGTCGGCGCATCCTTTTCTTTTCGTTTTATTAATTCATTCAAGGCAGATATGCTCTAATTAGAGTGTTTGATCAATACGCTCGCTTATTACTTTCATTCTTCAGAAAAGATATCGTATTATTGGTATTAAAAAAAAGAAAGGGGATGAGGGGGAGTTTAGTTCTTGCCGCCCTTCTTTGCTCCCTTCATATCTTTTGACTTGTTCTCAACTGCTGCGTCTTTACCCTTCTTTCCCTGTGCTTCATATGCCATGAGGATATTTCACCTCCCCCCAATATCATCTGGGACAATCACTTCGTTTACATGTCAGGTTATGAATCTATCGTACACTTTGTCCGGCATTTCTGTAATACTCTGTACATGTCATGCAAAATCGATATTTATTCTCATAATTCCGCTTATTTGGAATACGCGCGATATATTGATACTTTTATTGTCAACAGGCTTCGTATATGCCTGCATATCTCTGCTC
Organism: Methanocalculus taiwanensis; assembly: GCF_024372745.1. Taxonomy (GTDB): domain Archaea; phylum Halobacteriota; class Methanomicrobia; order Methanomicrobiales; family Methanocorpusculaceae; genus Methanocalculus; species Methanocalculus taiwanensis. Next base: position 7,479 of record NZ_VOTZ01000040.1, read on the forward strand.
TCTCTTCAGGCACCGCAGTGATACGCCTCTGGTTTCACTCGCCTGGGGAAGATTTCTTGTAGCCTGAACCTTCACCATTGACATGTATGATCCTGGTATTGATGTAGTACTACAGTTCAATGGTTGTATTGATCATAGGATCAGCCAAAGTCAGCAACTATGAGAAATGTTTTTATTGATTACCATCAGATAAAATACTGTCCGAAACTGGTAGCAGATAATTGGAATGGAGATCGATACATCCTGTAAAATGAGGATCCTGTCTGTCTTTCGCTTTATTTAGCGTGTATCGAAAGATACTATTCCTGTGCAGATGATATGAAAAATTGCTTCCAAAGCCGTCTCTATGACATCCATCCGTCAAATTCTCGTCCTGGTGAGTTGTGTGCTCATCTGCTGTATTATCATGACACAGGCATTGCCTGTATCACTGGATCCACAGTCACCGCCAAAAACAGAGAACGAGGTATCTAATAATTACTCCCCTGGCGAGGATGGATCCATTCCCGGTAAGGATGAGATGGGAGAGGATGAGCCTTTTCAATTGATGGATTTTCTGAATAAATATTTTGGAAAGTCCTCGAAGGATAACGAGGAAGGGGCTGATGCTCTGAACTGCACAGAGAATACCTCAGTTATTACTCCCCCAACTGACGATGAGATCTTCTTAATGGTACTTGGCAACAAATCTTTTAGCTTAAATCTCCTCTCGCTTCAGTGTATTATTGCACTCGATCAAAATGAGCAGAACAACCTCCGTAATTCTGCAGAAAGGCTTTATGATCTTGCTGTTGATCTTCAGGACCTGGTTGAACCACTTGATGTCGAGGATAATAATATCGGGAGAAAACAGGTCTTTCTGGAATCAATGGAGATTTTTGTAGAAGTCACCCGCACTCTCAAAGAGGGTTCACCTCAATTTGTATCAGAACGAAGGGATGCCTATAGTTCCCTCACACGTGCAATCGAGTTATTAGATAATGCAGTCCGAAACATCAACTGCATGAGGGTGACAGAGATACCGGATACAATCACGGTCGATACAGCAATGACGGTTGATCCGGAGCCAGAGGTAACCCGCCCGGCTGATATCCTCCAGGTACGCATGCCGCTAGTCTATTACGATTCTACCAGAAGCAACGAGATCTCTCTATCTCCTCAATATGGCCGTCTTCTCCAGACCTTCTATTATGAGGAGCTGAATGGCCGAAACAAAAAGACAGAGCATGTGACTGCCCCCGAGGGTAGTTCCTATATGATGGTCTATCTGAGAATTGCCCATCGTGGTAACCTGGATGGAAAAACATATACAATTAAGACACCATCCATTTCATCATTCACACTTCATGGTCCGGATGGATCATACAAGCCGATTACCACACCGAAGTACACATCACTTGGAGAGATGTATACACAGAAGACACTTGACCGCCGTGAATCCAGCCAGAGTTCACTTCTTTTTGAGGTGCCCGATACCCTCACAACTGATAATGTCTATCTCTCTGTGAATCTTGGATCAACCTATGGCACCACCTCATGGAATCTTGTGTAACCAGTCCATCCGCTTCATACTGTTCTGGTACCGGAGTTGTATGGTACAGAAGAGCGATCAACAAGTTTCAGCAACTCACTCTCTTCCGGGAAGTATAATCGTACATTTTATCTGAGTTTAGGATCATCACTACTATTGAAGATTCAGTGAGAGATCATCTCCGGAGGTGTTTCTGGCATGAGGTTTCGGTGTGATGATTTGAACCGGCATTGTGCTCTGGAATATGAAAACTACCTGATACTTATAATCTAATCTGAACTCCTGGAAATTTCATTAAGCGGTGTTGATCCAACCTATGATATCACGTGGGGATGTAGTTAAGCACCATTACTATGGTGTTGGAAGGATCATTGGAGAGCGCTATAAAGGGTGCCAGAAACACGTTCTTTTCAGGAACGGAGAACATATGTGGATAAGCAATGGAGCCCTTATCCTGGTCGATCCAGACGATCCGGCCATTCTGGATGTTGATTTCTTCACAGCAGATGCCCTCCCAAAAACCAGTGATGAAAAGGAGCTACAAGACGAGGCGCAGGTATCTGCATCACTTCTGCAGCCGGATCGTTCCACTAATGTGGTGGATCGGATTTTAGATGAAGAAACGGGTATAACTGAGAGTAGATCAAAACATAAACAGGATATATCCATCAAAGAAGTATATCTCAATGCGATCATTATTCTCATCGCAACACTCTTTCTCACGGCAATAATTTTTTCAACTGCTCCAGCAATCGAAACTGAAGATACACCGGTATCTTCATCATCATCAATCGGTTCTGCGGAATCAGAATCTCCTTTGGCATTTGCCGCTCTCTCAAAATATTTTGGAACTACAGTTCTCGTTGTGAATACCACCCCGGAACTCCCGCCGGATCCGGAACCTGAAGAGATCGTCCCAGCCATCGAGTACGATGATGAGCGCTTCCTTGATACCATTAAAAGAGAGGCCATACCGTTGACAATCATCACAATGCAGATGGTTATTGCAATTGATCAATCAAACACCAATATTTTCAACACGAATAATGATGCTCTCCATGCTCTGGCGCAGGAGAGTTTCAATGAGGTTGAGGCATTGTATGTATCTCCGAATGAAAGCGAAAGAAAACGCGATTATCAGCATGCAATGGTGCAGTTCATGAAGGCCGCCACCTATCTCCGGCGCGGGCTTCCTGCTTCAGAGAATGAACGGCGCGAGGCCCTGAATATTCTGGCATCAGCAACAGAACATCTGGATTCTGCGCTGAAGGATATCCCGATCAAACCCGGGGAGGTTGATGAGCGGAGCCTCTATACCTTCCAGCTCTCACAACTCAGTCAACCGTCAAAACCCGATGATCTCCTCCAAAAGAACACTCCGTTTATCTATATGGATGCGACACGGAGTAACGAGATCTCCATCTACCCACAATATGGACGTTTGCTCTCTTCATTTTGGTACGAGACAGATAGCGGAACGGTTTATGTAACCGCACCATCTGGCCGAACCTATATAGCTGTATTCATCAAAGTCACTCACCGGGGCAATCTTGACGGGCGGAGATACACCATCCAGACTCCGTCAATCTCGGCATTTACGCTTCATGGCGGGGGCGATACTTTCAACCCCATTCAGACGAGCGCCTATACATCACTTGGTCAGATGTATAGGCAACAGACATTGAATAGAAAAGAAATGGCCCAGGGTACTCTAATCTTTGAAGTTCCACAGACCTTACAAGTCAAAGATACCTATCTCACTATTAACCTTGGATCTGTCTGGGGCAGCCCTTCATGGGATCTGGAGTGATATGTTCTCTGTGGACGTTTGTTTTCGCTCATTTAATTTTGATCCACTTGGCTCATCTAAAAGTGATCCACCTTACTACCAATCTTGTCTTCTCACAGATTAATTCTGTGGTGTCTATCGCTGCCGAAAACTGGTGCCAGTCATAT
>NZ_VOTZ01000041.1 GCF_024372745.1 Methanocalculus taiwanensis
CCGGGTAAGAGGGTATATCTCAACTGTGAAGAAGAATGAGGGGTCAGTACTTGCCGCCATCAAAGGAGCATTCAGGAGAGAACCCTTCATGCCCACTGTGGCTTACAGGTATAGCTGACCAGTTACGTTTTTTCATATGAATACTGTGAAAAAGTCGATTGGAACTGTGTTAAAGGTAATTACCAGAAAACATCCTGAGATGCTTATCAGATGCAGAATTCATTCATTGTTCCTCGGAATGAAGAGAAGAGAAAGGTATTAACAGATATTGGATTCCTAGCGCAGGCAATGCACGACGAGGAGATCTATAATGCCCAGAGGGGGTACTCCTCGCCGATATCTGTATCTGATATCGTCTGTATTAATCCTTTGCCCATGATTTTATGTCTGAGAAGCAGATTTGAGTCTTAACATCCATTGGATGGAAGAGAGGCTTCCTCCCCGTGAAATTAATTGATACTGCACGCCATTCAACCCATATTCTGGCATAGCATTTAGATGATGATCTGAACTGTAGAGTTCTCACTTGGAGAAAGATCTAAATAAGGGCGTACATTGAGAAATTTCACTTCACATGAACAAGACCAACACCATTAATAGCTCAAAAACCTTCAACTCTAGATAATGCCCGATTCCGGCACTTCCGATCAGCAAATCTCACTCCTCTATGTCGATGATGAGCTGCCCCTTCTGGAGATTGGAAAGCTCTTCCTTGAAAAGAGTGGAGAATTTAGCGTTTCGACATGTGATAGTGCAAAGGAAGCGATCGAACTGCTAAATTATCAGGATTTCGATGCAATCGTCTCGGACTATCAGATGCCGGGTATGGACGGGCTCCATTTTCTCCAGCACCTGAGGAAGGCAGGAAACCAGACACCTTTTATCATCTTTACCGGGAAGGGACGGGAAGAGGTTGTGATCGAAGCCCTCAACAGTGGTGCCGATTTCTATCTACAGAAAGGAGGAGATCCAAAGTCACAGTTTGCCGAGCTCTCAAATAAGATCATGTATGCCGTTGCCCGGAGAAGGAGCGAGATGAAACTCGCACATACCTTTGACCTGATGCGCTACATCATTGAGCATAACAATGCCTCCATTGCTGTGCATGATATGGATATGAACTATATCTTCGTAAGCCAGCGGTACCTGGAGACATATGGTATTACAAATCAGGATGTTATCGGAAGAAACCATTACGATATTTTCCCTGATCTACCAGAGAAATGGAGAGATATTCACCGGAAGGTGCTTGCGGGGGAGGGGGTTTTCCGGGCAGATGATGATCCCTATCCACGGAAAGATGGGTCACTTGACTGGACACGGTGGGAATGCCGCCCCTGGTTTGAATCCGATGGAACAATCGGTGGGCTCATTGTCTACACAGAAATCATCACTGAAAGAAAACTCAAAGAAGAGGAGATCCTGAGTAAGAATGAGGAGCTTGCTGCAGCAGAGGAAGAATTGCGTTCACAATTAGAAGAGCTCATTGCAACCCGTGATGCCCTCGAAGAGTCAAATGAGTACCTGAACAACCTCATCACGTATGCAAATGCACCGATCATTGTATGGGATTCGGATCATACAATCACCCGCATTAACCATGCATTTGAGGATCTGACTGGCATATCGTCAGATAAGATAATCGGAAAAGATATCCGGACACTCTTGCCCGAGGAATCATGCAATGAATGGATGACCATGATTGACAGGGCGATGAGTGGTGATCATCTTGAATCAGTTGAGATTCCCATCATGCACTGCTCAGGGGGTATGAGAAACGTCATCTGGAATTCTGCCACGATCATGGATCATGATGGTCTTACACTCCTCTCCGTGATCGCACAGGGACAGGATATCACCGACCAAAAAGCAGCTGAAGAGAATATCCGAAAGTACCTGCGTCGTGAAGCGGATATTATCAATTTCCTACCGGATGCCACCTTTGCAATTGATACCAGGGGTGTTGTGATCGCATGGAACAGGGCGATGGAAGAGATGAGCGGGGTGCCGGCAGAGGATATGCTTGGAAGAGGTAATTACGAGTACGCACTTCCCTTCTACCACGAACGCCGACCTCTCCTGATAGATCTTGCACTCCTTGATGATCCTGAAATAGCATCAAAATACCCCTATGTCAAACGAATTGGGGATACGGTCTTCTCTGAGATAACAATACCCCACCTGAGGGGTGGGGAGGGAGCAGCACTCTGGTTTAAAGCATCGCTCCTCTATGATGACGATGGGAATGTAACTGGTGCAATCGAGTCGATTCGTGATATTACCGAAAGAAAGCAGCTGGAAGATAAAAACCGTATAATTGCCGGGATGCTCGATGTTGCCCCAAGTTCAATCACTATCCATGATAATGAAGGAAACTTTTTATATGCCAATCAGAAAACCTTCGAAATTCATGGTTATACCAAAGAGGAGTTCTTCGAAAAGAATCTGGCGGATATTGACGCTCCATCAAGTGCGGCCCGTATCGAAGAGCGGATGCAGCTGATCGCACGAGAGGGAGAAGCATCCTTTGAGGTTGCACATCTGAAGAAGGATGGATCAATTATACCACTCGAGATCTTTGTCCGGCAGGTGGAATGGGCGGGGAAACCTGCGATGCTGAGTATCGCAACCGATATCACTGAAAGGAAGGTATCCGAAGCCGCACTTCTGGAGAGCGAGAGCCGCTTCCGGGAGCTGGCAGAACTCCTGCCACAGGCAGTCTATGAAACAGATGAGTTCGGCACTCTCACCTATGCAAACAGAAAGGCATTTGAGATGTTTGGCTATTCACAGGAAGAAGTAGATTCAGGTTTGAATGTCCTCACTACTATCGACTCTGAATATCGGGAAAAAGCGAAGGAAAACTTGATAAAAGTTGTTAAAGGAAACCGACTGGATGGGCCGATACGTGAATACCGGGCGGTAAGAAAGGATGGCACAACGTTCCCAATTAACATCTATTCTGCACAGATCCAAAAAGACGGGAGATTAGCAGGGGTGCGTGGCATCATCATTGATATTACCGAACAAAAAAAGCTCGAAGAGGAGCTGCAGAGGAGCAGGAACCGCTATCGTTCACTTGTTTCAAATGTTCCCGGGGTTGTCTACCGGTGCCAGCTTGATAAGGAATGGACGATGCTGTACCTGAATGAAGATATCGAACAGATCACCGGTTATCCGAGCACCGATTTTATCAAAAATGCTGTCAGGACATTTGAGAGCATCATTCATCCGGAGGATTCCGCATATGTTGAACGATCAGTGAATGAAGCCGTCAGGGAGAAAAAATCCTGGGCAATCGAATATAGGATTATCAACAGGGGTGGCGATATACGGTGGGTATATGAGAATGGTAGAGCCGCAATAGACGGATATGCAGAAACAGGAGTTCTGGATGGCATTATTATTGATATCACCGATAAAAAAGAGGCAGAGGAGATAGTCAAGAGAGAACAGGGGTTCATTAAAACTCTCCTTGAAACATCACCCGCATTCTTTGTGGCCATTGGAGAAGATGGTAAAATTCTCAAGATGAATTCTGCACTCCTCGAAGCACTTGAATGTGAGGAAGAGGATCTGATCGGAACAGATTATCTTACATCCATTGTACCGCAGGATGAACACACGTACCTCACGGGTATTCTATCCCGGATTTTACACAGTGAAGAGACCACCATCAACCAGAATCATATTATCAGCAGAACCGGCAGGCACCTCCTCATTGAGTGGCATGGGCGCCGTGCATATTCGGGAGAGACGGCATCTCCATTTATTGTGGGGGTCGGCATTGATATAACCGAGAGAAAACGTGCAGAAGATGCACTCAGGGAAGCAAACAGGAAATTAAACCTGCTCTCAAGCATCACCCGTCACGATATATTGAATAAAATTATGACAATCAAAGGGTACCTGGAAGTATCAGAGGAGATTGAGAAAGAACAAAGCCTTTCAGAATATATCGATCAGATCAAAGTTGCAGCTCATGCGATTGAGAAGCAGATTGAATTTACCCGCCATTATGAACAGCTGGGCGTCCATGAACCCGAATGGACGTCTATAGCCGGACTTATTAAGGAGATAGACGACTCGGGACTTCAAATCGCCTGTGATTGTGAATCGGTTGAGATCTATGCAGATCCGATGATTGGAAAGGTCTTTTTGAACCTCTATGACAACTCGATCAGGTACGCAGAAGGAGCAACAAGCATATCTCTTCGGTGTCTGGAGAATACCCTGGGACTTCAGATCACGTGGGAGGATGACGGACCGGGGATACCATATGACCAGAAAGAGCTGATATTTGAAAGCGGGTATGGAAAACATACAGGCTTTGGGCTTTTCCTTGTCCGCGAGATCCTTGAGATTACCGGAATTACCATCTCAGAAACAGGTGTACCTGGAGAAGGGGCGAGATTTGAAATTATGGTACCGCAAAGAGGATTTAGGATTCGACCTTGAAAACAAGAAAAAGTCCAGATTAAGGAAAGAACGCATCAGGTACCAGATTACAAAAATTAAATGATCTGGGATCATACTCATCAGAGTGAAATTTTGCTCACAGCCCGTCTGCAGGCATTTTTGGCAACATATCCCTGTAATGCCAGAAGATGAGAGCCAGAATCACATACAGGGCAGGAGCAAACCAGCCAAATTCCCCAAGCATCATCTCCCCGGCTTCGGTTGGTTGTGTCAGCGCCGGATAGAACTGCTGGATGAAATAGTTCCAGAAGCCGTGGAAGAGGACTGCAACCCAGACACTTCCCGATATAAGGCGGAGCCATGCGAGGATGAGTCCTGCACCCATCACCGAAGGGATGAAGACGGCAAGTGAAAAGGCAAGGGAACCTCCTCCATGGTAGGTTCCAAATATGATCAACGGGAAATGCCAGACCGTCCATATCCCACCTGAAACCAATGCAAGTACTGTAAAATTCTGGAAACGAGCCAGCTCGGGAACCAGAAAACCCCGCCACCCAAACTCCTCACCAGCTGCGGCAAAGAGGTTGAACACGATTGCGATGACGAATGCAGGGATGAAGCTTACTGACAGGATCATCGCTGCTCCTTCATAGCTAAACGGAGCAATTGCAGAAATCCAGGCTGACCCAAACATCAGGAGCCCTGCTCCAATTGGAATGAGCACAGCAACAAGGAGCCATATTGGTTTATTGATACCCATTCCAAAGCCTTTCAGGTTCCGCTGGAAGTACAGCCTTGTCAGTACGGCGGCAAGCGTCGGGCACCACATCACTGCAGTTGTATAGATGATAAGATACGTTGTATTGTCGGCTATTGCCGGTGTCTGAGATAACAGGTACCAGAAGACGGATGAGAAGATGAACGTGAGTATGACAAAGATTGTAACCGTCATCTTCGGATCAGCCTGAGGACGTGATAGCCCTTGCATCTTAGAAGCAGGATTGCTTTCCATAGATACCGATCTGTTTTATTCATAATAAAGTATCGATAGGGAGAGAATGGCAGCCCAATATTTTTGGAAGCTATTCTCAGAGGTTAAGATAAAAAGGTTATTATTTTATCAGTATTGATAACTATTGCATTCAAAAAGAATTTATGAGAAAATTGAGAGAGTGTTATATTTTAAATAAAGAGAACGAATATGAGTTTGATCCATAGAAAGATTTATACATCATTCAAATTTATACCTATATGTATATGCCGACAACACACATCGTTTTTGTGGGAAATCAGAAGGATCGCCTTATCGAGTCGATCAGCGCACTCCGTGAGATTCCCTTCTCCAAGCTCTTTCTTATCGTCGGGGAGGATAAAAGCCATGCAGGAGAGCAGAATATCAGAAAGATTGCCAGGCAGATTCAGACAGAGCTGAAGATGTTATGGGATATCGAAGTAAAAGCGATTGATAAACAGTCTGTTTTGAAGGCCGCTAACCAGCTCTTTTTGATGATAACTGAGGAGAAGATGAATGGGAACGATGTCTTCCTGAATACATCCGGATCAACCCATACGCTCTCAGTTGGCGCATACATTGCCGCCTGCATGACAAGATCAAAGATGATTACAGCAATCCCCAAATATGATGAGCAGGGAGAAGAGATTGGAATCGAGGATGTCCTTGAGATCCCGGTTATTCCGGTGGATTATCCAGGCGAGGAACAGCGTCATATCATTACCCTTATCGGAGAAGGTGTCGAGTCACTCGACAGTATCATCTTTATGATCACCCCCGACATCCAGAAAGACAGTAAAGAATTCAGAAGCGAGCGAAGCCGGCTCTCCCACCACCTCTCAAAACTTGAGGAGGCAGGATTTATAAAAAAGGTCAAGCGTGGCCGCAATATCTCAATCAGGCTCACAGAACTTGGCAGAATGCTCGCTAACATGATAAATTCAAAACTTATATAAACTATTTTTCCACCAGACCTCCCTACTGTTCATGGAGGGGTGAGGATGGTTTTGCATCCATGTATCTGATAAACAGAGCAATGCTTATCACTTCTTCACCAAATAAATCCACATGAACGTTCGATGGATCTTTTTCTTTCTCCTTATCATCTGCCTGGCACTTATCCCACAGGCAGTGTGTGCAGATGAGCTCTCCTTCCGGCAGACAGGACCAACTGATCCCGACGAGGTCGAGGCGTTTCTCGATCTGATCATGCCTGCAAACCTCGCCCTCTATAATGTGCCGGGGGCAACGGTTGCGGTTGTGAAAGACGGAGAGCTTGTAATCGCCAAAGGATATGGCTACAGCGATTTAGAGAAGCGGGTGCCTGTCGATGCGGATCAGACCCTCTTTCGGATCGGATCGATCACAAAACTCTTCACCTGGACTGCGGTGATGCAGCTTCAGTCTGAAGGGAGAATCGATCTCGATACTGATATAAACCAGTACCTGAAGGATTTTTCGGTACCGGACACCTATCCCGGCAAGCCGATTACGATGCGCCACCTGATGACGCATACCGCCGGTTTTGAAGAGTGTTGTGTTATGATGGAGGTCGAAAACGTGGATGATCTGATCACATTCAGGGAGTATTGCGCCGGCTATATGCCTGCCCGGATCAATCCACCCGGAACAATCACATCCTATTCTAATTACGGCACCACCCTTGCAGCTGTTGTTGTGGAGGATATCACCGGCATTCCCTTTGAAGAGTATCTTGATGAGCAGATAATCATACCCCTTGGGATGGACAGTACCAGTATCAGGGAGGATCTTCCCTCTGAAAGGGCTGAGCGGCTCTCGAATGGCTATATTTTTGGAAAACAGAATCAAGCCGCCCAGGATTCTATCTTTACTATCAGCCCTGCCGGATCGATCAGCTCAACTGCACCGGATATGGCGGCATTCCTTGCAATGCATATGAAGGGAGGGAGCCTCAATGATGCTATAATCCTCCCTCGTGATACAGCAGAGCTGATGCATGCAGAGGCATTCACCAATGATCCACGCGGCTCCGGAGTCTGCCTTGGCTTCTACGAGATGCATGTCAATAACAGGCGGCTGATTGGGCATGGCGGTGATACCAACACGTTTCATTCGCTGCTGATCTTCATGCCAACAGAGCAGGCAGGTTTCTTTGTCTCCTATAATAGCGTTGGCGGAGGGGCAGCGAGAAATGAACTTCTCAGGGCGTTTATGAATCACTATTATCCGGCAGAAGAGGTGGCTATACCGGATCCTGATCCATCGAACACTGCCCTTCTTCAACAATATGCCGGTACCTACGAGACCAACCGGCGCAACTTTGCACATTTTGAGAAATATATCGTCAAGCGATCGCCGGTTGTGATCTCTGTCTCAGATGATGGAACGCTTCTCATGGATTATGGAGGTACAATCAGGGAGTACTACATGATTGAGCCGGATATCTTCGCACTCCCGGATGGAGATCCGCAGGGTACCGGGAACCTCATATTCCATTTTGGCAGTTCCGAAAGGGTGGAATACTTTGTCTTTAGCAACGTCCCGATCTTTGCATTTGACAGGCTAGCCTGGTATGACACCCCGGCATTCCTGGAGAATGTAGTAAATATCGCCGGGACTATCCTCGCCACTGTGCTCCTCTGGCCGCTCCTCGCTCTTTTCAGGCGATCATATGCCATACCCAAACAGGCGATGCCACGCCCCGCCCGGATTGCACGGTGGATTGCAGGTGCATCCGCAGTTTCGCTGCTCGGATTCGTCTTTTTGATCGTACCGAAGATTATTGATGATAAGGTACTGGTCCAGACCTACATGACCAGTCCGGTTCCACCGTTTGAGTTTACGCTTGCCCTTACCGTGCCGGTCATTTCACTTCTCCTGACTCTTCTGACAGCCGGATTTGCTGCCATAGCCTGGAAAGAAGGGTACTGGAGCCGCCTGCACAGAATCCATTATACGGCTGTTGCCGCCGCCGCAGTTGCGATGCTCTGGTGGATAGTCTCCTGGAATCTCTGGGTGTTTTCCCTCTGAGATTCATTTTTCTTTTTGGTTTTTTCCGAATTATCCAATATACGATTTCAGATAGATTCGTATGAGCTGATCTGATCTCATCAGGAACCCTGCACCAGATAGCCATGGCGGGGAATACGCTGGCGATACCCTTATACGTTTTTACCTGCCTCTCTCTGGAAAGTGTATTCTGATGACAAACCCAAACTATGCTCTCACTTAGGGAATAAATCAAGTTTCAGCTTCTTCTCAAGCTCCCGGACCTTCTTCGGCACCTCGGTGATCTGGTCAAACCCTTCATAGGAGATCCGCATCACCTTTGAAAAGATCAGGAGAACATCTTTGGGAGAATACTCTGACGTCAAACCGGCCCTCTTAATAACTGCCTGGAGCTTGCAATAGAGATACAGGCAGAGAAAACCGACAAACAGGTGTCCACAGACAGCACTTCGATCACCGAGATACAACACATCTGCCTGCACCTCATTTTTCAGCGTATCAAAGAACCGTTCAACAAGATCACGGGTTTTGTAGAGCTCATAGATCTCCTGAGGCGATTTATCAACATTCGAAACAAAGAGAATACGTCCCGCCAGCTTCTCCCTGCTCTTCGCTTCATTCTCGGTAATATCTCCCATCTTAACGTTCTTAAAGAGTGTCTTGAACTCTTCAAGTTCCAGGTCCTTGTCTTCGAACAAATAGAGGAACTTCCCTCCAATCTCTCGTTTGCCGCCACGAATCAGTCGTTTGTGGTACAAAAACTTCTCTTTAAGATGAATCCGCGTCTCGAAATACGTGCTATTCCGTCGTTGTGGAACAATCGCCGAGCAGTTTCGCTCAAATATTCCCTGCAGCACCTCCTCTGAGACAAATCCCCGATCAACGATGAGGATCGCATCCTCGAGTTGCAACTCATCCATTGAGGGAAGAAGTGTT
>NZ_VOTZ01000042.1 GCF_024372745.1 Methanocalculus taiwanensis
GGTGAGAGTGAGTGTTTATGTTGCCGGGAGAGAGATGAGAAGGGATCGAGTGTCGGACTAATTGACTCCTTTTTGTCTTTAGGGGCCCTAATTCAGCTCTTTTGGTTCAGGGGGTGCGGATTGTGAAGTGTATGGTATCACAGATTGGATTGAACCGTCAGTTGAAAATATTTTTGCTTTGTACATTTATAATATCAATTTTTTTTATTTCGATAGTTGGGGCAGAGGAGGTGGATGAGAGATCAAAATCTCAGACAATCTTCTCATATTCCGATCCCTCTCCACTGGCATCTGTTGCCGTTTCACCAGATGGATCTTATATTGCCGTCGGATCGGTTGGTGGAACACTTTTTCTCTTTAATCATGCTGGAGAATTGATCTGGAAAAAAAACCTTGGATCTCGGGCTATTGGTATATTATTTTCCGAGGATGAAGAAATTCTCCTCTCTGTTAGTCTCTTTGGATCGGTTAACGCATTTAATTTGGCTGGTGATGTTTTGTGGGAAGAACTACTTGAGACTCCAGTGACGAGCTATTCCTTTTCCATCGATGGAAATTATCTTGCTTTAGGTTCGGATCAAATTTTTCTCTTTGATAGGGGTGGTTTACTCTGGAATAAGTCTGTTGATTCTGAAATCTATGATCTCTCTGTTGCTGAGGATGGAAGTGCGGTTATAGCTATATCAAAGTCAGTACAATACTATTATATTGATAAAAATGGCAATATTCTATTTTCGGATAATGCTGGAGGATATGCCAGTTCGATCGCTTCAAATGGTGACTTTTTTATTGTGGGATCTTCTTATCCAAAAGCTTTTAGTAGCAATGGAATTGAGATGTGGAGGCTTCCCTCGACAAACTCCCCAATAGTGAATTATATTATTGTTAAAAAAGACAACTCTATTTTTGGTATTAATGATGCACGTCAGGTTTTCATGCTCAACTCGATGGGCTCCCCAATTTGGTCACTTGATGGTTATAAGCTTAATCGAGTACGTGCTTTACAATCAGGAGAACGACTTGCCGCTGCTTCTGATTCAAATATCTATCTTTTTAATTATGATGGGGATATATATTGGGCTCATATCCACCCAAAACCGATTAGGGACTTCTCATTTAGTTCAGATGGATTATATGTTGCATATACAGACGGTTCACTCCATTTTACCTCTACAATACCATCTGCCCTCTCTATCGAGACAAATCCTGCTGGAGCAGAAGTTATAATAAATGGTTCAATGGTGGGTGTTACACCATTGACTATTACCGATCTCAGGGAGGCTGTCTATCCAATCGTGTTGACTATGGATGGATATGAGGAGTGGTCAGATAGTATTAGTACAAAAGCAGGGGAGATGATCCTTCTTACACCCACACTGAGCAGAGGTCCAGGGAGTGTAGAAATTATAAGTGATCCGGAAGGGGCGTATGTCTATCTTGAAGATCAGTATTATGGAACAACACCTTGTATTGTTGAATCACTTTCTGAGGGAAGTTATATCTTTGACCTGGTGATGGATGGCTATTTTAATAGCTCTGATACCGTTCAGGTGGTTGCATTTGAAACTACTGAGCTAAATCTCACTCTTACTCAAAAACCACCTGATTTTGATCCACTTTCAATAATAAAAGGGGTAGATCAGCGCCTTATATTGGGAGGGTCTCTTTTCATTCTTCTCCTTATTGGTGGTGTTGTAGTTTATATGAAGCGTAATCCCTCTCCCATTATGACACGTTCGATAAGTCGCTCCCAAAGCTCTCGCTCCTCAAGAAAACAACATTATGAGATTCTTCCGAGGGAGTTTCCAGACAACCTTCTTTCACAGTTTTCTGATGTTGAATATGTTGGAAAAGGTGGATTTGGAATGGTATATAGAGCAACGAGGATCAAGGATGGAGAAACGATTGCTGTTAAATTTCCTCTGGAAATGGATCCAGATACCGGGAAAAGTTTCCTGAAAGAGATTAAAAACTGGGGAGATCTTAAGCATAAAAATATCGTCGAGTTATATGATATCAATATCCTTCCCATTCCCTATTTTGAGATGGAGTATGTCGATTCCGGTAGTATTGAAGATATTAAGAAGCCGATAGACCAACGTGAAGCAGCACGTCTTGTATTTGATATTGCTGAGGGTCTGAAGTTTGCTCATAGTAAGGGCATAATACACCGTGATCTAAAACCACATAATGTCCTGATGACCTCTAATGGGGTTCCAAAAATAATGGATTGGGGATTATCGAAGGTAACGTCGCAAAAAAAGACTTCGACTGCCATTACTCTTTCCCCCTTATATGCTTCTCCGGAACAGATATCCCCAACAAAATTTGGAGATACGGATAATCGCACTGATATCTATCAGTTAGGATCAATATTTTATGAATTGATAACAGGTCAGCTCCCCTTCCAAGGGAGTGGCGTTGCAGAGATCAGTACAAAAATCATCTTTGATGAGCCCCCTCTTCCCTCCAGTTATAATCCTGAACTTCAGCCCCTTGATGATATAATAATGAAATGTCTCCGAAAAAATAAAGAGGAGCGTTATCAGACTATCAGCGATTTCCAGGCCGATGTCGGCAAGTATCTGGATATAGAGCTGAAAGAGACGATGAAGAGGAGTATGTCAATGAATAATACCGGTAAGGCTGTGTATTATTGCGCTGATCTCATTCTTATCAACATGAAAATGGGTGATCTACCGAAAGCTTACTCCTACCTATTGGATCTCATCAAACTGATGCCTGAGGAGAATCGACAGAGTTTTGAGGATTTAAGTTTGGAGGTTAAAATGCGTATTGAACATAATCTAAATGAGATTTCAGAAGATCTAATAATACGATCAGAAATCATGATCCATCAGTTGCTCATGAGTCACATCTGAATACTTTTTTCTATCCAATATTCTTTTAAACCCGAGAAAAATCATGTATCATTTTTTTACTCATGGCTGATAATCTACATGATGGCTCAACTTCGATATGCAACAACACTCACATTATCCTCTGATCCATTCTCTAGTGCCGATTGTACTAGCCGCCTTACGATCTCTTCTGCAGATGGCATAATAGCGGCCGAAACCATTTCTTCAACTCCCATATATCCCGAAAACCCGTCGCTGCAGAGGAGCAGCATTCTTCCAGGAACAAGTTTGGCATGATAGAGATCCACCTGAAATGAAGCACCCCCAAGTGATGATGAAAGCAGATTTTTTAAGGGATGGTTAATTGCTTGTTCTTCAGTGATTATCTCTTCGTCAATGAGTGACTGGACAACAGAATGATCTTTTGTGAGCTGCACCACCTTTTCATGAACGAGATAAGCCCGGCTGTCACCGGTATTTCCAATCACAGCTTCTTTGTTCCGGATGATTGCAGAGACGAGCGTCGTCCCCATCCCTTTCCGCTCCCCAGTGCTCTCTTCCTCGATTGCCTCATGTATCTTGGTATAAATATCCCGGAGCATTGCTTTGATCTCTGGGATCTCCATCTTGTCATGAAATGCGGATGTGACCTCCTTTTCCAGGATACGGATCGCCATATTAGATGCATAGTCGCCGGCCGCATGGCCGCCAAGACCGTCGGCGACAGCGATGAGGTGATATGCATCGGTTGAAACGATGAGAATCGAGTCCTCGTTTGCTGGTCGCTTTCCGGTGGTGGTGAGGCCGAAGATGTCCGGGGAGGCTGGGGTGAGATCTGTGTGCTTGCCAGCTATACTTCGGAGAGATCCTGCGATCTTTTCAAACCATCCCGGATTCTTCATATTCCTGATTCACCCCTGCATCTCAATCTTCCCAAGCAGTATCCGGAGCTGGTCAACCCATTCATTGCCCAGTGGAAGATCTTCTGCGATCATATACTGCACCTGTTCGATGGCGGTATCCAGCTCCTCTCTGTGATATGTGGTCAGAAGACGTATCTCATTGAGTGCTGTTATCAGTTCGACCCGGTCATTTAGCTGTGCATGGAGGAGGGCGATCCGAACCGATTTCCGGATTGCTTCCCTTGTGAGCCTCTGGATATCTCCGGTGGTGGAACTTGTTTTCAGTGACGCTTTTGTCAGTTTTAGATCTTTGAGAAGCTCGGTCCGCTCCTTATTAAGAGCATAAACACCCTTCAATGCTTGCTGGAATTCTGTGACATTCTGGTAGCGATCTTCCATACGCTTTGCGGTGAGTTTCCCGACAATTGGATCATAGGGTGCCAGATCAGAATTGACCGAAGCAAGTGTGGCAGGTGAAATATCCGGTGAGAGGATTTTACTAATGATTACCACATGGGATGATCCATCATAGGGTAGTCTGCCTGTTAAGATTTCAAAGAAGATTAAACCGAGATGATAAAGATCTGTCCGCTGATCCGGGTTGCCATAATGTTCTGAATCCAGCTGTTCCGGGGCGGCATAGAGGGGGGAATAACCCTTATTTGTCGTCATCGAACTCCGGGAACTGATCTTCGAAAGGCCAAAGTCTGCAATCTTTGGTGTATAATCAGATGTGATCAGCACATTCAGTGGCTTGAGATCGTGATGGTAGATACCCTTCCCATGAGCATATCCAAGGCCGCCGGAAATTCCGGAGATGATCTGTATTACCTGATCTTCGGTAATCGGCTTCTGTAATGCATCAAGATCCCGTAACCGTTTACCATTGACTTCAAATCCATCGATATATTCCATCTCAAGGTGAGGTACCGGAAGGAGATCGCTTCTGTTGAGTTTGACGATGTTTGGGTGCGTAAGATGGTACCAAGCCGCCACTTCTTTAATGAAGATCGAACTGGTTTTTTCATCAATACGGGGGATTTTAACGGCAACGACCTGTCCGTCATCAACTCTCTTCACTTTGAAGACTTTAGCAAAACCACCCTCTCCGATAAATTCGAGGGGATAATAGCGCCTGAGAAGTTCTTGGGGGAATGATGGGATTATTGCAGGAATTGTGGTAGGTGAATCAGCGACTGGGGATGGCGCTTGTTCCTCAACACTTACCTCGAACTCTGCTGTCGCCTCGTATGACCGCTCCTGCGAATCCTGATAGGTGATTGTAATATCGAGGGGGATATGACCGTCATGTCGTGGCCTGACGGGCACTTTGATCGTTTCCGAAACACCGGCTTTTATGGTATGGGTGCTGATCTGTTTTGTCTCAAACTCATCTGATAGTGAAATATTTACATTCAGGGCGTCTCCATTTCCAGAATTTGTTAGATTAAAAGGTATTTTTTGCCAGCTGTTGGCTTTTAAGGAGATTGATTGCGGTGTGATGACGAGATCGGGTTTTGGATCATTATACTGGAGTTTTGTTCTGAGCTCATAGTATTCTGTGTTGCCTGGCATGATTTCCAGTGCTTCATCGACCGTTTTGATTGCCAAAATGTAATGTCCGCGTGATGCAAAATCCTTTGCCTTTGCTATAAGTGATTCTGCCTCTTTGCGTTTCTTTTCCATTACAGGCGTCTCTGGTTTTGGGGTAAACCGGTTAACGGGAGCTGGCTGAGAAGGTTCCTCCTGCTTAGGGTGTCTATTGTTCTCCCTTCTGGTCCTTACCAGTACACCGGCAATCAAGCCAATAATTACAATCAAACCGAGTGGTAGAAGTATTGGAAAATCCAGATCTGTCGGTGAAGAAGAGGATGAAGCGGCAACAGGAAGTGATGTGGTATGAGGAGAACGCCAGACGTCATTTTTATAGTTGTCGTTTTCTTCCTCACCGCCAAGCACCCAGATATAGCCATCATGCGATACTGTGGTGTGATCGTACCGCTTTGACCATATCGCTGACGGGGTAACCTCCATCCACGTTGTGCCATCGGCTGATCTCCAGACGTCATTTATGTAGTTTTTGGAAACCCCAATGTCGCCGCCGAGCATCCATAGATAGCCGTCGTGCGATACTGTGGTGTGGCCGATTCGCGCTGACCATCCCGCTGCCGGGGTGACCCGCGTCCATGTTACGCCGTTGGTCGACTTCCAGATGTCATTATATCGGCTTCCGTCCCATCCTTTAGTCCCGCCGAGTACCCAGATATAGCCGTCATACGATACTGCGGTATGGTCGCCCCGCGGTGACCATCCTGCCGCCGGGGTAACCTCCGTCCAGGTAACGCCGTCCGCCGACCTCCAGACGTCATTTTTACTACTGTCGGCAAAACCGCCGAGGACCCAGATATAGCCACCATGAGATACTGTGGTGTGGCCGTACCGTGGTGACCATCCTGCAGATCGGGTGACCTGTGTCCAAGTGATACCGTCCGCCGACCTCCAGACGTCATTTTTCCTACCGCTGTTATCATACCCGCCGAGCATCCATAGATACCCGTCATGCGATACAGTGGTGTGTTCGTTTCGCGCTGACCATTCCGCTGCCGGTGTGACCTCTGTCCAGGTGATGCCGTCTGCCGACCTCCAGACGTCATTATACCTTCTGCTCTTGTCATCCCCGCCGAGTACCCAGATATAGCCATCGTGCGATACAGTGGTGTGTTCGGCTCGCGCTGACCATTCCGCTGCCGGTGTGACCTCTGTCCATTCGGATCCTGTGGGATCTGCTGCGGCAGGCGCAGCCAGTACCCCCAGCAGGAGGAGTGTAAGAAAACAAGTGGTTATATATTTCATCATTTATCCAATCCAGTGCTGATCCAGCCAGAACGATATCAGCGGTAATAGAAGTTGCTTTGTTTTAGCAAGAATAAAATTATCGATTTTCATCTGATTGATGGAAATAAATCTCATTATCCAAATCAGTAAATAAACTTATGATGCCACCAAGGGCAACAGGCATAGAAGATTATAAAGGTATGTCTGTGTCACCCTGTCAATTGGGCAAGAGCTGTACCTCTACAATATCACATTAACTCAGCATAACCCTATCCCCGCCCCCTGAAATCGCCCTATGATCCAGGGACACGCAATGTGATTGTTTGAATGAGCGTTCTTTTCTCCACAGAGTGGTTAAAACCCTCAATACCATCGTAACGTGTATTCACCGCTTCAAAATCCTACAATAGATCGGAGCCCGAAGCTAACATTATATGTTGACACACACAATCCTGGCTCCAATGCCTTTCTCAGGTTAAAGCCCGATTTTTCCGTTTCATTTTACATTTACGCGAATTCCTTCTGTTCATTTCATTCATCATTATTGTTCTTGCGACACTCAGTGCATCCTGCACTTTCGGGGGGATGAGACACTTAATGATCCGTACGATATCATGCATAGTGAGCTTCTTTCTCACCGACCGAGCCTGTATCAGTTCCTGCGTGATCCAGAGCATTGCCAGAAGAACCAGTGCCATGTGATGGTGCCACGCATTCCAGTTTCTCACCTGATACTCATTCATCCCGGCGAGTTTGTTTGCATCCTGGAACGAACGCTCAATCCAGAACCGGTCACTCTGCATCCGTGCAAGACGATGCCATGCCGTGATCTCAAGCGCATTACAGAATGAGTATTTGACATCTGAATCATCCAGCTCCTTTCGAATCAGAAGCCAGACGGGATGGGTTGGGTTACATCCTTATCGATTCTCCATACTCTGGCAGCACAAAATTTGACTTCAAGGAAACCGTCCATTGATTCCCGACTTCGTATTGTTCTCCATTTGTCAATGTTTTTCGCAATGGAGTCCACACGAGTGGATTGTGTGTTCACCACTTGTGTGTGGACTGGCATTCTTCCCCTCGTACCCTGTCTTTTGGGTATCTGGTACTCAGGAGCTTCACAATACACTCGTGTATCAGAACCAACATCGGCAACATAGATCAGATAGGACTTACGCATAACCCTCTTAAAAAAAATTAGAGCGCATATTTGGGTCCGTTAGATACTCGGCTATAGCATTAGACTGAATCTCCCATTTTGCCCGATAGATCGTAATATCCTGTTGTTGATTCACGGCCTCCAATCGGATATATGCTCGAATTGAGCAATTAATATGATTTCTCTGGCCCGCTGCCTTTCGGACTTTACAATCTTCGATGCAACATAGTTCTTTCAGAGCACGATGGTAGTTTTCAATTGACCAGCATATCGCCTGAAGGTTCTTCCTGTCACTGTAATCCATTGTCAGACAATTCGTGGCCCAGTACCTATCGCTTCCTTTTTTGTTCACAGAATGAAATACCCGAATAACCTACATTCCCGGCTACACCTAACTAGCCCAAAAATCTAACTCCATATTTTCCTTAGATTCTCAAGATATTCCTCCACATCAGAGCGAAAGTTTTATCATCGTTATGTGTTATACATTATACATAACGAGTGGTGGGCTACATTGGCGGCAATTGTCTACCAAACAGATAAACGATCCGGGATCACCTATGCCTATCAATCTGTATCGTACTGGGACAAAGAGAAGAAACAATCTCGTGCCAGACGT
>NZ_VOTZ01000043.1 GCF_024372745.1 Methanocalculus taiwanensis
GGTGAGAGTGAGTGTTTATGTTGCCGGGAGAGAGATGAGAAGGGATCGAGTGTCGGACTAATTGACTCCTTTTTGTCTTTAGGGGCCCTAATTCAGCTCTTTTGGTTCAGGGGGTGCGGATTGTGAAATCAAGGAGAATTGTACGAAATTCCAGTCACTCGACGAGCTCCTCGCCCTCAATGCCGCTTTCAGTATTGATCCAACATCGGATGGTGATCCGGCGATCATCGAAGGGGACAGGATCGCGGCACGCGAACTTCTGATTCGGTTTGTGAAGACGAGAACCGATGAAGGGCCGGTGTTCCTCTCTGACTTAAAGAACCAGCTGATCAGGATCAATCCGGCCTTCTCAGAGAAGAAGATTGGTTTCTCCTCATTCAAAAAATTCATCGAATCACTCGAAGGTGATGTGGTGGAGGGGATCATCACCGACCGAAGAACCGGCCATCCCCTTGTCAGCTTCCGTGATCTTGATGAGATCAATTCGGTCTACGTTGATGCAGATGAATGCCTGGCGACCTGTTTAAACTCCCGGCTCCGATTCATCGGGGATCGGGCCATCCGCACCCAGATCTTTGAGCAGATCCTTGCTCTCTTCAAGGACAGGCGCCCACGATCCATCCATGAGATGGCATCTTCCATACATCCGAAGATAGATCAGTCGGTCTCAAAAGCAACCTTAAACCGTGTCCTCTTCGGCCTTGGGGGAGAGGGGCGCGTCTTCCGGTATTACCGGAAAGATCCCATGGTCCCACCAATTGATTCGCCACAGGTATTGAATGAGTTTGTCAGGTCTGTTGCCGATATCGAGGCGGTCTACCTTGCATCTGCCCGCGAAGCCGTCAAGCGGATTTTCCCTGACATGGACGATTCTGAGGTTGAACGGGTGGTCCGGTAAAGGGGTGGTTATTTCGGGAGGATTGGCAAGCCCTGTTTCACACCTGACGGTACGAACCTTTTGGGATATGGATGGCGAAACGGGCGCCCTTGCGGGGGACTCCCTCCTCGGTGATGCTCATCCCGGTGATTGAGAGGATCTCGCGTGAGAGGAAGAGCCCAAATCCGGTATTGGTATAGTATCCCCTGACAAATATTGCCTTTTTCTTATCTTCCGGGACTCCTGATCCATTATCTTCACAGAGAATGGCAATCCCTCCCTCTTCAGTCCGGCTTGAGAAGGTGATATGGGTGATTTTGCCTCCGTGGCGGATGGCATTCTCGATTAAGTTGTAAAAAACCCTCTCGATGAGTGGATCGGCATAACATTCAATATCCTGAACCTGTATCTCAATGGATATTCCTGCAAGGTTCAGCTGGCTGGATGCATTCTCCACAAGATCCCTGATCCGATACCAGCGGGGTTCTGTGATCCCGATATTCTGGTAATCACGGGTGAACTCGATCTGCCGCTGGATCGTCTTTGCCTGGGCGAGCGACTTCTGGATCAATTCTTCTGTTGCTGGTGTTGCCTCTTCCATTGCAAAACTCAGGTATCCAAGGAGGGCAGTAACCGAATTGAGGATATCATGGCGGGTGATGCTTGAGAGGAGATTTAGTTTGGTATTGGCAAGGCGGATCGCCTCTTCCGCCTTTTTCCAGGGATCGAAGTTGATCACAATTCCTGTGAGGGTTGCCGGGCTCCCGTCAGGATTCCACCTGGTTGCCATTCCCCGGTCATAATACCAGAGATATCCTCCATCTGACGTTTTTATCCTATATTCTGCCTCATACATTGGTTTTTTTCCTGTAAGATGATCCCGCATGGCATCCATTGTATTCTCATGGTCATCGGGATGGATCAGATCGGTGATCTCATAGACTGTATTGGGAAAATCAGATGGGTCATATCCAAGCATCGTTGCCTTTTCAGGGCTGTAATCGACATGTCCGGTTTCCACATCCCATATCCACCATGCAAGACTTCCTGCGGCAAGTGCTGTTTCGATATGTGTTTCGCCAGTATCTCCTTTCTTCCCATCCATGACTAAACCTGCCTGATGCTAGTGTATCTAAGGCGGCATAGATAATGGATTCGCTAAAAAGGAGATTATACAGTCAGTCAGTTCCGGACATTCTGTTCATCGCCGGGAAGTCTTCTTCCCTTTCGCCTTCGTGCTCTCTTCTCTTCTGCGTTTTACTGCCTTTTTTGTCTCCCGCCTTGCCTCTCGTACCGGAGCAGGCTCCCCTTCCGGCAGTTCACCTTCGATCAGCTCAACGGTTGATTCTTTTGTGAGGAGAAGGTGGTATGCATCATATTTTTTGTGGTGCCTGACCAGTACCCGGTTGAACCTGAGAACCGATCCGTATGCTGCCTGACGGAGTATTGCATTCTCTTCGGTTATGTGGTAGGCAGGAAGGGCAGCATATGCCTCACGTTTTCCGGTACCGTCACAGATCCGGTAGAGAAAGGTGCCGGAATCGCCGATATTTTCTGAGATCTTTGATGCGATGATATTGATCTTCTTCTCTTCATGCCGCGAGAGGCGGGATATCCGTTCAGCTTTTGTACCGGGTGGCACGCGGTAACTGACCCTCTTCTTTCCGTCTTTTCTATGGATCGCAAACGCGGTCTTGATATCTGTGTTATAGAACCTAAATGACTCGTCGCCTGCTGCCACCGCATTCATCAGCCGTGTTGGTGCCATCTCCGGCAGGGTAATGAAGCTCCAGCATCGCTCAACCATGCAGGGCACGCCCCGGATGTCATTGCATGGGGCATATATTGAGAGTCCCCGCTTCTTCAGGCGGCGGGAGAGGTCGCGGAGTGTGGTTGCGTTTGCGAGATCGGCAGGTTCGCAGATGAGGAGAGTCCCGTTCTCCCTGAGTCTGCTGGCAAGCCTCATGACCGTCTCTTCACGGATCGTTATGTCATGGATCTCGTTGAGTACATTCGCACAGACGATCAGGTCATACGGACCCTCATGGAGGGGGGACTTTGGATCGGTGATATCAGTTGCCAGAGGAGGGAGGGCGGTTACTCTTCTGCCCTTCTCTGCAAACGGCACTGCAATCTGGCGATATGCCTCAATGAACTCGCCGGCCTGTTCGATTGAGTGGACCGTTGCCCGGCAGCCAGGTATATCGTTTAAGAGCGAGGCAAGGGCAAGTGTCACTGTTCCCGGCCCCGATCCGACATCAAGGACTGCCATCCTCTGAGGCAGAAGCCCGTCATTCATCAGTTCCCGGATGAGATGGCGCATCTGGATGTAATAGACGGGAAAATGGTAGGCGAGATAGGCGAAGATACTGTATCCGCTTGTATATCTGATGATCCGTTCATCCCCCTCCTTCCAGTAGGTATCTTTCTGGGCAACGACCGCCTCCCGTATCCGCTCAAGAGTGGCAGGATCACTCCAGGGCTTGCCGGTTTTTGCTGTAATAAATGACTCAATGGCGGTCTGTATGGGGGATTCAACCTTCCGTATCTCCGGAATATCTGCAGGAATACAGGGGCTCTGCTCTTTCCATCGGATGATCAGATCCCCCTCCCTTTTCACCATCTCGCACCCGCATTCAGAGAGGAGTGGCAGTATCTCATTCAGGATATGCTGGTGCCCTCGCGGGTCGTCCGCTTCTGCAAAGAAGGAGGAGAGTGCAAACTGGGTTCGCTCTTCTGTCCACCTGATGAACTTCTTCCGTATCGTCTCGTCCCTCATCTGATCCTCCTGTACCAATCGGAGTGCAGTGATGATGAAACCCACCGGTGGTGTCTGGTGAATGTGCTCTTTTCTGACGTTCAGCATCAGATCAGAAGTATCGCAATACCAAACACCACACACCCTGCTGTGGCAAGCGGCAGGGTGAATGTTTTCACCGTCTCAGAAACACTCTGGTGTGTTGTCCTGTTCACGAGCCAGAAGAAGGGATCGCTTGCATAGCTGATCACCATCGTTCCTGCGGCAATCATCAGGAAGAGGGCTGATGAAGGTATTAGATCGGGGATAGCCGTTCCAGCGATAATATCCGCGGTGATGACGGCGGTGACGAGCCGGGAGCCCTGTGCAGTCTGGATGAAGCAGGCAAGGATAAAGGGTATCACTGCAAGTGGGATAACCGTTCCAAGGAGGCTTGCTGCATCTGTGGAAAACGAACTCGCCGCGATAACTCCACCGAGTGCACCGGCACCACAGAGATCAAAGATGATTATGCCTGCATGTTTTGTCCCCTTGCTCATCGCCTCACGGCGGAGTGGACCTGCGATCAAAAGCACCGCGATTATGGCTCCTGAAAGAAGGGCAACAGGGAGGATGGTCTCCGCCCCCATTCCCGGCAGCAGTAACCCGATTCCGATGATTGCGATCGGCACGATAATGGGTGCCCATGCCGCGGATCGTCTGGTCTGATCCCCCCTCTCATCCTTTTCTTTTTCCATGCGGATACCACGGCCGGAAAGGATGATCATCAGGAGCAGGAGGATCAGTGAGAGGGGAATTGTAATGTGGTTCAGCCCGGGATCGGTTGAGAAGACCTGTATGAGGGTTGCCATCACAGGTGCAGGTGCGACCAGGACAAATGAGAGCACCGATCCAGCGGCGGCAAGGGAGAGGAGTATTCCTGCCTTTTCTGGATCTGCTGTTATGCCTTTCAGAAGGGGTGCGAGGAGAAGAAATGGTGTGATCGCGCACATAAACGGAACTGCAAGAAGCCATCCCGCAAGTCCGGCATAAACTGCCGGGCGGGATGAGATCGAGTGGAGATCGGCAAGTATCCTCTGAATTCCCCCGCCTCTGGCAAGTGAGAAGGCGATGATCGATCCGCCCCATACCGCGACACCGAGGATGGTAAAGATCCGTCCGGCACCCAGACTCGCAGCATCGATGATTATCTCAAAAGGAATTCCTGCCAGTATTCCGTACCCGATTGCAGCACCGAAAAGGACTGGAAAAGGAGGAAACCTGAAATGGGCAGTGGCAATGGTTATAGCGAGGATGCAGATGAGAAAAGCGGAGAGAGTCTCCACTTACTTCACTCCTCTTTGGGAACAAACGGCACTTTTCGCGCTTTATCTGATAGTATTGCACTGTTCCCTGAAGGATCCTCGATGATCAGGGTAAATGGTATCTCCCCCTCTTTAGCATGGGCGAGGGTTTCTAGCCCGTCAAGTGCAGCCCGCCGTTCGTCATCATCTGCTGAGAGGAGGGTGGTTTTGATTGCATCCTCGACACGTGCGAGCACTCCCTCGACATTTGATACGAACCCCTGGCATGCAGGCCCCGGACTGATTGATATGCCAAGCTCGGGGATCTCAATGGTACCCGAGGTTGATCGTGCGACGCGGGTGGAGAGATCCGCAGCAGAGGAGACATCAAACTCATACCTGACCGGTCCACGATCTGCCAGGATCATCGTATCCGTAAGACGAAAGCCGCATGCCTCACAGAGGCCGCACATCAGGAGAATATCGGAGAAGAAGGGGATATTCTCG
Organism: Methanocalculus taiwanensis; assembly: GCF_024372745.1. Classification (GTDB taxonomy): domain Archaea; phylum Halobacteriota; class Methanomicrobia; order Methanomicrobiales; family Methanocorpusculaceae; genus Methanocalculus; species Methanocalculus taiwanensis. Next base: position 5,426 of record NZ_VOTZ01000043.1, read on the forward strand.
GTCTGGTAAATATATTCTATCTCTTCTCCGCAGAGCGGGCAGGGGCCGGAGAGGGCCTGCTTCACCTAGTTGCCTCCACCGATCTTCTCCCGTGATATCTTCACCGATGTTGGCGTGATGACGACATAGCGCTGGTCGCCGATGCCGATGATATCGCCGTTTACATCACGTGCAACATCCTTTAAGTCCTTCATCACCCGTTCAAAGGTGATCTTATCGAGCTTCAGCTTCTGGATATCAATGATCACGATGTTATTATTGTACACCTCGTCCTTGATTCGTGGCGTATCCTTGAGGTCGTTGATCGTTGCAATTTTGATATACATCAGAGCAGGCTCCTCCCCTGCCGCTGCATCCTCATATGCAGCGAGGTCGAGATCCATATACTCCTCTTCCTTAGGGGTGGCACCCTTTCCGCCAATGATGGAATCAAGAAATCCCATGTAGAATCCTTTCTATTGGTAGTTATTAATTGTATCCTTATATCTCGCGGGGGTGAAGGGGGCGGAGCGGGAAGATCCCACCCTGAAGGGTGGGGATGAGAGCAGAGCCTCCCTTCGTCAGATTCCTGGAGAGACTACCAAAAACCCCATATTATTATAAGGCAAATATTGTTTGTATGCTCCAGGCCTACAAGTATCGGATGTATCCTTCGAGAGAGCAGGGTACGCTCCTCATGAAACATATCCATGCCTGTCGGTTTGTGTACAACAATTCTCTGGAGCAGAAGATCCGGGCATACGAGCAGGAAGGGCGAAAACTCTCCTGCTTCGACCTGAACAATAATCTTCCCGCGCTCAAAGAAGAACACCCGTGGCTCAAAGACGTCAACTCCCAATCGCTTCAGAGCGCGAACAAGAACCTCAACAACGCTTTCACCCGATTCTTCCGTGAGAAGAAGGGATTTCCCCGGTTCAAGTCAAAGAAGAATCCGGTACAATCCTTTCAGGTGCCCCAACACTACCGGATGAACTTCGAGCATGGGCGGATCAAACTGCCGAAGATAGGGGAGATCAAGACAATCTTTCATCGGTTCTTCATCGGTTCTTCACCGGGAAGGTGAAGTACGCCACAGTCTCTGTGACTTCAACCGGGAAGTGGTTCATCAGCATCCTCGTTGATGATGGAAACCCTGAACCAGAGCCCTCTCTCATCTCTCCGGGCACCACCACACCATGGTAACGTAACAAATCTTCTGTAAAAATTAAATTGGCCCTGCAGCCTACCATTGTTTGCAGAAAGGAGACACAGGGCCATGGATACCTATGCATTTATCGAAGATTATCTTTCCGATAATCAGAAT
>NZ_VOTZ01000044.1 GCF_024372745.1 Methanocalculus taiwanensis
GAGGGTGTCATCACCATTCTTTGGATGGATGAAACACTCAGTCAAATAATCAGCATGATTCTCTTATGGATGCGGTGAATTCAAGGAGAGGAATAGGATTATGCTTGGTTAATGTGACATTGTAGAGCTACCATATAAAGAATGTAAATCAACGCTTCTTTCTGGTACATGCGTGCGATTCCTCACACAATCCTCCGTGCATCGCAGATTACATCTACGATCACCGGCAGATTCATCGATAGCGCTTTTCCAACCGCCCCTGCCAGGTCCCCCGGCTGCTCCACCCGTATCCCCGCACCGCCGCAGGCATCTGCATAGGCGGCAAAGTCCGGGTTATGGAGATCGGTTCCATAGTTTGGATAATTCTCCATCAGCTGCTCGACCTGGATCATCCCGAGCTGCCGGTTGTTCATGATGATAACAACCATCGGGAGATCGTACTTCACCGCGGTGACAAAATCCGCCATCGCCTGGGAGAATCCGCCGTCACCGGTAATGCAGATGACCTGTTTCTCCGGGTAGGCGAGCTTTGCCGCAATTGCTGCCGGAAACCCAAAGCCCATCGTCCCGAGGTACCCCGACATCGTAAACCGCTGCTGCTTCATCAGGAAGTTCCGCCCAAACCACCACTGGTTCTCCCCGACATCCAGGCAGATGACAGCAGCCGCAGGAAGCTTCTCAGAGAGGATCTTCATTAGATAGGGGGGGCGGATCGGGACTGCTTTAGAATCGGCTTCGGAATCCAGCTGGTCAAGCCACGCGATCTTCATTGCTGCAATCTCCTCTGCAAGGCCGGGCCGGGTCTTCTTTTCGACCATCTGCGTCAGGAGGGAGATAGTCTCCGAACAGGTGCCCCAGAGCGGAATTGTCATGTTCCCGACACCAAGTTTGACGGGGTTCGTATCCACCTGGATAATCCGTGTATCAAGCGGGACGTTCGTGAACTTCGAGAACCCGACACCAAATGCAACGATCAGATCAGCCCGCTCTGCCAGGATCCGTGCCTGCGGGGAGCCGACCGACCCAAGCACGCTGATCACCCGGGGATGATCCTCGGGGAGGATACCCTTTGCCCGGTATGTGGTCAGGATCGGGGCATCGATCGCCTCGGCAAAGGCAAGAACGGCATCTGCATCATGGTATGCCCCAAACCCGGCGAGCACAACCGGGTGTTCAGCACCATCGATCGCATCCCGTGCCTTCTGGAGTGATGCAGCATCCGGGGTTATTGCAGGCTCGACAATCACAATCTCTGTTTTGCAGATCGAAGGATCAAGCGGCTGTTTCTGGATATCATTTGGAATAGAGAGCTGGGCAACACCGTGGCGGAGTGTTGCATACCGGATCGCCCGGGAGAGGAGGAGGAGCGTCATCTTCCGATCTGAGATGGTATTATTATAGACGGTTATCGGCCGGAAGAATGCATCCTGGTCGATCTCCTGCATCCCGTACTCGCCGGTATACTGCATCTCGACCTGCCCGTTTAAGGAGACAACCGATGCACCATCCTCTTTTGCATCATAGAGGCCGGTTGCGAGGTTCGTTGCACCAGGGCCTGCAATCGTAAGGCAGGCGGCAATTCTGCCGGTAAGCTTGTTGTAGGCGGATGCCGCCATTGCCGCTGCCTCTTCATGGCGGACAACAATATAGCGTACCTTCCCGTTCTTCCTGATAGCATCAACCAGTCCGAGCGATGAAGTACCGGGAAGTCCGAAGACGAGATCGATTCCGGATGCAACAAGCCCTTCAATGATCACATCCGATACGGTTTTTTCGGATTTTTCATGGGCAATTGCATCCTTCCGGACCATCACAAAGGCTGCACGGGCAGCCCCGCAGACCGGGCATCGCCACATATCCGGAAGTTCTGCAAACCGTGTACCGGGTGGTGTCTTTGTTGCAGGTTCCCCATCTTCTTCAGAATAACGGTAGTTGCAGACAGTGCACCTCCAGATCATCGGAAGGGCAGGACCGGATTCGCCTTCTGAGGAAAGAACCGAGAACGCCTCCTTCCCGGCCGCACAGACCGGACACCGCCAGTCATGGGGGAGTTCATCAAAAAGAGTGTCTGGTGCCGTCTTCGTAGAAGGCTCACCCGACTCCTCATCATAGATATAGCCACAGACCGAGCATTTGTATTGTGCCATAACGTCACCTCTCCAATGAGAAGAGGGAGAAACAGATAGATAAATGATGTGGATACTATGAAACATAAAACCCGGGAAAACGACATAGTATCTTAAATAGAAGGAGCGATGAGATTCCTGTATGTTCGGCTCGCTCTTTGGCATCATCATCGCAGTGGTGATCGCAGTCGCCATCTTCTATCTCCTGAAGAAGGCAATCTACCTTGTTTATAATGCGATCATCGGTATTGTCATCCTCTTTATCTTAAACGCCATCGGCATCTTCGGTGAACCCGGTATCCCGATAAATATCGTTACAATCCTGATCAGTGCAATCGGAGGGATTATCGGAGTCATTATTATCATTCTGCTTCATGTTCTTGGGATTCCGCTCTGATGGAATGCCCCCCAGCTTTTTTCCTGCCTCGACCAGATCGAACCTTTCAAATGATCGTATCCTCAAAGAGTAATACAACATAGGTGAGGCGTAGCACGGTGACAGCTATTGAGATATCAGGATTAACAAAGCAGTTCGGCACCCTCATTGCAGTCAGTGAGATGAGCCTCTCTATAGACAGGGAGATCTTCGGCCTCCTCGGCCCAAACGGTTCAGGGAAGACGACCACCGTGAAGATGCTCACGACACTCATCACCCCGACAGCAGGAGATGCATGGATCTGCGGCCATTCGATTCTCAGCAATCCAAAACAGGTGAGAGAGCAGATAAGCTATGTTCCGCAGGATATGGCTGTTGATCCCAAACTCACCGGAAGAGAGAACGTCATCTTCTATGCAAAACTCTACGGCATCCCAAGACCCCATGAGACTGCAGACGAGGCACTTGCAATGCTTGAGCTCGCAGACCGGGCAGACGATCTCACCCGGACATACTCAGGCGGAATGCGAAGAAGGCTTGAACTTGCACAGGCGCTTGTCCACGATCCCGAGGTGCTCTTCCTGGATGAGCCGACAATCGGACTTGATGTAGGAGGGAGACGGCGGATCTGGGACCATATCATCAGCCTGAAAAATAAAGGTATGACGGTCTTTGTCACGACACATTATATGGATGAGGCAGATCATGCCTGCGACCGTGTCGGGATCATTGATCGCGGGACTGTGGTCGCATCAGATAGACCGGCACAGCTGAAGGCTGATGTCTGCCGGGATATCGTTGCCATACGAGCAGATGGCGCATTTACCGGAACATTTCCTGACGATATCACGTACCTCGGCCAGTCAGGCGATGAACTGAGATTTGAGGCAGTAAATGGAGAGGAGGCAGGGATCGCCCTTTCCCGGCTGATGGCAGAGTATGGCATGCAGGTTCGATCAGTCTCTATCCGCCAGCCGACTCTTGATGATGTCTTTCTTGCGCTTGTCGGCGAACAGGACGAATCGACGGCATTTGATTTCCAGCGCTTTCGGACGATGCTCAGGAGGCGGATATGAGAGAGACACTCTACTACATGGAGAGGGACTTCCGCAGATGGAGCCGTGGAAAGATCAATGTGATCTCCGCACTTATCCTGCCAGCGGCATGGCTAATTTTTGTAGGCCTGGCGCTTCCTATCCGCTTCACTGATAACTACCTCGACTTTATCACCCCGGGAATTCTTGTCCTGACGATGCTCGGGGCATCGCTGCAGGGTGGAGCGCTCCTGATGTTCGACAAGATCCTCGGGTTTCTCCAGAAGTTCCTTGCAATGCCCGCACCCCGCGAGAGCATCCTCTTTGGCAAGATCCTCTTCATCACCTTACGGGGCATGATCCAGACGACAATCATCCTTGTGATGGCGATCATCCTGGGGGCACAGTTTCTCGACCCGCTCCTCCTTGTACAGACCTATCTTGTCCTCTTCATCTTCGGCCTGCTCCTTTCATCCTTCATGACAACGGTGGCACTCAGCCTTGAGGATCATGACTCCTATGCGGCATTCAACTCGATGATCGCAATGCCACTCTTCTTCACAAGCAGCGCCCTGATGCCCTATGATCAGATGCCGGGATGGCTTGCCACAATTGCACACCTGAACCCGGTTAGTTATGCGATCGATGCTATCCGGGCTTTGCAGGAGGGAATCTTCCCGGCATTCACGATTGCGGGGCTTCTGATTGGGGCTGCAATTGTCCTTTCAATCAGTGTCTACGTATTCAGACGAGCTACCATCTGAATTGTCTTCCAAAAACGATCAGGGTATGGGAGAGGAGAGCCTCCTCCCCGCCTGCTCAGCCTCTTCCAGTACCTCAGGGCAGTTCCGCACCGCTCCACGGTCAAAGAGAGAGAAGACGGCAATCTCCGCGACAATCTCATACCCAAGCGCCTGAAGCGGCAGCCGGAGGGCGTCCAGTGCAAATCCCATATCCTCCCGGTTTTCCTGTTCGCAGATCGAGGCGATCACTGCCCGTCTCCCCTGCCCGGCAAGCCGGCTGCTCCAGGCTCGCGGCCGGGTATCTGCAAAATCATAGAAGCAGTAGAGCCGGTCGATGAAGGCCTTCATCTGTGCCGTGATATTGTAGTTATGGGTTGGGGAGACGAGAACAAGCGCCTCTGAGGAGAGAATATCCGGGTACAGGAGCGTCATGCCGTCACGAAGCCCGGTACAGCTCTTATCCTTTCTGCACCGCTCACACCCGGTGCAGGAGGAGAACTGGTAGTCACGGAGATGGACAGCCTCTGTTTCATAGCCGCCTTCACCTGCCCCTTTCAGGATATGCGTAAGAAGAGTGTCTGAATTTCCGCCTTTCCTGGGACTACCACCGATCCCAAGAACCCGGTGATCTGGAGATGCCATATGGATCAATGCGCCTGAGCCTCTATCAAACCTCTGGTATGGATCAATTGCCTGAGAAGAGAGTGAAGAAACAATCAACCCATACAAGCCCATCTGTCCGGGAAGAGGATATGGAAGGAAGCGGTATGCACCCACCCACTGACATCAACATTTCGGAAACGCTAAAACCTTTCAGTAGATACAAGTACAAAAAGCATCGTCCGAACAGGGACGGTGTACTGAAGAGGAGATAGTCATGTTTCAATTACCATCATATGTCGGCCCCTGTGCCTTTGGAATCAAGATGGGAATGGTCGTTCCGGGATCAGATCTTCATAAGATGCTGCTTGATGAAGCAGTCAGACTGAATGAAGATGGGATGCTCGCAAACGGCGATGTCCTCTCCATCACCGAATCGGTGGTGGCACGGGCACAGAACAATATGATCACAACAGAAGAGACGGCAAAAGAGATCAGAAAGACTCTCAATCTCAAGCCGGATAGCCGGGTAGCTGTCGTCTTCCCGATCGCAAGCAGGAACCGGTTCTCCCTTATCCTTGAATCCATAGCGAAAGCGGTTCCGGAAGGTGAGGTAATCGTCTGGTTCTCCTATCCCGATGACGAGGTCGGCAACCAGATCCTTCCTCCAGAGGTTGCTGAGGAGCTTGATCTCCGTCATGGCGGCCTCTTTACACCGGATGATATCGACGGTAATTATACCCACCCCTTAACCGGCGTCAATTATCTCACGCTCTATAAAGAGATCATCAAAAGCGAGGGCGCCACACCAAAAATCGTCCTCTGCAATGACCCAAAGCGGGTAGCGGAATTCAACCCCGACGGCGTAATCATTGCCAATATCCACCCTCGTGAAAAAACAAAGAAAGTACTGAAGACAATAATCGGTAACTGCTGCACTCTTCAGGAGATATGCAGCAGCGGCACCTGCCCTCCGACATCGGAATGGGGGCTTTTGGGGAGCAATATGTCCTCGAGCTGCCGGCTCAAACTCGCTCCTTTCGAGGCAGAAGAGTTTGTCTGTTTCCTCCAGCAGGAAATATTCACTATGACCGGGAAGAATGTCGAGATTTTAGTTTTTGGAGACGGTGCATACAAGGATCCGACAAGCGGCATCTATGAACTGGCTGATCCAAAAGCCGCCTTTGGTGCAACAAAAGGGATCAAAGAGGTGCTCCGTGAAGGCGTGAAGATGAAGTACCTGATCGACAAGTATCATGAAGAGGGACGATCTGAAATTGAGATCATCGAGATGATCGAGAATGAATCACGGAAAGCCCGTGGAATCAGCTGCATCGAGTGTGAAGGAACAACCCCCCGCCGGATGGAGGATGTCCTTGCAAGCCTCTCGGATCTCGTCACCGGATCAGCAGATGCCGGCACCCCGCTTGTTCTGATCAAAGGGATATACCGCCCCCCGAATTAATCCGGAAACAAAACGAAACCGAGGCAGTCCCTACTGCCTCTCCTCTTCTGATACAATTATCGCCTCGATCACCTCATACAGAGGATCGAATTTTCCTTTGATTATGCCCCAAAGTATTGTTGGATTGATAGAGTAATACGAATGCACACTATATCCCGAAATCCTGCAATCTTTCTCTATTCAATTTCAGGATAAGAGGATGTACGATCAGCAGGAATCTGGATAACGTACCTTTCTTTCTGTAAATTCTCTGACCCTGCTCTCCTTGGTTGATCATTCTCTCTCGTCCGACAAATATCTTCTGCCTGTAACCCACTCTTCGTTGATGTCCATTAGGATAGCTCCT
>NZ_VOTZ01000045.1 GCF_024372745.1 Methanocalculus taiwanensis
TATGGCAACTGCCTCAGTCAGGGACTGTTCCTCTGTTTGGGTGAGCGGTCCCGGGTACCCGGCGTCATCGGTGCCGGGTATTGAAAGGGAGTTCTGCAGGGTAATCGGGTTGCCAGATGAGAACCTATATAACTCATTGAAACCAACTCTATTCCCTTGCAATGCATCACGAATCCGGGTTGTTCCGGGTTCGTCAGATACAATACGCAGCGTATAAATAGATACACTGCATACATTGTAACTCCAAGATTCTCTCAGTGGAGAACCGACGCAGCCGGGTTTGCCGGTGTTGGTTCTGACGTTGGTATTGGCAATGCGGACATTCATTGAGTGACCGCTGATTTCTGAAAGTTACAGTCAGTCGAAAGACAAAGTGTGCTTAACAATTACATTCTGGTTGATCCTGCCAGAGGCTATTGCTATCAGGGTTTGACTAAGCCATGCGAGTCGAGAGGTGAAAGACCTCGGCATACTGCTCAGTAACACGTGGATAATCTGCCCTCAGGTGAGGAATAATCCCGGGAAACTGGGGCTAATGCCTCATAGGAGACAGGTGCTGGAATGCTCTGTCTCTGAAAGGCCCGCCGCCTGAGGATGAGTCTGCGTCCGATTAGGTAGTTGTTGGGGTAACGGCCCAACAAGCCTTTGATCGGTACGGGTTGTGGGAGCAAGAGCCCGGAGATGGATTCTGAGACATGAATCCAGGCCCTACGGGGCGCAGCAGGCGCGAAAACTTTACAATGCGAGCAATCGTGATAAGGAAACCCTGAGTGCCTGTCAATGCAGGCTGTTCTGGTGTCTAACACACACCAGGAGAAAGGGCGGGGCAAGACCGGTGCCAGCCGCCGCGGTAATACCGGCTGCTCGAGTGATAGCCACTTTTACTGGGCTTAAAGCGTTCGTAGCTTGGTCGTTAAGTCTCTGGGGAAATCTTTTGGCTCAACCAAAAGGCGTCTCAGGGAAACTGGCGACCTAGGAACCGGGAGAGGTAAGACGTACTTCGGGGGTAGGAGTGAAATCTTGTAATCCCCGAGGGACGACCGATGGCGAAGGCATCTTACCAGAACGGCTTCGACAGTGAGGGACGAAAGCTGGGGGAGCAAACCGGATTAGATACCCGGGTAGTCCCAGCCGTAAACGATGTGCGTTAGGTGTGTCAGTGACCACGAGTCGCTGAGGTGCCGAAGGGAAACCGTGAAACGCACCGCCTGGGAAGTACGGTCGCAAGGCTGAAACTTAAAGGAATTGGCGGGGGAGCACCACAACGGGTGGAGCCTGCGGTTTAATTGGATTCAACGCCGGACAACTCACCGGATACGACAGCGGAATGATAGCCGGGCTGAAGACTCTGCTTGACTAGCTGAGAGGAGGTGCATGGCCGTCGTCAGTTCGTACTGTGAAGCATCCTGTTAAGTCAGGCAACGAGCGAGACCCACGCCAACAGTTGCCAGCATGGTCTCCGGACTGATGGGGACACTGTTGGGACCGCCTCTGCTAAAGGGGAGGAAGGAATGGGCAACGGTAGGTCAGCATGCCCCGAATTATCCGGGCTACACGCGGGCTACAATGGATGGGACAATGGGTTTCGACACCGAAAGGTGAAGGTAATCTCCTAACCCCACCCGTAGTTCGGATTGCGGGCTGCAACTCGCCCGCATGAAGCTGGAATCCGTAGTAATCGCGTCTCACGATGGCGCGGTGAATATGTCCCTGCTCCTTGCACACACCGCCCGTCAAACCACCCGAGTGGGGTCTGGATGAGGCGGCAGTTTATGCTGCTGTCGAATCTAGGTTCCGCAAGGGGGGTTAAGTCGTAACAAGGTAGCCGTAGGGGAATCTGCGGCTGGATCACCTCCTAATGATCAACTTTTACGAATATCAGCGGTCGCTCAATGAACCGTACAATTGCCAATGCCAACAGGAATTCGGGCTCATAGCTCAGCTGGAAGAGCGCGGCGTTTGCAACGCCGAGGCCAGGGGTTCAAATCCCCTTGGGTCCACTTCCGTTGTAACACTGCGTTACAACGGTTCCAATGCACCCGGAGATGTGAGTCACCGGGGAAGGGCTGAAGGTTTGAGGGCGACTCAAACCTGACGATGCTGTGTAAAGGTAATGCATCTGGACGTTAAATGGGTTCAACAGAAATAACAATTAGTATCTGAACCTGGTCTATATGCCGGTTAGTGGATGGCTCGGTTCGAGAGCTGATGAAGGGCGTGCCAAGCAGCGATATGCTCCGGGAAGATGCAGGGAGTCTGTGATCCGGAGATCCCCGAATAGGACATCCCGATACTTCGGTATCAATCCGTTGAGGATGGGGAACGCCCCGAATTGAAACATCTTAGTAGGGGCAGGAAAAGAAATCAACCGAGATGTCGTGAGTAGAGGCGATCGAAACCGACAGAGTTCAAACCGAATCCCTTTTGGGAGATGTGGTGTTGTAAGCCTCCCGTCTGGTGCAGACAGCAGAAGCGGAAGTCACCTGGAATGGTGTTCCTGAGAGGGTGAAAGACCCGTACGCATAATGGTGTCTGTTCCTGGGAGTGTCTTGAGTAGTGCGGGTCGGAATTCTCGCATGAATCCGGGGGTCATCAACCTCCAAAACTAAATACTTCTCGAAACCGATAGCGAACTAGTAGCGTGAGCGAAAGCTGAAAAGTATCCCTAAAAAGGATGTGAAAAGCGCCTGAAACTAACCGGTGACAGTGTGTTATGGCATGCAAGGAACTTCTGCGCGAAAGAACCCGTCGCGAGGCGGTAGTATGGGCGACAGTTGCCGATGTCATAACGTACGTTTTGAAGAACGGGCCAGAGAGTTTATTCTATAGGCGAGGTTAACCTGACGGGAAGCCGAAGCGAAAGCAACAGGTTCGTAGCATGTATGTGCATGGAACGACGTATTCAACGTGCGTGGAGTCTATAGGGTAAGACCCGAAACCCGGTGATCTATGCGTGGGCAGGTTGAAGCGTGCCGAAAGGTGCGTGGAGGACCGCAGGCGGTTTTGATATGCAAATCATTCGCGTGACCTGCGTATAGGAGTGAAAGATTCATCGAACCGGGAATCAGCTGGTTCCCCTCGAAACATGCCGCAGCATGACCTCGTCGGAGATGGTTGGTGAGGTAGAGCACTGATTGGGGATCCCGGGGAAGAAATTCCTCGCTCTCTTGTCAAACTCCAAACTCCCCAACGTCAGAGATGACGGGCAGTCCGGACTACGGGGTAAGCTTGTAGTCCGTAAGGGAGACAACCCAGACCGTGGTTGATGCCCCCCAATGTAGGCTAAGTGTCAACACTGAATGAGGTCCCAGGCCGAAGACAACTGGAAGGTGAGCTTAGAAGCAGCTACCCTTTAAAAAGTGCGTAACAGCTTACCAGTCAAGGTTTGGGGCGCAGAAAATGGACGGGGCTAAAGCCTACTGCAGAGACCACGGCGCACCGGTTCATCCGGTGATCGCGTAGAGGGGCGTTCTGCATGGACAGAAGCAGGGGCGTAAGGTCCTGTGGACCGTGCAGAAATGAGAATTCTGGCAGTAGTAGAAGCATAGAACGGTGAGAATCCGTTCCGCCGAAAGGGCTAGGTTTCCTCGGCAATGTTCGTCAGCCGAGGGTTAGTCGGTCCTAAGATGTGCCGTAACTCGAGCATGTCAACAGGGAAACAGGTTAATATTCCTGTACCATACATTCAAAGTCGCAAGACCCTGACGCTTCGGGATATACCATGCGAAACTGTCGTTTCGTTCAAGCGTTCAAAGTGGTGGAGTACCGTCATGGTGAGAAACCACAGAAGACGTGATGAGGTAACATGGTCGACTCCTGGAGCCCGTGAAAAAGGGAGTGTATGTCCGTACTGAGAACCGACACAGGTGCCCCTGGTTGAAAAGACCAAGGCGTATCGGAGCTAATTGTGGTAAGGGAACTCGGCAAAATGGCCCCGTAACTTCGGGAGAAGGGGTGCCTGCCTGGAGATCAGGCAGGTCGCAGTGACCAGGGAACTCCAACTGTCTAATAACAACATAGCAGACTGCAACTCGGAAACGACTCGTATAGTCTGTGAATCCTGCCCAGTGCGGGTATCTGAACACCGAGTTCAATCGGACGAAGGACCCGTAAACGGCGGGGGTAACTATGACCCTCTTAAGGTAGCGTAGTACCTTGTCGCTTAATTGGCGACTTGCATGAATGGAACAATGAGAGTTCTACTGTCCCTACCACAAGTCCGTTGAACCTTTTATCCTAGTGCAGAGGCTAGGGACTCCTGATGGGAAGTGAAGACCCCGTGGAGCTTTACTGCAGCCTGTCGTTGTAGTACGGTATTGCATGCGCAGTGTAGATGGGAGATGTCGATCCGTTCCTTCCGGGGAACGGGAAGTCAACAATGAGACACCATCCTTGCTCTGCTGTACTACTCACTCTTCTTCAATGAAGAGGACATCGGTAGGTGGGCAGTTTGGGTGGGGCGCCACACCCTCGAAAAAATATCAAGGGTGCCCTAAGGTCAACTCATGTGAGTCAGAAACTCACAGAAGAGTGTCAAGAGCATACGTTGGCCTGACGCTATGACGCAAAGCAAGTCATGGCGAGAGGAAACTCGGGTCTAACGAACCAATACGCCCTGTTGATGAGGGCTATTGACTACAGAAAAGCTACCCCGGGGATAATAGAGTCGTCGCCGGCAAGAGCACATATCGACCCGGCGGCTTGCTACCTCGATGTCGGTTCTTTCCATCCTGGCTGTGCAGCAGCAGCCAAGGGTGAGGTTGTTCGCCTATTAAAGGGGATCGTGAGCTGGGTTTAGACCGTCGTGAGACAGGTCGGTTACTATCTATCAGGAGTGTCCGGAGTCTGAGGGCAAGAAAGAAATAGTACGAGAGGAACTTTCTTTCGTCGCCACTGGTGTATCGGTTGTCCGACAGGGCAGCGCCGAGCAGCTACGCGGCAAGAGATAAAAGCTGAAAGCATCTAAGCTTGAAACTCAGCCTGAAAAGAGACTCCGTTAAGGGCTCGGGTAAAAGACCCGGTTGATAGGCCCGGGATGTACGCACGAAGGCAACGACGTGTTGAGTCCGGCGGGTACTAACGCCCAAATCCAGGAACAGATTACTGTCGTGATTCTGTTGAACCCAGACGAAATCCAGATGCATACCTTTAATTCTGTGAACAGAGTATACGTATACTCCATACCAGAATGCACAGCGCCAAGGTGGCGGAGCGGCCACGCGGCTGACTGCAGATCAGCTACACCCCAGTTCAAATCTGGGCCTTGGCTTGTGGTAATGGCGGCCATAGCGGTGGGGATACACCCGGACTCATTCCGAACCCGGCAGTTAAGTCCACCCGCGTCGAACA
>NZ_VOTZ01000046.1 GCF_024372745.1 Methanocalculus taiwanensis
CGGGTAAGAGGGTATATCTCAACTGTGAAGAAGAATGAGGGGTCAGTACTTGCCGCCATCAAAGGAGCATTCAGGAGAGAACCCTTCATGCCCACTGTGGCTTACAGGTATAGCTGACCAGTTACGAGAGATTAAAAATAACATAGAATCCATAATGGTTTGATTGATATGCACAGGAGGAGGGAGCTTGAATCCAAACTCAGAGGCGAGACGCTTGGACGTCGGGGCCTCCTGAAAAGATATGAAGGTTTAACGCAGCTTCGGATCGCTCCGGATCTGCATGTTGTGAAGATCGGCGGTCATGGGATCGTCGATTATGGGGCCCCTGTCTTAAAGCCGCTTGCAGAAGAGATCGGGTTGCTCTCACGGAAACACCAGATGATGGTTGTGACAGGTGGAGGTGTTCGTGTCCGTCATATCATGGATATCGGCCTGGATCTCGGCATGCCGACAGGTGTGCTTGCGGAACTCTCTGGTAAGGTGAGTGAGCAGAATGCGATCATGATGTCGGTTCTCCTCTCTGAGTATGGTGGAACCCGAATTCACTCAGCAGATCTCCTTGAGCTCCCGATGCTCCTCCGGATGGGTATTCTTCCGGTGACCCATGGCACTCCCCCTTATGGTCTTTACGAAAAACCCTCAGAAATTGGCATGATCCCGGCTCACCGGACAGATACCGGTGCCTTTCTTATGGCTGAGGTGCTCGGGGCGAAATCCTGTATTCTTGTCAAGAATGTTGACGGCCTCTTTACAGAAAGTCCATTTGATAACCCGGATGCCGAATTGATCGAAGAGATCACAGCCGCCGAACTCCTGGATCTGGGGATGGAGGATCTGGTACTTGAGGATAAGGTGGTTGAGATGCTGCTGGATGCAAAATGTGTCCGTAAGGTTCATATCATCAATGGGCATGTTCCCGGCACACTGACACGCCTGCTGGATGGGGAGCGGGTTGGATCGATTATTAAAGCATAAATGTGGAATGTGATAGTTTATTGTGTTAATTAAATAAGGTTAACAACAAACTAAAAAATAACCGTTAAATAGTAAAAGATAGTAATAACCGCTGTTTACTATGGAATGGAATAGAATTCTTCTCGTGGCTGCCCTTCTGATTGCAGGGCTGCTTGTTGCAGGATGCGTCAGTGAAGATGCACCTGCAGTACCGGATGCAACACCTGCTCCAACAGCCGCTCCAGCTCCCGAAGAGCTTCGGATCGCGACAACCACCAGCCTGTATGACACCGGTCTTCTTGATCACCTGGGACCCGCGTTTGAGAAGAAATATAATGCCAAACTCCTGATCGTCTCTGCAGGAACGGGCAAGGCGCTTGAGTATGGCCAGCGGGGCGATGTCGATGTGATGATGGTCCATGACCGTGCCCGTGAAGATACCTTCATCGCTGATGGCGATGGAGTTGATCGGCGTGTCATCGCGTACAATTACTTTGTGATCGTCGGTCCCGAATCAGATCCGGCAGGCATCCGTGGAACCGAACCTGAGGAAGCATTCCAGACTCTTATGACTGAGGGCAAAGCCGGGACTCCGGGCGTTGTCTTCGTCTCGCGTGGCGATTCTTCCGGAACCCATGCAAAAGAGAAAGCCATCTGGAAGGCAGCAGGCTATGACTATGCAACCGATGTCCAGAATTCAGGCGACTGGTATGTTGAAGCAGGAACCGGTATGGGTGCAACCCTGGTGATGGCAAATGAGAAAGAAGCATACACACTCTCGGATATCGGGACATTCCTTGCATATAAGGGAGATCTTCAGCTTGTGCCGATCGTCGACTCCGGGGATATTCTCCTGAATGTCTACTCCACGATGCTGATTAATCCTGAGAAACATGCAGGTATTGACACAGAACTTGGAAAAGCCTGGATCAATTACTTAATCTCCGATGATGTGCAGCAGGAGATTGCCACCTTCGGTGTTGCAGAGTATGGTGAACCCCTCTTCTTTGCAGCATCCGGAAAATGGGTTCTGATGGGAGTACCCGAAGCAGAGGTAACTTCACCTGTTGTCTGATTGAAACCCAACTCTTTTTTCCATCTTCGACTTCATTATCCATGAGAGTATGCTATGAATGAGATCGTTGCCGGCTTCACCACTGCACTCGAGTTGATCGTAAGCCTGGATCCGGAGGTAATCGAGACAGCTATCCGGAGTATCATTATCTCGCTTACCGCAACGTTCTTTGCCACCCTGCTTGCGATTCCGATCGGATCCCTCATCACCTTTTCAGAATTCCGGGGAAAACAAGCGCTTATAAACCTAATCCAGACGCTTTATGCCCTTCCTACAGTGCTTGTCGGACTTTTTGTCTTTCTTCTGATCTCACGTGCAGGGCCTTTTGGCTTCCTGCGGCTCCTTTTCACCCCTGAAGGGATGATCATCGCCCAGACTGTCCTTATCCTGCCGATTCTGGTCGGGTTGACTATCTCTGCCCTGAAAGGTGTTGACACTACTATCCTCGATACGTTGCGGTCACTGGGTGCGACCCGGTACCAGTTCATGAACAGTGTCGTTCGCGAAGCACGCTATGCGATCATGGCGGCTGTTGTGCTTGCATTTGGCCGTGCCATCTCGGAAGTCGGGGCTGCGATCATGATCGGCGGGAACATCCGGGGCCATACCCGTGTCCTGACGACGGCAATCTCGCTTGAGACCTCAATGGGGAACCTTGCGATGTCGATTGCGCTTGGGATCATCCTCCTCGGAATAGCCCTTGTGATCAACCTTATCTTAGCCTATGTCCAGAACCGGTGATCCTGATGCTTGAACTGCGCGATATTACCAAAAGATTTGGCAACACTGAAGTGCTCAGGGGAGTCTCAGCGGAGATTCAGAAAGGCGAGATATTTACGATCATCGGACCTTCGGGGGCAGGAAAGTCGACATTACTCAGGATTATTAATTTCCTGGAGACGCCAACCTCGGGGACTGTGATCTTTGGTGGGAGAGATATTACCTCAGAAGGATCAATTGCGGTTCGCCGCAGAATGGGCATGGTCTTCCAGAAATCAGCGACCTTCAACACAACCGTATACGAGAATGTTGCCATCGGCCTCAGGTTCAGGGGGATACCTGAGGCAGAAGTCAGGGAAAAGATTACAGAAGCCCTCGGGATTGTCGGCCTCACCGGTTTTGAGGAGAGGAAGGCAAAGACACTCTCAGGTGGGGAGATGCAGCGGGTGGCGCTTGCCCGGGTACTGGTCACAAATCCGGATCTTCTTCTTCTTGACGAACCAACCGCAAATCTCGATCCGGTCTCGGTGGAGATGATCGAGGATCTGATCAAGAAGATCAACCGGGATTTTGGGATCACTATTCTGATGTCAACCCATGATATGGTACAGGGGCAACGGCTGGCACACCGGATAGGGGTGATGATGAATGGGGTTTTTTCCCAGATCGGTACCCCCCGTGAGATCTTTTCAGCTCCCCATGACCGTTACGTTGCCCGTTTTGTCGGAATTGAGAATATTATCGAAGGAGCCATCACTGCAAAAGACGGCGGCCTTGCCACTATCGAGTCAGGTGGCACGCTTCTCTATGCGATCTCCCCTCTCACAGAGAGAACTCATGTGCATCTCTTTCTCAGGCCTGAGGATATCGCACTCAGTTGTACAAGCGAACATGCGACAAGTGTCAGGAACGTTCTCCCCGGGAAGGTTGTTGAGATCACGCCGATGGGACCCTTAAACCGCCTTATCCTTGACTGTGGGGTACAGCTCATCGCCGTTATCACCTGGAAGGCAACCGAGGAGCTTGGGATCAGGGTTGGATCAGATATCTGTGCTTCATTTAAGGCATCGGCTGTGCATGTGGTGGAGAGGTAAGGGGTTTTCCAGAGGATCTTCTGGTTCATGGAAACCCAGAATCCCCCTTCACGTTGATGATCCCTCATCGGCGATCTGAATCACCCCCCTCTCTATCGACTGGATCGGGCAGAGGGACGCAAACTCAATCTCTTCCGGTATCAGCTCCCGCCCCTTCTCATACAGCTTCTCAACAAGCACCCCGACGCCGATAACCTCAGCACCTGCACGGACAGCGAGCCGTATCAACGCAGCAGCCGTTTCTCCCCGTGCAAGCACGTCGTCGATAATCAGCACGCGGTCAACCTCACTCAGATAATCGGATATGATGGAGAGGAAGCTCTCCCTTTCTTTTGTCCGGGATATGAGCCTCTCTTCGATCAAATTGCCGGTAAATGTCTTTGGTACCTCTTTCCGTGCGATCAAGACAGGGATATCAAGATGGATGCCCACAGGCAGGGCGGCTAAAATGCCGCTCACTTCGGCGGTCAGGATCTTTGTCGGCCTTGCAGGTTTGAAATATTCTGCAAATGCCGATCCACACCGATGCAGCAGCCCGGAATCTGCACAATGGTGGATAAAGGACTGCATCCGGATAAGGCCGTCATCACCGGCGGCTGCATCTGATCTGATCCGATCAGCAAGCTCATCATATGCTCTTTTCTTTTCTTTTGTCCCCAAACTTTTCCACACATAGGGCATAATCTCTTCACATAGCACTCTTTTCATCAAACCAGGGCTCCAAAACCAAAAGATCTATATAGTATTATTCCCTAATATTATTACGTGGAAGGCTGGGCGGAAGAGCGGCTTGCTAAACAGCGCGAGACGGGAAAGAAGTGCCTTGAGATCAAGTACATCCAGGGGAAACCCTACGTCTATTATTCAACCAGCACCTACAACAGAGAAACCAAGAAAACCAAGAAGATCTCGGAATACATAGGACGACTTACTCCGGACAGAGGTCTTCTTGTCAAGGGTTCAACCCGCCCGTCCCAGGAGGGCACTACTACGACCACTACTACGAATACACCCATTCCACGGCCGCGATCTGCACATGACCTGACTTTGTGATTTTCTAACTTCACCTCATACCATCACCACACCATCCTGCTACACATTCGACTTATTTTCCTGATCCTCCTTTAATCCAAACAGAAAGCTTTATCGTTTTGTGAGTTATAAT
>NZ_VOTZ01000047.1 GCF_024372745.1 Methanocalculus taiwanensis
GAATATGATACAGCAGGATATCATAGATTATTTTGCGGGGATTGGGTTGTATGGTATCCAGAGCATCGAGGATATCGAGAAAGTGGATATCAGTCGTAATTGCTGCGGAGTACCTAAGCAGTATGGATCACAGAGGGGGGTATGTGGTAAGCGGCCCATCGCATATCGCACACAGAAGACGAACGCATCATCGGATAACCCGGATATCTACATCTGCGAAGATTGTTTCAATCAGATTACCAGGGAGTGTCAGAGAATCAGGAAGCACCGGGAATCGATGTATCAAAAACCCTGATATTTTTAAATTTTTTTATGGGGGGGATCTGCCCCTAGTATCAATCACCTATTAAAACTTTCAACCTGTGGCTATGGTTTTTATACCCCGTGATGTTGGTATTAAACGGGGGTATATCTCCATAAGGGTGATGGTGAGTTTTCCCGTTAAATCAACGATGTGGGGGTGTGTGTGGGGGATGTACGTCATATGTATAAACCGGAGATATAGGGTGAGGCATTCCGGGGCCCGTTGATAGGGGGGTATCGTGAATGCTACCCTCTTCCATAGATCATATCCTATGAGCAGCAGGGAGAATCCGATAATCACAATCAATAGTCATATGCAGCATATGCTGGGTTATGTATACTCTATATTGCGCAGAATTACCATTTCACGCAATCGAATTACGGATATATGCTCTTGAATCGGTGAAAGGAACGATATAATCAGATATCGGTATTTCTCAGAGAATTTTTACGCAATCAAGAAAGGATATTTCCCCATCATCAAGAAATAACATTTCCAAAGGAAAACGGTTCTTTTACAAATTTACCAGCATATCAAGGGTATCTTATCGGGGGCCTCCGGTTGATACAGTGAAGGATATTTTTCAGCACATTCTGTGCTGTGTCGATTAGTCTACATTAGCCAAGGATAGAACCGCCATCCCGGTCATGGGATTACATGGGGTTAGGGTGTGCTCCAGGGCAGCCGGGATAAACCCGGCAGCCCCCCGCCCCCCTTGACACCCCCAGGGGAGAAGGATAGGGGGGATGGCAACCGCACCACAGATGCACCAGATACAGATCAAAACGGTGAAGAGGATCACCACCCAATGCACCAGACATGAGATTCTCTATCACCATCCCGGATGATACCACATATCAGATAGACACAGAAGCGGATAAAGAGGGGGTTTCCCGTTCCCAATGGATTTATCAGGCATGTATCGATAAACTCACCAGAAGTGCACCACAGACGCACCAGGAACGCACCACGCCGCACCAAGAGAGCATCAAGGGTGATGAACCATCGGAGGAGATGGTAGACTTACGGATAAGATGCGAATACCAGGAGCAGACCATTAAGGATCTCCGGGAGGAGCGGGGATACCTGCGGGGAGAGATAGCCAGGTTGCAGCAGGCAAACGATCTCTTAACGGGAAGATTACTCCCACCACCAAAAGCGGGGATCTTTACACGGTTGAAGAGGGCGATCTCTCCGGCCCGTGAGGAGTAGGATCAGTCTTCCGATTCAGTCGAGATCCAGAGATAAGCAATAAGTCATACAACAACACCATCTATACTTTATAGGAACGTTCGAAAAGGGAGGATACCCATTGAGATCGGGAAATCAATGTGGGTATCCTGTGAGGTTCCGGGTGTAACAGAACTAATTATACTGATAGGTGCTTATCCAGATAATGGTTTTGTTGTAACCCCGATATCCTCTTTTTCAGTTGTTCCGGGAGTAACAACCAATGCAGCAAAGCAGATTAGATGAGCAGATTCTCAGTTTCATCGAGGAGCGGGGGGGAAAGGTTCCCCTCCAGAGTATTGCAGCAACATTCCGATCTCATGGGAGATACACCTATCACAGGATGCAGATTCTTGATGCTAAGGGGTATGTATCGAGGGATGAGGACGAGGACGGAAAGATCATCATCCGGTTGGTGAGATGATGGATGCAGAGGAGGGGTATGTCGAGGTAGAAAGCCCCGATACCGAAAGATGGCATATCCCCACAGACGAAGAACTCGATGTGATGGATCTCAATGATGCAAAGGAGAGAATCCGGGGATTGGGCCTTTACTATGCGGAGATCTCACAACCATTCATCAGGCATAATGCGACCGGGAATCTGGATACTATCGAAGATTTAAAGAGATTCGTATATAATATGCGAAACCTTCCTGAAATTGAGAAACGATATCGGGAATACACCAGGCAGAAGGAAGAGAGAGAGAGCAGACCGGAAGCAGTGAAACGAGAAGAGATGTGGTTAAACCTCATCATGGAGATCAGGAGCGATAAGGTATTCGTTAGACGGCAACATTTCGCAGACCTGATTATCGATACCTTCCATCCCGTAACCTCCGGGGGGGTAGTGTGGATCTATCAGGATGGTATATATCGCAGGGATAACGGGGAGATACGTTCTTTTATCGGGGATTGGGTGAGGAAGTTTCAACCCTATGAGTTTAACGGAACCATAACGAACGAACACCGGGAAATAATGTATTACGTTAAGGGAGCGACCAATCAACCCGATTATCCTTTCGATTCTCTGAAATATCATATCCCGGTTGATAATGGGGTGATTCGGATTAATCCAGGTGATGGAAATATCGAATTATTACCCCATGATCCAGAATATCGATTTACCCGGAAGTTACCCGTTACATACAACCCCGATGCAGGTATTGAGAATATTCTCGATGCGTTCCGGGATTGGGTAGGGGATGATTACGAATACCTTATTCAATTACCCGCGATTGCGTTTATCCAGGCATGGGAAGGGGCCCAGAAGATAGCGTATCTGTTTGAAGGGAAGAAGGACGGGGGGAAAACCACATACTGCGAACTGTTGTATCATCTATTCGGGAGGGGAGCATATGCAGAAGTGGATCTCCGCAGACTCACAGAGGATCGTTTTGCGTTCGCAGGGTTAGAAGGACGGCTCATCAATATCGTTGATGATCTCGATGCGTTCCCGGCCCGATATCTCGGTATCTTCAAGAACCTTACGGGGAGCATCTATCACAGAATTGAGAGGAAGGGGGAGGATGGATACGAATCGATTGTTACAGCACCCCATATCTTCACGTGCAATAAACCGCCGGAGATTAAAGATATCAACGATGATGCATTTTGGTCCAGATGGAATTATATCATTTTTCCAAACACCTTTAACCGGGATGAATCCTTCAAAAAGGGATTATTCACCGATGAGAACCTTTCAGCGTTCCTAAATCTCATCATCCAGGAGGTTATCGATATCGGCAGGGATTCAACCCTCATCAAAAGGATGGATGCAGAGGAGGTTCGTTCCCTGTGGGTAGTTGCAGCAGATGAGATTGCGGGATTCGTTCGTGATTCATGTAGACGGGATGATCCAGATCAATGGATAGCAAAGGGGGAGCTCTATGATGAGTATAAACGATGGTGTGAAAAGAAGGGGAAGGTTCCGGAATCTCAAAAAAGAGTTACAACCTCATTATCCAGAATTGGTATTCTCGGATTCTATCCATCATCAGGAGGAGGAAGGAAGAAACAGGTTCACGCATACAAGGGGATACGATGGAATGAGGAGATATCACAGTATCGAAAACCCAAGACAGTAGATCAAGGTGTGCTTTCTGTATGATATATGCAGTATATGCACCTTTTTTAAAATATCTTAAGAAGGTTTTAAAGAAGTACAATATAATGTACAAGGATATTCAAAAATCCCGCATATCCTCTGTACCAAACGGGAGGTATCTATCATGATGTATCATCCCTGTTATGTGGTTATCCCAGAGTTTGATCCATCCTTCATCGAGAATATGATACAGCAGGATATCATAGATTATTTTGCGGGGATTGGGTTGTATGGTATCCAGAGCATCGAGGATATCGAGAAAGTGGATATCAGTCGTAATTGCTGCGGAGTACCTAAGCAGTATGGA
>NZ_VOTZ01000048.1 GCF_024372745.1 Methanocalculus taiwanensis
TGTGTTCGTGCACTCCCTGCGAGATCTGCTCCTGCATAGGAACACCAGTTGCAGATGATGCCGAGAATCTTTGGTTTCCACTCTTCCGTCATTTACTGCTCACCTCCGAGGAGGAACGCATCAATCTGTGCAACAATCTGTGGTGTGGCAAAATGCTGCATCCAGATCGCACCGCCGGGGCAGAACCCTCCGCAGGTCCCGCATCCCTTGCATTTCGCTTCAGTGACCTGCATCACTTTCCTTCCGTTCTTCTCGACGAGATCAAGTGCCGAGTATGGGCAGAGGTTCACACACATCCCGCATCCTGCACACTTCTCTTCAATACACATGGCAAAGTATGGTTCGAGCTCGACCTCTCCGACATGAATCGGAATCGATGCTGCCGACGCTGCTCCTTCTGCCTGTGCCACGGTATCCGGGATATCCTTTGGTCCCTGGCACACTCCTGCGAGGAAGACACCTGCTGTGGTTGTTCCACAGGGGTTCAGCTTCGGGTGAGCTTCGAGGAGCCATCCATCCATGGATTGTGACACGCCGAAGAGGTGGCGGACATGGTTGGTCTCTTCGGTTGGCTGGACCGCAGATGCCAGAACAACCAGATCGAGTTCGATATCGACCGGCTGGCCGAGGAGCGTGTCTTCGGTGAGAACATGGAGGTTCTTTGTGATTGGATCCTCCTCGATCTTGGCCACGCGTCCCCGGATGAATTTCGTTCCTTCATCCTGGATACGGTAATAGAACTCCTCATACATCTTTCCAAACGATCGGATATCCATGTAGAAGAGATATGACTGCGATCCCGGAATCTTCTCATGCAGCTGATGCGCATGTTTGAGCGAATACATACAGCAGAACCTGCTGCAGTATGGCTTGCCGACACCGGTATTGTCACGTGACCCTGCACAGAGGACAAACCCGATCTTCTTTGGTGTCTCTCCATCGCTTGGCCTGATCACATGGCCCCCGGTTGGACCTGACGCACAGATGAGCCGCTCGAATTCGAGTGAGGTGATGACATTGTCATACCGCTTGTATCCCCACTCGGGCTTCTTCTCGATTGGGAACAGTTCGTATCCGACTGCAAGCACAGCGGTACCGACCTTGACAGTGACAAACTCGTCTTCCTGTTCGAGATCGATCGCCTTCTTCTCGCCGCATGCCTCGACACAGAGTCCGCATTTCACACAGGAATCGAAATCGACTGTGTAGATAAGAGGTACAACCTGTGGGTGATAGATATAGATCGCCTTTCTGGGTGCCATCCCCATCTCGAACGGGTTTGGCTTGATGACCGGGCAGACAGCTTCACAGTCGCCGCACCCGTTACATCCCCCACCAACGATCCCCCGTGCTTCCGCTTCGACCGGGGTGAGGACACCTCGTGCCTTCTTCCTGAGGGTGATATCGAAGTTTCCGATGTATCCTTCAACGTTCTCGACTTCGGTATAGGTCATCAGTTCGATGTTTGGGTGGCGGCCGACATCCACCATCTTGGGTGTCAGGATACACTGGGAACAGTCAAGTGTCGGGAATGTCTTATCGAGCTGCGACATCCTGCCGCCGATCGTGGGGAGCTTCTCGATGAGGTAGGTCTTAATCCCTGCGTTTGCCAGATCAAGTGCAGCCTGGATACCGCCGACACCTGCGCCGACGACCATTGCCGCATGCTCGACCGGGACCGATTTGGGGAACAGATCTTCAAGGAGCGATGCCTTGGCAACTGCCATTCTGACAGCATCTTTTGCCTTATTGGTTGCTCCTTCATGGTCATGCATGTGAACCCATGAGTTCTGTTCGCGGATGTTTGCCATCTCGAACCTGAACGGGTTCAGTCCACCCTCTTTTGATGCGGTACGGAACGTCGGTTCGTGCAGACGTGGGGAACAGGCTGCCACAACCACTCCGGTGAGGTTGTGTTCTTTAATCGCATCCTCGATTTTTGTCTGTCCCGGCGTCGAACACATGTACTGGTATTCGTCTGCATAGACGACATTTGGAATGGTGCGTGCATACTCCTGCACTGCCTTTATATCCATAGATCCTGCGATATTGGTACCGCAGTGGCAGATAAACACACCCACTCTTGGTTTTTGTGATTTCGTTTCATCAACCATAGTGCGCCTCACTGGAGTTTGTTAAGGAAAGGTTCGCAGGAGATGCCATGGAGATCAAGTGCAAGATCCTGCGGGCTCATCCCCTGTGCAAGACCGAGCAGTTCATTGAAGTGGAGAACAGGAATTGCCCATTCGACACCGAACTTTTCTCCGATCTCGATCTGGCCGCGGTCAAACTGAAGCTGGCAGAATGGACAGCCTTCTGTGATTGCATCGGCACCCACCTCGCTCATATTGATCAGCTTCTCGTTTGTGATATCAAGTGCATGTGCGATATCATATCCCCGCACACCGCCACCGGCACCACAGCACTGCATCTTGTTGCGGTACTGCACCGGTTCTGCTCCGAGTGCGGCAACAAGCTCTTCCATCCACATCGGGTTCTCGGTATCGCCGACACCTTCCGCCTCAAACTCACGCTCTTTCCGTGGTTTCAGCAGGTGGCATCCGTAGTGGACAGCAACCTTCACGCCATTGAGGGGTGATGTGACGCTGTCTGCGAGCTTGTCCACACCACAGATCTTCTTATCATAGTAGATCTCGATCAGGTGGCGGACATCGATGGTCCCTTTAAACTCCATATCGATCTCTTTTAAGACCTCGTTGACGTTGTCTCTGAGTTCGTCATGGTGTTTGAGTTTGTGGTTCACTT
This sequence comes from Methanocalculus taiwanensis, assembly GCF_024372745.1. Classification (GTDB taxonomy): domain Archaea; phylum Halobacteriota; class Methanomicrobia; order Methanomicrobiales; family Methanocorpusculaceae; genus Methanocalculus; species Methanocalculus taiwanensis. The sequence continues at coordinate 2,767 of NZ_VOTZ01000048.1, forward strand.
CCCAGATTGACTTGTAACAGCCATTGCAGATGAGCGTGATATCGGTATTCATCTGCTCGGCAAGGACAAGGTTGCGTGCAGCCATCGCATACCATACATTCAGGTCAATCGAGCCGAACGCTCCCGGTGCAGGGCAGCATGATGCACCCTTCAGGGGAACAAGTTCGATCCCGAGATTTCTGCTGGTCTTGATTGCAGCTGCTTCAATACCCGGATACCGGTTTGGTGCGATACAGCCGAGGAAGAATGCATACGTGTGTGTCTTTCCTGACATTACTGACCCTCCGACAGAATTTCATCTGCCTCGTCTTTGAGACCGTAGTGGTCGAGAATCTTCTGGATACCCGGTATAAACTCTGGGTATTTCGCTGTGGTTTCGGGTTCGGCTTCGAGTCCGAGCTTCACACGTGCCGCCCGGTTCACATCGTTATTGGGGACGCCATGTCCTGTCTTGTAGATGAACTGGACGGTGTTTAAGAAGTTGCGTGGCACAATCTTGCGTTTGAATGCGAGATTTCTCATTGCCATGATAATATCGGTCGGTGCGATATCCCGCGGACAGCGGTCGGTGCACGAGTAACAGGTGGTGCAGAGCCAGAGATCCGGGTCGGTAAGCGCATCGTTCTCGAGTCCGAGCACTGCCCGCCGGACAAACTTCCTGATCCGGTATGAGCTCCTCGGTGCCGAGGGGCATGACCCTGTACAGGTGCCACACTGGTAGCACATGTGGGCAATCGTCATCCCTATTTTTTCAATATTCTTGAGGAAATCAGGGGATGCATCATCTGTGCGGTAATACCGGTCTGCCAGACGGACAGACAGGTTTTCATCGGAGTAACCCTTTGCTTTTGCCATAATGAAACCTCACGC
>NZ_VOTZ01000049.1 GCF_024372745.1 Methanocalculus taiwanensis
GAAGTGACAGATACGGGATTTAAGTGCCGGATTCTCAATTATACAGATGAATTACAGGATATTACGCGGCTGTTCGGGTCAGGGGTGGAAAAATATTATGCATGAAAAAGTAGATGCCGAATGTGGGTTAATACCTCATTATAAAAGGTTGTCAATGAGATGTTTTCGGATTGCGTCTTTATCCCACATTGGGGTGATTTGAATATGGATCACCGTATTGTCCACGATGCCTCACTCGTTGCGCTCAGGCCAATCCATCATCGATGTAGTAAAATTTTGGCATATGAAACTCTTTCTGAGACAGAATGGGGCACAGGATTTGGTGCTTTTGAGCCCAGGTATTATATCGATGTAACATCAACTCTCGAATTAAAGATTGAGGCAATGGAGGCATTTGAGACAGAGTTGAAAGAAAGCCCACATCCACGATCCCGGGAGGGTATTGCCCATCTCTCGAAAAAGCGGGGCTCGGAGATCCTTGTAGAGGCTGCAGAGGCATTTGTACCAATTCGGATAATTGAGGTATGAATGAAAAAAAGAAGCAAACATCAAACATAACACATTTGATCTCAAGGTTTGTTTATGATGCGTTTCAATAACTGGACATACCCGGAAATAACCGATGGAGAACCCACAAAGTATCACTGGATTGTAAAGCACACGGGTTCATTCAAACTTGGATATAAAACGGATGTTGGCGCATTCACCTATATCAACGCCCAATATGGTGTTATTATTGAGGATCATGTCCAGATAGGATCGCACTGCTCAATCTACTCACTCTCAACAATCGATCGGAAACAGGGTGAAGTCCGGTTAGAGAAAGGATGCAGAATCGGCACACACTCCGTCATAATGCCCGGAGTCACAATAGGGCGAGGATCGATCATTGGAGCATTTTCCTTTGTGAACACGAATATCCCGGCGGGTGTTCTTGCGTATGGCGTTCCTGCCAAAGTAATCCGGCTATTAAATGAAGCTGAGCTGACTGAGATAGAAGAATCTGAGGAATCACTATGACCTGGAACATACCCCTTTTCAAAATGTACTATGATGATGACGATATCGATAGTGTCAGCACTGCGCTCCGTTCCGGAATGAACTGGGCTGTTGGTCCGAACGTAATCGATTTTGAAGCCGGAATCGCTGATTATATTGGCTCAAAATATTGCCTCACCTTCAATTCCGGGACATCAGCACTTCATACTGCACTCATTGCCCACGGCATCGGCACCGGTGATGAGGTAATTGTCCCCTCCTTTACATTCATTGCAACCGCAAATGCTCCGCTTTTCGTCGGGGCAAAGCCGGTATTTGCGGATATTGAAGAGAGTACCTTGGGCCTTAGCCCGAACAGTGTGCTTGAGCAGATTACACAGAAGACAAAGGCGATCATTCCAGTGCATTATGGGGGGTGCCCCTGCCAGATCAGGGAGCTGCGGGAAATTGCAGATGATCATAACCTGGTGCTCATTGAGGACGCAGCAGAGGCATTTGGCGCGTCTATAAATGGGACAATGGTCGGAACCTATGGTTATTCGGCGATGCTCAGCTTCTGCCAGAATAAGGTGATTACAACCGGCGAGGGGGGTGCGCTCGTCACAGATGACCGTGACCTCTATGAGCAGGCAAAGTTGATCCGATCTCATGGACGGCTGGAGACCGCAGATTATTTCAGCTCATATCAAAGCATGGACTATGTCACGCTTGGATATAACTTCAGGCTTTCGAATATCACTGCTGCCCTGGGCCTTGCACAACTCCGGAAGGCAGATGCGATCATCTCCATGCGAAAGGCTATTGCAGAATTGTATACAACACTTCTTCAGAAAAAAGTGCCTGAGGTCTCGGTTATGAGTCCCCCGGATGGTTATACGCATGTGCATCAGTTATTCTCAGTGCGTGCATCTGATCGGGATGGTCTCATGAAATATCTGGCAGATCAGGGGATCATGAGCAAGATCTATTTTGATCCAGTGCATCTGACACACCATTACCGGTCAATGCCTGGATATGAGGTCTCGCTTCCTGTGACTGAGAGGGTGGCTGGAGATATTCTGAGCCTGGCGATCTATCCGGGAATGCCGGAAGAGGAAGTGATGTGCGTGGTTGATTCAATAGCAGAATATTATGCGGTGAAATAGATGGATATCGCAGAATTTTATAAGGGAAAGACGGTTCTGGTCACCGGCGGGGTCGGGTCGATTGGGAGTCTTCTGGTAAGGGAACTTCTAAGATATGAACCAAAGAGTCTCCGAGTATTTGATAATAATGAAACTGGCCTCTTTGATCTCGAACAGGATCTTCAATCAGATAATCTTCGCTTTCTTGTTGGAGATATTAGGGATAAGGAGAGGCTTGTTGTTGCTATGGAGGATGTTGATATCGTCTTTCACGTAGCGGCCTTAAAACACGTCCCACTCTGTGAATTCAACCCATATGATGCCGTTAAGACGAATATAATAGGAACGCAGAATGTTCTTGATGCAGCATATGACCAAGGGGTAAAAAAGGTCATTACAGTTAGCACAGACAAAGCGGTAAATCCATCAAATGTTATGGGAGCGACTAAGCTTCTTGCAGAACGTTTAACAATCTCTGCAAATATTTATCGTGGTTTTAAAAGGTCGGCTTTTTCGTGTGTTAGGTTTGGCAATGTGTTGAATTCTCGGGGCTCTATAATACCACTCTTTCTTAAACAGATTCAAAGGGGCGGACCATTAACAATCACCCATCCTGATATGAGAAGATTCTTTATGGATATCCCATCTGCCACAAACCTAATTCTAAAAGCAGGATTGCTTTCACAGGGAAATGAGATTTTTATTCTAAAAATGAAAGCTATGCGTATTATTGATCTTGCGGAAGTTATGCTAAAACTATATGCTCCAATCTATGGATATGATCCCGATACTTTTCCGATTGATTATATTGGAATGCGAAATGGTGAAAAAATTGATGAAGCGCTGTTGATACTTGATGAGACAAAATATACATATGAGAATGATGAAATGTATTGTGTACTTCCAAAAACCTTGCCGCGTACTCACTATTCACCTGATGATTATGCACCTGTTGGGTTTAAGCATGCAATAATCGATTCATATTCTTCAAGAGATACACAATTACTAACAAAAGAGGAGATTGCCAAGCTTCTGAGAGAGCTTGGAGTATAATGTTATAATAGAATTGAAAATACTTTGATAGGCTAATAATGCTCGACTTGAGTTTAGGAGATCGGGTACACCCTATATTCCTGCTCATTCATCCTACATTCCCGGCAACACCTAACTAGCCTAAAGATCTAACTCCATATTTTTCTTGGATTCTCAATATATTCTCTCACGTTGGAGCGAAAGTTTTATCCTCGTTATGTGTTATATGTTTTCGCTCATCAAAAACTGATCCACTTTTCATGAAATGACGACATATGTCAGAGGCTCTTGAAATCTGTTCAACTAACATGATTAACTTCCTCCTTTTTATGCTCTTGCTCTTCAATGAGATGGATGTACTCTTGAACCAATCGCTCGCTCATTTCCAGT
>NZ_VOTZ01000050.1 GCF_024372745.1 Methanocalculus taiwanensis
AGGCCCGTGACGAGATGTTTGCCGGGATGAAGAATGAGGACAAGGTGCGTGACAGAACCGGTCTTGGTGCAATGGATCGCGAACTCTCGCTCTATGAGATCGCACAGATGACCCGTGCGGGAACGGCGAAGACGCTTGGTCTCTCCCACATGTATGGGTCACTGACACCCGGTCTTGAAGGCGATGTCGCCGTCTATGACTACAACCCCGAGACCGCATCAGATCCGGAATCGATCGAGTCAGCATTCGGCAATGCCGCGTTCCTCTTCAAGCAGGGTGAGCTGATCATCAATGAAGGCGAGATCGTTTCCAACGGCAACAAGAGGACACTCTGGGTGAATGTGAAGACAAACGAGAACGCACAGGTCGAGCGCGATATCGCCCTGAAGTTCAACAAGTTCTACACGGTCTCACAGAAGAACTACGAGGTGTATGCACACCACTATGTGCCCAACCCGTACGTATTCGAGATCGATGCAACACAGTGAGGTGGGTGAAGAATGGATACTGTAACATTAACCATCAAAGAACAGCCCCCGCTGTACCTTGAGGCTGAGGTCTTCAACCCAGATGCACTTGCGGGCAAGAAAGCCGATGAGATCGCAGAACTCCCCCTTGCAATGGGAAATACAACCTGCAAAGTTGGAGACTACTTTACTGTCACCGGAAACGGTGGAGCAACCGCAGCAGAGACGAAAGTCGTCGTAAACGGAGATCTCATAAAAGTAAAGTACATCGGCGCACACATGAGTGCCGGTGAAGTGGTCATCAACGGCAATGCCGATATGTATGTCGGTGCCTGGATGACCGGCGGAAAGATCACTGCCAAAGGCAATATCGGCCACTTTGCAGCCACTGCCATGAAGGGTGGAGAGATCCTCGTTGAAGGCAATGCAGGCAACTATCTGGCCGCCGCATACCGTGGCGACTGGAGAGGAATGCAGGGCGGGAGGATTCACGTCAAAGGCAATGCTGGATCAGACATCGGCTATTACATGATGGGCGGAGAGATCGTCGTCGACGGCAATGTCGATGTCCATGTCATGACCCACGCAGATGGCGGAAAGACTGTCATCAAAGGCAATGCCAAGAGCCGCCTCGGCGGGCAGATGGTTCGGGGAGAGATCTATCTCTTCGGCTCCGTCGATGTCATGATGCCCGGATATAACTATGTCGGAGATGTCGAGCTTGAGGTTGAGGGCGTCAAAGCAAAATTCGCGGAGTACATCGGCGACACCGGTGAACGGCACCCCAAATCCAAGGGCCAGATGATCTACGGCAAAATCTATAAGAAGAAGTAATCCCCTTTACTACTCTTCTCTTCTTTTTTTTGAAAATTCAAGGGAATATCTTTCCGTTTCATCTTGAATGACTATTACCTGCACAGGGTTGTTTCACAAGCGATTTTTTTGATATTATAACTCCCTGGTGACTAGCACCATCAGAGTCACGTATATTTCACAGATTCGCGGGAAGCGAGGGGTGCTATTTATTCAGTTTAAAAATATCCAGAATAATAAAATTTTTTAGCATTTCAACACTTTTTTGAAGATAATTTTGGCAAAAGTGATAAAATAGAGAGTTATATATGAAAAATTAACTTCGTTTTCATAACAAATAATAACTTTACACCATTAACATCAGGTCATCCACGCAATATCCAGCCAGCAATTAACCAAATAAATCATCCTAATACGCAAATTAAGCTCAATTTAGTTAATTAGATATAATTAACTTATATCCTAAATTGATCACGAAGATTTATCTGTGTCATTTCACAACATATCAGTAATCGATTTTAATCGATAGAAAGGCTGGTGTATGATAGCATGGCGTTTGCAATGCATATCAATTTGGAGCGTTGTACTGGTTGTAACAATTGTGTTGTTGCATGCCCGGTAAACGCATTGGAGCTGTACACCGTTGATCCGGTCACAAAAGACAAGATCTATGGTGTTCGGGACGGAAAGGCGATTGTTCTTGACGTCAATAACGAGCTCTGCGCCGGATGCGGCGTGTGCGTTGAGGCATGTCCCTACAATGTTATTAAACTGGTAGGACCGTGGGAGACTAACCGGGCGCCCGCTCAGGGTGTCGGAGCTCACCACTAATTGGAGGAGAAGAGAGGGATTCATCAATGGCTATGAGCAATTTGTTTCCAAAATTCTCCAGGACAAGAGATGGCGTGAAAGTCGTGATGGAGCAGAGGCTCCTTCAGCAGACGAACCACCTGATCTTAGACAGCGAAACCTGCACGGGATGCGGCATATGTGTCGAAGCCTGCCCTGAAGAGGCAATCTCTCTGGGACTGGTCGGAGCCGTTCGCAGAGGAGCAGTTTCAACCGACGTAGATGCACCAGTGAGCATCGAAGCGGAGAAATGCTCGTACTGTGGCGTCTGCGTCATCATGTGCCCGTTCAATGCGCTGACCCTGGAGATCGACGGCGAGGAGAAACTCCCGATTCTTGAGAAGGAAGGGTTTCCACAGTACGATATGGTCACCGAGATCGATGACGAGAAGTGTGTCCGGTGTACTATCTGTGATGAGGTCTGTCCCAGAGAAGCGATCGACCGCGATGTTCCATTATTTGAAGGAGCAGACGATGAAGGGCTTGACAGACAGAAAGCACTCACCGCAAAGACCGAGTTTACGGTTGATGACGAGAAGTGCAATCTCTGTGGCATTTGTGGTGCACTCTGCCCCGCAATCATGGTAGAGCACAAACCATTCACCCCCGCGACCGGAACAGTGGAAGGCGAGGTTGTCTGGAATGAAGATCTCTGCGATGCATGCCAGGTCTGTGTCGAGGCATGTCCTGAAGAGGCGATCACCGTTGTAAGGACGGTTGAATCCAAGAAACTGCCCGGTAAGGTTACTATCGTCTCAGAAGACTGCTGTACCTGCACATGGTGTTCACAGAACTGTCCTGAAGAGGCGATCACTGTCGAGAAGATATTCGAGGGAGATATCACCTTCAATGCAGAGAAATGCCCCTCAGGATGTTCAACCTGTGTCGAAGTCTGCCCCTGCAATGCGATTTATCTGCCGACACCGAAGCCTGCAAAGGAGCTGAAACGCGAGCTTGAACCGGTGATTGCAGTCAATAAAGATTATTGTATGCTCTGTGGCGCCTGCGTGAACGCCTGCCCCGGCGAGGATATTATTGTCCTGAAGAGGACAGGCATCCGGGTCAAAGGCAAAGAGACCGATCTGTTCAAGACGATCAAAGCAAAGCTTCTGACTTCACGGACTTCACAGGTCAGGGAAGATGTAAACAAGGCCGGAGAGGTTCAGCTGAAGAGAATGGAGACGGCGTGAGGTTTCATTATGGCAAAAGCAAAGGGTTACTCCGATGAAAACCTGTCTGTCCGTCTGGCAGACCGGTATTACCGCACAGATGATGCATCCCCTGATTTCCTCAAGAATATTGAAAAAATAG
>NZ_VOTZ01000051.1 GCF_024372745.1 Methanocalculus taiwanensis
GTCTATGCATGGACCCCTGATTCCGGCCTTCTGGAGAAAGCCGAATGCGGTGGCGCGGTTACGGCACTGCTGAAGTATGCTCTCGAGAACAAGATTGTTGATGCGGTTCTTGCCATTAAGAAAGGTGTGGATCTTTATGATGCAGTGCCGTCAATCATCACCGATCCGGGCGAGATCGGGGGATCGGCTGGATCACTGCACTGTGGAACAGTTCTGGTTTCGAAACTGATTAAGAACTATATTGGTGGTGCAAAGGATCTAAAGCTCGGTGTCACGGTAAAAGGCTGTGATGTTATGGGCATCCTCGAGCTTGCGAAGAGGGATCAGATCAATCTCGACAACATCATCATGATTGGAGTCAACTGCGGAGGTACGGTCTCTCCGGTGAGTGCCAGGAAGATGATAGCAGCCAAATATGGTGTTGATCCTGCAGATATTGTAAAAGAGGAGATCGACAAGGGCCAGTTCATCATTATGACAAAGGATGGACAGCACAAGGGAATCTCCATCGATGAGCTTGAGGAAGAAGGCTACGGCCGAAGGAGTAACTGCCGCCGCTGTCTCTATAAGATCCCCCGCCAGGCAGATCTTGCCTGTGGCAACTGGGGTGTCATTGGCGATAAGGCTGGCAAGGCAACATTTGTCGAGGTCTGCTCAGAGAAAGGTGCAAGCCTCGTTGAGGGTGCTGTTAAGGCCGGAGCTCTGGAAACCTCGCCGGCAGATCCAAAGGGCATTGCCATCCGGGCAAAGGTCGAAGGTGCGATGCTTAAGCTCGGTGAGAAATGGAGGAAGCATGATTTCTCCACGATTGCAGAGAATCTATGGGATGTTATCAGGGACGAGACCTCCCGATGCATTAAATGCTATTCATGTATTGATAACTGTCCGGTCTGTCTTCCAATAAAAATTGAACTTACAAAGGGAACAACGATGGTGCCTGTTGGCCACCTCCCTCCGGCTCCGATGTTCCATATGCGCAGACTCGCTCATATTTCGGATTCCTGTATCAACTGTGGCCAGTGTGAGGAGCTCTGCCCGGTAGAAATCCCACTTGCACTCTTCTCTCATGCAGTCAGGGTCGAAGCGGATGCCACATACCACCCAAAACTCGGATCCGCACCATATAAAAATTAAGGGCGTGTGGATAACTCTTATAGATTGCCTGGGAATTTTCCCGGGCTTTTTTTTATATATAAAATGCGTCGAAATCCCCTCATTTTCATCATGTATGCCTGTGGCCCTTGTGGGCATCAATTTAAAAAAAACGTAACAGGTCAGCACCCTCTCTCCTGACCTCTCCTTAACTCACATTACACACCACCACTTTTCGGAAAATACGCCTGTATGACCGATAGATCCTTATATAATGAGAGATTAATAGATATTTAGGATATGGAACTATGGAACGTGATGAGATCCTTGCACTGGCACAACATAACCCTGAAGCACTTGTCACAATCATCCATAGCCATGAGGAAACAATCCAGCACCAGCAAGAAATAATCCAACGTCTTGAAGAAACGGTAAGACGACTTGAGGCACGGATTGCTGAACTTGAACGGCAACTCACGATGAACAGTCGGAACAGCAGCCGTCCCCCTTCCACCGATGGATTCAAACGACCTCAAAAAGAACGGACAAAGACCGGGAAACGTCCTGGTGGTCAAAAAGGTCATGAGGGTCGAACCATCGAGTGGTGTGAAACACCGGATGAGATCCACACTCATCGTGCATCAGTCTGTGACGGATGTGGGGCCTCTCTTGAGGATGTACCGGCAGAATCTGTTCAGAAACGCCAGGTACATGACATTCCACCTCCACAGATTATTGTTACCGAGCACCATGCAGAGACAGTGATTTGTCCCCACTGCGGTCAGATCCATGAAGCATCATTTCCCGACGAAGTTTCTGCACATCTGCAATATGGTCAGAATATCCGGGCACTGATGGTGTATCTCTGCATCTATCAACTGCTCCCCTATGAACGTGCATCAGAAATCTTCACAGACCTCTATGGATGTTCTCCTGTCAAAGCAACCCTGATGAAGTCGATTGCAGATTGTGCAACGAATCTCGAAGGGTTTGAGAGCAGGGTCAAACATCTGCTCTCTGAAGTTCCCATTCTGAACGTGGATGAAACCGGGTTGCGAGTAAATGGAAAGAGGGAATGGTTGCACACAGCCAGTACGGATCTCCTCACTCTCTATGGCCATCATTCAAAACGGGGTGGAAAGGCAATGGATGCGATTGGAGTACTTCCTGTATTCAAAGGCATCATGGTCCATGACTGCTGGTCGCCATACTTCAAATACCCGTGTGAACATGCCGTCTGTAATGCCCATATACTCCGCGATCTCAAAGGAATATCGGAGAATTTCGGCCAGAACTGGAGCGATGTAATGCAGGATCTGCTGATTGAGATCCATACTGCGGTACAGGAGGCCCCTGAATCAGCAGACTCTCTCTCCCAGATCGAGATAGAGGAGTTCCAGAGACGATTTGATGATATCATCGAGACAGGAATTGCAGAGAATCCTCTTTCCACCGAACCTGTTCCAAAGAAACGTGGGAAGAAGAAAAATACTCGCCCACAGAACCTGATTGAGCGGTGTCAGAAGTACCGGACTGAAATCCTCCGGTTCATGACAGATTTCAGAGTGCCGTTTACAAACAATCTCGCAGAGCGCGATATCAGGATGGTGAAGGTGCAGCAGAAGATCTCAGGATCGTTCAGGAGTGTTGAGGGAGTGGCGAACTTCTGCCGGGTACGAGGATATATCTCCACTGTGAAGAAGAATGAGGGGTCAGTACTTGCCGCCATCAAAGGATCATTCAGGAGAGAACCCTTCATGCCCACTGTGGCTTACAGGTATAGCTGACCAGTTACAAAAAAACAAAAGAGAAATGGGTGAACGAAAGCTATTTTTTAATTAATCTTCTTTTATATTTAATTTGATACTCTTATACAAACAATCCATTGTGGCAACCTCTCTTTTTTAATTAATATAAATAATTATGGTTATTGTTTTATATTTCGGAGTTGCGCGGTGACGTGCGGGTTTATATAGAGAAGCTGATTGTATATTGATGTAGGTTGAAAATGTTAATCAAATCAATTGAACTCACATGAATATTCTGGTACTTTATGTTTATATATTCAAAGAATAGAGTTATACTTGATCTCAAAGGGTGTCCCTTCGGTGCCTGTAGATCAATAGAACGGAGAATAGGCATGAGTAATAATACAGAAATGATGAGGTATGTCCCGACCACCTGCCCGTATTGCGGTGTTGGTTGCGGATTGAACCTCGTTGTGAATAACGGAAAGGTTGTCGGTGTTGAGCCTTATAAGCGAACACCCGTCAACGAAGGCAAACTCTGTCCAAAGGGTATTTCCTGTTGGGAGTTTGTGCACAGCCCCGATCGCC
>NZ_VOTZ01000052.1 GCF_024372745.1 Methanocalculus taiwanensis
GTCTATGGCAAATATCGTATCAGATGTAATATGCCCCTTCTGCGGGACACTCTGTGACGACCTTGAGGTCGAGCTGAGTGACGACGGCAAGAAGATCCTTGAGGTCTATCATGCCTGCGCAATCGGTGCAGAGAAGATCCTCCACTCACAGGCTGAGGATCGGATCACCCGGCCCCGGATGATGCAGGAAGATGGAACCACCAAAGAGATCTCCTACGAAGAAGCGGCAAAATATACCGCAAAGATCCTCTGCTACGCAAAGAAACCCCTGATGTATGGATGGTCATCGACCTCCTGCGAGGCGCAGAGTGTCGGCCATTCGATTGCAGAAGCCGTTGGCGGTATCGTCGACAACACTGCAACCGTCTGCCACGGCAGTTCGCTCATCGCGGTCCAGGATGTCGGGATCCCCTCCTGCACCCTCGGCGAAGCGATGAACCGTGCCGACCGTGTTGTCTTCTGGGGCTGCAACCCGGCACACGCCCACCCCCGTCACATGTCGAGATACTCAGTCTACCCCCGTGGATTCTTCACCGGGAAAGGGTCAAAGAGCAGGAAAGTCTTTGTGATTGACCCGAGGAAGACCGATACCGCATCGCTTGCCGATGTGCATCTCCAGATCGAACAGGGCCGCGATTACGAACTCCTCTCGGCACTCCGGGTTGCGTTCCGTGGCGAGAAACTACCTGATGTTGTTGCAGGCATCCCAAAAGACCAGATCTACGAAGCAGCCGATCTCTTAAAGAGCGGCCGGTTTGTGATCATCTACTTCGGGATGGGTGTGACCCAGTCGCTTGGCAAGAACCACAACATCGATATCGCGATCGCAGTCACCCGTGACTTAAACGACTACACAAAAGCCGCCATCATGCCGATGCGGGGCCACTACAATGTTACCGGCTCCGGCGAAGTGCTTGGCTGGCAGTACGGGTTCCCGTTCTGTGTCGATCTGTCGCGGGGTATTGCCCGGTATAATCCCGGCGAGACCAGTTCAAATGATCTGCTGATGAGGGATGAAGTTGACGCGGTCTTTGTGCTCGGCTCAGATCCCGGCGCACACTTCCCGTTCAGCTCGGTGAAGAAGATTTCACAGCTGCCCTCCGTTGCAATCGACCCCCACCTGACCCCGACGACTGCGGTCTGCAAACTGCATGTCCCGGTCGCCTTTGTCGGTGTCGAGGTTGGCGGCTGCTGTTATCGTATGGATAATGTCCCGATCGAGTCGAGGAAGGTTGTTGACCCGCCCGAAGGCATGCTCACCGACCAGGAGTTCCTCGAGCTGGTGCTCGCTGAAGTCAGGAAATGCAAGGGAGTGTAGACTACAATGGCAGAATACCTTATCAAAAACGGTTTTGTCTTCGACCCTGTCCAGGGAATCAACGGAGATAAGAAAGATATCGCCATCAAAGACGGGAAAATTGTCGAGAGTGTCGGCGCTTCAGCAAAGGTGATTGATGCTTCCGGGAAGACCGTGATGGCCGGTGGCGTGGATATCCACGCCCATGTTGCCGGGCCGAAAGTGAATGTCGGCAGAAACTTCCGTCCTGAAGACAAGCGTCTTGTCGCCTATGAACCCGGCAAGGGCATCAAGCGGATGTCCGGCGGTTTCTCGGTACCGACCACCTTCAAGACCGGGTACAAGTATGCCGGTATGGGGTACACGACTGTCATGGAAGCGGCGATGCCCCCGTTGTATGCCCGGCACACCCACGAAGAGATGCGGGATACCCCGATCCTCGACCAGGGTGCCTATCCGGTGTTTGGGAACAACTGGTTTGTCCTTGAATACCTCAAGAACAGGGAACTCGAGAATACCGCCGCCTATATTGCATGGCTCCTCAGGATGACGAAGGGTTTTGCAATAAAGAACGTGAATCCCGGCGGTACTGAAGCCTGGGGCTGGGGCCTGAACTGTACAAGTGTCCATGACCCGGTTCCGTATTTCGATATCACCCCGGCAGAGATTGTGAAAGGGTTAATCGAGGCAAACGAGTATCTCAAACTCCCCCACTGCATGCATGTGCACAGCAACAATCTCGGCAACCCCGGGAACTACGAGACCACCCTCGATACCCTGAAGCTTGCTGAAGGGATTTCGGCGAAGAACGACTTTGGCCGTGAACAGGTGCTCCACCACACCCATGTCCAGTTCCACTCGTATGGCGGCACCGGCTGGGGAAGTTTCGAGTCAAAAGCAAAAGAGATCACCGACTACATTAACTCCCAGAAGAACATCTCCTGTGATATCGGGTTTGTGACGCTTGACGAGACGACGACGATGACCGCCGACGGTCCGTTTGAGCACCATCTCTGTGAACTGAACCACCTGAAATGGGCGAACACGGATGTCGAGCTCGAGACCGCGGCCGGTGTTGTGCCGTATGTGTACAGCCCCGATATCTTTGTCTGCGGGATCCAGTGGGCAATCGGTCTTGAGATCGCGCTCCTTGCAAAGGATCACATGCGGTTCCACTTAACGACCGACCATCCCAACGCCGGTCCTTTCACCCGGTATCCCCGTGTCATGAAATGGCTGATGAGCGCAAAGGCCCGTGACGAGATGTTTGCCGGGATGAAGAATGAGGACAAGGTGCGTGACAGAACCGGTCTTGGTGCAATGGATCGCGAACTCTCGCTCTATGAGATCGCACAGATGACCCGTGCGGGAACGGC
>NZ_VOTZ01000053.1 GCF_024372745.1 Methanocalculus taiwanensis
TTGTTTTCGCCGATTCCTTTTGATCCCCCCTTTATATAGGTGCGCCGATCCAAATTGATCCCCCTTTTTGCCAAAAACCGCCACTTCCCTTTATATAGGGTCTGAGGTGGCACAAAGGGTGAAACAGATGGTAGAAATCAAAGAGATCCTCGACTGTTACGAGAAATATGGGAGTATCAAAAAGACCGCACAGCGCCTTGATGTGTCCATCAATACCGTGAGACGCTATCTTCGCCAGATGAAACAGATGGAGAATGGAGAACTCCCAGACTTTCTCACAGCCAATCCTGTGGTAATCCAACCTTCCCGCGTCCTCACCGATGAGGTCAAAGAGAAGATACATGGATACCTCGAATCAAGCGAGTATAATCGTGGAAAACAACGTATCACTGCAAAACGGATCCATCAGCTCCTCACAACACGAGACGGTCACTCGATCGGATACACCACTGTCAAAGACGAGGTCCGTCGCTGGAAAAAAGAACACTCGCCCCGTGAGACATTCATTGAACAGGAACCTCCTGTTGGATGGCGTGGCGAATTCGACTTTGCAGACGTTGTGCTGTGTATTGGGCGTGAAGAGTGCCGATTCTCCTGTGGAGGGATGGTCTTACCCTCCTCCCTGTATCGATTTGGCCGTTTGTACCGCCATTCGGGACATCTGGAAGTTGTCCAGTGCCATATTGACTTTTTCAATGAGATTGGAGCCGTTCCAGAGACCATCTTCTATGATCGGCTCGGTGTTGTCTATAATTCCCGGTTGAAACGGCTGAATGACAACTTCCTGCGTTTTGCCGTGCATTGTGGGTTTACACCTCATGTATGCAATGCTGCCTCACCTCAGGAAAAGGGCACAGATGAAGAGACTGTTGGCTATATCCGGAGGTATGCGTTCGGTGAACGTGATTCCTTTGACACCTTCCAGGAGGCATGCCAGTGGCTCTCCACCTGTATTGACGAGATCAACCATCTTCCGGCATACCGCCGTGACCTGACACCGGCTGAGGGGCTGGAGGTTGAACGTACACACATGAAACCCCTTCCTTCACTTGAATATACAAACTGTCACACCAGAAGAGCGACCCTGAACAAATATTCCATGGTTCGATACGAGAACACCTTCTATTCCGTTCCGACAGCCTATCGCGGCAGGACAATCACCATGCAGGCGTATGTCGATACGATTCGTCTGATCGATGGTGAACAGGTCATTGCCACTCATCCCCGCCGTTCAAACAGCCCGGAACCGGTCTCGGACATCCGTCATTTCATCAAGACATTTCACCGAAAACCAAGAGCGCTTGCCAATTCAAAAGTCTTCAACCAATGTGACCCAAGACTCACGCACCTCTTCAACCATCAGTGTCGGGGTGATCCAAAAGAGTTCCTTCCAATCCTTGATCTGGTCGGTGACACCTCAGAAGAGGCGTTCTGTGGAGCTCTGGATCTGCTGAGTGAAGAGAATATGCCCATCACCTATGATACACTCAGATTCTTCCTCTTCCAGAATCCAGTCCAGATGGTTGAACCCTTTGATTTTCAGGATGCATTCTCTGTACCCAAACCGGATCTGGATACCTATGACGACCTCCTCAGGAGGTGGAGAGAATGAGTCTCGATACGCTCTGTAAAGAGCTCCGTATTGGTGGCGTTCATTCGTATATCCAGGAGAATTATCCTGAAAGACCTGATATTGAGGAGATATTTATCTCGGCACTCGAGGCTGAACTGGAGAAAAGAAAGGTGAATCGGCAGATGCGTGCTCTGAGGCAGGCAGGATTTCCAACGATGAAGAGATTTGAGGATCTGGTTGGAGAGAACCTTCCCGAGGATGGAAAACATGCGGTGCCTGGATTGAGGAATCTTGGTTTCATCTCTGAGAGAAGGAACGTTATTCTCATTGGAAATGCCGGGACCGGCAAGACGCATATGGCGATTAGTACAGGTGTCCTGGCCTGTGAAGCCGGGTATCGTGTACTCTTTCGGACCGCTGCAGGATTGATTAATGAGATGATCGAGGCACGGCATGAGAACAGGTTGACACTCTACCTTCGCCAGTTCAAGAAGATTGATCTGCTGATTCTCGATGAACTCGGATATGTGAGCTTTGACCTTGCTGCCGCGGAACTGTTGTTCCAGTTGCTTGCAACACGGTATGAAACGATGTCAACGATCATCACCTCGAATCTCAGTTTTTCCGAGTGGGTCAAAGTGTTTCATGATCCGGCACTCACAGGAGCAATTCTGGATCGGATAACCCAGAATGCGATTATCCTGAACATGAACGGGAAGAGTTACCGAAGAGAGAAGAAAGCATAATCATTAAATATGATTATCCAAGAGTGAGTATTTAAAGGGGGGATCAGTTCGGATCGGCGTTAGGGGATCAATTTGGATCGGCGAATACA
>NZ_VOTZ01000054.1 GCF_024372745.1 Methanocalculus taiwanensis
TGTCAATGTCGGTTTACTTTTCCCCAGTTTCGTCGGCGTAAAAATACCCAAATGCGTCGGGATAAAACTCCCCAGTTGTGTCGGAATAAAAATCCCCAATGTGCAACCAGAGAGTATCTGGGATTCACATGCTCAAGGACGAGGAGTATTTTATGTTACTGGATCTAGCTCGTGAACAGGAACTGGCAACAGGGAAAGTCAATATCAGCTTATTGGCCCGAAAAACCGGCTATGACAGAAAAACTATAGCCCGGCATCTGTCTTTGGATCAACCATCAAAACATCCTCAGACCAGACAGAAACCAAGCAAGCTGGATCCCTTCATGCCATACATCCAGAAGAGGCTGAACACCTATCCTCGTCTGAGCCGTGTCCGAATTCTGGAAGAGATCCGGAATCTCGGCTATGATGGCGGAACAACAATACTCGGTGATTATATCCGCCAGATCCGCCCCAACATCACAATTCCGGCTGAAATCAGATACGAAACCAAACCGGGAGAGATGATGCAATGTGACTGGCTTGAGTATCCCTATGAAACGACCGATGGCTCCAAAAAGAAGGTTTATGGCCTCTCAATGGTTCTTGGCTATTCAAGGATGAGGTATGTAGAATTCTTCTCTCATCAGGGTCTTCCTGCTCTTCTCAAAGGACATCTGGGAGCCTTTGAGTATTTTGGCGGAGTTACTGATATGATCCTCTATGATAACCTTCGGAGTGTCGTCCTTAAACGGAAATATCCCTCAAACTCTTCAGAATTCCATCCTCTCTTTGCCGACTTCCGTGATCACTTCGGGTTTACATCACGTCTCTGCCGGCTGGGTCGTGCGAAAACCAAAGGCAAAGTTGAGCGAGCAATATACTATGTCAAAGACAACTTCTTGTATGGTCGGACTTTCCACTCTATCGAGGATCTGAACCTACAGGCACGTACATGGCTCAGTTGCGTCAATGGAAAGGTCCATGGAACCACCCATGAGATTCCACTTGATCGCTTGGTTCGGGAGGAACTTCGTCCTTTCTCCTCATACACACCCTATCTCTTCAAGAAGAAAGAATCTCGAAAGGTCTCCAAAGACTGCTACATATCGTTATACGGGAATAGCTACTCAGTTCCATGGAAATTTGCAGGGAGGCGTGTTGACGCATACGTCCAGGAAAACCATGTGTCAATTCAAGCTGATGGCACAGAGATCTGTACCCATACTCTCCTGAATGGAAGAAATGAGCGTTCAAAGAAAAAGGAGCATTTTGAAGGGCTCTACAAAGAAATTCTTGGATTATCCAGGAATGGTGCAAAGAAGGAGCGGATAAACAAACCAGCCATTGATCAGCATTCTGTTGAAACACGAAATCTTGCTGAATATGACACGTATGCAGAGGAGGGGCAGGTATGACGACTCTTCTTCTCGAACAGATCCATCACCGCCTTGCCATGATGAAACTGGATACGATGGATGCTCTGCTTGAACCAACGCTTGAACGTGCAATGAATGAGAGTCTCAGTCCCATTGAGACGATCGGGTGTCTGGTTGAACAGGAATGGAACAACAGGACTTCAACAAGAATTAGAACCCGGACAAAAAGTGCTGGTTTCCCTCTCCTGAAGCGAATTGAAGAGTTTGATTTTGAGTTTCAACCCTCGATTGATCAGACGGTGATCAAAGATCTTGCCACTCTGAGATTTATCGATAATGGAGAAAATGTGGTCTTCCTTGGACCACCTGGTGTGGGAAAAACGCATCTGGCGATTGGTCTGGGTGTTTCTGCTATTGAACAGGGGATCCCGGTTCTCTTCATCAATGCATCTGTCCTGATCGAACAGCTCAAAGAAGCATATCACAGTGATCAGCTCGATCGGTATCTGAAGAAACTCACCCGGCCAGGTCTCCTGATCATCGATGAGATCGGGTATCTTCCATTTGATGCTCAGGCAGCATACTGCTTCTTCCAGTTGATATCCCGGCGATATGAGCATGGATCAACGATCTTCACCTCGAACAAATCGTTTGGCAACTGGGGAGAGATCTTCCAGGATCAGGTAATTGCCGCAGCACTTCTGGATCGAATCCTGCATCACTGTAGAACGGTGAATATCCGGGGAGAGAGTTATCGTATGAAAGACAGAAAGAGCCACAAATTATGGGTGAACAAGCATGAATCGGCAGAATAGAGGTTTCCTAATGTTTGACAGAAAATTAACGATAGGTTTAAGTGGGGTGGGGAGAATTATTCCGACGTACTTGGGGATTTCTAGACCGACGTTGACA
>NZ_VOTZ01000055.1 GCF_024372745.1 Methanocalculus taiwanensis
AAAACGCTCATCATAAATTGATCCACCCTATCATCCCCTCTGTCCATTATTGGATCGGGAGGGAACTGTAGGTGAAATCGATGAGCGACATACAGCGCATTGTAGAACTCTATAACCTCTATGGATCAAAGAGAAGAGTCGCCAAAGAACTTGGAATGTCCCGGAATACTGTGGCACGGTATCTCCAACGGGTTCAGGATGTCAAGGATGGAGTTGAATCTGAAATACTGCCTAAGAATCGCCAGATACAACGTCCTTGCACCGTCCTGACTCCGGAGATTCAAGGGTGTATTCATTCAATACTGGAGGAGAATGCTGATCGCCCAAAGAAACAACGGTGGAACGGACAGAAGATCTGTCACTACCTGAACAAGCACGGGTATGGCATAAGTTACGCAACAGTCAAGCGAGAGATCGCATCATGGAAACAGAAGCATGGCCATCGTGACGTCTATATTGCCCAGGAAACCGATCCTGGATGTCGCGCAGAATTCGACTTTGGCAAGACCGATCTCTGCATCTGCACGCGATGGGGTAAATATCCAATGGCATCCATGGTCCTCAATAACTCACTCTATCGGTTCGGTCGGGTTTATCATCGTGAAACCCTCCTTGAGATTTTTGATGCTCATATCCGGTTCTTCAACAAGATTGGTGGAGTTCCAGCCACCATCTTCTATGATAATATGGCTGCAATCCTCAATCCAAGAACAAAAGATTGGAACTCACGGTTTCTTGAGTTTTCTCTCTTTCATGGATTCGAACCTCATGTCTGCAACCCACGGTCACCACATGAGAAAGGAACTGATGAACAGTCAGTCGGATACATGAGACGCTGGGCATTCAGTGAAAGGAATACGTTTCCGTCACTGGATGAGGCAAATGTGTACCTGGCAGAAACAATCGCCGAGATCAATGCGGGTAACGTCTATCGCCGTCCATCTCCTCCCTGTGTTGGTCTTCTCGCAGAACAGGAAACGTTTGCTCCTCTTCCCACCCTTGAATTTTCCAATTATCAATCTCGCTCAGCCCGGATCTCAAAATACTCGCATGTTGCCTTTGAAACGAACTATTACTCGGTTCCGGATACCTATCCCGGTCATCATCTAACACTCAAATACTCTCCAGACATCGTCGAGCTGGTCGGAGGTGATCAGGTGCTTGCATGCCATACACGGCGGTTTGGAAAAGGCGAGCTTTCCTATGACCTCACCCACCTTTCTCAAGACACTGTCACGAAAACCTGGTGCACTCCCAAACTCCCGGTTATTCCGGCAACTGGACGAGGCGATTCAACGAATCCTTCATAGACATTATTCGGGGAGGAACAAAGAGTTCCTGCCGATCCTCTCACTCTTCAAAGAAGCTTCTGAAGAGGAGTTGATATCTGCGATCCATCTGTTGGAAGAGCATGGCATGGTTCCAACCTATGAGACGTTACGATGTGTGATTATGCATCAAACAGGCCAGGTGCCTGATATGCCACTCCCTCCAGACCTGATCAAAATGGAGGATCCCAATCTGTCTCTCTATGATCACCACTTACTGGGAGGCCGTTGATGTCTGCAAGTATTGAGGAGCTCTGCCGTACACTGCGTCTCTCAGGGCTTGCAGCATCGGTACGTGAACTCGAGCCAGGTCCCTATTCAGAAGAGATTACCGGGTTTCTGCTCCAGGCTCTGGAGAATGAATATGATCTGAGATTAGAGCGGAAAAGGGTGAACGCCATTCGTACCGCTGGTTTTCCGACAATGAAACGGTTTGATGATCTTGTTGTTGATCTGTTGCCCGAAGATGCTCGTTCCTATCTTTCCCTCCTGAAAAATCTGGATTTTCTCAAAGAACATCAGAATGTGCTCATGATCGGGAATTCCGGGACTGGAAAGACTCATCTTGCGATTGCGATTGGTGTCCTGGCATGTGAACAGAATTACCGGGTGGGTTTCAAGACAACAGCCGGTCTGGTGAATGAGCTGGTCGAGGCAAAACAAGAACGAAGGTTAACCTATCTTCTCCGGCAGTTAAAACGTGTAGATCTTCTGATTCTTGATGAGTTAGGGTATATCACGTTTGATCTTGCGGGAGCGGAACTGCTGTTTCAGTTGCTTGCATCACGGTATGAGACAGCCAGTACGTTGGTGACATCGAACCTGATGTTCTCCGAGTGGGTGAAGGTATTCCATGACAAGTCACTGACAGCGGCTTTGCTTGACCGGATCACCCATCGAGCACTTGTGCTGAATAT
>NZ_VOTZ01000056.1 GCF_024372745.1 Methanocalculus taiwanensis
GTAAGAGGGTATATCTCAACTGTGAAGAAGAATGAGGGGTCAGTACTTGCCGCCATCAAAGGAGCATTCAGGAGAGAACCCTTCATGCCCACTGTGGCTTACAGGTATAGCTGACCAGTTACCATTTTATTTTTTTTTCCTGTGGCTATGACCCAAGATGCTAAGTCCTCAGAGAACAATATACTAGAGAATGGTTGAACCACAAAAATTTTCAGATTTTTCAATATCCGAAGACCTCTTAAAGGCCGTAGCGGATATGGGCTTTGAAGAGGCGACTCCCATCCAGAAGATGGCAATCCCCGTCATACTCGAAGGAAAAGACATAACGGGCCAGGCACAGACAGGAACCGGGAAAACAGCCGCATTTGGCATTCCACTGATCGATATGATCGATTCAGAGAGCCGGGATGTCCAGGCAATCGTCCTTGCACCAACACGGGAACTTGCGATCCAGATCGCAGAAGAGTTTGCACGATTTGGCAAATTCAAAAAAGGGCTCTCTATCGTTCCGGTTTATGGCGGCCAGCCAATTGAAAGGCAGTTCCGTGCACTCCGCGCAGGCGCCCAGATCGTCATCGGGACACCGGGGCGGATTATGGATCACCTCGACCGCAAAACGCTCTCCCTCCAGAAAATCAGGTTTGCTGTCCTCGACGAAGCAGACCAGATGCTCGATATGGGATTCCGTGATGATATCGCCAAGATCCTCGGCATGACGCCAAAGGGGAGGCAGACACTCCTCTTCTCTGCGACGATGCCCCCGGCGATCCTTGATCTCTCAAAGAGATACCAGAAGGATCCAAAGTTCATCAGGGTCGTTCACGGTGAGATGACAGTTCCCCAGATCGAGCAATGCTATCTTGAAGTAAAAGAACGCGAAAAGCTTGATGTCCTCTGTAAGCTGATTGATATCTATAACCCCGATCTGGCAATGGTCTTCTGCAATACAAAGCGTGCAGTCGATGATGTCACCTCACGGCTTCAGGCACGGGGCTATTTTGCAGATGCGCTCCATGGAGATATGAAGCAGACCCAGCGCGATCGTGTGATGGGCAAGTTCCGGAAAGGCTCTATCGACATCCTGGTGGCAACTGATGTTGCGGCACGTGGGCTTGATATCAGCGAGATTGATTGTGTCTTTAATTACGATGTTCCACAGGATGTCGAGTATTATATCCACCGGATCGGGAGAACAGCCCGTGCAGGAAGAGCCGGCACCTCGATCTCATTTGTTGCTCCAAAAGAGATCTACAAGCTTCGTGAGATCCAGCGGTTTGCCAAAGTAAAGATCAACAGGATCCCGATTCCATCCACAAGCGATGTCGAAGAGTCACAGGCACGCCTCCTCATTGAGAAGGTAAAAGAAGTGAATCTCACCGGGCTTGGCGAGCGCTTTATCCCCTATGTAGAGCAGGCACTTGAGGAAGGGCTCACATGCATTGAGATCGCAACTGCTCTTATGAAGATCCACCTTGGCGGCAGGGAAACCGAAACCAGGAGTTATGAGAACGAAGGCGGTGCAATAGAACCGGGAATGGCACGAATCCGTATCTCAATCGGCCGTGACAAACAGATCCGGGCAAAAGATATCGTCGGTGCTATCGCCGGTGAGACCGGGCTGCCCGGACGTTCCATCGGTGCGATTGAGATCTTTGAACATTTCTCATATGTGGATGTTCCGGCAGACCGGATCCATGAGATCATTGAGATTATGAAGGACCGGACTATCCGGGGCTTCACTGTCGAGATGACAAAAGTCGAGAACAAATAATTCTCTCTTTTTCACTTTCGCACCCCGCTCCTTTTGTTTATATACTCTTGAGTAAGAGTAGTATATGCCGGAGCATTACGGGAGTTCCGCTTCATTGATCCCGTTCTCTGGTCAGGGTTTCCCGCAAAACCCCAAAAACTAAACGACCCCTCTTTCTTTTCTTTTCGGGAGCATTGTACTCTGGAAAGGCAATGCATGCTGGAATCAGCGAGAGTATATTTAAAGAAGAAACAGACGCAGGCGTCTTTGGAAAAGCATTCTGAGAAGAGTTATTTTCATAATAGGGGGGTGGTATTGGCAGCGTTGAACAGTTCCCGAGGACTCTCGTACCTCAGTACCGTGTTCGACGCGGGTGGACTTAACTGCCGGGTTCGGAATGAGTCCGGGTGTATCCCCACCGCTATGGCCGCCATTACCACAAGCCAAGGCCCAGATTTGAACTGGGGTGTAGCTGATCTGCAGTCAGC
>NZ_VOTZ01000057.1 GCF_024372745.1 Methanocalculus taiwanensis
TTCACAATCCGCACCCCCTGAACCAAAAGAGCTGAATTAGGGCCCCTAAAGACAAAAAGGAGTCAATTAGTCCGACACTCGATCCCTTCTCATCTCTCTCCCGGCAACATAAACACTCACTCTCACCGTCCTGATGACTTGTTTCTCCTTTCAACCCTTCATAACATCCATGCCGTCAGCTATGCAAGTGTGCCTCACCGGGAGCGATTAGGATGTACTCCGGAAGTAATCAGGACACTCCCTCCTCTGAACCCATGCCAATCAGATAGAGCAGAACCGACAGACGATACCTGTTCCGTTCAGTAACACCGGTTATCTGGCGGTTCCCATCTTCAGTGAAAATATCGAATGAGCCAAGTGACTGTATCAGAAACGCCGCGGTTGGAGATTTCAGTGGTTTATTATCGATGTAGATCCTGGGTGGTTCCGGCAGTTTCCTGATATTCATCCGTGCAATCACCTGCAGAATCCCCATCACAAGATACGAGACATACAGTATCGTCATCATGGCATCGATCCGTTTTGGATTATTCAGATAGATCCGGTCTGCCATAACCGACCATTTCATTGTTCGGAAAATATTCTCGACAACGTGCTGTTGTTTGTAATGCCGGAGCACGGACCTGTCATCCAAATCCAACTCGGTATGGTTTGTCAGGAGAGCGAATGTCTCTTTCTTATCCCTGAACGCTCTCACCCGTTCTTCGTGCACACGGGTCCCCTTCACCCGGACATGGTAGACCGACCACTCTTCAAGAGGTTTCGTCTCCTCTCCCCTCCGTCCCCGTGGCCATCGTTGTTTTAGTTCGGATTCAATCTCGATCACCGGTTGGACAAGCAGTTTCCGGGACTGTTCGTTCAGTTCTTCAATTGCCCTCAGTGCATCAGGTTCACAGGCAAATGGTGTTTTGAATTTCTTCTCCTTGACCAACGTCTCCAAATCAGTTGTATCCGTCTTGATCTGGCTCTTCACCCGTTCATCTGCTGCCGATGTTTCATAGACGACAAGTGTATAGGGCAATCCATAGATATCAACCTCGAATCGCTGTGAACGGTAGGTTGCCCGTTTGTCGGGCGTCTCTTCCTCGGTGCAACATTGGCCAAGGTCAACCCATTGATTTTGCTCACGAGCGATCGATCTGTATTTATCGGCAATTTTTCCGGCGAAATTCGCTGGAATATGCGATATAAACCGCACTTCAGATCCCTGCCGGTTTAAAACCTCCAGGTTAGGACGGTTGAGGAGTTTGGAGTCAGCAATATAGGTATGGTTTCTGAACTCTTCACCAAAGATCTCCTGAAGAGCGGTGAGCGCTTCCATATTCCAGACGGAATCAGCATGATTCCCATCCATGGTTTTGCAATACCGGATCAGTCCATTGCCATCTGAGACGACTCCGGTCTGAAAGATCCTGCGATCTCTTCGACCGGTTTTGTTGAGACCAAAACAGACTGTTGGACCATGAGCATCTGGTGTTTCATCGAGCTCATACTCGCCACAGACCTCATGTGATGTTACGTCACTATGGAGGATGAGTGATTGTTGGATATCGTAGACAGCATAGGCCCGGAGAGAGAGCTGTTGAAAGAAGTTGGAGGGACAGGCATCTGCGAACTTGTCAAGGAACCTTCCGAGACAATCGTCAGTGAACGATGTGGCAGGTATGGCTGAACCAAAGATCAGTTCTGTATCGATATTTTCGAGCTGCTGGCTCACATGAACCAGTGCAACACGCTGCTTGGTGGAGAGAAAAGGCAGCAGAACAAGGGCGAGTGCTCTGTTTCCCGGGCTGATCGAACACTGATTTTGATCCCAGGATACCGTTTCGTTTACCAGTTCAACAAACCCGATTTTGTCGAGGATTGACCGAACAACCAATGCAATGAGAGGTGTTATCTGTGTTGGAGAGGGTGATTCCGGTATACAATCTACTAGATTTCTGATCTCCTTGAATGGATCGGTGACACTCATT
This sequence comes from Methanocalculus taiwanensis, assembly GCF_024372745.1. Classification (GTDB taxonomy): domain Archaea; phylum Halobacteriota; class Methanomicrobia; order Methanomicrobiales; family Methanocorpusculaceae; genus Methanocalculus; species Methanocalculus taiwanensis. The sequence continues at coordinate 1,974 of NZ_VOTZ01000057.1, forward strand.
TTGGTTTTCGGATAGAGGCGATCCATTTTGGTCGGGCCATTCCTCTTCTGTTTGGGCATGAAGAATATGGAATGAGGATAGATTTATAATTAATCTTTAAATTGAATAATAGTTGTACTGGTTGGTACATTGTTAAATGAAAATATAATTAAATGTGAATTGTGAGAAGGGTGCGGATTGTGAA
>NZ_VOTZ01000058.1 GCF_024372745.1 Methanocalculus taiwanensis
CACCTTTCTTAATGGCAAGAACCGCATCAACAATCTTGTTCTCGAGAGCATACTTCAGCAGTGCCGTAACCGCGCCACCGCATTCGGCTTTCTCCAGAAGGCCGGAATCAGGGGTCCATGCATAGACCATATCGCCTTTTGCTACCATAGTACTCAGGCCTCCTCAATCTTTTCAATAGCCACAGCACAGTGCTTCAGCTCAGGCATCTTCGAGAGCGGATCAAGAGCGGTGTTGGTCAGTTTGTTGGCAGGAGCATCACCAAAGTGCATTGACATATACAGGACGCCAGGTGCAACATCGGTGCCGACACGGGCAATTGTATCGGTCTCACCACGACGGCTCCGTATGTGAATCTTCTCGCCATCTTTGATATTCAGCCGTTTGGCATCTTCCTCATTCATCTGGATAAAGCCTTCCGGAGCTTCATAATGGAGCACACTGCAGCGGTCGGTCTGCGTCCGGGTATGATAGTGGAAGATCAGACGGCCCGTCATCAGGGTGAACGGATACTCGGCATCAGCAACCTCGGCAGGCTCACGGTATTCAATACCGAAGAAGGTACCGAGCCCATCTGCTGAAGAGAACTTTTCACGGTGAAGGATTGGAGTGCCGGGGTGATCGTCTGCCGGGCAGGGCCAGTGAACTGATTCAGGTTTCTCCATCCGGGCATAGCTGATACCAGACATAGATGGAGTGACTCTCCGCACATCATTCCAGATATCCTCAGCGGATTTGAAATCAAAGCCGTGCAGACCGAGCTTCTCTGCGAGCATGACAAAGATCTCCCAGTCAGCTTTTGCATTGCCGGGCGGATCAACGGCTTTTCTCACACGGTTCACACGCCGTTCACCGCTTGTGAATGTCCCGTCCTTCTCGGCAAAGCTTGCACCCGGAAGAACCACATCTGCATATTCACAGGTTTCTGTCCAGAAGATATCCTGCACAACAAGGAAGTCAAGCTTTTCAAGCGAACGCATAACGTGGTTTGAGTCGGGATATGAAACAACAGGGTTGAGTGCAAAGATGTACATCGCCTTGATCGGATCCCCGCACTGCGTAATCTGTTCGGTGAGGGTTACTCCATACTCAGATGCAAGTCCGGTGACGCCCCAGAGCTCTTCCATCTTCTTCCGGATCGTATCATCTTCGCATTTCTGGTACCCGGAGAAGACATTTGGATATGCACCCATATCACAGGCACCCTGCACATTGTTCTGGCCACGAAGCGGGTTCACACCAACACCAGGACGGCCGATATTGCCGCAGAGCATCGAGAGGTTACCAAGAGAACGGACATTGTCAGTCCCGGTGGTTAACTCGGTGATACCAAGGCAGTAGATGATGACCGCATTCTTTGCAGCGGCATACTGAAGTGCAAGTTCCTTCACCGTCTCGGTTGGAACACCGGTGATATGCTCGACATCAGCATACTGCTCGACGGTCTTCTTCAGGTCCTCAAAGCCTTTTGTCCTCTTCTCGATGAATTCCTTGTCATGCTTACCCTCTTTGATGATCCAGTACATCATCGAGTTGATGAGGGCAATGTGAGTAGAGGGGTTGTATTGCAGCCAGGTATCTGCCAGACGGGCAGTCGGAGTAAACCGAGGATCAGCAACGATGATGGGGATTCCCTTCATTTTTGCCTGCGCAATACGACGGCCGGCAAGAGGATGGGCTTCCAGAGGGTTTGAGCCAATTAAAAAGATCAGATCCGAGTTCAGGACATCTTCAAACGGGTTTGTGGCTGCACCTGAACCAAATGAAAGGGATAAGCCGGCAACAGACGGACCATGGCAGATTCGGGCGCAGTTATCGATATTGTTCGTCTTGAACGCAACACGGGCCAGCTTCTGGAGCGCATAACACTCCTCGTTTGGGGTACGACACGAGACCTGGAAGCCAAGTGCCTTGGGACCACCCTTGTTATAGGCCTCAGTGAATTTCGAGGCAACCAGCTCAAGTGCCTCGTCCCAGCCGGCCTCGACAAATTTTCCGTCCTTTTTGATAAGGGGGCTTGTCAGGCGATCGGGGCTGTGCACAAACTCCCAACAGGAAATACCCTTTGGACAGAGTTTGCCTTCGTTGACGGGTGTTCGCTTATAAGGCTCAACACCGACAACCTTTCCGTTATTCACAACGAGGTTCAA
>NZ_VOTZ01000059.1 GCF_024372745.1 Methanocalculus taiwanensis
GCGTCCACGTACTGCCGGTGCTATACTCCCATTTCCATGAGGTCGGAGTGTTTGAGGATTGATCAGTGAACTGCACCGTGAGGGGAGCGGTACCGGTTGTGGGTGACGCGGTGAAAGCGGCTACTGGAGGAATTGGATCAACAGTAAAAGCAAGAGATCTTAAACCCTGATCGATAATCCTATCTGAGCCATCATGACAATTTGACTCAAGATATGGCACAAAATAATATTTGCCGGGTTCTTTTGGTTTGTATGTTGTTTGAAGAGATAATGATGATCCTTTCATAATATTGTTATATAATAGTGTTTCAGGGATTTTCAGGAGAACTACGTGATTATTAGCAGAATCTGTTAATTTAATATAGGAATATACTTTAGCAGTAGTAGGGTTCGTGAAAAAATCCCAAATCGTTGTGTCCCATCTGATTCGGGATTCTATATTTACTATCTCACCTTGTTTAATAGTTATAGGAGGATAGTAACCATTAAATTTAATATAATCAATACAAGGATGGTCTCGGATGAAATCATATTCATAGGATGTCGGCCAGTAACCAAAATTTATTTCTCTCTTTCCCCATAATTCTTTTAGTTTTAATGTTCTACTATCTGATGGTTTGAAAAAAACATAAATTTGATAATCCACTCCAGTCTCAAGTTTCTTCGGTAAGGTAATCTGCACGATATTTGTAGTACTAAAGATATCGACAGAGCCTGACGTTTCAAATTGAACTCCATCCAGTCGATAAATATCTACATAATACCTACCAGGATAAGGAAGTGATTCCTTATTTATATTGTAAATATTTACCTTTACTTCTCTTGTTGCATCAATCGTGGGATCCAAACATTTATCATCTAATTCATCATTTTTACCAATTCTGGTTATACCATTTATTTCCAATGAACTATTTATGTCAGAAAAACCTGAAGATGAATTTGAATATTCCTTTGTTAACGGAGTATACCAAACAATGAGTTCCTGATCGATAATATCTGGAGATTCATGCAAGTTAACATTCGACCAAAGAAGTAATGAAGAACCATTAATGATCTCTTCATCCATGACATAGGGGAGGAAACTATCAAACGAATCAGTTATCCTTATGATAGATATTGTTTGATTGTTCAGATTAAATGGGAACTCATATAAAAACGAAGTCTCATTTGATGAGATAAGGATCCCCTCCGACAAAGCAATCGAAAAAAAACATGAACTCTCATAAAGTATATTCGAGATACTTGCGTTCTGTGGTTTCCATTGCTCTGAATACGACTCGGTATCCGGACTCTCAAACACCCAATCGATTATAGAATCCTCGCCATCATAACCATATCCCCCTTCTTCTACTACATCTATTTCAGTAGAGAGAGTTGGACATGGTATTTCATAAGCAGCTATTTCCTTTTCGGGATCAAAATTCATCGATGATTCTTCCCCGCCAACCACCGGAAACATCACAATAAGCAATAAAAGTATAACACTAAAAATGATTTTTTTGTTCATCATTGTCCCAATCTCACTTAACTTTTTTTTCGCCGATATGCGTGTGAAGGGATGATGATGATGATAATGATGATGGCACTAGTTGTTAAATTACACATACATATTGGAAATATACATTTACTTTTTTTAACATAACATTAAGATATCGATTTGATTATAACGAGCTTCTCGATTAATCTAACAAAAAATAATAGTGATAGTTTGAAAAGAGGAGGGGCCTACATTGCCGATAGTATAATCCGGCACGATTGATGCGGGGCAACGTTCTCCACCAGCAATCTGGATCTGTTTCCTGACGTTCCGTTTTTATAACCCACTCTGACCCAATCTTCTTTCCCGGAACAGTTCCTTGAACCCCATCGCTTTCAGCTGCTCCCTCATCTTATCCGTCAGGTTCAGGTACCAGAACGCCTTCCCCTGCCCTGCACCCTGTCTTCGGCAGTAAAACCTTAACTATCAAACATTTACGTACATAGTTTTATATGCAAGTACAGGTTTAATATTCAATTGTTCTACTATGGCTCTTGTAGATGGCTCGAATGTCACAATATCCCA
>NZ_VOTZ01000060.1 GCF_024372745.1 Methanocalculus taiwanensis
TTCTGATTATCGGAAAGATAATCTTCGATAAATGCATAGGTATCCATGGCCCTGTGTCTCCTTTCTGCAAACAATGGTAGGCTGCAGGGCCAATTTAATTTTTACAGAAGATTTGTTACGTTACCTAACTTTCGCTCTGATATGGAAGAATATCTTAAGAATCTAAGGAAAATATGGAGTTAGATTTCTGAGCTAGTTAGGTGTTGCCGGGAATGTAGGATGCATGAAAATTTAGCTGCCGAATGTGGGTCTTATGATGGGTTTGACCAGATCACCGGGGTGCCAAATAAGGTTCGGGAGCTTGAGAAGAAATTGGAACTAGATTTATTCCCTAAGTGAAAGCATAGTTTGGGTTTGGAGTCATTGTATTTGGTTCAAAAAAGCGGATATTTTTCGTTCCCAGTCGATTTCCCAGAAATATGATGGATTTACGGCTGGGTACCCATAACTCTCATCTAATATGGCATCCCGGAGTTCTTCAAAGCTTGAAAAATGATAGCCTAGTGATTCTGGGATTGAATTATTCCCAATAATAAAAATCCTTTTATCTTTAAATGAAAGAGCTTCAAAGAGCGTTGTTGAAGTATATCCAACAATTATTTCACTTGATGCAATAAGTTCATAAATATTCTCATAACTTTTGATTTGTATATTCGGATATTTTTTCAATTCTTCATAACGCTCGGTAAATGGCAATTCTCCAGGATGTAATTTAAAGATAACGGTGTAATGAGGAAAGATTTCTGAAAGATATTTGGCAATCTTTACCATCATGTGAGTAATATAACCTTGAGATACAACAAGAATGTTTTTAGGTTGTACACTGATATGACTTTGATAATAATCACGAGCAGCGTTAAGGGAGGGATTGCCAACTGTTACTGCGGTACTGGGTGTCTGTATCTGTTCGTTCCAGTACTTTCCATAGGTAAGAAAATAATCAGGGAGATATTTTTTTGCAATAGATTTTGCATGGCCTGTAGGATAGTTATAAGCATAATGATTTGGACCAATAAAACCGTGTTGTATTTCTATCGTTATAATTCCATTATCTCTTAGCCGTTGAGTAATTAAACCATTATCATTTAAGTAAGATGCACAATGGATAAATGCTTTATTCCCAACCATGTGAAGTGAAATATTATCGATATATTTTATGAGGTGTTGCCTAGCATGAAATCTTCTAATTATTTTTCTGTATAGATTTGGCATCTCTTTTTGTAATGAAAAAGAATCACAAACTATAGAAAGGAAATCTACTATATCTTTATCATTGCCCCAATAATTATAATTATTTTTTAATGATTTTATTGTAGACAAAATTGGAATGTAATCAAATAGATAAGTATTTGATTCTAATTCTCTTGGCCTTTTAACAGTTCCTTGATAGCTATGTTCAAATATTAGTGGATTGTTAAATAATGAAAAATACGGTTTAAAAAATTGATCATAAAAAAATGATGTTTCTTTATTAATATTTTGATATCTGGCTGTAGTGAAAAAAAGAGAGTCAAAATTTTTTCTTTTTGAAATAAAAAAATTCAAAGTTTTGAAAAAATTTAAAATTGAATTAGGGGAAAAATAATTTATAGATTTGTTTTCCATATGAGCTGGACAGGAATTGATATTTGGACGTAAGGAAATATTTAAAACATTCCCTCGAATTATTGCCCAAGGATGTACTTCGTCAATAACATAGTCCCACAAATTATATTTTTTTTCAATTTCTATAAATTTTTTAAGTTTTATAGTTTCTTTTTGATCCATCCTATATCATCCTTTTCAATGTCGATTTAGAAATCTTCGAATACGTGTCATGATAGTTCTTCTCACTTCACTTAATGATGGTTTATAGTTAATACGATAGTGTTCCTTTTTTAATCTATAAGTAGATGAATGTATTCGCTCATCAAAAACTAATCCACTTTTCATGAAAACGCTCATCATAAATTGATCCACCCTATCATCCCCTCTGTCCATTATTGGATCGGGAGGGAACTGTAGGTGAAATCGATGAGCGACATACAGCGCATTGTAGAACTCTATAACCTCTATGGATC
>NZ_VOTZ01000061.1 GCF_024372745.1 Methanocalculus taiwanensis
CCAAATATCTATTAATCTCTCATTATATAAGGATCTATCGGTCATACGGGCGTATTTTCCGAAAAGTGGGGGTGTGTGATGTGAGTTAAGGAGAGGTCAGGAGAGGGGGTGCTGACCTGTTACCTTTGTTCTATACCTCGGTTAGCACCTATGCTGTAGGAGATCTGATCCTCTTTCTCCTCGAATATGGCCCGTTCTTCTGGGTCCATACGGGTTATGTCTACCTCCTGACGGGATTCACCATCTTCCTGCTGATTATTGCCTGGATGGATTATCCTTCGCTGTACCGAAGGCAGATCGGCATACTGATCCTGGTTATCCTTCTCCCCGTTGTGACAGACGGGGTCTTTATTGCAAAATTCGGCCCTTTCCCGGGTTTGCAGATTACACCGGTGATCCTGATGCTGGTGAGCGGCATCCTCCTCTTTGCATCATCACGCTACCGGCTCTTCAGTGTCCTGCCACGCACCCAGGCAAGGATTCCCGAGCAGCTGAATGATGGCCTTCTTATAATGAATCCGGATGGCATTGTGATATATATGAATCCATCAGCTGAAGGATATCTTTCGATCGCTTCAGATGAGGCAGTTGGAAAAAAGCTGGCTGATATCAGCCCCCTTCTTCGGGTGGATAATGGTGTTAAAGAGATCTCTGTCCATGATGGTACAATTCTTGAAGTGTGGAAGAATCCCCTTCTCAGGACACATGCTTCAGAAGAGATCATTATCCTCCATGATATTACCATAAGGAGGAGGGCTGAGAAAGGCCTTCGTGAGGCAAACCGCCAGCTCTCACTCCTCTCAAGCATCACCCGCCACGATATCCTGAATCAGATTACGGTGGTACAGGGGTATATCGAGCTATCCCGTGATCAAATAGCGGATTCTGAGCTCTCCCGCTATCTTGGTGAGATGAAGAGGGCAACAGACAATATCCGGTATGAGATTGAGTTCACCCGGATATATCAGGATCTCGGCACACAGGAGCCGCAATGGCAGGAGATCGATTTCATTCTCAGAGTTCCCCGCACTATCCGGCTATCCTGCGAGTGTGATGGATATGCCATCTATGCTGATCCGATGCTTCCGAAGGTCTTTGAAAACCTCTTTGATAATGCACTCCGGCATGGCGGGCGGGTGACGGAGATCAGTGTGATATGTGGAGAGGTGGAAGGATCGCTCGTAATCGCAGTTGAAGATGACGGAACCGGTATAGCGCCTGAAGAGAAAGAGCGTATCTTCGAGCGTGGGTATGGGAAAAATACCGGTTTTGGACTCTTCCTTGTCCGGGATATTCTCGCCATTACAGGGATCACCATCCATGAGGATGGAGTGCCAGGTGAGGGTGCACGGTTTGTGATGATTGTGCCGGAGGGGGGATGGCGGGTGAACCGGGGATGAGCGGAGAATATAACACTATAGATGATGATATTAGGATTAGGCTGAATCCGATTACCCGGCTGAACCATAATATTGACTATATACGGAAGTCGTTCGGAGTTGCTCGTATTGGCATATTCGGATCCATTGCCCGTGATGAAGGAACCCCGGAAAGTGATGTCGATATACTTGTCGAGTTCAGGGAAGGGGAAGAGACATTTGATAATGTGATGGATCTCAAATTTTACCTTGAGGATCTCTTTGGTCGGAGAGCCGATCTCGTTATTGCCGATACGCTAAAACCACGTATTCGCGACTCTGTGCTGAAGGAGGTTGTGTATGCCTAGAAATCTTCTTCTTTATCTTGAAGATATTCATGATACAATTGAATCTATCCACTCATATGTTGGATCGCGCTCATTTGAGGAATTTGTCAGTGTTCCGATGTGTATTGATGCTGTTTTGTTGCAATTCATTATCATCGGAGAGGCGGTGAAGCAGATTCCGGTAACGTAACAAATCTTCTGTAAAAATTAAATTGGCCCTGCAGCCTACCATTGTTTGCAGAAAGGAGACACAGGGCCATGGATACCTATGCATTTATCGAAGATTATCTTTCCGATAATCAGAATG
>NZ_VOTZ01000062.1 GCF_024372745.1 Methanocalculus taiwanensis
CCTGACTTTCCGGTTTTATAACCCACTCTGACCCAACCTTCTCTCCCGGAACAGTTCCTTGAACCCCATCGCTTTCAGCTGTTCCTTCATCTTATCCGTCAGGTTCAGGTACCAGAATGCATTCCCCTGCCCTGCACTCACCACCTCGACATATTCAACACGTTTCAGTCGTTCCAACAGCTCATCGAACCCATAATCCCTCTTCTTCTTTGGAACCAGATTCAGCCGATAATCATACGCCTTCCGGAGCCACAGTGCCATCATGTTCACAAAGAAGATCGCACGGATCCGGTGGTTCTTCCAGTGGCGGACAGGAGCAAGTTTCAGATGGGTTTTCAGCGTTCTGAATATCTTCTCGATGAAATCCTTCTCCATATACTCATTCACCACCTCTATCGCCTTCAGGGAGGTATCAGTCGAATACAGGAGGTATTTGCCATCCAGATCAGCCGCTCTGTCAATAGCAGCCTCATTATACTCCCATGAAATCGCACACCGTTTTCCACTTTGAAGGACATGGACTTTGAAAAAGTCTGCATACTGCCCAAGAATGGCAGCAATACTCTCCTCCACCTCCTCCTTCTTTAGACCATTCAGATTCTCGTTCAACGCCTGTAACTCAGCATCAAGTTCTGTCAACATTGCATTTCGTGCATCAATCGCCCCCATTCTCTTCGCATGGTTGACATACACAACTCCGGCATCCTCCCTGCCAAAGAGTGTTCCTTTTGCCCTGGTTGCATACAATGAACTCGTGCCGGTTGATCTCACCCGGTTCGTAACCTTTGTTGGAACCTCAGTCTGTAAAAGCAGAGATTGTGCCTGGTTTGATCCTTTATTCACGCCACAGATAAGGTTCCATCCAAGCGCCTCAATATCCCGGACAGACTCTTCTGAGGTATTTCCCCTGTCCCAGATCAGTGTTCCCGGCTCATAGGAGAGATCCAGCAGCTGTACCAGAAGCTCCTTTACCGATGACATTGAGTTGAAATTACCCGGCAGCAAAAAGAATGAAACCGGCACTTTATCCCATTTCGAGACGAGAATACAGAGATTGATCTGCTTCTGGTTCGCCTTCTTTGAATTGTATCCCTTCTCTCCAAGCTCATCGCCGGAGCCAAATATCAGAACCGGGGTGAGATCATAGGCAACGATCTCTTTCGCAGCATCAGGTAACGGATGAAGTGATCGCCATTGGGTATAGAGTGCGTCACAGATGAGAGGGCTGAAGTCAGTCAACCCATCAGCTGTTGAATCCTTGAAACAGATTCTGTCCAGAGATGAATAGAAAGCATGGTTAGTGAAGTAGTCTTCCGGCAGTTCCACGAGATCCGGAAGAGTTGTTGTCTGGATCCATTCACCCACATCATGTGCACTTTCTGGATTGAGTGCTTTATTGATGGCCCATGCAGTGAGGATTTTGCCGGGTGATCTTCCTTCGATCCGCCCCTCTCCACAACAGATCTGATCGATAGTCTTCGGCATATTCAGGGTAGAATTGGCAATAGACCACATGAGCTGGACATCGCCTGCCCGTTTTGAATGTTCAGGATACAGTGGTGTCTCGATATGGGTTGACTTCTTTGGGAGTGGCACGCCTCGTTCATCTCCTTCTTTTCCGAGATATTTGATGAACTTGGTCTTGGACTTTCCCTCCTCCCTGTATGACTCATAGAGTGCGAGGTATACGGCATCCTTCTTCTTAATCCGTTTGATGTGCATGCAAGTTATAATTATAACTCACAAAACGATAAAGCTTTCTGTTTGGATTAAAGGAGGATCAGGAAAATAAGTCGAATGTGTAGCAGGATGGTGTGGTGATGGTATGAGGTGAAGTTAGAAAATCACAAAGTCAGG
>NZ_VOTZ01000063.1 GCF_024372745.1 Methanocalculus taiwanensis
CCTGTCTTCGGCAGTAAAACCTTAACTATCAAACATTTACGTACATAGTTTTATATGCAAGTACAGGTTTAATATTCAATTGTTCTACTATGGCTCTTGTAGATGGCTCGAATGTCACAATATCCCATCTTGGGCTTGTTGCCGGTGTATATGACTCACTTGGGATCGGCGATCTAATCGATGAACTCATCCCCAAGAAACGGCATCATATCGTCTCCCATGGCACCGCTGTCAAAGCACTTCTCCTCAATTCTCTTGGCTTTGTGGAACGGCGACTCTATATCATGCCGGATTACTTCGATGATATCGCAACAGAACGGCTCCTTGGTCAAGGAATCCATCCGGAACATCTCAATGAATCCCTCTTTGGTGAGACGCTGGATGCAATTGCACGGTTTAACCCGACCAAACTCTTCACTGCAATCAGCCTCACCATGATGAAAAAACTCGCCTCTGAACCTCCTGTCAAACCTCAGGAATCTCCTCGTCTTCATCATGATACAAGCTCTTTTAAGGTAACGGGAGAGTATGACAGCGATTTTGGGACACGACTGATTCAGATTGTCCGTGGCCACTCAAAGGATCACCGGAACGATCTCAACCAGTTCGCCATGACCCTGGTCACCAACCAGCATGGCATTCCCGTTTTCATGGAGCCCCTCTCAGGGAATGCCTCTGATAAGAAATCCCTTCTCAGGTCAATTCAGGCTGTCCGGAATAATCTGGTGACCGATCAACGAATCTACCATATCGCAGATTCAGCGTTTTATACGAAATTAAACCTCCAAACCCTGGGAACACAATGTTACTGGATCTCTCATGTCCCAAACACGATCAAAGAGGCAAAAACACTCATTCACCAGGAGGGGATCACCTGGCAACCCTGTACCGATGAGCGGTATCACTCGTATGAACTCACTTCAGAGTATGCCGGGATCCCTCAAAAATGGGTATTGTATCATTCACGGGATCAACAAACCCGATCAGAAAAGAAGTTCACATCCCGCATAGAAAAGCAACGGAAAAATGATGAAACCGCTCTGAAAAAGATATTTGCTCATGAATATGCCTGTGAAACAGATGCACGTGCTGAACTTGAACGATGGTTTGGAAAACATCACCGATACCTTCCTTTCAACATCCAGATAACAAGCAAAAACCATCGTGCTAATGGGAAAAAGGGTCGGCCAAAGAATGGAGAAGAGTTGAAGGAGGTCTTCCTCATCTCCTGCAAGCTGATGTTTAATGACGAAGAGGTACGGCGGGAGAAAGAGCGACTTGGCCGGTTCATTCTCGCCACAAACGATTGTGAGATAGATCCTGATACACTTCTTGACTGGTATAAGGAGCAGGGTGCCGTTGAACGTGGATTCCGGTTTTTGAAGGATAACAGCTTCCATATCTCCGAGATCTTTCTGAAAAACCCGAATAGAATAGCCGCCGTCTCGATGCTGATGGTGCTCAGTCTAATGGTATACACGGTTACTCAGTGGCAGATCCGGGAGATCCTCAGGGAGCAGAAGACGACGGTTCGTGATGTCAAGAAACAAACAGCCAAACCGACGACAAAACGTATCTACCACCTCTTCAGGCGGGTGAGACAGATCGAAGAAGTGACAGATACGGGATTTAAGTGCCGGATTCTCAATTATACAGATGAATTACAGGATATTACGCGGCTGTTCGGGTCAGGGGTGGAAAAATATTATGCATGAAAAAGTAGATGCCGAATGTGGG
>NZ_VOTZ01000064.1 GCF_024372745.1 Methanocalculus taiwanensis
GAGCTATCCTAATGGACATCAACGAAGAGTGGGTTACAGGCAGAAGATATTTGTCGGACGAGAGAGAATGATCAACCAAGGAGAGCAGGGTCAGAGAATTTACAGAAAGAAAGGTACGTTATCCAGAGTTGCAGTTAACCATAAAGAATACATAGCGAGAATGAGAGATAATAACCTTATGTATAATTTAAAGCGGCGATATGGTCTGTTTATCGTTTTGTTCAGTATATTTTTACTTGCACTTACAGCTCCTGTTCAGGCCGTCAGCGTCTCGATCAGCCCACAGCAGATAGAAGAAGGGGATACGATCACTATTGCTATCTCCGGGCTTACCAACGGGAGCGTGTTTGCCCTCAGAATGGAATCAGCAATTGAACTTGACGATGGTACATCTGAATTTACCTATCAGGCAAACCAGGTGACAGTCCCTTTTGCCCTGAATAATCCACGGGTTAACCTTCTTGCATCACCAGTTATCGAAGCGGGTCTTGAAGCATCAGACGGGGGAGTTATACGCCGTATCATTCAGGAAGCACATGAAGACGAGGTCTCATTATTTCAGAGACTGGACAGTATGCCAGCTGGGACAATGAACCGGATGAAGGCGTTTGGAATCGTTGTGGACAATGCCACCTATGTCGACATGACCCTTGAACTCTCCGGCACAAAAGAAGGACCAGACTCTGGATCAATCACGTTTGGACTTGAAGGCATCAGTGACGGGAGTGCACGAATCATCGTACTCGTTGACGGTTCACAGGTGATGAACCAGGAAGTTGTAATTGGTACCCCAACCATTACGCCGACACCCCGGCCAACTGCGCCACCCACCAGCAGTTCAAGTGGAGGTCAATCAGGGCAACCGGCTGTTGACGGAGTCATTGTTTCATCACTTGATAATAAGGTTCGGCTTACCACGCTTGAAACCTCGATTGCAGATGCCCGGGTAGAAGATATCAGGATTATTCAGTCAGAACCAATGAATCTTCCCTCAGGCTGGAAAGCACTCAGTGATCTCTATATCATCACACCAGCCGATGTAACCTTTACTCCTCACGCAGAGTTATCCTTCCAAAGTAATAATGAAGGAGAAGTGCCTTTCATTGCAACATATGCAAATAATGAATGGAGGATGGTTCCTTCGCGGTTTGTTGGATCATACCTTGTCACTGAGATCGGAACAAGCGGTCAGTATGCGCTTTTAACCTATCATGTAGCAGATCAGCCCCAAATTGAAACACCCGAATCAACACAGGCTGCAGCAACCCCTTCAGGAACGGTTCCGGTGGATTCAACACAGGTTCCCCCAACACAGGAATCTGCTGGTGGCCTCCTGGCACTCATCGGAGCGGGAATCGTGGGCATTAGTATCCTCTGCGTGACACGAAGACAGTAACCCGGATGCCGGGGTTTGATGGTAATGAACAGGTGATATGCTGAGACCAGCCATCTCACCTCTTCCTTTTTAAAAGAACAGTATCGGGCAGTAATCATCTGATCTGCTATTCTGTCCGGGTTCAACAAACGTCTGTATTCGCTCATCAAAAACTAATCCACTTTTCATGAAAACGCTCATCATAAATTGATCCACCCTATCATCCCCTCTGTCCATTATTGGATCGGGAGGGAACTGTAGGTGAAATCGATGAGCGACAT
>NZ_VOTZ01000065.1 GCF_024372745.1 Methanocalculus taiwanensis
ACATAACGAGTGGTGGGCTACATTGGCGGCAATTGTCTACCAAACAGATAAACGATCCGGGATCACCTATGCCTATCAATCTGTATCGTACTGGGACAAAGAGAAGAAACAATCTCGTGCCAGACGTACCCTGATCGGCCGGGTCGATAAAGAAACAGGAGAGATCGTCCCCACTGACGGAAGAAACCGAAACGCAAAAGGGGATGCTATGCCAGGTAAAGCGGTATCGAAGGGGGGAGCAAAGGTACAGCGTTCCTTTTATGGAGCCACCTATCTGCTGGATGCTATCGGTGAGAACCTGGGGATCACCCTGGATCTGAAACAGTGTTTTCCCAACACCTACAAACAGATCGTATCTATCGCATACTACCTGATTCTTGAAGACACAAAACCGCTCTACCGCTTTGAGAAATGGGGGCTCCTCCACAAACATCCCTATGGCACCACGATCACCTCACAACGCAGCAGCGAGCTGTTTGCCAGTATCACTGAGGAAAACAAACAACAATTCTTCACGCTCCAGGGAAAGAGATGGCTGGAAAACGAGTTCTGGGCCTATGATATAACAACTATCTCCAGCTACTCAGAAACTCTCAAACAAGTACAGTATGGCCACAACAAGGAGCATGATCGACTGCCCCAGTTGAATCTGGCTCTGGTCTTTGGACAAGAGTCTAACCTGCCATTCTACTACAGAAAACTTCCAGGCAATATTCTTGATAGCAAGACGATCCGCCGTTTTCTTGAAGAACTGGATATCCTTGGGTATTCACGGGTGAAACTGGTGATGGACCGGGGTTTTTCTACAAAGGAGAATATCAACCGCCTGTTTCAGAGCCATGTCAAGTTTCTTATGGCTACCAAGATGTCTCTCGTCTATATCCGGGAGCACTTGGATCCAATCTACGATACATTCCGGAGCTTCGAATATTACAATGATGATCATGAACTCTATTATCGAACTGTTCGAACCACCTGGAATTATACGCAGCACCGACCAAATAAGGGCGATACTCTTGAGGAACCTCGCCGCCTGTATATTCACTATTACTATAACATCGACCAGGCAGCCGAGGATGAGAAAGACTTTGATCGCCAGCTGATTACACTGAAACAGGAGCTGGAATCAGGAAATCGGGAACCTGAACATCAGAAGCTGTACGAGAAGTATTTCACGGTCAAGACAACGCCTGTGCGAGGTACAAAAGCACAGGTGCGGGAAGAGGCTATTGCCATAGTCAGACGGTATTATGGGTTCTTTGCGCTGATCACCAATGAGACGATGGATGCAGTGACCGCTCTTGAACTCTATCGGAACAAAGATGTGGTTGAGAAGGCTTTTGGAAACGCAAAAGAGCGGCTGAACATGCGGCGTACTCTGGTTTCTTCAGAGCAGAGTCTTGACGGGAAGTTGTTTGTCATGTTTGTGGCGCTGATCTATATTTCCTATATCAAGAAACAGATGCAGGTGATGGGTCTTCTCAAAGAGTACACGTTGCCGAGTCTGTTGGACAAGCTGGATGTTATCGAGTGTTTCGAGGAGCCGGGGAGAGCACTGCGGGTGGGTGAGATGACTGAAAAACAAGAGGATCTGTATCATGCTCTGGGGGTGAAGCCGCCAGCCTCGTTATGAGTG
>NZ_VOTZ01000066.1 GCF_024372745.1 Methanocalculus taiwanensis
GGTGTTGGAATGTTCTGGAGGAACTTCTCGATAATCACTTTCTTATGCGTGAGCGATGGACCGATATCATGGATTGTCCCACGATAGGGCAGGATAACCCCATGTTCAGCCTGATATTCCCGGATATCCTTTCCAATCGTTCCAGCGCTCACCCCGATCAGCTCAGCAACATCGGCCTGAGTCAAGACACCTTTCTGTCTATATGCCTCACGTAACAATCGGGCAACACGGTATCTTCGGACCTCTTTGGCAGAATAGCCGTTTGCTCGTAACTTTTTATCATCTTCGTGAGTCACTGAGAGGATTACGGGAACAACTCTCATCTGTGCAAGTTTCTTTCCGGGACCGGGTTTTTCATCCATATGGACAGCAAACCAGAGAGTCTCTCCCATTTCCAGATTCCAGGGATCCCGGGAATACTGCTGGAAGATCCTGATCAGATCCTCGATCAGCATATTTTGCACCCTGTCGCCGCCAACGAACGAATACTGCTCTTCAAGGAGATGTTTAATCTCACCCTGAATGCCCTTTCCAGGAGATGGTGCGACGGATGTCACAGGCTGTCCCCCCGACCCCCTTTTTTCACCTCGAACTCTTTCCCGGATGAGGCGGTGATCTGGGCGATCCGATCAGCTCCGATCTCTTTATATGTTGCATATAATGCCAGATACTCATCAATAACCTTCTCAGAGAGGTTTGTCAGCTCTCTGATCTGGAGGCGGTTATATCCCTTGTCTGAGAGCAGAATAACCTTCGAAAATCCAGTGATATATCGCTTAATAGAGTCGCCTGTATGACGGGTACGCTGTTCGATCTCGGTGTATTCATATCCTTTGAGGTACAGCTCAATGATTTTGGTTTTATGAGATACAGTGGGTCCGATATCCTGGATCTCGCCACGAGTTGGTACAACAATACCTTGGTTCCGCATCTCCTGCATATCCCGTTGTATTGTCCGAATACTGGTTGTGAGGAGTAACGCGAGATCCTCCTGGATGAGAAGACCACCCTGATCATATGCTTCATTTGCAAACCGAAGGAGCTTGTGTTTTCGGAGCCCAGGAACACCCTGCTCCCGGAGAATTGCTGCATCTTCTGGATGAGAGATGGTGAGAGATACAGGAACAAGACGAAGTTGGTCAAGAGACTTTCCTGGCGGCTCTTGTTCACTTACAGCATGATAGATGATCTGTGCGTCTCCCCGGAGATTACCATAGTTGGTTTCGATATGTTCATACATCAGATGAACCAGTGACCGGGAAAGAGCCTGAGAAAAACCATAGTCGATTTTGAGGTTATTGAAGAGTTCTTGTTCATTGGTTTTCTTCCAGGCGTTTAATAGGGATTTGGTATCTTCTCCAGCAACAGGCATTAGTGCATCCTCGATTCCATATGGTTTGACCAAA
>NZ_VOTZ01000067.1 GCF_024372745.1 Methanocalculus taiwanensis
CTCTGACCCTGCTCTCCTTGGTTGATCATTCTCTCTCGTCCGACAAATATCTTCTGCCTGTAACCCACTCTTCGTTGATGTCCATTAGGATAGCTCCTATGAGTCTAAGGAGGGACTCGTCATTCGGAAACACCCCTGCAACCCTTGTTCTCCGTTTCAACTCTTTATTCATCCTCTCCATCATATTTGTCGTTTTGATTTTCTTCCAGTGTTCTTTTGGAAACGCAGTATAATTCAGAAGACCGGGGATGAATCTCTCGATAGTATTCGCTGCCTTCCTGTATCCTTTGTCATTTAACTCATCTGCAAGAGCCTGAAGCCTTTCCTCACTACCATAGGCATCTCTCAGGCATTCACCGATCTCTTTCTGCATCTTTCGCGGGATGTTCTTCAAAACTGCTCGTGAGCAATGGACCTGACACATCTGCCAGGATGATCCGAGGAATGCGCCTTCAACAGCCTTCTGGATCCCTTTATGTCCATCAGAAACAACCATTTGAACTCCATCCAATCCTCTTTCCTTGAGGTCTTCGAAGATTGAGAGCCAGAAATCTTCATTCTCGCATGCAGCGATGGTGACTCCGAGAACCTCTCTTCGATAATCTTCACGAATTCCAGCGACAATCAAAGCTGCCTTGTTGACATAGCGAACACCATCTCTGACTTTGAAGTACGATGCATCAACGAAGATATAGGGAATCTTGTGTTCAATGGGTCTCGTGAGGAATGCCTGAACCTGCTCATCAAGATCCCTGGCCATCCGTGATACAGAGGCAGGAGAGAGTTGTTCAATACCAAGATGACTGACAATATCCTGGATCTTCCGTGTCGAAACACCTTGAAGATAGGACTCAACGATAACGTTCACCAACGCCTTCTCAACACGGGAGTATTTCCCAAAAATCTGTGTTTCAAAGGGCATATTCCGGAACTGTGGTTTCTGAAGCGTCGTCTCTCCATATCGGGTTTTAAGCGTCCGTGACTTGTACCCGTTACGGAGAGCCTTGCGTTCATCAGTTCGTTCATAATGACCAGCTCCCGCCTGCTGGAGCGCTTCCATAAGCATCACCTGGTTGAGGAACCAAGTGATCAGATTCTTCATGCCATTCTGATTATCGGAAAGATAATCTTCGATAAATGCATAGGTATCCATGGCCCTGTGTCTCCTTTCTGCAAACAATGGTAGGCTGCAGGGCCAATTTAATTTTTACAGAAGATTTGTTACGTTACC
>NZ_VOTZ01000068.1 GCF_024372745.1 Methanocalculus taiwanensis
TCTTTAAGCGCATCTACTTCCGGGTCAAATACTTCATTAACACAAACAATATAATTTCATTCATTATATAAAGATCTTACTATCTGATCTCAACAGATCCTATTCGAAACTTGACATTGTAGAGGTAGGTGCAAAAAATTAGGGTTGAGGGTTAGAGAACTGGTATTTTGCCTACATAATAGTAAGCAATTCTGGCTGCATCAGCATGGTTGACAGGTTGTTCATCATCGACAAACTTCGCCAGTGGATCCTGGGCTACAAGCCCTATTGCGATCCATGCTACCTTTGCCACATCCCCAATATCCACACGGTTATTTTTATTTAGATCACCTCGAAGCAGGTGTGTCAGTTCACCTGGTATTGTGTAGGCAAATGAACGAGGAGCAAACCCAACACTATATTCGGAACTGTAGTTGGTTTCAACGAAGATGAGGCTGCTCTTCCCGGTTTTGTCTTTCATTGTGATATTGAGCTGTGCAATCGAAATTGGTGTATTACCTGCACTGAATGTATCATCTGTTGAAGCAGATATAATTACACGACCCTCTTGTTCGTGAATGTTGTACGTGACAGTCATATTTGGTGTGGCATTTACAACCCCTGTTACATCCAGATACGATGGATCGTAGGAGAGAGTGAATCCAAAACCTTCTGCTTCAGAAATGTGCTTTACTGAAACCGGCACAAGGATGGTATCGCGTGTCCGGGCTTCTGTGGATCCTGCAATGATTGTTGAATCATCGGTGACGAGTGCCGCCAGTGTCCACTTATAGGACGAACCGATACGCTCCGCAGTCAGCGTGGTTGGTTCTTCATCTGATATATCAGTAATATACCAGGAGTTGGTCTTGGCTCCATAACTCTTTCCCCCCGTGCCCGCGTCAGGGAGTACTGTCCCGTTATAGGTGTATGTTGCATCTGCATAGGTGGTATAAACAACTGTCAGCTCGGCATCATCTGGTTTATCAGAGAGTACACTGGTATCAAATAGTGTTTCCCTTGGCTCCG
>NZ_VOTZ01000069.1 GCF_024372745.1 Methanocalculus taiwanensis
ACCGATTGCGCAGGCATGATAGACCTCAAGGATCTTCTTGCCGTCGTCACTCAGCTCGACCTCAAGGTCGTCACAGAGTGTCCCGCAGAAGGGGCATATTACATCTGATACGATATTTGCCATAGACTTTCCTCACACCTTGAGTCCGCATGCTCTGCGGACGAGTTCCTGGGAGTCATAGACCGGCTCGTTGATTGCTACTTCGACTTCAATAGGGGTGCCCTTGAAGGTCGGCATACCCATTGAGTAGGTATTTGGGTCAACGACCATGTTTGCCCAGGGTCCCATCGGAATATAGGCAAGGCCAGGGTGTGGACCCTGGGTTGCTTCGACAGCCTTCACGATGACGGTTCCGTATTCGCTTGTAACGCGGACATTGGTGTTCTTCCAGACACTCAGCTTCTTCATGTCGGAGGGATCCATCTCGATGATGCCGCATGCCTTTGTGTAGGCCTTTTTCTCTTTGCCGCCCTCCATCGAAACGCCCTGCTGAATCGTGCGTCCGGATATAAGGTTCAGTGAAATCTTGGTCACGCTCATACCCTCCGTCTACTGCTGGAACTCCTTAATGGGGCTAGGCCCAAGTTCAGTTACTGTCCTGACAACATCCTCGACGACCTTTGCCCACTTTGCACCTTCTGATGCTGAGACAAATGTCATTCTGAGTCTCTTGTCTTCGAGTCCCATGTTCTTGAGGACACTCTTCATCAAAAACATCCTCTTAGCTGCCTTGTAGTTGCCTTCAAGATAGTGGCAGTCGCCGAAATGGCAACCTGACACCAGGACTCCGTCAGCTCCGTCGATGAACGCCTTCATGATGAAGAGGGTATCGACACGGCCGGTACACATGACCCTGATCGTCCTGATGTCCGGTGGATATTGTGTTCGTGCACTCCCTGCGAGATCTGCTCCTGCATAGGAACACCAGTTGCAGATGATGCCGAGAATCTTTGGTTTCCACTCTTCCGTCATTTACTGCTCACCTCCGAGGAGGAACGCATCAATCT